>CAZSYY010000024.1:0-34182 GCA_964611375.1 uncultured Phocaeicola sp. | reverse complement strand
CGCCGACCCTCTGCTTGTAAGGCAGACGCTCTGAACCAGCTGAGCTAAACGCCCTCTCTCTTGATTGCGATTGCAAAGGTACAGTTTTATTTTAGACCTACAAATTTTTTTCGTATTTTTTTCTGATTTTGTAAATGGGCAGAGTCAACCGTTTCCGCTTTCACCATACATAAGGGAGAAAGTATCTCCACTGGGAGATGTTCGGACAGAGCATTTTATGAGACTGACAAAGGAGGAATAGGAAGAAAACACCATACAAATATTACCTGTCACAAAGGACAAGAAACGGTAATTGTAACAACTTTTTAGGGACATTCAGTAAATGTCCCTAATTCATACACAAAGTATTGCGAATTAGTTGGCTAATTTTATGGTGTTTACTGAATGTCCCTATTTGGAGAATAAGGAAATCGGAAATCAATATTACAGGCTGTATCAACTCTTATTTTTGATACAGCCTTTCTTTTGTGTTACCATATTCAGAGAATATTTAGAGGTGCTGAAGCCCTAACACACTTTGGATAAATTCTCAGAAGGCATCATGATATTTATCTGCAAGTTTCTTCACGTCATGCTGGAAAGCGATAAATCCACCTCCTAAGACACGGTTACCGTCATAGAATACGGCTGACTGGCCCGGAGTTATGGCCGAAGCCTCTCCCAGAAATTTCACGAGCAGGCACATATAGTCTGTCTGAACAATGCGACACGGGATGGGACGGCTTCTGTAACGGATACGAACAGACAGATGCTCGCATTCAAGAAGTTCCTGCATGTTCACCGCATCGACATCTTCCACCAGCATATATTCCGCTTTCAACAGTTCTGCATCCCCCAACATTACGGTATTCTTGTTCGGGTTGATTTTAAGCACGTACATCGGCTTTCCCAATGCTATTCCCAACCCTTTTCGCTGTCCGATAGTATAATAGGCAAATCCCTTGTGCTGACCCAACTTGACACCCTTGCTATCTACAAACCACCCCTGCCCTATCCGCTCATCAATGTCAGGACAGTGTTCTTTCAGGAATTCCCTGTAATCCCTGTCTATGAAACATATTTCCATACTTTCACCGTCTTTAGCCTTAGTATCGAATCCCCTAGAAGCAAGGTACTTACGGACCTCTGTCTTGGTCATCCCTCCCAACGGAAAAATCATACGTCGTAATATCTCTTGAGGAAGCTTCCACAGAAAGTACGACTGATCCTTTAAAGGATCATCACCTGTCACTATGTAACGCAGCCCGTTTCTGTCTTCCATACGGCAATAATGTCCGGTAGCAATTCCGGCACACCCGGTGCGGTCTGCCCATTCGCATAGTATGCGCTCTTTGAATAGCGGATTACACATTACGCACGGATTCGGCGTCCGTCCGCGCATATATTCGTCTATAAAGTACCGGACAATCACGTCCTTGAACTCCTTACGGACATCCGCCACATGGTGTTCTATTCCGATCTGTTCCGCAAATGCCTGTGCCTCCAGCACTTCGTCCGGCTGTTCCTGACCGGGAATGGAAAAGTGTGAAGGGATATCCCATGTACGCATCGTTACTCCCACAACTTCGTATCCTTGTTCCTTAAGCATGATGCAGACCGATGAACTGTCTATGCCACCGCTCATGCCTACCAATATGCGCTTCTCGTTTCTTCTCATACTATAAGTGTTTGAAAAACAAATATACGACATTAGTTCTTTTTTATTCACAGATATTTCTAAATTTGCATCGTTTATCTGAGAATGAATGGAAGAACAGTTTGATATACGCGATTATAGACCGACAGGCAAGGAACGTGATTTTGAAAACGCTCTGCGTCCGCTGAGGTTTGAGGACTTTTGCGGTCAGGATAAAGTGGTCGACAATCTGCGCATCTTTGTAAAGGCTGCACGTTTACGTGCAGAAGCACTCGACCATGTGCTCCTGCACGGCCCCCCTGGACTGGGAAAGACGACACTTAGCAACATCATTGCCAATGAGTTAGGGGTAGGATTCAAGATCACATCCGGACCGGTGCTTGACAAACCGGGCGATTTGGCTGGCGTACTGACCAGTCTGGAGCCGAATGATGTACTTTTCATAGATGAAATCCATAGGCTTAGTCCGGTAGTGGAAGAGTACTTGTATTCAGCTATGGAAGATTACCGCATCGACATAATGATCGACAAGGGCCCTTCGGCACGAAGCATACAAATTGATCTGAACCCGTTCACGCTGGTCGGTGCCACAACCCGCAGCGGTCTGCTGACAGCTCCGCTCCGTGCCCGTTTTGGCATCAACCTGCACCTGGAATATTATGACAATTCCGTGTTGGCGCACATTATAACGCGCTCTGCCGGCATTCTGAACGTGCCGTGCGATACAGAGGCAGCGGAAGAAATCGCTTCCCGCAGCCGCGGTACTCCACGTATCGCCAATGCACTGTTAAGACGTGTCCGCGACTTTGCACAAGTGAAAGGGTCGGGACGCATTGACATAAAGATTGCCCGCTATGCTTTAGAGGCACTTAACATAGACCGCTACGGACTTGACGAGATCGACAACAAGATCCTATGTACAATCATCGACAAGTTCAAAGGCGGCCCGGTTGGACTGACTACCATCGCCACGGCGTTGGGAGAGGATCCCGGCACATTGGAAGAAGTGTACGAACCTTTTCTTATCAAGGAGGGCTTCCTGAAGCGTACCCCGCGCGGACGCGAAGTGACAGATCTGGCATACAAGCACTTGGGGAAAAATAAATATTCGATTGAAATGACTCTGTTTGACTGACATGAACGTATGGCAGGAATGAAATCATTGGCGAAGGATACAGCCATCTATGGAGTGAGCAGTATTCTTGGACGCTTCTTGAACTATTTGCTCGTACCGCTTTATACCGCAGTATTGCCTGCGGCCTCGGGCGGTTACGGCGTTGTATCAAACGTGTATGCCTACACCGCATTGATACTGGTGTTACTAACCTTTGGCATGGAGACCGGTTTTTTCCGCTTCGCCAACAAAAAGGACGAACAAGCAGAAAAGGTATATGCCAATTCACTGCTTTTTGTAGGCGGACTTTCGCTGTTGTTTGTTGTGATCTGTATGGCATTTCTGCATCCCATATCGTCATTGCTTGAATATCCCGACCATCCCGATTATATAGGAATGATGGTTGTCGTAGTGGCACTCGATGCTTTTCAATGCATCCCATTTGCATATTTGCGTTATAAGAAGCGGCCGGTGAAGTTTGCAGCCATCAAGCTGTTCAGTATCATCGGAAACATCATGCTCAATCTTTTTTTCCTGCTGCTTTGCCCATGGCTTGACGAACATGCCCACGGGACAGTGTCATGGTTCTACAATCCCGATTATCTGGTAGGTTATATATTCGTTTCCAATCTGATAATGTCTTCCGTACAGATGCTTTTCTTTGTACCGGAATTGAGAGGATTTTCATATCGTGCCGACAAAAGACTGATGAAACAAATGGCTGGATATTCATTTCCGATAATGATTTTCGGTATAGTGGGAATCCTGAACCAGACAGTTGACAAGATGATATATCCTTTTCTGTTCGATGACCGTCAGGAGGGCCTTGTCCAACTTGGCATCTACAGCGCCACGAGCAAAATGGCATTAATAATGGCTGTGTTCACCCAAGCGTTCCGCTATGCTTACGAACCTTTCGTATTCGGAAAGAGCAAGAACGAAGACAACCGTGTGATGTATGCTGCAGCAATGAAATATTTCTTTATATTCTCCCTGCTTGCCTTTCTTGCTGTCATGGGATATATGGATATCCTGAAGTTTATGGTAGCCCGTGACTATTGGGATGGTCTTGGTATCGTAGCAATTGTGATGGGAGCGGAAATCTTCAAAGGAATCTATTTCAACCTGTCCTTCTGGTATAAGCTGACTGATGAAACACGATGGGGAGCATATTTTTCCCTGATGGGCTGTGCGGTGATATTGGTGTTGAATATATGGCTGGTTCCGATGTACGGTTATGTAGCCTCAGCATGGGCATCAGTAGCAGGATACGGTATCATCACAATATTGTCATTCATAATCGGACAGAATAAATACCCCGTCAAGTATCCTCTGAAAGACATGGCTGTATATCTGGCATTGGCCGCTGTCTTGTTCGTGATTATGCGGGAAGTAAAAATAGACAATACGGTATGGAGCCTGGCTTTTCATACGCTGTTGATACTGATATTTGTAATGTATATCATCAAAAAAGACCTGCCGCTCAGGGAGATCCCTTTCATCGGACACTTTTTCAGATGAATGCAAAAATGCCGGCCCGTTTGGACCGGCATTTTTTTCAGATTCCTTTTATGGGAAGTTACGTAAAACTCACGCTTTTATTTGTTATGACGCGGATGGTGGTCATGTCTTCCATGATTTTCGCCTTTCCCATTGCCGTTTTCCATACCTTCCGGTTTCGGGAGCAGAACCTTGTGTGAAAGTTTGAATTTGCCGGTCTTCGGATCGATATCCAGGAGCTTCACGTCTATATCGTCACCTTCCTTCAGTCCGGTTTCCTCAATAGTCTCGAAACGCTTCCAGTCGATCTCAGATATATGAAGAAGTCCGTCTTTTCCCGGAAGGAACTCGATGAACACACCGTAAGGCATGACAGAACGGACTTTTCCCTTATAGACCTCTCCCACTTCCGGAACGGCCACAATATTCTTGATACGACGCACAGCCTCATCAATGCTTTTCTTGTTTGTTCCGGCTATCTCAATACGACCTACGCCTTCTGTCTCTTCAATCGTGATAGTGGTACCGGTCTCCTCCTGCATACCCTGAATAATCTTTCCGCCCGGGCCGATGACAGCACCGATAAATTCCTTCGGAATGGTCATGGTTTCAATACGCGGAACATGTGGCTTAAGTTCAGGACGAGGTTCGGCAATACACTCTGTCAGTTTTCCAAGTATGTATTCGCGCCCCTGCTTTGCCTGCAGCAATGCTTTCTCCAGAATGTCGTATGTCAGTCCGTCACACTTTATATCCATCTGCGTGGCTGTGATACCATCGCGTGTACCGGTGACCTTGAAGTCCATGTCTCCCAGATGGTCTTCATCGCCCAAGATATCTGACAGCACTGCATATTTGTCTTCACCGGCATTTTTGATCAATCCCATTGCGATGCCAGATACCGGCTTCTTGATAGGTACACCCGCATCCATCAATGCCAATGTCCCGGCACATACAGTAGCCATTGAAGACGAACCGTTTGACTCCAGGATGTCTGATACTACACGTACACAATACGGATAGTTCTCCGGAACCTGTCCTTTCAGGGCACGCCATGCCAGATGTCCGTGACCTATTTCACGACGGCCCACACCACGCTGTGCCTTTGCCTCTCCGGTAGAGAACGGAGGGAAGTTGTAGTGCAACAGGAAACGTTCCTTATGCTGGTCAAGTACATCGTCAACCGTTTTTTCGTCAAGCTTGGTTCCCAAAGTAACCGTACTCAATGACTGGGTTTCACCACGTGTGAAGATAGATGATCCGTGAGGGCCGGGCAGCGGACTCACCTCGCACCAGATGGGACGTATTTCCGTCGTGGCACGGCCGTCCAGACGTTTGCCTTCATCAAGGATACAACGTCGCATGGCTTCTTTCTCCACATCATGATAGTAACGGTCAATCATAGGACCCTTTTCCTCCAGTTCCTCTTCGGTTAACTGAGCCTTAAATTCATCACAGATGGCAGTAAACGCATCTTCACGTTCATGCTTGTTTCTGTTGCCGGATTCGGCAACAGCATATGCTTTCGCATAGCAGGCTTCGTGAACGGCCTTGCGAAGCTCCTCGTCATTTTCCTCATGACAATATTCCCGCTTTACAGTCGTCCCAACTTCTTCCATCAGCTCCATCTGCGCCTTGCAGTGAATCTTGATTTCCTCATGCGCGAACTTCATTGCTTCAAGAAGATCCTGCTCAGAAACCTCTTTCATTTCGCCTTCCACCATCATTATATTTTCATACGTGGCGGCTACCATGATATCCATATCGGCACGTTTCAAATCCTCAAAAGTAGGATCGATAACAAATTTGCCGTCAATGCGAGCCACACGCACTTCTGAAATAGGTCCCCCGAAAGGTATATCAGAAACAGCCAGTGCAGCAGATGCTGCCAGTCCCGCCAATGCATCGGGCATGTCAACGCCGTCAGCAGAGAAAAGGATAATGTTGACATAAACTTCAGCATGATAGTTGTCCGGGAAAAGCGGGCGCAATGCACGGTCAACCAGTCGGCAAGTCAGGATCTCATAATCAGAAGGTTTTCCTTCTCGTCTGGTGAAGCCTCCGGGAAAACGCCCGAAAGCAGAATATTTTTCTCTGTACTCTACCTGAAGAGGCATAAAATCTGTACCGGGAACTGCATCTTTTGCTGCACAAACAGTAGCCAGCAACATGGTATTATCCATGCGCAGCATAACAGCACCATCTGCCTGTTTTGCAAGCTTTCCCGTTTCGAGCGTGATAGTTCTTCCATCTCTCAGCTCGATCGTCTTAACAATAGGATTGGTCATAAAAATTATTTTAACATTATATCTAAATACGCGCAAAGATAGATATTTTATTGTACACCGAAATAAACATTATTGTAAAACTTTTACAGTCAAATTCCAAATAAACCTTTGAACAGCATTTTATCCTATCTTTGGGGATGAAATGACCGCACGTTTTACCGATGGCAAGCAAGCATTCTCATCAATACGACCGCTCGTTTTCAGAGTGGTCCGTCAAGATCATTCAAACGAAAAATAAGGGGAAAGCCGAAGAATGTCCTCTTCTGAGAATTCCTCAAACATTGCTATCTGCGACTGACTCTTTATCATTCCCCGTTTTCTTCGGTATTCAAGGATAGCTCTGGCTTTATAGAAGTCCATATAAGGATGATTGCGCAGACAATCCAATCCGTCATGGTTCACGCGCAACTTGCGATAAGGCCCGTCCTCTATTCGGAACCATCGGTTGAGTTCCACATCAATATGGGGAATCTCCTGCAACTGTTCCACTCGGCTGAAGCCGCCCAACCTGTCCCTGTACGCCACTATCATCCGTGCCAGTCCCGAGCCTATTCCCGGCACACGTTTCAGCTGCGATGTGTCAGCCTCGTTCAGGGAGACGACAGTACCCTCAGGATATTTTACGATGGCAGGGATAAAGTCTTCCTTTTTCTGTTCGTTTGCGCGGAAAGTATCGCGTTGGGATATGAATTCTGAAGATATTGTTATGTATGGTTTCAGCGCAACGAATTGACTGTCGGTAAGCCCATAAATACGGGAAAACGATTCCACATTGCGAAATACGCCTCCACTCGAACGATAGCGTAAGACGTTTCCGGCAACAAATGCCGTCAGTCCCAACTGACGCAACTGCATCGAGTCTGCCGTATTGGGATCAAAGCGTTGTAACACAATGGGTATCTGTTTCTCCACACGTTTTCGTGAGTTGCCGCTATATTCATAACGGAGGTTCTCACGCTCTCGTATGCGAGCAACGAACGAATCAATCTCATCACTTTCCGTACATTGGACAACGGGATTTGGCTTTTCATTCCACTTCAAGAACAGAAGACCGGACAAAAGCACAATCACCAATACCAACAATACACTTATCGCCCTACGTTCTGATTTGGAATAATAGAAAAAGTCCTTCCACATCACCCGTCAATCCAGGAAGCCAAGCTCGTTTACAAAAATCAGTAGTATGCCTATCGGAGCTATGAAACGAAGGACTAACAGATAGACCGGATAATAAGGCGAACGCAAAGAACCGTAATTGGTCACTTCACCCTTAACAATACTCTTGTCAATTATCCAGCCTACAAAAATGGAAGCGAACAAGCCTCCCATCGGCAACATGATCTTGGCTGTGAGAAAATCCAACGCATTGAAAAAGTTCATTCCGCAAATCTTGAACGAACCCCATTCGCCCAAAGACAGTGACGAAACAATGCCCACAAGCATACAGATGGATGTGACAAGCACAGCCGCACGTCCACGAGTAAAACGGAATTTCTCGTGCAGAAAAGCCGTGGCAACCTCATGAAGCGAGATGGTAGAGGTAATGGCAGCAAGCGCAAGCAACACATAAAACGCTACCGAACAGATATATGACAACATCGGGACACCGGCAAACGCCTGCTGAAAGACGTTCGGCAACGTGATGAACACCAACGAAGGGCCTGCATCAGGCTGGATACCGACAGCAAAAGCAGCGGGGAAAATAATCACACCTGACAATACCGCCACAAATGTGTCGATTAAACCCACACTTAAAGCTGTCTGTCCCAGATTGGTCTTTTTCCCGAAATAAGAGGCATATGTCGACAGACAGCCCATCCCGAGACTAAGAGAAAAGAAGGCCTGTCCCATAGCTCCCAGAAACACGTCTGGAGTCACTTTACTGAAATCCGGCTTAAACAAAAATTCAATCCCTTTCTCCGATCCGGGCAATGTCAACGAACAGACAGACAAGAGAATTACGAGAATGAAAAGCAGCGGCATCATAATCTTTGAACATTTCTCAATTCCGTCCTTCACACCCTTGACAACCACAAAATGGGTAATGAGCAGAATGGCCAGCAGCCATACAAGAGGACGTAACGGATGTCCGGAAAACTCTTGGAACATCCCAATATATTCATCGGAAGTTTTTCCGTGAAATCCTCCCTTGAGCGCCTGCCATATATATTCCAATGTCCATCCGGAGACGACCGAATAATATCCCAGAATCAGGAATCCGGTCAGAACGCCTAAATAACCGACGAACCTCCATGTGGTACCCGGTGCCAACATCTCGTAGGCTCCTCCCGTACAAGCTTTTGAGCGACGGCCTATAGTGAATTCAGCAATCATAATAGGAAGTCCGAATAAAAAGACACATCCCAGATACACAAGAATGAAGGCGGCACCTCCGTGGTTACCTGTCTCATACGGAAAACGCCACACGTTACCCAAACCCACTGCCGAACCTGCGGCTGCAAGAACTGCCCCCATTCTGCTTCCAAAGTTGACACGTTCGCTCATATAAACTGACTTTTTATTACAATTAAACTTCAATATGGGGCAAATGTACAAAAAATATCGTATTTTCGCAGATGAAAACTAAAAATTACAGTAATGCACTATCTGAAACATTATCCAATCTCCCTGATTATAGTAGCAGTCATATTGTTTCTGTCGTTTTTCAACCCGCCACAGACCGGTATGGATAATGTCCCATATATAGACAAAATTGTACATATCTGCATGTATGGGGGACTCTCCACTCTTTTATGGGTAGAATATCTGTTTCACCACCGCGTCATTAACAATAAACGCCTGATTGTCGGTGCCATTGTCTGTCCGGTGCTGATGAGCGGATGTATAGAGATTCTTCAAGGTACATGCACGACAAACCGTAGCGGAGACTGGATGGATTTTGCCGCCAACTGCATGGGAGTTGCACTGGCATCTCTGCTCGCTTATTACGTATGGCGTCCGCTGATTGACAAATATCACCGCAAATCAATGAAAAACTAAGAGAGAAAGGTGATTATTTCCACCTCTCGTATGGGTTTACTATCAATGAAGAATTGTAGTATTGTCTCTGTCCTGTCACCTCCACACCGAGAAATGGGGGACGCTCATAAGGTTCATTTTCGTAAGACAGTTCTACTTCGGCAACGACAAGTCCTCTGTTAGCTCCATAAAACTCATCCACTTCAAACGTATGATTTCCGTATTTTACCAGATAACGGATCTTGTCTATTATACCCGGTTTGCATATTGCCATCAGATCCTGAGCTTCTGAGAGGGGGAGTTCATGTTCCCATTCATAACGGCTTATGCCTGACACACCGGACGGGCCTTTGATTGTAAGGAAACCCTTATCCCCACGTATACGGACACGCACCGTCCTGCCGCTTTCACTGCATATATATCCTTGTATGATTTGATAGCTCTTATATGCCAGACGTTTGTAGGAATCATCTGTAACCAAGAATTTCCGTTCTATTTCCAAACCCATACAAATACGTAATTACTTATGTTATAACACGAGCACGTAGCATATAACCGTCAACAAGGCCAACAACAATAGTGCAAAACATATAATCTTGAACAGGCGGTTCGCCTTCTCTTCCTCACGTTTTTCATGGCTCAACCTTCTGGCCATTCTGCCGTTTTTTCCCATAGCTTAACCTTTAGATTTAACAATATCAAAAATACAACATATCCGGGAAAAAGCAAACAAAATTATTTATTTTTCAAGCTTAGAATACAAAAAGAAAGGAGGCTTTTACACCTCCTTGTCAGAAAATTCCATCAGATATGCCTTTATGAAGCCGTCTATCTTACCGTCCATCACCCCGTTTACGTCCGAGGTCTGATAATTCGTCCGATGATCTTTAACACGGCGGTCATCGAACACATAACTGCGGATTTGGGATCCCCATTCGATTTTTTTCTTCCCAGCCTCAACCTTTGCCTGTTCCTCCATGCGGTGTTTCAATTCCTTATCGTACAAAATGGAACGCAACTGACGCATGGCATTTTCCTTATTCTTGGGCTGATCACGTGTTTCGGTGTTTTCAATCAGTATCTCTTCTTCCTCACCGGTATAAGGATCCTTGTACTGGTAGCGCAGACGTACTCCCGATTCCACTTTGTTGACATTCTGTCCACCTGCTCCACCACTCCGGAAGGTATCCCATGACAAACGCGCAGGATCCACTGTCACTTCAATCGAATCATCCACTAACGGAGTCACAAAAACAGAAGCAAACGAAGTCATGCGCTTCCCTTGCGCATTATAAGGAGACACACGCACCAGACGATGCACGCCATTTTCACCCTTCAGATAACCATAGGCGTACGCACCTTCTATATTCATTGTCACCGATTTGATTCCGGCTTCATCGCCCTCCTGCAAACTGGCGACAGAAAGTTTGTATCCGTTAGCTTCCGCCCAACGCATATACATACGCATCAGCATAGAAGCCCAGTCTTGACTTTCCGTACCTCCGGCGCCTGAATTGATTTTCAACACACAGTCCATCTGGTCGGCCTCAGAGCGAAGCATATTCTTAAGTTCCAGCTCTTCTACAGCTTTTACAGCCTTGGCATAAGCATCGTCCACTTCTCCCTCGCTTACCAGTCCATCCTTATGGAAGTCAAAAGCAAGCTGCAGTTCGTCTGTCAGTGTTTTTACATCCTGATAACCTGTGAGCCACTGTTGGATACCCTTCACCTTCTTCATCTGTGCCTCTGCCGCCTTCTGGTCATCCCAAAATCCGGGTGCCTGAGTGCGTAACTGTTCTTCCTCTACTTGAACTTTCTTTCCTTCAATGTCCAGATAGCGGTACAACGCATCAGTACGCTCCTTGACATCTTTCAGCTGCTCTATTGTAATCATTTTTTCTGGGACATTATTATTTACCGGAGACAAAGTTACGAAAAAAACTCATACACGCGTCATGCGTCTGCATCCTCATACATTTTGTCAATAATATCTTTATAGTTTTTCGCTACAACCGAACGCTTCAGCTTCAATGTATCAGTCAGTTCTCCCCGTTTCATACTGAACGGCTCCGTTAGAAGAGTGAATCGCTTCACCTGCTCATAATGGGCAAACTCCTGCTGCAACGTATCAATACGTTCCCTGAACAAATTTATGATTTCCGGTTTCTGCAACAAATCTTTTCTGTCGGTATATACGATACAATGATCTTTGGCATATTTCTCCACTTGGGAATATTCAGGAACTATCAATGCCGAAACAAACTTTCTTTCGTCAGCGATAATCGTTATTTGGTCTATATACCTGTCAACTACAAGCTTGGTTTCAATGGCCTGCGGAGCTATATATTTCCCGTTTGATGTCTTGAACAAATCTTTTATTCGTTCAGTCAGGTACAGAAAACCGTCTTTCATATATCCGGCATCACCCGTGCGGAACCATCCGTCTTCCGTAAACGCAGCCTGTGTCTTCGCCTCCTTATTGTAGTACCCCTTAGTGATTGTTTCGCCCTTCAACTGAATTTCGTTGTTTTCACCGATACGGACATCCAGTCCGGGTATAATACGTCCAACACTTCCCAGTCGGAAATCGCCTTTCCACTCACATGATACCGTAGCCGTACTTTCTGTAAGCCCGTATCCGGCAATCATGTTGATGCCAACCGAATGAATAAACTCTTCCACTTTGTAAGGAATGGCTGCACCGGCCGTAGGAAAAAAATTTCCTCTGTCTATACCGATAATCTTCTTCAGCAAACTGAAAACTGTCTTGTCATAGAACTGGTATTTCCAACGCAAGGAAGATGGCGGAGTTCTTCCATTCATCAGATAATCAATATTATACTCATGCCCCACGCGAATGGCATCGAGCATCATCCATCGCATAAACCCATTGGATCCATTTATTTTATCCATTACACCGGAATAGACTTTCTCCCAGAAACGCGGCACGCTGCACATTGCTGTAGGACGGATCTCCTTAAGCGTCATTTTCACGTCATGAGGATGAAGATTGATGCAAAGCGTGCATCCTCTATCAATACAATAGTACGACCATGCACGTTCGAATATATGGGTAAACGGAAGAAAATTCAGTATGATGTCATTCTCTCCCAAATCTGTCAGACGGGAGTAATGTCCCTTGAAGGCGGCTTCGTAATTGGAATGTTGCAGGATGACACCTTTTGAGTCGCCGGTAGTACCGGAAGTGTACAGGATACTCGCCAAATCATCCGGAGATGACATGGAAGTACGCCGGTCAACTTCAGCACGGTAAATCCTGTTCTCACCTTTACGTATGAATTCCGAGAAGTAAATAGAAGTGGTATCACCGTCTGATTTTTTCACATCAGGATCGAATATTATAATCTGTTTCAACGACCTGCATAATCCCTGCACATGAAGAGCAACATCATACTGATACTGTTCCCCAACGAACATATAACGGATTGACGCATCCTCCACTATATAATGCACCTGTGCTTCCGAACTTGTGGCATAAAGCGGCACGGTGACGACACGGTCACGAAAAGCCCCGAAGTCCACATAAAGACACTCCGGCTTGTTTTGAGAAAACACCCCGACATTTTCCTGTTCATTCACGCCCAAATGAATCAAGGAATTCGCCACGATTTCTACCAGTTCCGAGAAACAGTTCCATGTAACAGGCTTCCATGTGGAAGTCGAATAGTCACGATATCGCAAAGCCACCTTGTCACCATATTTTTTGGCCTGGCGCTGAATAAGACGGGACAAATAAGTGTTAGCCATTACAATGTTGCTTTAATATTTCTCAATAATGCAAATATAAGACTTTATCCAGAATTTTACAAGATGCACACATACACAAAAACATGCCTAAATATCTGCACAAAGACATTCCGTCTTCCATCGGATTATAGTAACTTTGCATACACAGAAAATAACCGACAAATATGGTACAGATTGGTGATATAATAGTTAGTCTTGACGTGTTCCGTGAGAAATTCATGTGCGATTTGCAAGTATGCAAAGGAATATGTTGTGTGGAAGGAGATGCAGGAGCACCAGTCGAAGCGGAGGAAGTGGAAAAACTGAAAGAAACGCTTCCTGCGATTTGGAACGAGCTTTCACCGGAGGCACGCACGGTCATAGAAAAGCAGGGGATAGTCTATACCGACAAAGACGGGGATTTAGTCACCTCAATAGTCAATGGTAAAGACTGTGTATTCACCTGTTATGATGAAAAAGGATGTTGCTGCTGCACCATCGAAAGGGCATTCAGGAATGGACTTTGTAGCTTCTACAAACCAATTTCGTGCCATCTCTACCCTATTCGTGTCAGCAACTGTGGCCCTTACAAAGCTCTCAACTACAATCGTTGGGATGTATGCAAATCGGCGGTTCAGCTCGGAGAGAAAGAGAATCTGCCAGTTTACAAATTCCTAAAAGAACCGTTGATAAGAAAATTCGGGAAGGAATGGTATGAGGAAATGGAATTGGTGGCCAAGGAGCTGGAAAAGCAATGCCTTATCTGATAGAAATACCTTTCCAGCTGCCTATACTTGCGCTCACTCCTTTTCTACTGTCACTGTTTTTATGAGGCGGAGTCCGTAGTCTACAGTCTTTCCGGAACTGGATATACGATCGTTATAGAAACAGAATGTAGAATTGAAATCATTACAAAGGTATCGGATATCGTATTTATTGAAACGATCTATTCCATAATCAAACAGGAATTCACTCAACTCGACAATCGTAGAAGAATACTGGTCACGGAATTCCTTTGCTTCTTCCAGCGTAAAGATACGCCAATTTGTTATGCCGTCCACTTCATAACTTTCGCAAATCGGAAGAGCCTCATCAACCGTCACAAGCCACTGTCTGGGAGCGAGCAAGGTAGCCCGTACACTGTAGGACGACAACGCTTCCGCTTTCCACACATAAAATGGTCCCCATATACTTTCCGACTCCGGAAGTTCATCTGCATAGAGCACGTCATCAGCTCCTTCGTCAGGATTTTCCGGCTCATCGTCATCAGGCACATTTTCCCAATCATCAGCATCTTCCTCCACAAATTCTTCGAAATCAAGCTCCACATCTATACCCTGATTCCAGCCTGTCACCTGGTTTTCCCCGTCCAAGGTTATATCACCTCCGTCTTTCCCCACAAAACGATAAATGTTTCCAGACTTGAACGATGAATTGTAATCATATCCATAAACGGTTTCTTCATCACCTTGCCTTAGTTTCATAGAAAGATGAATACGGGACGCAACCGAGGGCAATACATATACGGGTCCTGCCACCCAGTGCGTACCCTCCTTCCGGCATGAAACGGTTGCATACTGTCTGTTGTCATTGATGTCTCCTGCCAATGAAATGCCGGAACTGACAGGAGAAACATTGACGGTCACTTCAGACACATCGACAGGAAGGGAAGTGAATGAAAAGTAAAGTCCAGCCACAGTATAGGAAAAAGAAACGGCAACCTGCATATCCTGTTCCAGTTGAATATGGCTTTTGCCTACAATCAAAGGAATATCAGAACAGCATCCTTCTGCAAAGGTAAATGTCTGAAGCGGATGGATCTCTATTGGATAAACATACTCATCGGAAGACAGTCCTGAAAATACAGACAAGACATAGGCTCCACTTGCATGGGAAAGAACTGGAATCTCCGCCTCTGATGAAACAGTGCACTGATCCACACAACGGTTGTCAGAATCAAACAGATACAATGTCAATGGATAAAGAGAGGAGAATTCGTCAGCATTTCTGAACGTCACGTTTATGCGACAATCGTCAGACAAAGTTTCTTCACTTTCCAGCTTATACTCTCCGCATGCAGAGAGAAAGCCTGCAATAACAATTAAAAATAAGCGTTTCATAAAGGTCCTTTTTCCAAATGAAACGCATTAGGCATATTTTGTACACCTTTTGATAAAAATATCAGAAAAATTTCTCCATCTTCTTTATCATCATTCCCAAACAGAAAACCACCACATGATCACCTTCCTTAATCATTGTATTGCCTGTAACCAACGCACCTTCTCCGTTACGGATAAGGCCGCCGATCGTAGCTCCTTTCGGAAGTCCGAGATCCTTTACGGCAGCCTTTGTAATGCGCGAATTTGACTTTACTGTAAACTCAGCCACGTCAGCATTGGCAAAAGTCAGACATTTCACATTTGACACATCGGCATCCAGCATCATCTGATAGATATGGCTGGCAGCAATAAACTTTTTGTTGATTACCGTTCCGATATCAAGGCTTTCAGCCATGCTGATATAGTCGACATTCTCCACCTCTGCCACCGTCTTCGTCACCCCCAAACGCTTGGCCGCCAAACAAGCCAATATATTGCTTTCCGAGTTTCCGGTAAGTGCCACAAACGCTTCCGTATTACGAATGCCCTCTTCAAGCAAAAGTTCCATATCACGCCCGTCACCGTTGATGATCATCACTCCATCGTCCACAAGTTCGGCCAAGCGGTTACAACGGCCTGCATCGCTCTCTATAATTTTTGTACGCATATAGTCAGGCAGATACTGGCATGTGCGTACCGCGATCCGGCTGCCGCCCATAATCATTACATTCCGCACATCAGCTTCATTTTCCTTTCCGGTTATCTTGCGTATATAAGGGATATATTTTTTTGTAGTCGTGAAATAAACGACATCATTCAGCCTGATCATGTCATCGCCACGAGGAATAATAGTATCAGCTCCACGCTTGATTGCCACAATATGAAAAGGAATATTCCTTCCCCCAAGTTCATGCAAAGGCACATTCAATATTTCGGCCGCCTCATCCATCTTGGTACCGATCATAACCAATGCCCCACCTGCAAATTCCCACCACTGGCGTATCCAGCTCATTTTTACAGCATCTACAATATCACGTGCTGCGAGCATCTCAGGATATATCAATGAATGAACCCCCAGTTTGGCGAAAAATTCCTTGTTTTTAGGAAGCAAATATTCATAATTGTCGATTCTTGCCACAGTCTTTTTTGCACCCATACTGGTTGCCAACATACATGCCGTCATGTTTCTGCTTTCATCGGGCATGACACCTATGAACAGATCGGCTCCGGACACTCCCGCCTCTTTCAGACCGTTGATGGAAGTCGGTGACAGATTTACCGTCATCAGGTCGAGGTTGCTCCCTAACGCATTCAGCCTGTCCTCATCTTCATCCATCAGGACGATATCCTGTTTCTCCCCGGAAAGAAGTTTAGCAAGATGAGTTCCCACAGCCCCTGCACCGGCTATAATGATTTTCATTTGTCTAACAAGTAATTATCGCATTATATATGCTTGTTTCGTCAATGCCGCAAATCTTATACAGTTCCTGCACCGTCCCGTGCTGAATAAACCTATCAGGAATACCCAGCCGTTTTACCGACAGCGCATAACCATAGTCAGACATGAATTCAAGGACTGCACTCCCCATTCCTCCATTCAGAACCCCATTTTCAACCGTAACAATACGTGAGAACCTCTTACCTACCTCATGGAGCATATCCTCATCCAACGGTTTCAGGAAACGAAGATCGTAATGCGCCACTTTAAGTCCCGTATCCGTCTCGGCACGGGCAATAGCCCTTTCAGCGACATGACCGATAGGCCCTAAAGTGATTACCGCCAGATCCACACCGTCTTTCAGCTTGCGTGCTTTACCTACCTCTACAGCTTCTAGCGGACATTTCCAGTCAACCAGAGTACCACGTCCCTTTGGATAACGGATTACAAACGGTCCCATATCTGGAAGCTGCGCCGTGTACATCAGCCTTCGCAGTTCATGCTCATCATAAGGAGAAGCAATCGTCAGATTCGGAACAGGACGCAAATATACCAAATCAAAGACCCCATGATGCGTAGGTCCGTCTTCACCGACCAGCCCTGCACGGTCAAGGCACAACACGACATTCAATCGCTGGATAGCCACATCATGAATGACATTGTCATACGCACGCTGCATAAACGAAGAATATATGTTACAGAAAGGCAGCAGGCCCTCTTTCGCCATTCCTCCGGAAAACGTGACCGCATGTCCTTCAGCAATCCCCACATCAAAAGCGCGTTCAGGCATCTCATTCATCAATATATTCATGGAACATCCCGTCGGCATGGCAGGAGTAACCCCCACTATATTGTCATTCTGACGTGCAAGTTCAAGCAATGTATTGCCAAACACATCCTGGTATAAAGGCGGAAGATTATCGGATTTTTCCACCAGACGCTCCCCCGTCTCTTTGTCGAACAGTCCCGGAGCATGCCATACCGTTGCTGATTCTTCCGCAGGCTTATAGCCTTTTCCCTTACGGGTATGAATGTGCAGCAACTTGGCTCCTTTCATATCCTTTATATCATTCAGCACCCTCACCAATGATGCGATGTCATGACCGTCCACCGGCCCGAAATACCGGATATTCAATCCTTCAAAAATGTTCTGCTGTTGCATCAGCATAGATTTCAAGCTGTTGTTGAAACGGATCAGACTCTTTTGCCGTTCCTCAGTCAACACACCCCATTTAAAAAGTTTTCTTGACAAAGCACTGCGCAATCGGTTATATCCTTCAGATGTGTGTAAATCTAGAAGATACTGCTTCATTCCACCGACACTGCGGTCAATGGCCATATTATTATCATTCAATATGATAAGAAGATTGTTAGGAATGGACGACACATTATTCAATCCCTCAAAAGCCAAACCGCCGCTCATTGAGCCGTCACCTATCACCGCAACCACATGACGGTCGTTTTCCTCTTTCTTCGCCGCCGCCACAGCCATACCTAAAGCCGCGGATATGGAGTTGGAGGCATGTCCACACGTAAACGTATCATACTCACTCTCCGAAGGAGAAGGAAAAGGACATAGACCGTTCAGTTTCCGGTTAGTGCTGAAACGATCGCGGCGTCCCGTCAATATCTTGTGTCCATAAGCCTGATGACCGACATCCCACACTATACGGTCATAAGGTGTATTGAATACATAATGAATGGCCACCGTCAACTCAACAGTACCCAGATTGGATCCCAGATGTCCAGGATTGCGCGACAGTTCATCGACTATCATATCTCTAAGTTCACTACAAACCTCAGGCAATTCCTCAACAGACAATCTCCTCAAGTCATCGGGACTGTCTATTTTCTCCAACAATTCATACGAAGTTTGCTGTTCCATCTGTTCTCATCAACTTTTAATCGTACAAAAATAACATAAATATGTATTAAGTTTTACATTTGCAGAAAATTTTCTCCACATGGAATTCAGGACTAAAGTTGAAATATCTTCTTATCCATTTACAATTCGTCATTCCGACAAATTAATGTTATTTGGCTCATGCTTTACCGAAAACATCGGCAAACTGCTACTCGACAACAAGTTCCGATGCTGTGTCAATCCGTTCGGTGTCCTATACAATCCGCTGTCTGTCGCTGAAGCCATCAAAGAGCTTTTATCAAAAAAACATTATACATCCGATGACCTGCATTACGGATGCGGATATTGGTTCAGCCTGATGCACCACAGTTCATTCAACTCATCCGATACGGACAAATGCCTGCAGACCATCAATGAACGTATAGAAGAAGGAGCCGTCTGGCTACCGCAAACAGACCGTATGCTGTTTACTTGGGGAACAGCATGGGTCTATACATGGAAAGAAAGCGGACAGATTGTGGGAAACTGTCACAAATTGCCTGAACTGATGTTTACACGGAAAATGTTGGAGGTCGACGAAATAGTCGGTGAATACATCGATCTGTTGAACAGACTTCATGAATGTAACCCCAAACTACAGGTTCTGTTCACAGTCAGCCCGATACGGCATGCTAAAGACGGCATGCACGGCAACCAGCTTAGCAAAGCCATATTGTTATTGGCCATTGAAAAGTTATGCACTACCCTTCCCTTCTGCCAGTATTTCCCGTCCTATGAAATCATGATGGACGAACTGCGCGATTACCGCTTCTATGCCGATGACATGCTCCACCCGAGCCAATTGGCCGTCAAATATATATGGGAACGTTTCTCGGACGCTTTTTTCCCCGATGACACACGTTCGTTCATCCGGCAATGGGAAGGTATCAGAAAAGGCATGGAACACCGACCGTTCAATCCGGATTCTGAAAATTACCGGACGTTTTTAAGTCAAATACTGTTAAAGATAGAAATGCTAAAAGAAAAATTTCCGTACTTAGATGTTCAAAATGAAAAACAATTATGTCAAGCTCGATTGAAGAAATAGCCTCTGCCATCGAAGCAGAACGTATTGGCTGTTCGCCGGCATCCATTGACTGGATACTTACAGACAGCCGCTCGCTTTGTTTCCCTGAAGAGACATTGTTTTTTGCGCTGAAAACAAAACGCAATGACGGACACAAATATATAACTGACCTTTGCAGGCAGGGAGTACGGAATTTTGTAGTAAACGAAATCCCTGAAGATGCTGCAAAGCTGCCCAATGTCAATTTTCTGAAGGTAGCCAATCCCCTGAAGGCACTGCAACGCTTGGGAGCAAGCCATCGTGAAAAATTTCAGGTTCCCGTAATCGGCATTACCGGCAGTAACGGCAAGACAGTGGTAAAAGAATGGCTATACCAATTGTTAAGCCCTGACCATGTGGTCACACGCTCACCGAGAAGCTACAATTCACAAATAGGAGTTCCGCTTTCTGTCTGGCTGATGAACGAACATACGGAAATAGGAATATTCGAAGCCGGAATTTCTGAAATGGGTGAAATGGAAACCTTGAAGCCCATAATAAACCCCACGATAGGCATACTGACCAACATCGGCGGTGCACATCAGGAAAACTTTCCTTCACTTCAGGACAAGTGCATGGAAAAACTCCTGTTGTTTAAAGACTGTGATGTCATCATATACAACGGAGATGATGAGTTTATCAGCAACTGCGTTACAAAATCACTTTTCACAGCACGTGAGATTGCCTGGTCAACTAAGGACGCGGAACGTCCGCTTTTCATCGAAAAAATATTGAAAGACGATACAGGAACTACCATCAAATACCGCTATCTGGGATTTTTCAAGGAATACCGCATTCCGTTCATCGATGACGCATCCATCGAAAATTCACTGCACTGCCTGGCTGCGGCTCTTTATCTGATGATGCCTCCCGAAGACATTGCGAAACGCATGCTGCATCTGGAACCGATTGCTATGCGAATGGAGGTGAAGGAAGGAAAAAACAACTGCATTCTTATCAATGACAGCTACAATTCCGATTTCATATCACTCGACATCGCTCTCAATTTCATGTCACGCCGTACGGAACACAAAGGACGCAAACGCACGCTTATACTTTCGGACATGCTGGAGAGCGGACTGTCGGGCAAACAGCTTTACAAACAAATTGCAGACTTGGTACACAGCCGCGGAATTGACCACATTATCGGAGTGGGAGAAGAAATATCCGCGTCATCGGAACGCTTCAACATAGAGAAACATTTTTTCCGTACCACAACAGAATTGCTGGAGTCAGGACTGCTGGATACACTTCGTAACGAGGCGGTGCTTATCAAAGGGGCACGTGCCTTCCATTTTGACGAGATCACAGACCATCTGGAACTGAAAGTACACGAAACCATTCTGGAAATTAACCTCAACGCACTGATTGACAACCTGAACCACTACCGGAATATGCTGAAGCCTGATACAAAGACAATCTGTATGGTCAAAGCATCCGCATACGGAGCGGGTTCATTTGAGGTAGCCAAGACACTGGAGGATCAGCGGGTTGACTATCTTGCCGTAGCTGTAGCCGATGAAGGGGCAGATCTCCGCAAGGCGGGACTCAACAGCCCAATAATGATTATGAATCCGGAAATCACTTCGTTCAAGACCATGTTCGACTATCGCCTGGAACCGGAAGTCTACAGCTTTCATCTGCTGGATGAACTGATAAAGGCTGCCGAACGGGAGGGAGTGACCAATTTTCCCATCCACATAAAGATTGATACTGGCATGCACCGGCTCGGATTCTCCCCAGAAGAAATGGACAGACTGACCGAGCGTCTGCACCGGCAGACGGCAGTCATCCCGCGTTCAATATTCTCCCACCTTGTAGGCAGTGATGCAGAACGGTTTGACTCGTTCACAAAACACCAGATTGAACTTTTCAAGACAGCTGCCAACAACCTGCAAAACGGCTTCAAACACAAGATACTTCGTCATATATGCAACACGGCAGGCATTGAACGCTATCCGGAAGCACAGTTCGAGATGGTTCGCCTGGGGATAGGACTTTACGGCATAGACCCGTTCACCAATAGGATTCTGAACAATGTCACAACCCTAAAGACAACCATCCTGCAAATTCACGAAGTTCCATCAGACGAGACGGTAGGCTACAGCCGGAAAGGTGTCGTGACGCGCGACTCACGGATTGCCGCCATTCCGATAGGTTATGCCGACGGGCTGAACAGGCATCTCGGCAATGGCCGCGCCTACTGCCTGGTCAACGGGAAAAAGGCACCGTATGTCGGCAATATCTGTATGGATGTATGTATGATTGATGTGACAGAAATTGATTGTGAGGAAGGTGACAAGGTCGTAATCTTCGGGGATGACCTCCCGGTTACGGTTCTTTCGAATATTCTTGATACTATACCTTACGAGATACTGACAGGCGTGTCAAACCGCGTAAAACGAATCTATTATCAGAATTAGATTCATTAGCCTACAACCTTGCCGTCCAGATATGGCGTCAACGCTTTTTCGGCACATGCATACCCTTCGTTATAGAGATCGGTAAGTTTGCGTGTGTCCTTTTCTATACGGTTTACGGTGACAGGCTTTTCCGGACGAATAGCCAGGATTTTTCCCTCATCTTCCATCCTGTCCACCATTTCCAACTGTTCGTTGTAAACCCGGCAACGATGGCTGAGAGCAAATCTCAACTGTGGATAACGGCGGTAAACAAAACGCGGCACACTGATGTCCTTGCTTGCTTTTCTGTATCCTTTTTGCCGCGTCAGTACTACGACATTCATATCGTATCCCTGGCTTACAGCACGCAATACCGGAATGGAATCAACTATTCCGCCGTCAAGCATCGGGCGTCCGTCCACATAGGTAATAGGACATACGTAGGGCAGACTGCTCGATGCCTTGGCTATGGTCACCAACCGTAAATTGTCATGTTTCTCCTCCAAATAACACGCCTTACCCGTCACACAGTTTGTGGTGACCATCTCGAAGCGTGCCGGATTGTCAAAGTAAGCCTGATAGTCGTAAGGCAAAATCTCTTCGGGAAACAGTTCGAAAAGCAGATGCTGGTCAAGAATGCTGTGCTGGAACCAAAGGTATTTGAGACCTATGTAATGATACTTGTCCATCAAGTCTATATTGCTGTATTTGGCACGCCCGCGCTGACGTGACATATACGACAATCCGTTGCATGCTCCGGCAGACACACCAACCACATAAGGAAACCAGATGTGGTGATCCATCATGAAATCAAGAACTCCACACGTGAACACCCCTCTCATTCCTCCACCTTCAAGCACCAGACCTGTTTTCCGAAAATCTATTTCCATTCTCAAATCTATTAAAACATCTCTCACACCAAGAATCCCAACAATATACCGGCAGCTACAGCAGAGCCTATCACACCGGCCACATTCGGTCCCATGGCATGCATCAGAAGATAGTTGGTCGGATCATATTCAGCACCTACGATTTGTGAGATGCGGGCTGAATCAGGAACAGCAGAAACCCCGGCATTTCCAATCAACGGGTTTATCTTGTCTTCTTTCTTCAGCACAAGATTGAAGATCTTCACGAAAAGCACTCCTGATGCCGTTGCGATTATAAATGACAAAGCTCCCAAGCCAAAGATCTTCAATGAGTTGATGGTAAGGAATTCGGATGCCTGAGTAGATGCACCTACGGTAAGTCCCAACAACATCGTGATGGTATCAATCAGCGGGCCGCGTGCCGTCTCTGCCAGACGACGGGTAACGCCGCTTTCTTTCAGCAGATTACCGAAAAAGAGCATTCCCAGCAAAGGAAGTCCTGAAGGCACAAGAAAACACGTGAGCAACAGTCCTACAATAGGGAACATGACTTTTTCCGTATGCGATACGGCACGCGGTGTCTTCATGCGTATGAGACGCTCTTTTTTCGTCGTAAGCAAACGCATGACAGGCGGTTGTATCACAGGCACCAAAGCCATGTAAGAATAAGCCGAGACCGCAATTGCTCCCATAAGGTTAGGGGCAAGCTTGGACGACAGGAAAATGGCCGTCGGTCCGTCAGCCCCTCCGATGATACCGATTGATGCGGCCTGCATCGGATCAAAACCCCATCTGAGAGCCAGGATATATGCGCCGAAAATACCAAACTGTGCAGCCGCACCGATAAGCATCAGCTTTGGGTTAGATATCAGTGCCGAGAAATCAGTCATGGCACCGATGCCGAGAAAAATCAGCGGAGGATACCATCCGGAACGCACACCCTGGTACAGAATGTTCAACACCGAGCCTTCTTCATAGATGCCTATTTGCAGTCCCGCATCCATGTTGAAAGGTATATTTCCAACAAGGATACCGAATCCTATCGGAATCAGCAGCATAGGTTCAAATTCTTTTGATACGGCCAGATAGATGAAAAAGATACCGACCAGAATCATTACCACATGGCCTATCGTAGCATTATAGAAACCGGTGTAAGTCCAGAAATCCGTCAGATTATTCTGTAGAAAATTAATGAAGTCTCCCATAGCTATTCAATGATTATAAGATCAGTGCCCTCAAGAATGGATTCTCCTTTGCTTACTTTGATAGCGGTGACCTTTCCTTCACGGTCCGACTTGATCTCGTTTTCCATCTTCATGGCCTCAAGCACCAGGAGTGTCTGCCCGCGTTTTACGACATCCCCTTCCTTTACCTTGATTTCCAGAATCACACCGGGAAGCGGTGACTTGACACTTGACTTGTTGCCGACAGTTACCGGACGCGACACGGCGGGAGGAGGTGCGGCAGGAGAAGTGGAAGACGTGCGCAATACGGGCTTTATTTTCGGCGATTTTTTCTTCTCCAGCTCCACAACGTAGGCCGTACCGTTCACTTCCACATGTACACTGTTTTCTTCAATGTCTCCAACGGCCACTTTATAAAGATTCCCGTTGATCTTATATCTGTATTCTTTCATGATTTCTATATTGTTAATCGTTATTTTCTGTGAGGAGTTTCACGCAACGTATAAATCTTTGAGTTCCAAGGAGAGTAACTCCTTTTCACACGGCTTATGGTCAGGATGGTTTCCTCTACGTCATGGTCCGTACCCTGCACTTCATGCAACGCCATTGAAATGGCGGCTATCACCTCTCCCGGTGCTTCTCCGAAACCTCTTTCCTTTGCCTCAACATGGTCAGTCACATTATGGACTTTCATTGCATTACGCTTGCGGAGAGTTACAGCCAGTTTGCCGACATACCGGAAACAAACATAAAGCAGAATCAGACCCATAAATACTACACACATGGCCGTGACAGTCATGCCTATACCTACCGGATCATGACGCTTGAAATTATCCATTTTCGGATTGCTGACAATTGCCTGGTTATTGGCGTTCGGAGTCACGTACTTGTCATCACTGTCATCTTTTACTTCCCAAGTCTCGGCACCATCGGTAATACGTGCATAAGATTCGTCCTGTTTCAAGATACCCCCAGGCACTACCACCTCGTCAAGCAAGTTGTACCCGCTATCATACAGGCCGATCCAGTTGTCGTCAGTCTTGCTCAACACAAAGTTCGTATGGAACGTACCTCTATGCGGTACTCCATCGGCCCAGAACAACAAACGCTGGCGCGGAAGAACACTTGTATTCACGTCGCCCTTCGGGATGAAGTAAGTGACTGTATCTCCCGGCCTACAGCTAACCTTAAGGAAGCATCCGGCCAGGTTTTCCGTACTGTATGCTTTGTTGAATATTTCGATCCACCCGCTGTGCATTCCATAATCATCCTCATAGTTGCTTACGTTGTCTATGAGTATCTCGTTTATGAGCAATTTGCTGTCATTCCGGCCTTCAGTACACGAAGCAATGCCCACGGACAGAAGCAAGAGGAGAAATATTCCGATTACAGATTTCTTCATAATAGTGTCAATTTAAGTTTTTCATCACAATGGAATATTCCCGTGTTTCTTTGCCGGATTGGTCTGTTTCTTCGTTTGCAGTTGTTGTAATGCACGTATGATGCGGAAACGCGTGTTACGCGGTTCTATTACATCATCAATATAACCATATTTCGCTGCATTGTAAGGATTGGCGAACAGCTTGGTGTATTCAGCCTCTTTCTCTGCCATGAAAGCCTTCGGATCAGCAGCTTCCTTGGCCTCTTTCGCATAAAGCACTTCCACTGCTCCGGAACTTCCCATTACTGCGATTTCTGCTGTAGGCCATGCATAATTGATATCACCTCTCAACTGCTTGCAGCTCATCACAATATGTGAACCACCGTATGACTTGCGAAGCGTGACGGTCACTTTCGGTATCGTCGCTTCACCGTATGCATACAAGAGCTTTGCACCGTGAAGAATGACAGCATTGTATTCCTGTCCGGTACCCGGAAGGAATCCCGGGACATCAACCAAAGAGACAATCGGAATATTGAAAGCATCACAGAAACGCACGAAACGGGCAGCCTTGCGCGATGCATTACAGTCGAGAACTCCCGCAAGGACATTTGGCTGGTTGGCTACGATTCCGACCGACTGGCCGTTGAAACGCGCAAAACCTATGATGATATTCTTGGCGAAATCCGGCTGCACCTCCAGAAACTCTCCGTTGTCCACAATGGCACCTATCACTTCATACATATCGTATGCCTTGTTAGGACTGTCCGGAATAATCTCATTCAGCGAATCTTCCAGACGGTCAATAGGATCCGTGCAATCCACGTAAGGAGGTTCCTCCAGATTGTTCTGGGGCAAATAGCCTAAAAGTTTGCGTATAAGAGCAAGTCCCTCTTCTTCTGTGGACGCCGTAAAGTGAGTGACGCCGGAACGCGTGGAATGCACACTTGCCCCACCCAGCTCTTCCTGTGTCACATCTTCGTGAGTTACGGTCTTTACCACCTTCGGCCCTGTCAGGAACATATATGAAGTGCCCTCCATCATCAATGTAAAGTCGGTCAGAGCCGGAGAATATACCGCTCCGCCCGCACACGGACCGAAAATTCCGGAAATCTGAGGAATCACTCCGGAAGCAAGGATGTTACGCTGGAAGATTTCCGCATATCCGGCCAGGGCATTGATTCCCTCCTGTATGCGCGCCCCGCCCGAATCGTTCAAGCCGATTACCGGCGCGCCCATCTTCATGGCCATGTCCATTATCTTGCAGATTTTCTTCGACATGGTTTCAGACAACGAACCGGCGGAAACCGTAAAGTCCTGTGCGAACACATATACCAGACGTCCGGCAATCGTTCCGTAACCGGTCACCACACCGTCGCCCAGATAATGTTTCTTTTCCATCCCGAAGTTCGTGCATCTGTGCTCCACAAACATATCCATTTCTTCGAAGCTGCCTTCATCAAGCAACATGGAGATACGTTCATGAGCCGTATATTTTCCTTTCGCATGCTGCTTTTCGATGGCTTTCTCTCCACCTCCCAAACGAGCTTTGGCACGCAATTCTATCAGTTCTTTTACTTTTCCAAGTTGATTGCTCATAATATTTTCTGTTTTTAAATTGTCATAATATCACAAGGTGGCACTTCACTTTTCGCATAGCTCGGTCAGCACTCCCATCGTTGATTTTGGATGAAGAAAAGCTATATTCAAATTCTCCGCACCTTTGCGTGGAGCCTTGTCTATGAGACGAATACCGGCAGTCTCAGCTTGTGCCAAAGCGTTTGCCACACCGTCCTCTACCGCAAAGGCCACATGATGCACGCCCATACCGTGTTTTTCAATGAACTTGGCGATTGTGCTTTCCGGACCAGTCGGTTCCAAAAGTTCGATTTTGGTTTCACCGCATCTAAGGAAAGCGGTCTTTACTTTCTGGTCTTCTACCGTTTCTATATTGTAACATTTCAGTCCGAGAACATTTTCGTAATAAGGAATAGCTTCCTCTATGTTTTTCACGGCTATTCCCAGATGCTCGATATGGGAGATTTTCATGGTTGATATTTTTTGTAGTGATTAATTAATTTCACAAAGAAAAGAAAATTGTGCTGAAAAAAAAAGTTTTTAGTTTTTTTTGATACTGATTCCTGACATGTGTCATTTTGCCACCATAAACAAGAGCCGAAAACATACGCCCGGTTTGAATTAAATGTCAGCTCGTTTTTTTTCGAGGAACACACGGATTTTTATTAACTTTGCGATGGTTTTAATTCATAAACGGATAAAGTCACATGCCATTAAATTTACCGGACAAACTTCCTGCAATAGACATTCTGAAAAAGGAAAACATTTTCGTCATTGACAGTTCGCGCGCGAGTACACAGGATATCCGTCCTCTGAAAATCGTGATCCTCAACCTGATGCCGCTCAAGATTACAACGGAGACGGACTTGATACGCCTGTTGTCAAACTCCCCCCTGCAGATTGAGGTCAGTTTCATGAAACTGAAAAGCCATACATCGAAAAACACTCCCATTGAACACATGAAAGCGTTTTACCGTGACTTTTCTGACATGTGCGAAAATAAGTTTGACGGAATGATCATTACCGGCGCACCGGTAGAGCATCTTGACTTCGAGGAAGTGAATTACTGGAGCGAGATTCAAGAGATATTCGATTGGACACGCACACATGTAACCTCCACCTTATACATCTGTTGGGCGGCACAGGCCGGACTGTATCATCATTACAAGATACCCAAATATCCGCTTGACAAGAAAATGTTCGGCATTTTTGAGCATCACGTGTGCGACGGTTTCCATAAGCTGCCCATCTTCCGCGGCTTTGACGATGTATTCTTCGTACCGCACAGCCGGCATACGGAGGTGCGCAGGGAAGACATTGCCCGTTGCCCTATGTTACAGATCATCTCCGAGTCGGAAGACTCAGGCGTACATATCGTAATGGCTCGCAACGGACGCGAATTTTTTGTAACCGGCCATTCCGAATATGCTCCATACACGCTCGACACCGAATACAAACGCGATTTGGACAAAGGCCTGCCAATCGACATACCCAAAAACTACTATCGTGACAACAACCCAGAGAAAGGACCTCTGGTACGATGGAGAAGTACGGCCAATCTGCTGTTCTCAAATTGGCTGAATTATTACGTTTACCAGGAGACACCATACGACATCAATGAAATCGGATAAGCCGGCACGTCACATTGAATTGTTGGCACCTGCCAAGAACAAAGAATGCGGAATAGAGGCTGTAAACCACGGAGCAGATGCCGTATATATCGGTGCTCCTCGCTTTGGGGCGCGTGCGGCTGCCGGCAATTCGCTGGAGGACATTGCAGAGCTGGTTCGCTATGCCCATTTCTTCAACGTAAGAATCTATGTGACAGTCAATACGATCCTGTATGACGAGGAACTGGCGGAAACGGAACGGATGATATGGGATCTGTATCATATCGGAGTGGACGCACTGATCATACAGGACATGGGAATTACCCGTCTGGACATTCCTCCCATTCCTCTTCATGCGAGTACGCAAATGGACAACCGGACAGTGGAAAAGGTAAGGTTTCTCTCTGCGACTGGATTCAGGCAGGTTGTACTGGCGCGTGAGCTGAGTATTCCTGAAATTGCCCACATACATTCCGCCTGCCCTGACACATTGCTTGAAGTATTCATACACGGAGCCTTGTGCGTGAGCTACAGCGGACAATGTTACGTGAGCGAGGCATGTTACGGACGCAGCGCCAACAGAGGCGAATGCGCACAATTCTGCCGGTTGGGATTCGACATGGTAGATGCTGACGGAAAGATCATAGTACACGACAAGCATCTGCTTTCATTAAAAGACATGAATCAGAGAGAAAATCTGGAAGCACTGCTCGATGCTGGCGCCTCTTCGCTGAAAATAGAAGGGAGACTGAAAGACGTATCTTACGTAAAGAATGTGACCGCCTATTACCGGCAGAAACTGGATGCCATTTTCAGACGCAGAAAAGAATATTGCCATGCGGCTTCGGGACATGTAAATTTGATGTTCCGTCCGCAACCTGACAAGAGCTTCAACCGGGGATTTACCGACTACTTCGCACACGGGCGCAATTCGCGCATAGCTTCTTTCGATACGCCAAAATCTTTGGGAGAGGAGGTGGGAACAGTAAAGGAAATCCGCCACAACTGCCTTACGGTAGAAAGTACAAAATCATTCAGCAACGGAGACGGGATATGCTATTTGGACGAACATGGAAAACTGCAGGGGTTTCGTGTGAACCGTGCAGAAAGCAACAGACTTTATCCGCAAGAGATGCCGTCCGTCAGGCCCAAGACCAGACTTTACCGCAATTTTGACCAGAACTTTGAACGGACATTGCAGAAAAAGTCGGCTGAACGCAAAATTGCCTTGTCACTTGTACTCTCAGAAAACAGCTTCGGAATCACCCTCTCTGCGACAGACGAAGACGGTAATCGGATAAGCGTGACACAACCGCTTGAAAAACAGCTTGCCCGTACACCACAGACGGATTATCAAAGGACACAAATAGAGAAATTTGGCAATACCCCCTTTAAAGTGGAATCCATAAAACTGGAACTTCTGAATAACCTGTTCGTTCCGGCTTCCGTGCTGACAGATATGCGACGCCATGTGACAGACAGGATGATTAGTTTACGACGCATCAATTATCAGCAAGAACTGAGAGTTACGCAATGCGCAAACTGCACCTTCCCCTCACAAGAACTTACTTATCTGGGCAATGTGTCCAACTCCCGTGCAAAAGCGTTCTATCATGACCATGGTGTAAGGCGTATAGACTTCGCTTTTGAGAAAAAAAAGACAGAAAATGCAACACTCATGTTTTGCAAACATTGTTTGCGGTACAGCATGGGATGGTGCCCGACGCATCATCATGTCCGTTCACCCTTCCGGGAACCTTATTTCCTTGTAAGCGCAGACGGGCATCGCTTCCGCCTGCTGTTTGACTGTAACGTATGCCAGATGAAAGTACAGGCAGAAAAATAGAGAAATTATGCGTTATGTTCACTATATAACAGGTTTCGTTTTCTTGTTGTCAATACTGACAGCATGCCATTACCCCACCCAATTCTCGCCGTCACACAAACTCCGCGATTCGCTGCAAACGGCTCACGAGTATCCATACGACCTGAACAGCAATTTTAAAGTGACCGCAGATACGCTTTGGTTGTATCAACTTCCATTTACCGATTCCACTTATGTAAACAAAGGAGACGAACTTGTCGTAGCCGAAATTTCCGTATATCCGAAGGACACAATAGATTCCGTATGGGTAAAAGTCGCCCGCGATCAGGAAACCATCGGCTGGCTGCGTGAGACGCAGCTTTTGGAAAACATCGTACCTGTGGATCCCATTTCACAATGTATCCGCTTTTTCAGCAATCCGCATATTCTGATATTTTCTCTTATACTGGCAACATTCCTTTTAGGAGTTATATGCTTTATTGTACGAAAAAGACATATATGGCCGAATGGCATTGACAATATCTTCCCCACCGCACTGTCGTGGGTGTTTGCTGCTTCTGCCGTCATCTACAACAGCATACAACATTTTATGCCGGAAATCTGGGAACGATATTATTATTCACCTTCGCTCAATCCTTTCGAGCTTCCCTTCATGCTTGGACTTTTCATCCTTTGTTTATGGCTTATTGTCTTGCTTGGAGTGGCTTTGCTTGACGACCTGCTTCATCAGGCCACCATGGAAACAGGATTTCTCTATCTGGCAGGTATGGCCTCATATTGCATAATATTATATATAATCTTGATCTGTCTGTGGGTTTATATGTCATATGCCTGCTTTGCCGCCTATTCAGTATGGTGCATAATCAGGTTACGAAAAACATATCGATATCCGTATGCATGTGGAGCTTGTGGGTCGAAAATGCGTTCTAAAGGGATCTGTCCACATTGTGGAGCACTCAATGAATGATCTTTAAACCTCCGTCAAGAACATTGCGGAGGCATTGTCATACGCAACCAATTACAAGTTAATAAGTAAAACATCCCGGCAAGACAATACCTCGCCGGGATGTACAAAAGTTTTATTTTATCCTATATCGGATTTATTCTGATGATTTGTCAATCAAGCACTGTTACCCATCCGTAGGGATCCGCTTCGTCTCCATATTGGATGGCACGTAACTTGTTGTAAAGTTTTTCACTGATCGGTCCCGGCTTTCCGTCCTTCGCTATCACATACGATTTCTGATTTTCCAAATCATCGATACGCTCAATAGGACTTATAACAGCTGCCGTACCACATGCACCGGCTTCTTCGAATGTCGTCAGTTCTTCTTCAGGGACAGGTCGACGCTCCACTTTCAACCCCATGTCTTCTGCCAGCTGCATCAGGCTGCGGTTGGTGATGGACGGCAGGATAGAAGTAGACAAAGGAGTGACATAAGTGTTGTTTTTTATACCAAAGAAGTTGGCTGCTCCACACTCATCTATGTATTTCTTCTCTTTTGCATCAAGATAAAACTCACTGGCATAACCCGCGTCATGGGCTTCTTTGTTGGCACGCAGACTGGCAGCATAGTTACCTCCCACCTTGAACGTACCCGTTCCCAGCGGAGCTGCACGATCATACCTCCGAATAATGACATAAGGATTGGTGGCAAAACCACCCTTGAAGTACGGACCTACAGGAGTGACAAATATAATGAACAGATACTCCTTTGAAGGATGTACCCCAACCTGTGCCCCCGTACCTATAAGCAGAGGACGGATATAAAGAGAAGCTCCGCTTTCATAAGGTGGGATGAAGCGTTCGTTGGCCTTTACCACTTTCTTCACTGCTTCACAGAATGTTTCAGTCGGAAGCTCCGGCATCAGTATGCCACGGCAGGTGCTTTGCAGACGTTCGGCATTAGCTTCCGGCCGGAATATGCGTATCTTACCGTCCTTTCCTCTATAGGCTTTCAGACCTTCAAACGCTTCCTGACCGTAATGCAGGCAGGTGGCAGCCATGTGAATGTTTAATGTTTCCTCCGAACAAAGTTCCAGCTCTCCCCATTTTCCATCACGGTAATAGCATCGTACATTATAATCTGTCTTTATATAGCCGAATGACAGATTAGCCCAATCTATCTCTTTCATTATCATATATTTTAAGTATCTTTTTTGTCTGTACGGAAACAAAAGTACGTTTTTTTTTACACAATCCAATATCTGCACGTCGTTTTTTGATATTTAACAAGCGAATTGCCGGTATTTAATTCTGGAATGCAGTTTATCACTCCGACATAGAAAGTTCAAACACGTTATAACCTTCCGGAAGCGATAAAATCATCCCCACCACTTCCGCATAGTTCTTTTGGGCAGAATGGATTCTGTTACCTTTGAGATACCACGAATAAACCGTCTCTTGAATGCTGCCTATAACAGGACTGTAAAGTGCTTCCCAATGAGTCCGTTTCTCGCGGAGATCATCGAACACTTCTTGCCGGACAGATGCCGCCAGCACCTTGTACTCATCCTCTCCAAGAAGATAATAAACATTAGAGAGCACATACGGAAGCAGTCCGAAATAGCCGGAATAACGGATTGCCGGATGAGTGGAATGTGTACATATCTGATAAGCCCAAAAGTTGGCTTCAGCCTCGCTGCTCACTCCAAGCAAGTGGGAATATTCATGAGCGTATGTAAACGGATACTCCAAAGGCAAAAGTTCACTGTTCAACTGAGATTCGGCAAAGAACGGCCCCATGAATCCCAACACTCCAACTCCTGAATACAGATTGTTGAACACCACCCGTTTGGGATGCTGGTAAACGAGAGGACGGGCCAGTCCGAAACGCGGGGGAATTGACGAAAACAAAGATTTCATCTCTTCTTCTACTTCTCTTTGTGACGGAAGATAACAAAGACAATAAGATGCATTCAGACTATCGACATATGAGCTGAAGAAACGCCTGAAATCATATTCCCTATATTCTGCACGTACAGTTCCTGAACGTGTAAAGAAATCATAACGGAAGTAGTTTATCCCCCACCCCATATAAAACCAGCACCATACCACAACCAACACTTCGGCCTCACGGCGAAGGATTGTACGCCATGCCACCCCATTCTTCCGGCTTCTTACAGGAATGACTGCCAGAACTGCCACAATACCTACTACAAACCATTCTTCGAGCGAAAACGGTATATAACTTACACAAGCCGACAGTATTGCCGATACTACAGGATAAATGATACGGGCATACCATTCTCCACACGCAGGAACACAGCGGCACACGAGTATGAAAATTACAAGAAATGCCTCTACTCCCCACCGTATATGTCTCAGATTTGTTATTTTCATACCCACGAAAATACTGATTTTTTGAGAAAAGGATAAAAAGACGGACAGGAAAAGATTGTTCAACACATATTTTCTCAACCTGATGAACAAATATATTAAGACGGCTCAAATGGAATAGTTTTTTTCCATTTGAGCCGTCACTCACTTGCTGTTTTTGCTCTCAAATATACGTGAGTTCGGGATAAACAAATAACAGAAAAGAATAGGTAATCACAGAATT
>CAZSYY010000023.1:0-34665 GCA_964611375.1 uncultured Phocaeicola sp. | reverse complement strand
ATGACCGGGCTATACTTTTTTGTGTCTGACGAGTTTTATCGGACAGCAATGATTAACTTTACAATTTCACTGCACGATGCTACAATAAGCAAGATGTTTCAAGACAGCCTCACGACAAATGCCGCAAAGCCGGCCTGAAACATCATTATCACTCATGTCCAATAACTATTTCCACATCAATGCATCTACCGTATGATACATGTCTTCGAGATTCCTGTCAGCTTTCATGTAAGTATTGACATCTATCTGAAGTACAGGAGCCACTTCCTCACCGTTCGTCGGTGTCCACTCAGGCAATCCGAGTCCGTTGGGGGTGCCCGTCTTCACGAAATTCACATAATAGCTTTGGAAAATGTCAGACACAAAGTAGTCTTCCGGCTGCCAGTCGTACACGCGGTTGGTAGGCAGATTACCCATAGCATATTCTATGTCGGACGAATGTACCGCACCGCTTACCTTCAGGGCATTCTTGTTCTCCTGGGTCTTCTCCTGAACTCCGCCAGCCAGTCCCGGTACCTTGTCGTTCATACGCATTTCCGGACGCGGATGACAGTAGAGATATCTGTAGACGGGCTGTCCACCGGTTTTCTTGTGCATATCACTCCATTTCCACGTACCGAACCCGACGAACATGTCACCAGCAAGCTGTGCTCCAGGAAGTCCTGCAACATCAGCATCGGTATTCAATCCGTATGCTTCCATTATCTTATCGGTATTCTCACCGAAACGTCCGCTTATCACCTCTTTCAACGAAGCTATTGTCATGGGCTTGTTACCAAGGAAAATGGTTATAGGAACCTCTGTGGAGTTTCCGCCAATAAGCAATGGCACGTGTGCCTGTGCGCCCTTGGCATAAGTTTCAACGGGCTGTTCAGTGAAGAAATATCCATCTATGTTGTACATCTTCTGCATATAGTTGGTGGATGACTTTTCGAGCAGTTCGTCTGCAGGCATCGCCCTCAGCTCGGCTATCGAAGAACATCCCAACTTCTTTGCCGTCTCCACTCCCATAGCTTCACCTTCCTCCAAGGTAGGTACTTTATCAAATGCCATTATAGAAGCACTTGAACCCATAGCCTGACAGAACAGGTTCCTGCTTAACGGCGAAGCCATCAGCGCACTTACAGACGTGGAACCGGCAGACTCTCCTACTATGGTTATTCTGTTCGGGTCACCTCCGAATGCGGCGATATTGTCCTTCACCCATTGTATAGCAGCTACCTGGTCGAGGAAACCATAGTTGCCGGAACCTTTGTATTCAGTCTCTTTTGACAACTCCGGATGAGTGAAAAATCCGAATATGCCCTCACGGTAGTTGGCTGTGATGGATATTATCCCACGACGTGCCATCGACAATCCGGCATAGCGTGCCTCGCTTCCGCTGCCTGCCATAAGACCTCCGCCGTTGAAATAAATCAACACCGCAAGTCCCTCGTCCATAGTCTTGGCAGGTGTCCAGATGTTAAGATAGAGACAGTCCTCACTCATTTTGTCGGTTCCGAACATCATATCCCCGAAAATATCCTGCTGCATCGGGTTCGGACCATACTCTTTTGCAGATCTCACCCCTTCCCACGACTTTACCGGCTGTGGAGCTTTCCATCGCAGGTCACCTACCGGCGGCTGTGCAAACGGAACTCCCTTGAACACTTTAATACCCGACTCGTCAATGCCTTCAAGCACTCCCGATGCCGTCTTTACTTGCGGTCCCTGTGCGGCGGCCGCTGTCGCGCCCAGTAGTACAAGCGCGAGCGATGCTATAAGATTTTTCATTGTATTATTATTTTATGTTATGTAAAGATAATATTATTATTTATCTAATGCTAACCGATACACGGCAAAGGTCTGTGCAGGAAGTTCAGTCTGTAATGACATACCATTCATCACAAGCTCACTGTCCTTCGGAACTATATCATACGGATTGTCGAGAGTGTTCTCTGCATCCGGATCATCTGAGTGGAACATGGTACATGTCACCTTGCTTCCCAACTTACTGTCGCTATTCAGTCCTTTGAATTCCACCATAAGTGGACGTGCCGTGTCCGAAGTATTCAAAGCCTTTACAATGTAGCTCTGCGTAGGCTCGTCCCACACACAGCTGGCGAACAGACCATGCTGGTTCTCGCCACCGTTGACAGCATCGCCATCCATCAACAAAGGAATAACGCGTGTACCGTGATTGTTGCCGTACAGATACTGCACATACCAGCTGCACGTACGTACGCTGCGCAGATTGTCAAACCAGATAAGATCAGGACGCCACTGCCATCCATTCACATTCGCAAGCAATGGTGCGTAGGTTGCCATTCCCACTACATCAGCATTACGCTCAACTCCGGTCAGGAAAGCGGCCTCCAGCAACGAAGCACGAAAACGGTTGTGTGCTTTGTTCAGGTCTGCAGCGCTTTTCATTTCTTCCTTACCGTGACACGCATACTCGCCAGCAAACACCTTCGGACCCTCGCGGTCATAAGAGTCATAACGGCTACCTGACTTCAGGAACCATCCCTCAGAACCATACAGTCCGCCGTCAGCTCCGAAATTGATATCTTCGAAAAAATGGCCGTATAGTGTGGATGGGATTTCGACACCCGGTCTGTCAGCCTGTACCACCAGATGACTTGTGTCCTCAGTAGTAGAGGCACATCCGAAACATAATGCTGACAGTACGGCACTGAATATTGATATGTGTTTTTTCATATTATATTTCTTAATTGGACGGAGCGTGAGACTGCACTCACGCCCGCCCGATTCCTACATTCTGTCAGAAAGTCAGTCGTGTAGAGAACTCCACAGTGAACGGTCTTATATAAGAACCGGCCATGAGGTAGTTTTGGTACTTTGATACATCAGTGAGCAGATCGGCAGCTCCGATAGAACCTTCACAGCCCTTCTGATTGAGCAGGTTGACGAAGTTTACAGAGAAGCTGACGTTTTTGTTCATGTTATAGTCCACTCCGGCAAAAGTCTCCCAACGTCCGTTGAAGTACAGCGTGTTGGTCTTGTTGATATACTGTTTGCTCTGATAACGGAAGCTTGCCCATATTCTGAACTTGTTGTCAAGAAACATATAGCTTGGGTCAAGTTCGATGATGGTCTTGCTGACACCCGTACTTACGTTGTCGCTAAAGTCGTATGACTCGGAAGTTCCGTCAGAGAACGTGGCAGTCATGGCAAAGTTCTTGTACAGCGGGTTCTGCAAGGTAAGCAGTCCGTGGAAGGAGAATCCCTTGAACGGGGTCAGCACGACATCGGTAGTCCATCCTATTGTCTTGATGTCGTATGTGATAGGTATCGTCACAACGTCAGACGCATCACTTGGGTTGGTAAACTGCGTACGGCTCTTGTAGTTGCTTTGTTTTATTATTGTGAACTGTGACACCAACTGCATCCAACTGTTGTTCCAGAACAGTCCTGCACGACCATAATGTATGTTCACAGCATCGAGTATAGGCATATATGCACCGGCAAAATCCTGTGAATTCGGGTGTTGCATGGCATAAACATACTCACCCATAATACCGAATCCATTCAGAATGGTATATCTCGCGTTGATAGTACCGGTAGGATTTACCCAGCGTTTGCTGAATCTTGTGATTGTACCGTCGGCAACGTTATATCCCACAGTGCGTATGTTTTCAGGATATGTAGCCTCTTCATCCGTAGCATTGAGGTAAGCCATTGCGTTTTTACCGCCCACATTGTACAGCTCTGCTCTGGCACCGGCAGATATCCACAACCGATCTGTCGCCTGCCAGTCGTCGGAAAGATAGAGAGCGAACTTGGTTTCGTGCGCATCATAATATTCGCCTCCTGTGTTGGCTCCGTAAACCTGTGATCCGTTGTGATACAGCCATACAGGATTAGCCTCAACAGTATGTGCCAACACGCCGGTACTTGCCGTTATACCCTGACGGTTCCACCACAGGTTGGCTCCGATTCTGTAGCTGTGCGCAAGATCCTTGCTCTTGCCTGTCAGTTCGGCCGTCGTCATCCAATCGCGCTCGTAACCTATATCCCTCAGCAGGTAACGGCTATTGTAACTGCCGGTAAATGTATCGCCCGCCTTGTGGTCGCCATTATCGTATGCATAGGTATATCCATCATTTTCTCCGGCTTCATCGACACCTGAGAGCGACAACGTGCTCATGTATGAGTTGGAGTAGTTGTACTTTGATATCACATCAAGGTTCATCCCGTTGTCGAACGTATAGTTGAAATTGGCGGTAATGGCATTATTCAATGCATGGACACCGTCTTTTCTATTATACTCCTTAGTCTCTCCGGACATGACATCCGTATAAGTAATGCTTCCGTTAGCGGGAAGGAAACCGTCCTTACCAAGATTGAAACCATCTATTTCTTTCACGCTCCCGTCACCAACATAGATGAACGGCCCGTATCCGTCGCTCAGGCTTTTCGTGTAAGAATAACGATAGAAAAGATTAAACTTTCCCTTGCCATCGTTCCATACTTTGGAGAGTGATGCCTTGATCAACTTCATGTCATTCTGATACTGCACATCTGCCACATTGTTTGTGCCAGGATCAAGATTTATGTACGCACCAAGCGAGAAGCTCCATCCATTGGCTATCGGCCCGGCGACAGATACATCGAAACGCTGCAGGCTGAAGATATTGGTGGTATAGTTGGCATGGCCTTCAAATTTGTCTGTGCCGGTACGTGTGTTGGATGTGACATTGTATGCCACACTACCGGTTTTCAGAGCACTCTCGCCAAGAGACATCACACCGATGCCGCTGTGCTGCGTTGTTGCTGCCCAGAAGAGATAAGGCAAACACGGCCATATGTTATAGCTCACCGGAACTCCGTCTTCGTAAATCACTGCAGACAGAGAACTCGGAAGCCCGGTGGAAATCTGTCTCGGCTGGTTGTCACTTTCAGCGTTTAACATCACGTTTCTGTTCTTCACCTCCTTTGTATCGGGCACAGAGTCTGTCGTGATTACATTCTGTGCCATGGCAGACATCGGCACAGCAAGTGCGGTGACCGCCATCAGCAAAGATCTCTTTTTTAAAGTTTTCATGGATTGTGTTTTTAAATTACGGTTAATAGGTTATACAATGTCTTTCACGGCTCCCGTAAAAAATCATTTCATTTCAGGCATGAGGCACTGATTTACATGTTCGGTCACACCGGCATTTTCACTCACCGTAACTGTCAGCGGCGTTGTGTCGGCGGCATTGTCGGCTACAAGAATCTTGTACTCTCCACCCTCGACCTGCCACTGGCTGTCTTCTTCGTTGAACGAAGCGAGCGACTCATAGGGAATGTTTATCTCAACAGTCTGGCTTACACCCGGTTCCAGCTTACCGGTCTTGGCAAATCCTTTCAGCTCGCGGGACGGCTTGTCCATATCCTTACCCGGAGCAGATACATACACCTGCACAACTTCCTTGCCTGCCACACTGCCGGTGTTGGTCACTTTGACTTTCACAGTTATGTCGCCGTTATCATTAGTGCTTGCCTGCGGAGTGCCGTAACTGAATGTGGTGTAACTCAAGCCATATCCGAATGGATAAGCCACTTCCATTCCTTTGGTCGTGTAATAACGGTAGCCCACATACACTCCTTCGTTGTATTCAGTATAGTCAAAGTTACGCACTGTACCAGTGGTACGTTCGTCAATGAATCCTGCAAGAGCCTTGTTTATCATCTCATCGCTGATTTCATCGGGAATCGGGAAATCAGCCTTGGTGTTCACGTCATCATATTTGTAAACCCATGTCATCGGAAGCCTGCCTGAAGGACACTCTTTTCCGCAGAGCATATCGGCTACAGAATTGCCTCCTTCCTGGCCCGGCAACCATACGTTGAGTATGGCATCAGGCTTTGAAATCCAGTTGTATGTCTCAATGGGACTGCATACGTTAAGTATAACTACAACTTTCTTGCCTGCATTGTGAAACTCGGTACAAACATCATCAATGAGCTTCAACTCTTTGGCAGACAGATTGAAATTCTCTGATACAGACCTGTCAAGAAACTCGCCTGATGTCTTTCCGATGGTTATGATGGCCATGTCATTACGCTTTGCCGAAGCCTTCAGTAAAGCATCCGGCACTTCCATCTCATCGATCAGCTTTTTGGGCATGAACTTGGCAAACAGTCCCTCATCCTTAGGCTGTGCAGCCTTGGCTTCAGGGATGTATTTCTCGTATGCCTTACGCAGATTCGCATCAATCTTCAATCCGGCGTTGGCCAGACCTTCTGTAAGACTTACAACATATGCGTGGTTGACATCTCCCGAACCTGTTCCACCGGCTATGAATTCATAAGAAGTGCGTCCGAACACGGCTATTTTCTTCACGCTATTGTCAAGCGGCAACGTACCCCCCTCATTTTTCAGCAACACCATACCTTCAGTTGCAGCATTGCGTGTCACGGTTGCATGCGCTGCCAGATCAGGGTTGTTGTCGGCAACGTAACCCTTGAAGCGTGGGGTCTTCATAATGAGCTCAAGTATGTGACGGACGTTGCGGTCGATTATTTCCAAAGAAAGGTGTCCGTTGACAACAGCTTTTTTTATTTCCTCACGCTGTACGATCTTTCCCGGCATCAGCAGATCGTTGCCTGCCTCCATCTGTGCCGCAGCAAACTGTCCGCCATACCAGCTGTCATCACCATTCCATTGAACCCCCATTCGTGACGGAGTATTTCGGTCACAAGGTCGGCACGCTCGCTGGTCATTGTCCCGTTCACCTTATTATACGAAGTCATTATCGTCCACGGTTGTGCCTCCTTCACAGCAATTTCAAACGGTTTGAGATACATCTCCCGGAAAGTACGAGGCGTACCGATAACATTGTTGTTTGTGCGGTTGGTCTCCTGATTGTTGAAGGCGAAATGCTTTACCGATGTGCCTACGTCGTTTGACTGTACACCGTTAACCACAGCCGCACAAATCTTGCCGGCAAGCAGCGGATCCTCCGAATAATATTCAAAGTTACGTCCATTCAACGGATTACGCTGGATGTTAGTAGCGGGAGCAAGCAACACGTCAACACCGTAATGCAACACCTCATCGCCAATAGATTTACCTATCTCACTGGCCAGTTCGGTATTCCATGTCGAACTCACTACCGTGGCCACCGGGAAATGCGTACAATAAAAAGTATTGTCGGTACCCTCCCTTGTGGGACTTATACGCAGACCCGCAGGCCCGTCGGCCACCACGATTGCCGGAATGCCAAGTCTTGGTATACCATTAAGCTGCCCGGCAGCACCATCCACAAGTTTCGCCGAGCTACCTATGGTCGCAGTAATATCACTTACTGAAGCTTCAGCTCCTATAAGAAGGTCAAGCTTCTCGTCAAGGGTCATGGCATCAATTACCTTGTCTACCGGATCAATTCCCAAATGAGGACAATCTTGTGCTCCGACTCCTGCACAGGTACACGTCAAAAAAAGTGAAAACATTAATTTTTTATTATCCATAAGGCATTGTTTTTAGGTCATAAAATCACCTTAAAAATAATATAACAATGCATACGGAAGAAATGGAAGTAATGGAAAAAGTAAGTGGAAATATATTGTAAATATCTAATTACAAAGATATTATATTCAGACATGTTTGCGTTATGGTAAATTATTGCAGAAGTCTATTTTTATGACTTTACGACAACTCCAGCTATAGATTAGAGTACCTGCCGTTCAGAAAATGATAATGTAAGCAAAACATATATACAAAATGAGGGTGCATCTTTTTGACACACCCTCTGTACAATTTAAATAAAATCTCAAAATTCGATAATTAACGATTGACGTGGAGATATAACCAGATTCTGTGATAAGTCAACCATTTTTCCGGTAGAGACTTCCTTACCCATCCTGGAATCTTTTGTCAACAGCCTGTAATGTTCAGCCGACAAGACTTGTTCGCGGTCAGTGCTATTCAGCACAATCATTCCGTTTTTCCCGTCACGCATACGAACATACATATATATTCCCTGTTGAGGAATATGATACTTTACCATTTTGTTTTCTGTCATTACTTTTTAGATTGGTTTATGGGTGCAAAGATAAGTCTTCGGTTGACACCCGGACATGACAAAACAACAAAACATACCTCCTCATTTATTTTTCATGACATATGTCAAGAAAAATAGAAATGGTTTGTAGCAAACTTAACTGTTGACTATCAATATATTTCTACCTTTGATGCCAACGACTTGCACTTGTCACGCAATGCTTCAAGATCACCGTCCGGCTTGTCATAGCATACCACTACCCCCATACGGCGGTTCAAACGCGTAGATGGCTTGCCGAAAATACGCAGATAAGTGTCTGGCTGTGAGCAGACCAGATCTTCACCTCTGTAATTCGGTGTTCCATTGCCGGCAATCGGCGAAAGAATCACCGCACTTGCTCCGATATGCTCCAATGTAATTCCTGGAATTGGCAGGCCAAGCACGGCATAAAGATGCAATTCAAATTCATTCAGATTCTGTGTATTGGCCAATGTAACCATACCGGTATCATGAGGACGTGGAGACAATTCGGAAAAATACACACCATTCTCATGGCTCAGAAAGAATTCTACTCCCCACAAACCATAACCCGACAATGCTTCTGTTACTTTGGCAGCCATACGCTGGGCTTCCTCCAAATGTTCGCGGGATATGCAAGCCGGCTGAAAACTCTCACGGTAATCGCCTCCCTTCTGTATATGCCCGATAGGAGGACAGAACAATGTCGGGCCGTTCTTCTGGGTGACTGTAAGCAAAGTTATTTCACTGTCAAAACGGATGAATTCCTCCACAATCACCTCCTTTATGTCCCCACGGCTTCCCTTACACCCGTAATCCCAAGAGTACTGCAAGTCTTCAACTCCCTTCGCCACAGACTGTCCTTTTCCGGATGATGACATCAGAGGCTTGATGACACAAGGATATCCGATCTTGTCAGCCGCTTCTTTCAGTTCTTCAAAAGAAGTGGCATAAAAATATCTTGCCGTCTTCAGGCCAAGTTCCTTAGCCGCCAAATCACGTATAGCCTTACGGTTCATCGTATAGTTGACGGCACGCGCACTCGGCACTACCTGAATGCCTTCCTCCTCAAAATGATACAAACGTTCGGTGCGGATGGCCTCTATTTCCGGCACAATGATGTCGGGACGGTGCTTGGTCACCACACGATCCAAAGCCTCACCATCGAGCATACTGAATACTTCACACTCGTCAGCCACTTGCATGGCCGGCGCATTTTCGTATGAATCACATGCAACTACATATTGCCCCAGACGCTTGGCTGCAATTACAAACTCCTTTCCTAATTCGCCGGAACCTAATAAAAGTATCTTTTTTGTCATAGTTTTTTTAAGTTAATATGTCTACCAAAGTCAAAACTGAAACGCCATCTCTGTCAAGCAGAACCACTGTATTTTCATTTTCTCCTCGTTCAAAATTACGCACCTTGTCAAGTGCTTTCAGAATATCCTGCTCTGTCTCCATATCCGGACAGGCCATCATGGTGGAAATTATTTGAGAAAAACGCAGGGAAGTGGTCTTACCTTCCTCACGGGAAAAATGTCCGTTTATGGTATTGCAACCGGAATTGCCGTACATACGCATCGTTTCCATATCAAAGTTCAATTCTGGAATACGTTCCACTTCACCTACAGGTACAGAACCGACATCAGACACAATCCATCTGCCGGCCAGTTCTTCAAACTCAATTACAGGAACTGCACGCTTCCGCAAGGTCATTACAGATCTTCCATCAGCATCTTTCAACTCTAATGTATCACCGGACTTGGAGAAACCGGCCACCTTGTCCAGCGCATCGAGCATATTCCGCTCCAAACTCATATCAGGACACGCCATCCTTGTAACGGACACTTGTGCAAAATGCATTTTCCCAATATTCAAGGAATCTAAGTGATAGGCACCCATCAGACGGTTACACCCCGTATGACCATACACACGATTCGTTGACTGATCAAAACCAATGAACCCGTCTGCCCGTGCATCCACATTCTCACCGTTCACATTCATGATATCCCATTCGCCGAAGAAGTCAGTCACAGCAACGGCCTTTTTTCCTGTTCCGCAACCTACCATAAATAATACGGCAAGAACTGCCGTACACACCCTTATTTCCTTCATACATTTTTCGGTTTTAGCTCAAAACAGATGCACATTCTAATTAAAATGACTGTTCATTTGCAAAAATAGTGATATATTCCGAATACTTCATATGGTTTGGAATTATTTGTTATCTTTGCATACTGAACGGTAATGTTACCGGGCATTAATTTTTGCATAAGAATGAGTAAAGTATTGATTATCGGTGCAGGCGGTGTAGGTACAGTCGTCGCACACAAAGTAGCCCAGCATCCTGACGTTTTTACAGATGTCATGATCGCCAGCCGTACACAATCGAAATGCGATGACATTGTCAAAGCAATCGGTAAGCCTGACATCAAGACTGCAAGAGTCGATGCGGACAATATTGACGAACTGACGGCTTTATTCGACAGATTCAAGCCTGAAATCGTCATTAACGTAGCCCTCCCCTATCAGGATCTCACCATTATGGAAGCATGCTTGAAGAGCGGAGCCAATTATCTCGATACAGCCAATTACGAACCGAAAGACGTTGCTCATTTCGAGTACAGCTGGCAATGGGCATACAAAAAACGTTTTGAAGATGCCGGACTGACGGCCATACTCGGCTGTGGATTCGATCCGGGAGTGAGTGGTATCTATACGGCTTATGCAGCAAAGCATCATTTTGATGAAATACAGTATCTGGACATTGTGGACTGCAATGCGGGGAACCATCATAAAGCATTCGCCACCAACTTCAATCCTGAAATCAATATCCGAGAAATCACGCAAAACGGACGTTATTACGAAGACGGGAAATGGATTACAACCCAGCCTCTTGAACTGCACAAATCACTGACTTATCCAAACATCGGACCGCGTGACTCTTACCTGCTGTACCACGAGGAGCTGGAATCACTGGTAAAGAATTTCCCGACCATCAGACGTGCCCGCTTCTGGATGACTTTCGGACAGGAATATCTGACCCACCTGCGGGTAATACAGAACATAGGCATGGCAAGCATAAAGCCTGTCAACTACAACGGCATGGAAATCGTTCCGCTGCAGTTCCTGAAAGCAGTACTGCCCAATCCGCAGGATCTGGGAGAGAACTACGAAGGGGAGACCTCTATCGGGTGCCGTATCAGAGGCATCAAGGACGGCAAAGAACACACTTATTACGTGTACAACAACTGCTCGCATCAGGATGCATATAAGGAAACCGGAATGCAGGGCGTAAGCTACACGACAGGAGTACCGGCGATGATAGGTGCCATGATGTTCGTGAAAGGATTGTGGAAAAGACCAGGCGTATGGAACGTAGAAGAGTTTGATCCTGATCCATTCATGGACGAACTGAACAAGAACGGCCTTCCGTGGCACGAGGTATTTGACGGAGACTTGGAACTGTAAACATCACTTTAGTCATTTACGCAATCATGAATGTAGGAGAAAAAGCTCCCGACTATCTCGGAACAAACGAGAAAGGGGACAAAATTTATCTGAGCAATTACAGAGGAAAGAAAGTAGTACTCTACTTTTATCCCAAGGACATGACCTCAGGATGCACGGCACAAGCGTGTAACCTGCGCGACAATTATGAGGAACTCCGCAACGCCGGCTACGAAGTAATCGGAGTGAGCATCAACGATACCGGATCACACCGTAAATTCATCGAGAAGAACGGGCTTCCTTTCACATTGATAGCCGACACGGAACACAAGCTGACTGAGGACTTCGGCGTATGGGGAGAAAAAAGCATGTGCGGACGCAAGTACATGGGTACATTCCGCACAACATTTATCATTAATGAGGACGGCATCGTCGAACGTGTCATCTCACCGAAAGAGATAAAGACCAAAGACCATGCCGCACAAATATTGAAGTAAGCAAAATTATGGCAAAAAAAGACGAACTGGATTTTGAAGGAAATACGGAAAACGCTGCAAAGCCCAACAACAGCGAGAAACTGAAAGCGCTGCAAGCCGCAATGGACAAGATTGAGAAGAATTTCGGAAAAGGTTCAATCATGAAAATGGGGAACGACCGCGTACAGGAAGTGGAAGTAATCCCGACCGGTTCCATCGCACTCAACGCAGCGTTGGGAGTTGGAGGTTATCCACGAGGACGAATCATCGAAATCTACGGGCCGGAGTCTTCAGGAAAAACCACACTGGCCATCCACGCCATCGCCGAAGCACAGAAAGCAGGAGGCATCGCAGCCTTCATCGATGCGGAACATGCCTTCGACCGATTCTATGCGGCGAAACTTGGTGTGGACATTGACAACCTGTGGATTTCCCAACCTGACAACGGCGAACAAGCCCTCGAAATCGCTGAACAACTGATACGATCTTCAGCCATCGACATAATCGTAATCGACTCCGTAGCTGCCCTGACCCCAAAAGCAGAAATCGAAGGCGACATGGGAGAAAATAAGGTGGGATTGCAGGCACGCCTCATGTCTCAGGCACTGCGCAAGATGACATCGACCATCAGCAAGACCAATACCACATGTATCTTCATCAACCAGCTGCGTGAGAAAATAGGCGTGATGTTCGGCAATCCGGAAACGACCACCGGAGGAAACGCACTGAAGTTCTATGCATCTGTACGCCTCGACATACGACGTTCATCACAGCTGAAAGAAGGAGAAGAAGTGATAGGCAACCAGGTACGTGTTAAGGTGGTAAAAAACAAGGTGGCTCCTCCTTTCCGCAAAGCCGAGTTCGACATAATGTTCGGCGAAGGCATTTCGCGGAGCGGGGAAATCATCGATCTTGGAGCTGAATTAGGAATCATCAAGAAAAGCGGTTCATGGTACAGCTACAATGACACCAAATTGGGACAGGGACGGGATGCCGCCAAGCAATGCATACAAGACAACCCTGAACTGGCAGACGAATTGGAAGCCTTGATTTTCGATGCCATGAAAGACTAATAATGATTTAAAGAAAGAAAAGTATGCCTGACGCTTCATTTTGGAAACGTCAGGCATTTTGTTTATGTCAGAATCGCAACAAGGAATTTTCTTTTAAATAAATTAGAATAAAAGGAAATATTGTCATATATTTACACAACAAATTGACAGGAAACCATACAGTAATAAAACAACCGCAATTATGAAGCTAAGATACTTTTTCACAATAGCACTTTATATATTCTCCGCAACATTATACGCACAAAAGACAGACATCCCGTTCCGTTTTGCCACAAGAGCGGAAGCGCAAATGCTGATTACCGACATTGATGAATATACACGTGGATGGAACCAGTTTGATATCAATGTACGCTTACAGACCGAACATGGAAGAAAATCCCAATTGCTGGCATTTGCAATGAACCAGACTCTGAATTGGAGCGACAAGGACAAGGAACGTATTTCACAAAGTATCAAGGCCCTTGATGTTGAGATAAAGAAACAGAAACTGGTGCTTGACTTTTCACAAGAACTGGTCTTTATAAAGACGACGACCAAGGAGGAAGGAGGAGCCGGTGCATATACACGCAACAACTGGATTGCTGTAGGAGAAAAGGCTCTCAATGAATTGAACGACAATGAGCTGATATCACTGATTGCCCATGAAATATTTCACATCTTGAGTCGGAACAATGCGGATTTCAAGAAAGCAACATACAATACGATAGGATTCACCGTAATGAACAGGGAAATCCTGTTTCCTGCCGATATAATCGAAAAGAGGATATCAAATCCCGATGTCAACCGATATGACAGCTATATCAATCTGACAGTCAACGGAGAGAAACAGAAATGTACAATGCTGATATATACGGATTCTCCATATAACCCGGAGGACGGAAAACGTTTGTTTGACTATATACAGGTTGGACTGATACCATTGAATGATAATTTCATTCCAATACAACAGGAAGGAAAGACAGTTATATACAGCATCAGTCAGGCAACTGATTTTTATGACCTGATAGGAAGAAATACAAACTATATCATTAACCCCGAAGAAATTCTTGCTGAAAATTTCGCCTGCCTGCTGACGGGAAAACAAGATTTGCAGTCACCGGAGATTATTGACAGACTGCGTGAGGTACTGACAAACAATTACAGAAAATAAAAGACATTATCATTTCTTTGATTTCCTGTAATCGTTTTCGATAGCCAGCGCCATCCAATTGGCCAGTGCCTGACGATTATCAGCTATAACGAGACGTTTCTGGTCACGTGCGTTTTGTATATTTCCCACCTCAAGAAAAACCGCTACCGGAATAGACTTCCGGAGTACAAACAGATTGCGTTCACTCACTGTACCACCAAACCCACGATTAGGCTGATAGCGGTTATACTTGGCACGAAACGTAGCCTGCATTTCATTTGCCAGACGTTTTCCCAGAGCACTTCCCGGAGCATGATAAAAGTACACATCCGTCTGGTTATTTTTTGCACGGCTGTCTACATGCACAAACACAGCCCTCTTATAACTTCCTTTCTCCTTACGGTGCAAATGATTGATTGCATCACACCTTTGTTGCAGACGCGACACCTGATTCAGTGGAATGGCTTTTCCCATACATGTCTCACGCTTGCTGTTAGATAATATTTCATCGTCACGGATACCGTCTACCGCGTCCTGAATAATGAAATGCACCTTTGCACCCCTTCTGAGAAGTTCTCTACCCAATCTCAGAATAATGTCATAAGCATATTCATCCTCATGAAGCTCTTTTCCCTTGTACTTGCCTATACACCCCGGATCAGGCCCCCCATGTCCGCTTACCAGATAAAACACAGCCCCTTTCAACGAATTTGAAATACTCCCGTAAGAAGCGTATTTCTTCCCGAACAAAGGTTCATGATTTTTCTTCTTTTGGGAAGATACCGGAAGAACTATCAGACAGCACAACAGGAACAGTACCCACTTCAATCCTTTCATTTCAGCAATTCGTCTATTTTCTCACACAAAGAAGCAAACTCTTCTTCATTATATAAACGAGTCAGCATGACAATTTTTCCATCTCTGTCCACCAACACGTTACGGGTGATCCCGGCATCACGTACCGCATATTTGGCAAAAATATCCGCACCCGGATCAAGCCCCATCGGATAAGACACTCCTGTCTGCTCGACAAAAGCATTCACGCGTTCCAAAGGCTCGTCACGGTCTATGCCGTAAAGAGCAAATTCCGCGTTTTCCTTATGTTTCTGCCAGATATCTTTTTCAATGAAAGGCATCTCCTTACGGCATACCCCACACCAGCTTGCCGTAAACTGAAGCATAACAACTTTTCCACGCAGATTAGAAAGCTTCACCTTCTGACCGTCTGTCAGAATCATCTCGAAATCGGGAGCCGTATCTCCTGTCTTCACAATATATCCGGAAGAATCCGACTCCGTCTGGGCAAACATTCCGATACAAACACAAACAGCCAAAATGACCGACAACACACTCCTTTTCATATTTACAACCGTTTTAAATTCACACCAAAGATACAAAAAACTTCATAAAACAATCTTTTTGAAACCACCTATTAAAGTCTGTTAGAATTTTAGACAATCCCTCATCCGTTTTTATTCTTTATTTACAACGTTTTTTTGTTACATTTGCCTACGACAAAAATTATAACGGTTGACTGAAAATTTAAATAAAACCACATCATGACATGGACTACACAAACATCAACGGAGACAAGGACAGCAACTATGAAAAACAGGGGATTGGAATCATTTAAACAAATTTGACATGGGATTATTATCTACTTTATTCAGAAACAGGAAACCGGAGGAAGAAATGAACCCGGAGAAAAAACAAAACCTGAAAAACTTTGACATTCTGAAATATGACGGCATCAGGGCACGCAACATGGGCAGACTGACATACGCCATCAAATGCTTCGAGGAAGCAGTATCCCTGAATGACGAACCGGAAACGCTTGGACTTCTTGCGAGTGCATACCTGCAAGCCGACCGTACGGAAGACGCCCGCACAACATTACTCCGTCTGACAGAAAAAAATCCGTCAGACATCAATGCACTGCTTTCGCTGGCAAATGTCTGCTATATGCAGGAAGACTATAAGGGGATGGACGAAGCGTGCCAAAAAGTCATCACATCAGACAACAGGAACATTCAGGCTCTTTTCCTTGCAGCCAAAGCCGCAAGGGGGACAGGAAACAGCCTGAACGCCATAGTAATGCTCACAAAAGCCATTTCCGTGAACGAGTCCTTCACCCAGGCATTCCAACTACGGGCTGAGATACTGTGGGAAATGCGTCAGGCCAATGAAGCAATGGAAGATATCGGACATATACTGTCGTCAGATCCGGATTATGAGGACGCTCTGCTGCTGAAAGGGAAAATAGAGGCTGCACTCGGACATACAGACGAAGCCTGTTCCTGTTTTGACAAATTAATGGAAAACAATCCGTTCAACGAAACGGCCTATTTGATGAAAGGCAGAATGCTTGACGAACTGAAGAAACTGCCGGAAGCCGAAAAGCTCTATACTGAGGCCATTGAACTGATGCCCGACAAAGCCGTTTTTTATCAGGAAAGAGGACGAATACGCCTGCTTAACGGCAATAAGAACGGTGCCATTGACGACATGAAAAAGGCAATGGAAATAGAACCGGAAAAAGAAGAGCAGATTTCCGGAAGTTTCAGCAATCTCGGAAAAGACAGGTTGCAAACAGGAATCTACTGACATATTTCCCCAGCAGACTACACAAAAACGGGCTGACGTTTCAGCCGGAATGAACTTTTGTCCGGAGTGAAACGTCAGCCCGTTTTCATTAATGCAGGAAATCGGATTTCTCTTGTAGGAATACAGTCAATAAACTTGCTGATTTGTACACGAACGAACGTTATACACCGCCCGTATTTTATATTAATTAGCTTACCTTTTATTGTTAAATAATTTATATAATACAATATGATTTTATTAATATTTTTTTTAATTTTGCTATATTAAACTTGTTAAAATATAAACTTACAAATAAACGTTTTTTTGACAACTAAAAAATTTATACTTGCAAAAAATAAAATAATTATATAATTTTAGATACTGAAAATATTTTCTACGGCCGCATGAAAATATGAATGGAAATGACAATATATTTCCATAGTGTTAATTTAAATTTATGACCATGAAAACGACAAATTTAAACAAACATTTTCGGCCTCGGGCGCGGGCGGAAATAATTACCTTTGAAGACGAAAAACACTATTTATTATCGAAAGCTATACGACTTCATCGGATATATTTCTAAAATAACGGCATAGATATTTTCAAATATTCCGATAAGAAATAATGAAAGAGGACATTCTGTGAGTGTTCCGCTGAACCTGCGTTAACTAATCATTCTGGTAGAATTATTTTATCAGCAAACTTTCGTCATAATATTATGATTCATACTGTTTGACTGAGAGAAAAGCTTAACAATCAAAATTTTATTTCGATGGACAAATGTAAGTTTTTTATCCTGACATTATTGCTTTCATCGGTCGCATTCGTTGTATCCGCACAGGATTTTGTGTGTTCCGGTACAATTATCGATGATCAAGGGGAGCCGGTAATCGGTGCCTCAGTGCTTCATAAGGAAACATCAAAAGGCACAATCTCCAACCTTAACGGAGAATTCGAACTGCAAGTGCCTGAAGGTGCAATGATAACCATTTCATATATAGGATATACCACTGTGGAAGTGAAGGCCGCCAAAGGCATGCGCATTATCATGCGTGAGGACAACACCACACTCGACGAGGTTGTAGTTGTGGGTTATGGAGTCCAGAAGAAGAGCGTGGTTACGGCATCTATAGCCAAGGTAGGGTCTGACGACCTTGCCCATACAGCTCCGGTACGTATGGACAATGCCCTGAAAGGTCTTGCAGCCGGCGTAACCGTGACGTCATCTTCAGGTCAGCCGGGAGCCGCAGCACAGATACGCATACGTGGTATAGGCACAATCAACGACTCTGACCCGCTTTACATAGTGGACGGAATGCCTATCGAGGACGGATTTGACTTTGTCAATCCTACCGACATCGAGAGTATCGAAGTGCTCAAAGACGCAGCCTCAGGCGCAATATACGGTGCCCGTGCAGCCAATGGAGTAGTGCTTGTCACCACGAAATCAGGAAAGAAGGGTAAAACGAAAGTAAACTACAACTTCTCATACGGCTGGCAGAGCAAATGGCGCAAGCGCGATGTGCTCAACGCCACAGAATATGCCGTTATGATGAACGAAGGATATTTAAATGCAGGTATGGATGCTCCATATGCTGATCCATATTCTTACGGCGAAGGAACCGACTGGCAGGACGAGCTGTTCTACGACAATGCCCCGGTAATGAATCATGACATCACCATCAGCGGAGCTTCGGAGAAAGTCAACTATTATCTGTCTTTAGGCTACTACGAACAGGACGGAATCATCGGAGGAAACTTCAACCGCTCGAATTACAACCGTCTGACCATGCGCAGCAACACCAAATACAACATATTCGATGAATCGAAGTCGCGCAACTGGCTCAACAAATTTGACATCACTGTCAACCTTTCTTATGCCAAAGTGAGATCCAAAGACATAGAGGTGAACTCGCAGTACGGATCCGAGCTCGGATCGGCACTTACTCTTTCTCCCATCCTCACTCCAACGCTTACGGGTGAGGCTGCAGAAGAACAGAACGCCTACTACTACGAGCATCAGGCTGACTACTACCGTCCAATCTATGACTCTAACGGTAATCTGTACACAATACCGGGGTCGGAGTATAACGAGATGGTCAATCCGCTGATGTCCCTGTCACTTCCAGGCGCACAAAACTGGAGTCATAAGTTCGTTACCAACTTTGCTGCTGAACTGCAGTTGTGGGACGGATTCAAGTACCGCATTTCTTACGGAGCCGACATGTCGTTCTGGGGAAGCGAAAGCTACGCTCTTACTTACTACCTTTCCGGTAACAACCGTTCCAACCGCACCAGTGCATCACAGGAAAGCGACAGAGGAACAGTGTGGCAGTTGGAGAACGTGCTGACATACGACAAGACCATTAACAACCATACGTTTAACGTCGTGCTTGGACAATCGGCAATGAAAAACACAGGGTGGACACTCGGTGCAAGCCGCAACGATCTGATAGACGAGAGCAAACCCTATATAAATTTTGCATCCGGACTTGCCGAGAACGGCGACCGCGACGGCTGGGGCGGACGGTCAAATCCACACACGCTGTCGTCTCTTTTCGCTCGTTTAAGCTACAACTATGCCGAGCGCTATATGCTTCAGGCTACAGTGCGCCGCGATGGTTCAAGCCGCTTCGGTTCCAACAACAAGTATGCTACGTTCCCTTCGTTCTCCTTGGGATGGAATACCACCAACGAGGAATTCATGAGTAATCGTCCCGACTGGCTGTCAAACATGAAGATACGTTTCAGCTGGGGTAAGAACGGTAACGAGAACATAGACGATTTCCAATACATTGCACTCACGTCAACAGGTGCAAACTATATCTTCGGCAACAGCGAAAGCGTTATCACAGGAGTTTCGGCGGCCGGACTTGCCAATGAAAACCTCAAGTGGGAAGAATCAGAACAGACTGACGTCGGCATCGATTTCGGATTCTTCAACAACTCACTGAGATTTACGGTGGACTATTATTATAAGAAGACCAACGGCATGCTTATGACAATGAGTATCCCGAATTATGTGGGAGAAAATCTGCCCATAGGCAATGTAGGTACTATGGAAAATTCCGGAGTGGAGTTTGAGTTAGGCTACAAGTTCAGTATAGCCGACGCACATTTCAGCATAAACGGTAACGCTTCTTATCTGAAGAACAAGCTCATCAATCTCGGAAATGATACCGGATATGCCAATTATGACACTTTCCAGGGAGTCGGCACAATCACACGTGCAATGAACGGAATGCCATTCCCGTATTTTTATGGATTGAAGACCGACGGAATATTCCAGTCATGGGATGAAGTCTACGCTTACGTAAATTCAGACGGTGACCTTATACAACCTGATGCCCAACCCGGTTATGTGCGTTTTGTCGATGTTAACGGTGACGGTACAATAGATGACGATGACCGTACATATATTGGAAAAGGTATGCCGGACTGGACATTCGGATTCAATTTCTCGGCTTCATGGCGCGGATTCGACTTCAGCATGATGTGGCAAGGCACTGCCGGAAATGATATCTTTGATGCCACAAGGCGCATAGACATCACCTCAAGCAACCTGCCATCATACATGCTCAACCGCTGGACAGGTTACGGAACGTCAAACAAGTACCCCATATTCATCGCCGGAGATTCATCAGACAACTGGACATCGTCCGATCTTTATATCTATGACGGTTCCTACATGCGTCTGAAGAACATAGAACTTGGATACACAGTGCCACAGAAAATCACCCAAAAGGTGCTTATCAACAGTTTACGTGTCTATGTGTCCGCCGAAAACCTGTTCACGTTCACCAAGTATCATGGATTCGACCCGGAGATTTCCTCCGGCGGAACGTCACTCGGTGTTGACTATGGAGTTTATCCTCAGGCACGTGTATGGCGAATCGGATTCAACCTGGAGTTCTGATATTTAATAACGGTCATATAAGTTATGCGGTAATCAGGTTTGATGATTGGATTCCAATCTTTCAAAGCAATGAAAACCAAATGACTTCAAAACCTCAAAACCTGACAATAACATGAAAACAATCAAAATATTTGGCTTCCTTTGGGCCGCTTCAGTGGCCTGCATCGGTTGCAGCGATGACTTTCTTGAGTTGGTCCCTCCGACGCAGAATCCTATTGATGAATATTTTACTACTGAAGATCACGTATATGAAGCACTTGTCGCAGCATACGACCCACTGCATTGGCCGGACTGGAACGGCGAGCAGTATTGTCCTGTGAACATTATGAGCGACATCATGGCCGATGATATCTGGGTGGGCGGTTCAGACCGTAACGACAACCAGTTCTGGCATTTGATGATGAACTATAACGCCAATCCGAACAACTGCATGAGCGGTCTGTGGACATGCGAGTACAGCGGCGTAAAACGCAGCAACGACGTGTTGCTCTACCTGGAATGGGCCGGCAACAACGTAAGCGAAGAAAACCAGGCCTCATGGGATGCCCAGGCACGCGTGCTCAGAGCGTATTACTACAACAATCTGTGGAAATTCTGGGGCAATCTTCCATTCTATATGGAGAACCTCGAATACCCTTACATTACCGAACAGGTCAGTGCAGACTCTGTCTATAACGCCATAATAGCAGACCTTGAAGACGTAATCAATGCCGGAGCTTTGCCTATGAAATGGGAGGACACAACGTCTGAAGACAACGTAGGAAAAGTGTCGCAAGCCATGGCATATATGCTTTATACCGAGATGGTGATGTATCAGAATGATGAAAGCCGCTACGCCACTGCTCTCGGATACATGCAGGAGATAATAGACGATTCCGAATACCAGCTTCTGAGCAGTTATTCGACTATATTCGAGGAAAGCGGAGAATGGGGCAGCGAATCAATATTTGAAATCAACTACAAGTCGCAGAATGCTGTCCGCTCGTATAGCGGACCGCTGGTTGCCGGTGGAACCTGTCTTCCGAGACTCATCACGCCATATGCCTTCTCAGCCAACAGCGGAGACAATTGCGGCGTTGACCAGGGATGGGGCTTTGCTCCGATACGGCTGGAGACTTACGAGATGTTCTCTGACGGGGACGAGCGCCGCGATGTGACATGCTTTGATGCCAACGCCCATGGCACATACGAGGCCCGCTATCAGGACACAGGTTACTTCCTCGGAAAGTATATAGCAAAAACCGCAAACCTCGACGGACAGCTTGCCGACGGAGACCTCAACTTCAACAACAACCTCCGTGTGTACCGCTATGCCGAGACATTGCTCAACGCCGCCGAACTGCTGGTCCGCACTGGTGGAAATACCGGCCTTGCATCAACATATCTGAATGAGGTGCACAGCCGTGCGGGTCTGACCGACCAGGTCAGTCCTACCATCGACAACATCATCAATGAACGTCGGCTGGAATTTGTCGGAGAAGGCAAACGCTATTGGGATCTTGTACGCACAGAGAAAGCGGCCTCAACGCTTATACCCGACGATTATGGATACCGCACCAATACATGGAGCGAAAACAAGAAATACTTACCCATACCGCAGTCGGAAATAGATGCGGCTCAGGGTACGCTGACCCAAAACGATTATTAACCTTTAACAGAAAAGTCACAAAATGAAAAAGCTAAAATATTGCATATACGGGGCGATTGGCGCAACGGCACTGTCGTTTTCGCTGGCGACGTGTTCTCCGGAAGACATTAAAGGGATTTCCGAAGACGGACTTCCACTCGCAAGTGAAGCCACTGTGACGGTAGAAGTGGACCAGAGCATCAACCAGGCCACATTCAACCTTGAAGGCAACGGCATATACCCCGTCTGGATAATGACATGGGAGAGCGCCAACCCATATTCCACCACCAACGGATACAGCAAGATAATAAACTCCGCCGGAGACTATGTGCTCAATTACCGCATAGGCAACCGGAATGGTTTGAGTCAGGGTATGGGTTCCGTCACATTCCATATCGACAATACGATTGTGAACTTTGACATGTACACGGCACTGCTCAGTGGGAAAACATGGAGCATAGCCAAAGATGAAGCCGGACATCTGGCATGCGGCGAATCAGGAACAGACGGAACCAACTGGTACTCGGCACAGGCTAATGAAAAGGAATCCTATGGCATATACGATGACGAAGTGACGTTCAGCGCTGACGGAGTCTACACATACAGTCCGGGATCTGACGGTCTAATGTTCGTAAACACCGGTTGTACGGTGTTTTCCGGAAATCCCGGTGACGGCAACGATTTTGACGTTGCGGTAGAGGCTCAGACCACGACTTACGAGATTGTAGGCGAGGGAGACGACGTTTACATTGTACTGCCCTCCGGGACTTATTTCCCGTACATATCGTGCGATGACCAGTACAACGATCCGCGATTCCGCATTGAGAGCATATCAAGCTCACGCCTCGTACTCATCTATGACAATGGCGAGATTGCATGGCATTACATCCTGACCAGTTCGGGCAATGAGAACAGTTTCAGCGGCTTCGATGCTGACAGTGACTGTAACCTGTTCAAGAACTGCACGTACACCAACTCATATTATTACGCACCAGGATGGAGCCAGATATCCGATCCGGAGATAACATCCGACGGCAACTCCTATACCATCTCACTGCCAACAGCCACAACCGACCAGTGGCAGGCACAAGTGTTATTCCATACCGATATGGTAACCTACTCTGACAACACTTATGACTTCAGCTGTAAACTTGTGTCCAATACTGACCATAACAACGTTACGGTGAAACTGTGTGACACCAACAATGACGGCACATACTACTTTGCTGAAACAATAAAGCTCAGCGCCTACGAGGAGTATGTGTTCTATAAGAGCGATATGGCAGGCATAAACCTCAGTCAGATAGATGTTGTGTTTGATTTTGGTGGAAATGCAGCCGACACTGAGATTACGGTAAGCGAAATAGACCTTCAGGAACATGGTTGTGACGGCATTGAGGCTCCTACCGAAGAGGAGGACGACACTGAATATGTGTATGACGCCAGCACAAATCTGTGGAAGACTTATGTTGACGACAACGATAATTACGAAACATACTTCTATTACGCTCCCGGATGGGGTGATGAGATAGATCTTGGCTTCTCCGGCACAGGAGGAACATACACCATTTCGCTGTCAACAGCCACAACCGACCAGTGGCAGGCACAGGTGCACATCATAACAAATATACCCGGAGAGGCAGATACCCCTTACGACTTCTGCTGTACTATGCTGTCAGACAAGGATCTGCCCGGTGTAACGTTCAAGCTCACAGACACGGCAAGCGACGACAACTATTTCTTTGCCGAAAGGAAAAGTGTCAGTGCATACGAGGAATACACATTCAAGATGCCAGCCGCAACACTGACCTCGGGAGCTGCCAATGCACTGAAACTTGTGCTTGACTTCGGCGGGTGTTCAGCCGGTACCACAGTGACTGTGAACAACATTGTATTGCAGAAGACAGTACAATAAGCCATATAACAGGAGCATTACAATGGCGACACAGTAATATACAACTCATTAAAAAGAAAGAAAATGAAGACCAAGAACAAGATGATATCAATACTATTAATGACCGGTATCCTGTACTTTTCAGGATGCAGCGATGACCGTGAAACATCTTATGCAGGCGATAACCAGACTGTTGTACTGTCGGTTACAGAAGTCAGTCTGACGCCTGAAGAGCAGTCATTCACCGTTGATGTCACTACCGATCATGAGTTTACTGCATACACCAGCGATGATTGGCTCAGTGTCACTCCGGAATACACCATCGCCCTTGACACGACTTTGACAGTCACCGTAGAAGAAAATACGGACACAGTGGCACGCAACGCTACAGTAACAGTGTTGTGCGGAGGTACACGTCGCAGTATTGCCGTTACACAGTCGGGTGTAACAGTGGAAGAAACAGAAATCACGGCTCCCGACGGCTATACTCTTGTGTGGAACGATGAATTCAATGGTACCGAACTTGGCGGTGACTGGACTTACGAAATTCAGTCGGCAGGATGGGTTAACAACGAGCTGCAGACCTATGTCAAGGACACTGAAGTGACCACAGTTTCAGACGGAACATTGAAGATAAACCTCATAAAAAACGGTGATGATGTCAAGTCTGCGCGCATCTATGCCAAGTATAAAGAAGGCTGGCAGTACGGTTACATTGAGGCAAGCATCAAGTTGCCGACAGGAAAGGGTACGTGGCCAGCGTTCTGGATGATGCCAGTCAACTATACGAGCTGGCCCGATGACGGCGAAATAGACATAATGGAATCAGTGGGATATAACCCCAATGTTGTGGTGTCCACCATCCATTGCAACAAATACAACAATACAGGTACGTCCATAGAGAGTGCAAGCATGAGTGTGCCTACGTCACAGACAGAGTTTCATGTATATGCCCTTGAGTGGACGGAAGATGAACTGATATTCTATGTAGATGGAGAGGTTCTTCTGACATATGCAAACGATGGCACAGGCACCGACGCGTGGCCGTTTGATGCTCCGTTCTATGTTATACTAAACCTTGCCTGGGGCGGCGACTGGGGCGGACTGAATGGTGTTGACGAAAGTGCGCTACCGGCCACAATGGAAGTTGAATACGTGCGCGTGTTCCAACGCCAATGACAGGCTGACATACTGATATTGAAATAAAGGGTGAACAACATCATGATAACTATGAATGTTTTCACCCTTCATTTTTCGACTCAGGCCATATTTACTATATTTGCATCCATAGTAACCTTAATAATCATAAAAATGAGAACATTAAAAGTCATAACACTGGTATTGTTGCCGCTTATTCGATTCACATCCGTTTGCGCACAACAACTTCCTGTCTATCTCGATGAAACCCGTACTGTGGAAGAACGCATAGAGGATGCTCTCGGACGCATGACACTCGAAGAGAAGATATCTGTCATACACGCGCAAAGCAAGTTCAGTTCTCCCGGAGTGGCTCGTCTCGGAATACCTGAATTCTGGACAGATGACGGTCCGCACGGTGTGCGCCCTGATGTTCTTTGGGATGAGTGGGAGCAGGCAGGACAGACTAATGACTCGTGTATCGCATTCCCTGCGCTGACTTGTCTTGCCGCAACATGGAATCCGCAAATGTCACTGATCTACGGTCAGAGTCTCGGCGAGGAAGCACGCTACCGCAAAAAGGACATGATACTCGGCCCCGGTATCAACATAATGCGCACTCCTCTTGGAGGACGCAACTTCGAGTATATGGGCGAAGACCCTTATCTTGCATCATGTATGGTAGTGCCTTACATCCACGGACTTCAATCAAACGGAGTTGCTGCATGTGTGAAACACTTTGCATTGAACAATGATGAGGAATACAGGCACCAGGTAAATGTTATCGTTGATGACCGTGCTCTTCACGAGATTTATCTTCCTGCATTCAAGGCTGCCGTACAGGAGGGACATACATGGGGAATTATGGGCAGCTACAACCTGTACAAAGACCAGCACAACTGTCACAACGAATATCTTATCCGTGACATACTGAAAGGTGACTGGGGTTATGACGGCGTGGTGGTGTCCGACTGGGGCGGCACACACGACACTCGGCAGTCGATAGAAAACGGACTTGATATGGAATTCGGGACATGGACCGACGGACTCTCCTTCGGCACGTCGAACGCCTATGACAGTTACTACATGGCTCGTCCATACATCGAACTTATACGGAAAGGAGAATATTCCACTGAAGAACTTGATGACAAGGTGCGCCGCGTGCTGCGTCTTTTCTACCGCACGACGATGAAATACCGCCGTCTTGGTTCGATGAATTCCGAAGCACACTATTCAGCAGCACGGCGCATAGCAGACGAGGGCATAGTACTGTTGAAGAACGAAGGCGGATTGCTGCCGCTGGACACCACAAAGACACACCGTGTATTAGTGGTAGGCGAAAATGCAATAAAGATGATGACAGTCGGTGGCGGCAGTTCATCACTGAAAGTACAACGTGAAACACTTCCATTGGAAGGATTTCGTCTTGCATTGGAGAACAAAATGCAGGTAGAATATGCACGCGGCTATGTAGGCGATACTACTGGAGAATATAATGGTGTGGTTGCCAAACAGAATCTCTACGACTCACGCACGGCAGACGAACTCTTGGCTGAGGCTTTGACAAAGGCAAAAGAAGCTGACTATGTAGTATTTTTCGGAGGACTCAACAAGGGAGATTATCAGGATGCGGAAGGACACGACCGCAAGACATACGGTCTGCCTTATGATCAGGATCGTGTAATAGAAACTCTTGCGGAAGCGAACAAGAATTTCGTGTACGTCAACATATCCGGGAATCCCGTGGCGATGCCATGGATTGAGAAAGTACCGGCCATAGTGCAGGGATGGTATCTCGGTTCCATTGCAGGCGAGGCTCTTGCCGATATTCTCACCGGACGCATAAATCCGTCCGGCAAATTGCCGTACACATGGTGGCAACTACTCGATGATGTGCCAGCACACAAACTCGAAACGTACCCCGGTATATGGCGTGCCGACAATAAAATAATCGATGAAGAATACAAGGAAGGTATATTCGTAGGGTACCGATGGGCGGACAGGGAAAAAACAAAGCCTTTATTTGCTTTCGGTCACGGCCTCAGCTATACTTCTTTTAAGATATGCAACGCCGTTGCGGACAAAAGAGAACTGTCAGCAAACGACAGCATAACATTTACAGTAACTGTTACTAACACCGGCGATGTTAGCGGTGATGAAGTGATCCAGCTATATATACACGACTGCAAATCATCTCTTCCGCGCCCATACAAGGAATTAAAAGCCTTCAAGAAGGTATCCCTTGCATCGGGAGAAACGAAAAAAATCAGTCTGACAGTTGGCTGTGACGCACTCAGCTTCTATGATGACAAGAAAGGTGAATGGATTGCCGAACCGGGACAGTTTGAGGCACTAATCGGCAATGCGTCAGACAATCTGACTGAGAAAATTGTGTTTGCATTAAAAAAATAAAATTCACCATTATAAAACAGCTATGAAGACAAAAAGAAAAACTATACTATCTGTTGTACTTGGATTGTCAGTACTGTCAGTAACGGCACAGACAAGCGAAATGGACAAGTTCGTTGACGACTTGATGGCGAAAATGACGTTACAGGAGAAAATAGGGCAACTCAACCTGCAAGTCGCTGGTGACATCACTACCGGTCAGGCGCAAGACACTCAGGTGGCAGGACTTATAACATCAGGTAACATTGGCGGAGTATTTAATCTTAAAGGAGTTGATAAGATACGAGAGCTGCAGAGACTGTCTGTGGAACAGAGTCGGTTGGGAATTCCTCTGCTTGTAGGCATGGATGTGATACACGGATATGAAACAATATTTCCCATACCGTTCGCAATGTCATGCAGCTGGAATATTGAGGCAATAGAAAAGGCAGCAAACATAGCTGCTAAGGAGGCTTCTGCCGATGGAATCAATTGGGTGTTCAGTCCTATGGTTGACATTTGTGTGGATGCCCGTTGGGGGCGCATATCCGAAGGCAACGGCGAAGACCCTTATCTCGGTTCACTCATTGCAGCTGCCATGATACGCGGCTATCAAGGCGACTATTCAAGCCGTGAGAATGTCATGGCATGCCTGAAGCATTATGCACTTTACGGTGCAGTGGAAGCAGGACTCGACTATAATACCGTAGACATGAGTCGTCTGCGCATGTACAACCAATATTTTCCACCATACCGGGCAGCAGTAGAGGCAGGTACAGGCAGCGTGATGTCATCATTCAATATTGTCGATGGCGTACCCGCTACAGCTAATAAATGGCTTCTCGATGATGTGCTTCGCAAACAATGGCAATTCGATGGTCTGGTGGTAACCGATTATGGTTCAATAGGCGAGATGATTCCCCACGGTGTGGGAGGTGATTTGAAACGTGCATCCGCTATGGCATTGAACGCCGGAACAGACATCGATATGTGCTCGGCAGGCTTCATCAGCACATTGGAACAGTCGGTAAACGACGGCTCGATAAGCATGGAAACCATTGACAGAGCATGCCGACGTGTGCTCATAGCCAAATACAAGCTCGGACTTTTTGATGACCCATACAAATATTGCGACAGCGAAAGACGGGAAAGCGATATATTCACATCCGATAACAGAGCCGTAGCACGCCGAATCGCAACCGAGACATTTGTGCTGTTAAAGAACGAGGATAACTTGCTGCCGCTGGAGAAAAAAGGCAAGATCGCACTTATAGGCCCTTTGGCTGACACCCGTGAGAATATGGCCGGTACGTGGTGTGTGGCATATACCCCTGAAAAATATTCTACCCTGAAAGAAGGATTCGAACGTGCCCTGGAAGGAAAGGCCGATATTCTTTACGCACAAGGATGCAACCTTATGGCAGATTCGACACGCCAACGTGATGCCGAGTTCGGCAAAAACATCACGAGAGGCGATGACCTTCAGATGAAAATTGAAGCCATCGAAACGGCACGTCAGGCAGATATAATCGTATGTGCCATGGGTGAGAGTGCCGACATGTCCGGCGAATGTGCCAGCAGAACAGACTTGCGACTGCCAGATGTGCAACGTGAGTTGCTTACTGAGATCGTCAAATTAGGCAAACCGGTAGTGTTGCTGAATTTTTCCGGTCGTCCTACAGTGCTGACATGGGAGAATGACAATGTTGACGCCATACTAAACGTGTGGTTTGGAGGCAGCGAGGCGGCTGATGCTATATGCGATGTGCTGTTTGGTAATGTGGCTCCGTCAGGGCGTCTCACAATGACTTTTCCGCGCACTGTCGGCCAGATACCTGTGTACTACAATCATTTGAACACCGGAAGGCCTGTACCGGAAGGCAGCAAGGATTTCCGGAAGTATGCAACAAACTGGCTGGATAACGTAAACGACCCTTTGTATCCTTTCGGTTACGGACTGACATACACAACGTTCGCCTACGGCAAACCTGAGGTTACCGGTTCCGGGCGTACGTTCAAGACATCCATAACAGTCACCAATACCGGCAGTAAAGACGCATGGGAGGTGGTACAGCTTTATGTCCGTGACCCCGTGGCATCAATAGCGCGTCCAGTAAAGGAACTGAAAGGTTTCAGGCGGATAATGTTGAAAGCCGGTGAAAGCCGGGAAGTGACCTTCGAGATCACAGAGAAAGACCTGTCATATTACGATGCGGAAGGTAATATGATATTCGAACCGGGTGCATTCGACATAATGATAGGTCACGACAGCGGTTCATTACAATCGGTAACCATAACGGCAGAGTGAACGAATTCCGTATATGATATGGTAATATATAACAGAGAAAATTCAGGACAAGCAGAAATAAAACTTTAGAAAACATTTGTCTTTTCAAAAAAAACATTACATTTGCACCCGATATGATAACAAAATAATAACAGACGTATGAAAACATTTGCTACATACTTCTTCTTTTTCTTTTATTACTTTTACTTTAGCAATGAAGTGAAGCGGGAATGTGTATGTATATGTTAAGAGAAATAAACGAAAAGACAGATAAATATAACGGAATCCCGCTTCAGAATGAAGTCGGGATTTTTTTTTGACAACGACAAACAACAAAAGATGATAAAAATAGCGATACAGGGAATTGTGGGTTCGTATCACGACATAGCAGCCCACAAATACTTCAAGGAAGAGGAAATCGAACTGGTCTGCTGCAACACTTTCGAGGAGGTTTTCGAGGCGATAAGAAAGGACAACAGCATAATCGGAGTGGTAGCTATCGAAAATACCATTGCCGGAAGCCTGCTTCACAATTACGAACTGTTGCGTGAAAGCGGGGCGACCATTATCGGCGAACATAAACTGCGCATCAGTCACAGCATAATGTGTCTACCGGGAGAAGAATGGAGTACACTGACAGAAGTCAACTCTCATCCCGTAGCGTTAGCACAGTGTCGCGACTTTCTGCAGCATCATCCTCAGTTGAAAGTGGTTGAAACGGATGATACTGCTGCAAGCGCACGTGACATCAAGGAAAAGGGGCTTAAAGGTCATGCGGCGATCTGTTCAAAATATGCAGCCGAACTTTACGGCATGAAGATCCTGCAGGAAGGTATTGAAACGAACAAGCACAATTTCACCCGCTTCCTCGTAGTCTGCGATCCGTGGATAGCCGATGACCTGAAAGTAAAGTCGAAAACCAACAAGTCGAGTATCGTCTTCTCGCTTCCCCACAATCAAGGAAGCCTGTCGAAAGTCCTGTCCATCTTTTCATTCTACAACGTCAACCTGACAAAAATACAGTCTCTGCCTATAATCGGAAGAGAGTGGGAATATATGTTCTATGTCGATGTAATGTTCGACGATTATTTGATATACAAACAATCCATCGATGCTGTTACACCATTGACAAAAGCACTTAAAATACTTGGAGAATATGCAGAAGGAGAATCAACCATATAAGATAGAACCGGCCGACAGACTGGCAAACGTAAGCGAATACTATTTCAGCAGAAAACTGAAAGAAGTGGCACGCATGAATGCGGAAGGCAAAGACATAATCAGTCTTGGAATAGGAAGTCCCGACATGCCGCCTTCAGAAGAAACAATAAAGGTTCTGTGTGAGAATGCTAAAAAACCAGACGTACACGGTTACCAGCCTACAACAGGCATACCTGAACTTAGACAGGCCATGTCGGAATGGTATAGACGATGGTACAATGTCAGCCTTGACCCAAACACGGAAATCCAGCCGCTAATTGGTTCAAAAGAGGGAATACTGCACGTAACACTGGCTTTCGTTAACGTTGGTGACAGAGTATTGGTGCCGAATCCAGGATACCCAACCTATACTTCGCTCAACAAAATTTTAGGAAGCGAAATCATAAACTATGACCTGCGCGAAGACAATCATTGGCAACCAGATTTCGAACAGTTGGAGAGTATGGATTTAAGCCGTGTAAAACTGATGTGGACCAACTATCCAAATATGCCGACGGGAGCTAATGCCACAATGGAACTTTATGAAAAACTTGTCGATTTCGCACACAGACACAACATAGTAATCGTTAACGACAATCCGTACAGCTTCATACTTAACCGAAAACCTATCAGCATCTTGAGTGTACCCGGTGCAAAAGAATGCTGCATAGAATTCAACTCTATGAGCAAGAGTCACAACATGGCCGGCTGGCGTGTGGCAATGGCGGCCACAAATGCACAATTTATCCAATGGATTGTTAAAATAAAGAGTAACATCGACTCGGGTACATTCCGTCCTCTACAGCTGGCGGCAGCACAAGCCTACAGCAACACTTCCGAATGGCACGAGGAAGCCAACATAAAAGTATATGCCAGACGGAGGAAACTGGCGGAAAAAATCATGCATATGCTGGATTGTACCTTTGATCCGAAACAGGTCGGAATGTTTATGTGGGGACGCATTCCGGATACATACGCAGATGTGGAAGAGCTTACCGAAAAGGTTCTTCATGAAGCCCGTGTGTTCATCACTCCTGGATTCATTTTTGGAAGCAACGGAAAAAGATACATCCGCATATCTCTTTGCGCAAAGGAAGATAAGCTGGAAGCAGCGCTTGAGCGCATCAAATCAGTATTCAATCAGCAAACCAGATAAATCAGAAACTTTAAAATACAAAATATATGGAATTAGAATTGCAACCCATCGAACTTGAAGGCGTATCAAAAGAACGGCCTTTTGTCATTGCAGGTCCATGCAGTGCCGAAACAGAAGAACAGGTGATGTCAACCGCCAGACAGCTGGCCGACAAAGGTATAAAAATTTTCCGAGCTGGAATATGGAAGCCACGGACTAAGCCCGGAGGTTTCGAAGGCATAGGAGTAGAAGGACTACCATGGCTGAAGGAGGTGAAGAAAGAGACGGGAATGTACGTTGCAACCGAAGTTGCTACAGCCAAACATGTGTATGAATGTCTGAAGGCAGGAATAGACCTACTTTGGATCGGGGCACGCACTACTGCCAATCCGTTTGCCGTACAGGAGATAGCCGATGCACTGAAAGGCGTGGACATCCCTGTCCTGATAAAGAATCCTGTCAATCCCGATTTGGAATTATGGATTGGCGCTCTCGAACGTATCAACAATGCGGGATTGAAGCGTATCGGAGCCATCCATCGCGGATTCTCTTCATACGACAAAAAGATTTACCGCAACCTTCCACAATGGCACATACCTATCGAATTGCGCCGTCGCATACCGAACCTTCCAATCCTGTGTGACCCCAGCCATATCGGAGGAAAACGCGAACTGATTGCCCCGCTTTGCCAGCAAGCCATGGATCTCGGATTTGACGGACTGATAGTGGAATCCCATTGCAGCCCAGATAATGCATGGAGCGATGCGCCCCAACAGGTTACCCCCGATGTACTCGACTATATACTCGGCCTACTGGTAATCCGTTCCGAACATCAGAGTACGGAGAACCTGAACGACCTGCGACGCCAGATTGACGAATGCGACAACGATCTCATGGACATTATTGCCAAACGCATGCGTATATGCCGCGAAATAGGCACTTTCAAGAAAGAACATAACATGACAATCCTGCAAACAGGACGATACAATGAGATTCTCGACAAAAGGGGTGTACAAGGTTCACTCTGCGGCATGGATCCGGACTTCATCAAACAGGTATTTGAACTGATTCACGAAGAAAGTGTCCGCCAGCAGATGGAAATCATAAACAAATAAACTGTCTGTGAAATGAGAATACAGATTCTTGGAGCTGGAAAAATGGGTTCATTCTTCAGCGATGTGCTGAGTTTTGAACATGAAGTGGCCGTTTACGACATAAATGCGCAACATCTGCGGTTCATGTACAATTGTTTCCGTTTCACCAAAACGGAAGAAATAGAGGAATTCAAGCCCGAACTTGTCATCAATGCCGCAACGGTGAAATATACCATCGATGCATTCCGGCAAGTACTCCCAATATTGCCTAAAGACTGCATAATAAGCGATATTGCATCCGTCAAGACAAACTTGAAAGAGTTTTACGACAATTGCGGATTCCGTTACGTTTCCACGCATCCGATGTTCGGACCCACATTTGCCAGTCTTGACAAACTCAGTGAGGAAAACGCAATAATAATAAAGGAAGGAGACCATCTTGGACGTGTTTTCTTCAAAGACCTTTATCAGCGGCTTGGACTGAATATCTTTGAGTACACGTTTGATGAGCACGATGATACAGTGGCGTATTCGCTTTCCATCCCATTCGTTTCTACATTCGTGTTTGCAGCAGTCATGAAACATCAGGATGCACCAGGAACAACTTTCAAACGCCACATGACAATAGCAAAAGGAGTGCTCAACGAAGATGACTACCTGCTTCAGGAGATTCTGTTCAACCCGCGTACACCTGCCCAGGTGGAAGGAATCCGTACCGAACTGAACGAGCTGCTGGACATCATCAGCAAAAAAGATTCGGAGAGAATTCACGCTTACCTCAACAAGATTCGCAATAACATAAAATGATAATAAAAAGGCGCACCCAAAAGGATGTGCCTTTTTATTTGTCGTTGTCCCGTATTTTTTCAGAATCTGTATCCTACACCGATTGCAAAACAAAAGTTCTTCGCTTTACTACCATGATAATTCTTTCCATAATCATACGGTGTAATGAAACCGTGCTGGACGGTAATATTTGCCAGATAATGCTCCATCCATTCAATGCCGACGCCCCACTGGAGTCCAAAATCAAAACGTTTCCAGCCATCCTTAAATATCTTATAACTGTCCCCATGATATTTATATTTACCGCCAAGTCCGATAGCCAAATACGGTCCCATATTGACTACAAACTTCATATCCCTTGCTATGTCAAACCTGTAAGCACCCAATAGAGGAATATCAAGATAAAGAGGTCTACACTTATATATGTTACGTGAGTTCGGCTTAAGCTTACCACAAAGTCAGTTGTTTTGATTGT
>CAZSYY010000022.1:0-35547 GCA_964611375.1 uncultured Phocaeicola sp. | reverse complement strand
AGCATTAGCCTTCCAAGCTGAGGGTCGCGGGTTTGAGTCCCGTCTTCCGCTCTTGCAGAAAGCCTTGACAGTTAAGAAATTAACTATCAAGGCTTTCTTATTTTATGTGCGAAGACAATAAATGGGAACATTCCGTAAATTCTTACACAAAAAAAGGAGGTCAAAAACCTCCTTCCGTTGAGCCTCTTGTCGGACTTGAACCAACGACCCCGAGATTACAAATCACGTGCTCTACCAACTGAGCTAAAGAGGCATGGTGGGTAAGCTTGCCATATCGCGCCGCTACAACCTTCTACCTTTGCTGCGATCAAGCCCTGGAGGATTCGAAAGGAGCTGGCCGTATGGGACTTACCCGTATTTCAAAAGATTCCACCCTTTTGGGTTTCATTTACGTCCGCAAAGGTAGGCATATTTTTTTTATAGACAATATAAATTCCGAAAAATTATGATTTTTCACTAACAGGAATGATTTTTCATCTTTTTATATAGTGAGGAACGGTTTAAAAACGTACTTTTGCAGACAATATCAATGAAAAGGACATGACCACAGAACGACCGATTACGTTACAGGAACACGCAATGCGCTTCGGCACATATATGGGGCTTTTCTGGATAATTAAATTTATATTTCTGCCCGTTGGTTTTTCTGTTCCGCTGCTTCACCTGCTTTTTCTTGCGCTGACAGTCTTCGTCCCTGTCTTGGGACTCATTTACATCCGCCGTTACCGTGATATTTACTGTGAAGGTGCCATTTCATTTGCAAAGGCATTCTTCTTCACTATACTCATGTATCTTTTCGCGTCTCTGCTTACAGCCGTTGCACACTATATATATTTTCGTTTCATAGACAACGGCTATCTTATAAACTCATATATCGGGCAATTGGAATCGATGAAAGTTTCTGCTTCAAATGAAATGACAGCGACCATTGAACAACTCACTGACGCATTGGGAATCATTTCATCACTTTCTCCACTGGAGTTAGCATCCCAGCTACTGTCGCAAAACTTTTTCTGCGGACTGTTTCTGGCTTTTCCAAGTGCCCTCCTCACAATGAAACGTAAAAAGCAACAATGAAATAAAGGTAATATGGATATATCAATTGTCGTACCTCTATATAATGAAGCTAAATCTTTGCCTGAACTGTATGCGTGGATTGAACGGGTAATGAATGACAACGGTTTCACCTACGAAGTGATATTCGTCAACGATGGAAGCACAGATGATTCATGGCAGGTAATCGAAGAATTGAAGAGAAAATCGGAACACGTGAAAGGTATCAAGTTCCGTCGCAATTACGGAAAATCACCGGCTCTTTACTGCGGATTTGAGATAGTGCAGGGCGATGTAGTCATCACAATGGATGCAGACCTGCAGGACAGTCCGGACGAGATACCGGAACTGTATCGTATGATCACAAAAGAGGGTTATGATTTGGTTTCAGGATGGAAACAGAAACGTTACGATCCATTGTCGAAAACTATTCCGACAAAGCTGTTCAATGCCACGGCCAGAGCCATATCAGGCATTCACAACCTTCATGATTTCAACTGCGGACTGAAAGCATACCGACATGAAGTAGTCAAGAACATAGAAGTTTACGGCGAGATGCACCGCTATATGCCCTATCTGGCAAAGAATGCCGGATTCAACCGTATTGGAGAAAAGGTGGTTCATCACCAGGCACGCAAGTACGGAAAAAGCAAATTCGGTCTGAACCGTTTTGTCAACGGTTATCTCGATCTGATCACATTGTGGTTCCTGTCGACCTTCGGAGTAAAGCCCATGCATATATTCGGATTTCTGGGAACTGTCATGTTTTTTTTGGGATTCATGGCTGTCACAGTGATAGGAGCAAACAAGTTATATGACATGTATCACGGAAACCCTTACAGACTGATTACGGACAGTCCTTATTTCTATCTGGCATTGACAATGATGATATTGGGTACGCAACTGTTTCTTGCCGGCTTTATCGGCGAACTGATTACGCGTAATTCCCCTGAAAGGAACAAATATCAAATAGAGAAAGAAATTTAAGCGGATGAGAAAGTTATTGGTGATATTTAACGTAATGCTTTTGAGTGTATGCCTCTTTCCTGCCTGCGAAGTAGAAAACTGTCCACCTAATTCTTTGGCTTATGCCTACTTTTCTTTTGTGGACCAAAACGGAAGCAGCATATCCTATACGGATACGCTTACTGTCATCGGTCAGATCGATTCCGGTGACTCAACCATCAATGATACACTCATCAACAGTGAACCCAACGTAAGCGAACTAAGTCTTCCCCTCAGTTACGGAGATCAGACTCGTTTCCTTCTCTACTATAACGGAATACGGCGCCCCGATATAATAACTATCACACACCGCAACATCCCGTACTTCATGAACCTTGACTGCGGTACAATGATGTTTTATGAAGTTACAGGAGCTGAATCCACCACACGTGTACTCGATTCGCTCGTCATCGTAAACACGAATATAGATAATAATGAAAAAGAGAACTTCAAGATATATTTTACGGTCACTGATACTGATTAGCAGCTGGATGCTGTGTGCGGTTTTGGGATGGGGACAGCAAGTGCATAAGGCGGCTCCGGCACAAAAAATCGCTGAAGAAAAAGTACCTTTATATCAAGGACTTTCTGTGGAATGGGAGGTTGCAGGATTAGCCAGTTCCCTGTTAGGAGGTGATATCTTCTACACTGAAGTAGCAATCCGTGCAAATCTTAAGAACCGTTTCCTTCCTGTCGCAGAAATAGGTTATGGAAAAGCCGATGCCATCAATGACGGAAATGACTTGCACTACAAGACATCATCCCCATATTTCCGCATCGGAATCGACTATAACATTTTCCACAAGAAAACCCACCTGCCGGGTTATATCTATGTCGGGCTACGTTACGGAATGAGTTCGTTTTCGTACGATGTGGACGGCCCGGACATGACTGACCAGAACTATGGCGGAGTTTATGTAGTCCCCTACTCATTCACCGGAGTGAATAGCAGTGCAAAATGGGTGGAAGCGGTATTCGGACTGAAAGTTAAGATTTACAAGGGTTTCTGTATGGGATGGAGCGTGCGATATAAAAGGAGAATAAGTGTGGAAGAGCATGAAAATTCAATACCGTGGTACATGCCAGGATTCGGGGAAAATGGTACCAGCAGTCTCAATCTGATGTATAATTTGATTTATAACCTTCCATTCTGACAAACATGGGATTAACCGCTATCATTTTACTCGCAGTAAGTCTGGCTATCGACTGCTTCACGGTTTCCGTTACCGGAGGAATCATTCTTGAACGTGTCCGATGGAACGTGTTCCTGAAGATGGGATTCTTCTTCGGCTTGTTTCAGGCTTTGATGCCGTTCATTGGATGGTTTGGAGCCAGTCGTTTCAGACACCTCATAGAAAGCTGTGACCACTGGATCGCATTCGGACTACTGTTCATCTTAGGCATTCGCATGATCCGTGAGCAATTTAAGAAGGAAGAGGAACGCAGCTTCAATCCCACAAGTCTGAAGGTTATTCTGACTCTGGCCGTAGCCACGAGCATCGATGCCTTGGCCGTAGGCATATCGTTTGCCTTTACCGGATACAATGACCTGAAGTCGCTTGTCTTTCCACTGACGGCAATCGGACTTGCTTCGTTCATACTTTCCATTGTGGGATGCCTCATCGGAGTGTTTTGCGGAAAACGGTTTCACTTTCGCGTAGAGATATTCGGCGGGCTGGTACTTATCGGTATCGGTACAAAAATTCTGTTCGAACATCTTTTTTTACAATGATTTATGAATAAAAAGAGCATAATTTGGCAACTGCCGTTTTTGGCTGTTCTCATAACAGGCACTGTTCTTATTCTCAGGGAACAGTCTCCATTCCAGACCGATGAGGGTTTTGTGTTCGGGACAGTATATAAAATCACTTACCAGTCAAAAGAAAATCTGAAGGATGAGATAGAAAGAACACTGAAGAATGTTGACAATTCGTTGTCACCGTTCAACGAAGGGTCAGTCATTACACGTGTAAACAACAATACCGATCTCGCTAGCGACAGTATGCTTACCTGTGTATACCGTATGGCAAGAAACATCTCAGAAGAGACAAATGGAGCATACGATATTACTGTCGCTCCGCTGGTCAACGCATGGGGATTCGGATTCAGGACACAATCTTTTCCCGATTCTGCCAAAATAGACAGCATCCTCCAGTTTGTCGGATATAAAAAGATAGAACTAATGGCGGACGGAGCATTCAGGAAAGAAGATCCGCGCCTTATGCTTGACTGCAGTTCAATAGCCAAAGGATATGGAGTGGACTGCGTGGCACGTATGCTTGAGAACAAGGGAATAAGAAACTTTATGGTAGAAATAGGCGGAGAGGTCGTCATTAAGGGTGAGAACCCCAAGAAGGACAAGTGGAGAATCGGAATCAACCGACCTGTGGAAGATTCGCTGGCAAATAATCAGGAGCTGCAGACAATACTCGAAATCACAAATGCGGGCATGGCCACATCAGGCAACTACCGCAACTTCTACTACAAGGACGGGAAACGGTATGCACATACCATCGATCCACGTACCGGCTATCCCGTGCAGCACAACATCATTTCCTCAACAGTCATTGCCGGCGACTGTGCTACTGCTGACGCTTACGCAACAGCTTTCATGGTATTGGGACTTGATTCTGCAAGAGCCATCTGCGATGCACATCCTGAACTTGACGCATATTTCATCTATACGGATCAGGAAGGCAGGATGCTCACATATTCTACTGACGGCATGAAGAAATACATGAGAAACTGACTCCAACAGAATTTGGAAGATAAGCCTCGTATTTTCATAAGACCCCATAGCGACGAAACATTTTCCTATCCCAGCACACTACCAAGATACAGAAAGAACATTCCGATGAGTACAAGAGCAAGATCAACAGCTTTACTCTTCAGATTCCTTTCGCTGAACATCATTGCGCCGAAGAAGAATGACACCACAACGCTTCCCCTGCGAACCATCGACACGATGGAAATCATGGAGTCTTCCATGCTCAAGGCATAAAAATACACGAAATCAGCCGCCGACAGAAAGACGGAAATCAGAATGATGCACCAATCCCAATGAAAAGGAGTGCCCGACTTGCGGCGCGGCCACCAAAGAAACATCAGCACACCTCCCATAAGAAACAGCTGGTAAACATTATACCACGACTGGACTGTCATGTTGTTGAACCGTCCCATCAGATACTTGTCGTACAGTCCGCTTACGGCTCCCAGCACTGCGGCCATCACCACGAACCATATCCATTTGTTGTGTCCGAAATCTATTCCCTCCTTCTTCCCCGAACGGCTCAGCATGAAAAACGAGACTATAGCCAAAAGTACTCCAATCCACTGGTACACATTAAGCCTTTCACCAAATATCAGCAATGCGCCTACCAACGTCATAACAGGACGAGTGGCATTGATTGGCCCCACTATGGTGAGCGGAAGATGTTTCATGCCGAAATATCCGAATGTCCATGAAGAAAGCACGATGAACGACTTGACAAGAATGTATTTATGTACCTCCCATCCTGCATCGGGCACATAGAACAGCGATCCTTCCAACCAATCGGGCCTGAAATGTGAGACGAGAATGAAAGGCAGGAAAATAAGGCTCGAAAACAGCGTGTTCAACCCCAAAACTGGCAGGACAGCATTTCCTGCCAAAGATTTTTTCTTGAATACATCATAAAAGCCCAGCAACGCCGCTGAGCAGAATGCCAGCAATAACCACATATTCAGATCATTTTTACGCGCCAAAGTTACGACAATTCACCGGAATATCATCTTTATGATTACGAAAAACAAACGTCCTTACGTTATATAAAAAACTTCATTGTCACCAAGAAAAAACCTCCCGAGATTCAAAATGCAACCTGCTGTTTGCAAAAGTGGACTGTTATGACTAAAAATAGTGAAATTTTTCTGTAATCAGACTGCTAAATGTGTTTTGTAACAATTTTTACACAGACAGAAAGACTTGAAGAATGAGGAACTTTTTTATCTTTGCAGTGTAAAAAATGATACTGTACATTTTATAATATAAACTTAATACATTAAGAATTATGGAATTTATTACGAACGAAAAACTTACCATCGTAGGTGCTGCCGGCATGATCGGTTCCAACATGGCTCAGACTGCTATCATGATGGGGCTTACCCCAAACATCTGTCTGTATGACCCGTACGCTCCGGGACTGGAAGGTGTGGCCGAAGAATTGTATCACTGCGGTTTCGAAGGTGTAAACGTAACTTTCACTTCAGACATTAAAGAAGCATTGACAGGTGCTAAATATATTGTAAACTCAGGAGGTGCAGCCCGCAAAGCCGGCATGACTCGTGAAGACCTGCTGAAAGGCAATGCCGCCATTGCTGAGGAATTCGGCAAGAATGTCAAAGAATATTGCCCTGATGTTAAGCACATTGTAATAATTTTCAATCCGGCTGACATTACCGGACTTATTACTTTGCTGTATTCCGGATTGAAACCTTCACAGGTTACTACTCTGGCCGCTCTCGACTCTACACGTCTGCGCAGCGAACTGGCCAAATATTTCGCTGTACCTATTGATTCAGTAGAAAACTGCCGCACATACGGCGGACACGGCGAACAGATGGCTGTATTTGCCTCTACTGCAAAAGTAAACGGCAAACCTTTGAGCGACATCATCGGAACAGATGCCCTGCCTAAAGAAAAATGGGCTGAAATACAGCAGAAAGTAACTAAGGGCGGTGCCAACATCATCGCATTGCGCGGCCGTTCTTCATTCCAAAGCCCGTCATACGTATCAATCGAAATGATAGGTGCAGCTATGGGCGGAAAAGCATTCCGTTGGCCGGCCGGCACATATGTTTCCAATGACAAATACGACCATATCATGATGGCATGGGAAACATCAATCAGCGCAGACGGTTGCCAATGTATGGCTTTGAACGGAACGGCTGAAGAACAGGCTGCTTTGGACAAGAGCTATTCTCACTTGTGCGAGCTGCGTGACGAAGTGATTGCAATGGGTGTTCTTCCAGAGATCTCAGAATGGAACAAACTGAATCCGAATATCAAATAAGTGACGAAAACACTTTATAATAGTAAGAGGGTGCTTGTGTACCCTCTTTTTTCTTCCTCCAGAAACAAACTCTCCCTACCCCACAATCTTCAAGAAAGCCTCCACATCTCGCCTCACCATCCGGTATAGAGGAGACTCAGTGTAGTTCGTGTTGCGATGAATCACCTGCTCCACACTGACCTGACTTCTCTGGTAACTGGTCAGTTCGTTTTGCATCTGCTGAATGTGGAGGGCAAGGCTACGTATCTGTTCTTCACGTTCTCTACGCAGTACAGTACATACAGGCTGCAACAGTTTCATCACAACATTGTCCATGATATGATGCCCTTGTATAAACATATATGTGTTGTCCGGAGTTACACCCAATCCTTTCAGCTCCTTCTTGAGCCTTTCTATTTCTGAAAAAACTTTCGGACGTTTGCGCTCCAGGTCTCGCAGCTTGCGGTTTACTTTTCTCTCCATTGCCTTCAGCGAATTTTCGGGATGTGATATGCTCACACGTTCCAATCTTACATATGAACAGAAGTCGAGAAGTGAAAACTCCGACAGTATATGCTTCCGGTAAAACCATACAGACCACACGAACAGCGGATAAGCAATGCGGGAATAGAGCCTCATAAATTCGGGAAAGTCGATAAGTTTATGGTCATTGAGCGTGGCAGTAACACATACTTCATGCAATCCCTCCGCATAGCAATGATAGTTTTCGATTGCATAAGCATATGTCTGCATGATGTAAGGGCTTTCCTGCATATAGCGTGAAGTGTTTGTGCATCCCTGCATCAAGTAGTCGTAGTCACTGTCAACGCAGGCGATCATGTTTTCTCCCAACTGTTTCCCTAAACGGTTCATCAGTACACTCTTCTTTCCTTTAGCCAATGAAGTGCTTGAAGGGAGCATCACCTCGAAATATCGTTTCTCGTTCTCGTACTCCGAAAGCAAGGTACGCCAGAACGAGATATCATCGTAACTCTCTACGTAAGCTACGATTCTCCGTCTGGCATGTTTCGGCTTAAGTCTGTTTGCCGCTCCGACGTATAGTGAGGAGAGATTTTCAGTCAGCCTCTTTCCCATTGTTCCGAAAGTATTTATCGGGTAGTGATGTCACTAACCTCTGTAACGGCATCCATCCATCCGTTCATGATAAGCGCAGGAGAATGTGTGGCAAGCATAATCTGCACGTTAGGATTGAGACTGCGAATAAGCGATATGAGCTTCTCCTGCCATTCAACGTGAAGTGATATCTCAGGCTCATCCATAAAGAGTGTACATGCCTTGTTGTCCTGTATCAGTACGGTAAGGAGGATGACAAGCATCTGTTTCTCACCGGAAGAAAGCTGATAAGGCGAAAGTATGTCCCCGTCCTGTTCAAACTGTATCTCGTTGCTCTTTCGTATGATTTTCTTTCCGGTTTCCCCGAACAGTTCGTCTACCAGATTCTGGAACATTGTCTTTGGATACGACACCTTTTCCGCCTCTACGGGGTTGCCTGAGATAAGCTTCTCAATGATGCGGTTTCCTATATTGACCTGATAGTCCAAATAGCGCCGTTGGAGCTGATAGAGTTGCAGGTCGAGCTCAGTCTTTACTTCCTGATTCCCGATTTTCCCCAAAAGTTCCGAATTGATAAGGGGACGGTCAAAACTCCTTATGACGTCAAAATGGATATAGGTGGCATCTTCCGGAGAAAACACGAAAGAAACATCTGTCTGCATTCCATTTTCCAGCACTCCACCTTCCAATATTGTCAGGCTTCTGACAGAATTGTTAAGAATAGTGCTTTTCCCGATTCCATTTATTCCGCTCAGGATATTCACGTCCGGACGCAGATTCCACGAAATATTCTTGCGTCCCCACAACCCTTTAATTTCAATACGTTTAATGTAGTCCGCCTGTTTTTTCATGACTGTAACGAATTGAATGTCTCTAACAAAAATAGTGTTTTGAGCCGAATAAATCAACGCATGGACAAACTTTTTTCATAAGAATCATGCTAAATTTGCGGCCGATTTATGTTTTTTAAAAGTATTTATGGTGAATGTAAAGAATATAAAGGCACATCTGTCCATGCTTGCTGCAGCAAGTATGTGGGGATTGATGTCGCCTGTGGGTAAGGCTGCAATGGATTCCGGCATTACAGGGCTGACTCTGGCCAACATGCGCATGTTCGGAGCGGCCATCTGTTTCTGGATTACCTCAATGTTCGTAAAGGCAGAAAAGGTCAACCATCACGATCTGCTGATGCTCTTTTTCGCTTCCTTGTTAGGTATTGTCTGCAATCAGGGATGCTTCACCTTGGGATTGTCTCTAACCTCTCCGGTAAACGCTTCGATAGTCACCACAACAATGCCAATAGTTACAATGATTCTGGCAGCCCTCTTTCTTAAAGAGCCTGTCACTCCCAAGAAAGTCACCGGCATCTTTTTGGGTTCTGCCGGTGCGCTCGCACTTATCATGAGCAGCCAAAGCGGAGGAGAGAAAGACGGCAATGTGCTCGGAGATATGCTTTGTGTGAGTGCGCAAGTGTGCTTCGCTTGTTATCTGACCATCTTCAAGAGGCTTATAGCACGCTACAACGTGATTACCCTTATGAAATGGATGTTTACGTATGCAGCCATATGCTTCATTCCGTTCTCGTATCGTGACTTCTCTTGCATGGATTTCACCTCTTTCGCCATGGAAGTCTGGCTGGAGGTAGCTTATGTGGTAGTGTTCGGCACTTACGTAGCCTACATTCTGATGCTGGTTGGTCAAAAGACACTCCGGCCTACGGTGGTGAGTATGTACAACTACATGCAGCCTGTTGTAGGAAGCAGTGTAGCGGTGCTTGCCGGAATGTCCAGCTTCGGATGGGTGAAAGCTGTAGCCACCATACTGATATTTTCGGGAGTGTACGTCGTGACCCAGAGCAAGTCACGCGCGCAGATGTTGGCGGAAAGAAAGTGATTTCTTGCGAATGAGACTTTATATCATGACTATTCATCGGTAGGAATTATGGCAAAATCTCCAGTGTCATATCTTCAGCATCAGTATGAACTGCTGAAAATGGAATATGAATACGAAAAGGAACAGTTCAGGCAACAGACCGAAACAGCAGGCATCGTGAAGGAAATAAGACGCGGTGCATGCTGGTTTCCCCTCAATATCGGAAGGAGTTATTACAATGCCTTGAATCAATTGGTTGTAGAGGTTGAAAGAAGAGAAGGAAAAGACATTGAACATCTGTTCGAGTACGGCCGACCTGTATGCTTCTTCACGCAAGACATGAGCGGAAAACTCACCTACCTGAATTTCGTATGCACGGTGAACTATGCCGATGGCGACCGCATGGTGGTGGTCATCCCTGATGAAAATGCGCTGACAGCGATTCGCAGCAGGGAAATACTGGGCATACAGCTCTATTTCGACGAAACCAGTTACCGACTGATGTTTGATGCGCTGAAACGTGTCATATCTGCCAAGAACGACCGCCTGGCCGAGTTGAGAGAAATATTCCACAGCAACCGTCCGGCTTCATCTTTCTCTTTCCAGCCAATCCGTTTTCCGTGGCTGAACCCGACACAGGAAGAAGCCGTCAACAAAGTGCTACATGCCAAAGACGTGGCTGTGGTACACGGCCCTCCCGGAACGGGAAAGACTACTACATTGGTGGAAGCAATCTACGAAACACTTCACCGCGAAAGCCAGGTATTGGTGTGTGCACAGAGCAATATGGCAGTCGACTGGATAAGCGAAAAACTTGTGGATCGCGGAGTAAACGTGCTTAGGGTGGGAAATCCCAGCCGCGTAAACGACAAAATGCTCTCGTTCACTTACGAACGCCGGTTTGAGTCACATCCCGACTATCCACAGCTGTGGAGCATCAGAAAGGCGATAAGAGAACTATATGCACACATCAGGAAGGCCTCCGACAAGGAGAAGGTACGCACAAAAATCAATTCGCTTAAAGACCGTGCGACAGATCTTGAGATCCGCATCACCGAATCCCTGTTCAGCGAGGCGCGGGTCATATCCTGCACGCTTGCAGGGAGTGCGAACAGAATACTCATGAGACAGAAGTACGGCACCGTATTCATTGATGAAGCGGCTCAGGCACTGGAAGCCGCCTGCTGGATAGCCATACGCAAAGCCGACCGTGTAATATTTGCCGGCGACCATTGCCAGCTTCCTCCCACCGTCAAGTGCATCGAAGCCTTACGCGGAGGATTAGGTGACACACTGATGCAGTCAATAGTGAAGAACAAGCCGGACGTAGTATCGCTGCTGAAGGTTCAGTACCGCATGAACGATGCCATCATGCGTTTTTCCTCCGAATGGTTCTACGGAGGAATGCTCAGTTCTGCCCCCGAAGTGAAATACCGGAGCATACTTGATTTTGAGACACCCATCGAGTGGGTGAACACAGAGGGAATGGACTACAGCGAAGAATCTGTAGGAGAGAATTACGGACGCATCAACAAGTCTGAGGCCGAACTTTCCGTAACCCTGCTTAACGGCTACATCAACAAAATCGGACGCGAACGTTTTTTGGAGGAAAGGATTGACGTGGGGCTGATTTCCCCATACAAGGCACAGGTGCAATACCTTCGTCACCTGCTCAGAAAAGACAGTTTTTTCAAGCCCTACCGCCGGATGATTACAGTCAATACGGTGGACGGATTTCAAGGACAGGAGCGCGATGTGATTATCATAAGTCTGGTTCGTGCCAATGAAAAGGGACAGATAGGATTTCTCAATGACCTCCGCCGCATGAATGTAGCTATTACACGCGCACGCATGAAACTGATCATTCTGGGCGATGCCTCTACGCTGACCCGACATCCTTTCTACCGAAAACTTTATGAATACATCGGGACATTGGGAGGAAGTGAACCGGAGCCATAGTTTTTTTACCGGCACGTTTTGATTGGAATGTCCGCTCGTTTTTGCAGAAACGAGCAGACATTTTTTCCTGACTTACTTTTATACCTTTATATGAACTACGATGCCGCCTATGCGCTGATACTGTTGTACATCACTTTGCTGACTTATGCAGGCGGAAAATGACTTCATCTGCGAGAACTGCAACGGACTGCTTTCAGCGACAGAACTGAAACTGCTGCTATAGACCTCTGTTCGATTTTTATACGGGAAAAGAAATCGGATGGAACAGGTCATTATTCAAAGACGGATTCCATTTGGGGCACATGCTTTCACAGAGAAAATAATCCTCATCTTGAAAGAAGTTCTCAACACGACACCTGAGGCTTTGTCACATGACGACAAAGTCACTCAACTGACTTGTCAAAACATATCCGATAAAGTCTTTGGATATTCCTTCGGCTTACAGCTTGCGCAAGAAACGTTCTCTGTCAACGATATATCGCACGTGGATGGCTTCGCCCACGGTTCCTTTCGAGTCTTCTGCAATGATTCTGAATGTCAGTTTCCGTCCGTCGGCTTCCTCCAGCGTGGCCGTGGCCTTCACCTCTTCACCGATGCCGGATGGTTTGATGTGAGACGTATGTATCATTGCTCCTACAGTGGTGGCTCCATCAGGAAGACAATCCTTCACTGCGTTCATGGCTGCATTTTCCATGAGGGCAACCAGTGCCGGAGTAGCAAAAACTTCCATATCGCCTGAACCCATGGCAAGGGCTGTACAGGCTTGGCCGACAACGGTCGTACTCGTATAAGTGAGTCCTTTTTCCATATTATGCTTTATTCTGGTTAATCAAATTAAAATCTACTCCTGAAGGACGTTGGAACAGCTTCAGGCCGAACTGTGATACACCGGCTATCAGATGGTCAAACACCTCCGACTGTATGGTTTCATACACCGTCCACTCGGTCGCACTTACAAAACAGTATATCTCTACGGGAAGCCCTTCCGTGGTAGGCTCCATCTGACGTACCATCATGATAAAGTCATTGTTGATTCCCGGGTGATTTTTAAGATACTTCATAACGAAATTGCGGAAAACCAGCAGATTGACAACGCTACCGCTTTCCGCCTCTTCTTTGGACAGCCATCCCTTTTCGATATACGTCTCCGTCTCCTCTTCCGTACAGAAGCGGATAGTATTCATGTCAAAGAACAGAGAGCGTTTGATGCGGCGGCTTCCGCTCTCCCACATCCCCCTCCAGTTCTGGAAAGCGTCGCTGACAAGCGCATAAGGAGGAATGGTGGTAATGGTTTTGTCAAAGTTCTGTACCTTGACAGTCGTGAGCGACACCTCCGTCACATATCCGTTAGCCCCGTATTTGTCCATAGTAATCCAGTCGCCAGGCCGTAGCATATCGTTGGCAGAAAGCTGTACTCCAGCCACCAGACCGAGAATGCTGTCCTTGAAAATCAACATCAGCACAGTGGCCGATGCACCAAGGCCCACCAATATGCTTCCTGCATTCTGATTCAGCAATATACTGATTATCATTATAATGCCTATACATATTGCCACCAACTTTATTGTCTGGTATATGCTTTTCAGCGGACGGTTACGGAAAGTCTCATGTTCGTTGGATATCTCATACAGCGAGTCAAGGAATGCATTGACAAGGCGTAGAGCGCAAATGACCAAGTAAACCAGACAGAGCTTCAGTCCGACATTCAGCAATCCCGGCACGTCCTCGAACGCAAACGGAATCATGACATATACTATAACAGGAGGCACCATACGGCATATTGCCGTGAGGATTCGTTCGTTGAACAGATAATCGTCCCATGTAGCCTTTGTTTTTGCCGTGATCTTATGAATTACCGGCATGATAACATAATGGAATATCTTCGTGAAGATATATGCCACCAGCAGAATCCCAATAAGAATTGTGATCCGCGTTCCCCAACCTAAATTATCCTTGTCAATTCCAATATGGCTCAGGAACGAAGCTATTTCACTGTTTATTGTGTCCATGTATGATTCGGTACATTTTGTCTGATACAAATATAAGGATATTTTCACATCTGATTTTGCGTCAAACCAACAAATTGATAGCTTTTTTAGAAAACGCTAACAGTCTGTCGTATAATGATGACTTAAATATAAAACGGAAACCTGAAAAGAAAACCAATTCACACCGTTCATGGCAAACATTTAAATATGAACCGCAAAGCAACATTCCTTTGAGCCTGACAGCAACTTCTGCTTTTTGTCAGCGTTATAAATTTGCAACTGTAAACATAAACAATACATGATAAATCAGAGATGACTCATTACAACAATTTTATATTATGAACAAAAAGACAATAGTTGTGGTCGGAGCAGGACAAGGTCTTGGCAACCACGTGGCAAAGAGATTCGGTCAGGAAGGTTTCCGTGTCATACTGATGGCACGTAACGGACAGTCACTTAAAGAATATGAACAGGAGTTCGCTGCAAACGGAATAGAAACCCGCACGTATGTGGCAGACGCAGCAAAGCCGGAATCGCTTGTGCAGGCTTTCCAACAGATGAAAGACGAATGCGGCACGCCTGACGTACTCGTGTACAACGTTGGCATCACGACACCCGACAAACCCGGGGAAATAGATAGTGCGGAACTGATGCGTCACTATCAGGTGGACGTGGCAAGCGCATACCATTGTGTGCAGCAAGTGGCAGACGAAGAGTTTGGCAAGAATAACGGTACAATTCTCCTGACCGGCGGCGGACTGGCTTTGTATCCGAGTGCCGCTTATCTGCCATTGTCGCTCGACAAGGCGGCACTTCGGGCTATGACATATGCCTTGCACGAGGACCTGAAGTCCAAGGGCATTTTTGTCGGCACCGTGACGGTATGCGGGCTTATTGGCGGCGATGATTTCTTTGCACCCTCACGCATTGCAGAAACCTATTGGAAGATGTATTGCGAGCGCAAGGAATGTGAGACCGTGTACAATTATCCGGAAATGAAACAGTAAGGACAGGCGATGAAAACAAGGCGACTGAGAAACCTCGAAGTGTCTGCCATCGGCATGGGGTGTATGGGGTTTAGTACAGCCTACGGCAAAGTCCCGAAAGAAATCGAGTCGATACGGCTGATGCGCAAGGCTCACGATATGGGCTGCAATTTTTATGATACGGCTGAAATTTATGCCACATACCGCAATGAGAAGTTGGTAGGGAAGGCGTTGCAACCCATACGGGACGAGATTGTGCTTTGTACGAAGTATTCGCCTTCCCCTCTTTTAGGGCAGGAACATATAGAAGGGGGCAAACTGAGCAGAAACGGTGTCCGCTTTGCCATAGAAAACAGTTTGAGGCGTTTACAGACTGACCACATAGACCTTTATTATGCCCATCGCGTGCCCAAGGAAGCAGACGTGGGAGACATGGCATACTGGTTCGGTGAGCTTATCCGTGAAGGAAAGATTCTGGCGTGGGGCGTATCGGAAGCCACAGCAGAACAGATACGGAAAGCCCATGCGGTGACACCGCTTACAGCCGTGCAGAGCGAATATTCAATGATGGCACGCCAATGGGAGTCCGATGTGATTCCTCTGTGTCGTGAGTTGGACATAGGCTTTGTGGCATATTCACCAATGGCTGGCGGGTTGCTCAGCGGCAAATACACGGAGCAGACACATTACGAAGGAGATGACATACGCAGGGTCATTTCGCGTTATAAACCTGAGAATGTGAGAGGCAACCGGCCTGTCATCGACTTGGTAAGGCTATATGCACAGAAGAAGGGGTGTACGCCTGCACAGATATCGCTTGCATGGGTGATGAAGCAAGAACATATCGTTCCAATTCCCGGTATGCGCAGCGATGCCAGAATAGTTGAGAATTTGGGCGCAACAGATGTGACACTTACAGATGACGAGTATGTTGTACTTACTGCTGCACTCAACAAACTGAAAATATATGGCGAGCGGACCGATGAACAGATTGCTGAATTGGGCGAATTACGCACCAAACTTTATGGAAGCCCGGGAGTGCACACTCAAAAGTGATGTGACATGTGGTGGCTTTTAATCATGGCTTTGCTGATGGGCATGCTCGTCCCCGTCCAGACTGCGGCAAACGCACGGATGCGGACGAGCGTAGGCCCGGCTTTCGTTGTGACGCTCGTTTCGTTTGCCGTGTCTTCTCTGCTGCTGGCAGCAATCTCGGTTGCAAGAGGAATCCCGTTACTCCCGTCCGCTGCACAGATGGCCGGTGTGCCGTGGTGGGGCTGGACGGGTGGCATCCTCGCGCTGTTCACCATCACGGTCACCATCTGTCTGTTCCGTGCGCTCGGACAGCTGAAGACTGCCATTCTTCCCCTCTTGGGGCAACTGCTGTTCAGCCTTGTCATCGACCACTTCGGACTGTTCGGTTCAGTGCATATACCTTTCTCTACCATACGTGCCGTGGCGATGCTACTGCTGATAGGCGGTGTGCTGTTGGTTGTGGTCGTGCCGAATCTTGGGAAAAAGAAAGAGACACAACTTTCCACAACCCGGCACACCCTGCTTTGGCAACTGACAGGCATCGTGACAGGTTGCCTGATGGCATCCATCGGCGCGATATACGGAAAGTTGGGCAATTGCCTCGCCTCAGCGGTACAGGCGTCCACTGTATCGTTCCTGATAGCGACCATCGTCATTGCAGTCGTCTGCATCGGAAACGGAAAGATTGTCTGCGTGCGCAAGTCTTTTGCAAAAGGAAATCCGTGGTGGATGTGGTTGGGTGGCGTGTGCGGAGCTGTTTCGGTGTTCGGCAATGCGTGGCTGATACCACAGATTGGCACCGGAGCATTCTTTATGGCACTCCTGCTCGGCCAAATGTCACTCAGTCTTCTGATGGAGGAACGCGGTTGGATGGGGGCAATGAAGCGGCGAATTACCTTCGTCCAACTTATCGGCATTGCACTGATGGTTGCAGGAGTGGCAATGATCAGGCTATAATCTGTCAAAAACAATGTTTGTCCAACTGAAAGTAAACATTTAATTTTGTAGCATCATGCTAAAAGAATCACAAGTATATAAATATGGGGATATTGTATATAGTTGTTTTGTCCCACATGAGATGCTATCCGAATACCGAATGCCTGTCCATGTCCTTATCTACGTATATTCAGGCGAGATGGTAGTGGAAGATTGTGGGCGCACATTGAAAGTCTGCGCCGGCAATTACATCTTCCTCAAGCGTGACCATCAGGTGAAGCTGGTTAAACATGCGGCAGACAATGCTCCATACAAAGCAATCAGCATCCGCTTCGAACGCAGTTTCCTTCGCGACTTCTTCAGCCGGTTGGACAAGGCAGCACTGCCTGCGGAAGTGAAACGCATCCATGAAGCTTCCGTCTTGTTGCCTCAAACACTTGCCCTGCAAAGCCTCTTTCTTTCGCTCTTTCCTTATACGGATGCGAAAGTCAAGCCGAAAGATGAGATTATCCAATTGAAAATGCAAGAAGCACTCTATTGCCTGCTTGATGCAGATGTACGTTTCTACCCCACACTGTTCGACTTTAACGAATCGTGGAAAATAGACCTGCTTCCCTTCATGGAAGCAAATTACACACAGGATATGACTCTGGAAGAATTCGCCACTTATACAGGACGCAGCCTCGCCACTTTCAAGCGTGACTTCGCCAAAGTAAGCGACCTGTCTCCGGAAAAATGGCTTATCAAGAAACGACTCGACAAAGCATACGAAATGCTGTGCGACGGGAAACACAAACCTTCAGAAATCTATTCTGAAGTAGGCTTCAAGAATCGTTCGCATTTTTCCATCGCATTCAAGCGCCAGTTCGGAATGTCGCCGGGAGGTTTAGCGGCGACCGTCAGATAAGATACGCGCAAAGAAACAGCAGGCATAATGCCTGATATATCGAGAATAATCTGTAACTTTGCACAAAATTTGATATTTTAAGACTGAATGAAAACATTTGAAGAACTTGGCGTTTCTCCCGAGATACGCAAAGCCATTGAAGAAATGGGATATGTAAGTCCCATGCCTGTACAAGAAGAAGTGATTCCTTACCTGTTGGGAAACGGGAACGATGTAGTAGCTTTGGCACAAACCGGAACAGGAAAAACAGCCGCATTTGGTCTGCCGCTGATTCAGAAGATTGACGTAACACGACGCGAGCCACAAGCTCTGATACTTTGTCCGACACGCGAACTCTGCCTGCAAATAGCAGGTGATCTTACCGACTATTCAAAGTACATAACAGACCTGAAAATTCTGCCGGTTTACGGAGGGTCGTCAATAGAGAGCCAGATACGTAGTCTGAAAAAGGGAGTGCATATCATCGTAGCCACACCGGGACGTCTGATCGACCTTATGGAACGCAATGTAGCCAAGTTGAAGACTGTTAAGGACGTGGTTATGGACGAGGCGGACGAAATGCTTGACATGGGTTTCACCGACAGCATCAATTCCATTCTGGAACACGTGCCGCAGGATCGCAATACCCTGATGTTCTCCGCTACCATGAGTCCGGAAATATCAAAGATAGCAAAGACATATCTTCACAATGCAAAAGAAATCACAATCGGCGTAAAGAACGAAAGCACAAAAAGCGTACATCATGTAGCATATATAGTACATGCCAAGGATAAATACCTGGCACTGAAACGAGTCGTTGACTTTTACCCTCAAATCTACGCCATAATCTTCTGCCGTACACGCAAGGAAACTCAGGAAATAGCAGACAAACTGATACAGGACGGATATGATGCAGACTCGTTACACGGCGAACTGAGCCAAGCCCAGCGTGACCTCGTGATGCAAAAGTTCCGCCAGCGTCACCTGCAATTGCTTGTAGCTACAGATGTGGCTGCACGCGGACTTGACGTAAACGATTTGACACATGTCATCAACTATGGGCTACCGGATGATACGGAGAGCTACACACATCGGAGTGGACGTACGGGACGTGCCGGAAAGACCGGCATATCTATCGCTATAATGAACCTGCGCGAGAAAGGGAAGATGCGTGAAATCGAACGTATCATCAACAAAAAGTTTGAGGTCAGTGCCTTGCCTACAGGAAAAGAAATCTGTGAGCAACAACTTGTAAAAGTAATAGACGAAATAGAGAAGGTAAAAGTGAACGAGGAAGAGATTGATACCTTCCTGCCAAGCATTTATCGCAAGTTCGAGTGGCTGAGCAAGGAAGACCTTATAAAACGCGTGGTCTCAATGGAGTTCAACCGTTTCCTTGACTATTACAAGAATGCTCCGGAAATTTCACAACCAAGCGCATCAGAGAAAGCCGGGAAAGAAAAGAAAGAACACGGCAAGCCAACACGCAAGGAACGTGGTGAAAGAAGCCGCAAGGCGGAAAAGGGATATACACGCCTTTTCCTGAATCTCGGAAAGACTGACGGGTTCTACGCAAATCAGATTATCGATCTCATCAACCATAACGTAAAAAACGAACGTATCCAGGTAGGCCGAATCGACCTTATGCAAAACTTCTCATTCGTAGAGGTAATTGAATCCCAGACACCTATTCTATTGAGAGCACTGAACAAAGTCACTCTGAAAAACGGACGCAAAGTAGTTCTGGAAGTCGCTGAGGAAAATGAGGGCAAGAGCGATAAAAGCGGGAAGAAGCGCGAACGCTCCGAAGGTAGGAAGAAAAGTCCAACAAAGGCCGGCCCCACAGAAACAGCCTCCCATAAAATGAAGAAAGACGACTGGAAACAGTTCTTTGAACATGAAAACATGACTGATGAGGGAGACAAATGGTGGGTAAAGGCAAGCAAAAAGAAATAACTCCCCCAAAATAAATACTGAAAAGAACAGGCTCTCTCATTGTAATTGAGAGGGCCTTTCTTTTGTCATATTGTTCCACAAAAAACTGACCAATAAGCTTTTAGAGCCAGCAGAAAAAAGGAGTCACCTCATACTCATTCCGTCTTTTTCTTGTGCACCAGAAAAGCGCTCAACTCCCACAATATATAAATAGGAATAAATACCGCCATAAGCGTGAAAGGATCAGTCGATGGAGTGATTATAGCGGATATAGTCAGTAGAACGACTATGGCATGACGGCGATACTTCGAGAAAAAAGAGCGATTGAGAATCCCGATGCGGGAAAGCAACATAGAGACGATAGGAAGTTCGAAGACGATTCCCATCATGAAAATCAACATCAGAAAATTGCTCATGTACGAGTCGAGGGACAGCTGGTTCGAGATGTCTGCACTCAATTCATAAGTATAGAGAAAACGAAGTGTCATGGGGAACACGATGGAATACCCCACTACACATCCTATGAAGAACATGACAGTACCGAAAATAAATGCAAAACGCACTCCTTTCTTTTCATTGGTGTACAAGGCCGGACATACAAACTTCCATACTTCATATACCATATAAGGAAACGAACAGAGAAAAGCCAGCCAGAACGCCAGTGTGAAATGCATGAAAAGCTGTGACGATAGTCTTATGTTGATTACATCCACATGGAACGGCTTGTCCAGAAACTCAGGCACCACCGGCGTGCGCGAAGCAAGCTCCCCTATTGCACGATAAAGGAAAAAGTCATCGCGGCAAGGAGCCATCACCACATGGTCGAAAAGCCACGGCACGAAAACGAATCCTGCCACCAGGAAAACAACCAGCACTATCAGGCAATGCAGAATCATCCACCGGAGTGCCTCAAGATGATCCCAAAAAGTCATTTCGGTCTGTTCCGGCATCATTCCTTTTCCTGTTCTTTACTGCCATTGTCGGCAGCACCTTTCATTTCTTCCTTAAACACCTTTATGCCCTTTCCAAGTCCGTGCATAAGTTCAGGCAACTTCCGTCCGCCGAACAGCAGAAGAACCACGAAAAGAACAATCAATATCTCTGTCACACCAATATTTAGAAAGAGCAATGTACCCATAATTATTATTTTTTAGTGCAAAAGTGTTCATTTTTCCGAGAAACATACACCCTGACGGAAATTATTCAGGCTTACCAATCAATCCATAAGGTACGTATTTCCCATCATTTGCTCAACTCACGCGAACGTTCACCTAGATAACCTCCATGATGCCGTTTGCTGTACTCTTCTATGGTAAACCCGGTACGCCGCATTGTCTCAACTACCAGAATATCTCCTATTACTGTCATCACTGTGGTGGATGTAGTGGGAGTCATGCCCAAAAGACAAACTTCATCGGGATGTCCTGTCACGAGGCAGACATCGGCGGCTTCCGCCAAAGGACTTTCCGGATTTCCTGTGATGACAATTTTTTTCAGTGCCGGATTAAGTCGTTCCGCAAGGACTGTAAGTTCCACAATCTCGCGGGTCTTTCCTGAATTGGAAATCAAAAGCAGCAAATCGTTCTCCTGCAAAATCCCCAAATCGCCATGCTGAGCTTCGCTCGGGTGAAGAAACACGGCAGGTATTCCTGTCGAACAGAATGTAGTGGCAATATTCATGGCAATCTGTCCTGCCTTCCCCATTCCGCTTGTCACGAGTTTTCCTCCCTTTTCATACACTTGTTCCACGACCAGCGACACGGCCTTCTCGTAGGCATCCGTCACGGGAATATCCAAAACGGCCTGTGCCTCGCGCTTCAACAATTCCTTAATGTCAGATTTGTTCATAATCTTAGATTTTATGTTTCATTCAGTCATCCGTGAGCATTTTTGTCAGTTCCCCAAAACTCCCGGCCACCAAAATATGGTTCTTTATGGAACGGTGGGCGAAATGAAGTTCATCGAGCTTGTCAAGGAAACGGATTATTTCATCCCAGAAACCGTCAACATTGTAGAGTATCACCTTCTTGTCATGGTATCTGATCGAAGCGGAGGCCGCCACATGAAAAATCTCATCCAGCGTACCTATTCCTCCCGGAAGAGCCACCATTATGTCCGATTCCTGAAGCATGATGTCTTTGCGGTCACTCAGGTTCACAGTATGGAAATCCACATCGAGCAAATCGCTGACCTTTCCCGACTCCTCCAGTTTGGCGGGAACCACTCCCATCAGCATCGAGCCGTTCCCCTTGGCGGCACGCGCCACTGTATCCATCAAACCCGTATCAGAGCCACCGTAAACAACCCATTTGTGATGTTTACCCAACCACACACCCAGTTCTTCGGCCTTCTCCTTATATATAGGAGCGATACGGTCAGAAGCGGAACAGAATATGCCAATCTTATTCATCGCCATTTTTCATCCGATTTATCAAACCAGATGCAAATATCCGTATTTTTTTGAGGAAAGACAACAAGTATTATTGTAATTTTGCCGGGTCGAAATGATTACACAGACAAAAAGATGCCATATTCAACTCACACGCTTTCCAACGGATTACGGATCATCCATGCCCCCAGTCCTACAGACGTGGTCTATTGCGGGTTTGCTGTCAATGCCGGCACACGCGACGAACTTCCGCATGAACAGGGCATGGCACATTTCGTGGAACACCTTATATTCAAAGGCACGAGGAAACGCCATGCATGGCACATACTCAACCGCATGGAGAATGTCGGGGGAGATTTGAACGCATACACCAACAAGGAAGAAACCATCATATACAGCGCCTTTCTGAAAGAACACTTCAGCCGGGCCGCAGAACTGCTGACTGACATCGTATTCAACAGCACTTTTCCGCAACAAGAGATAGAAAAGGAAGTGGAGGTCATCATCGATGAAATCAGGAGCTATGAAGACAGTCCTTCAGAACTGATATTCGATGATTTCGAGGAACTGATTTTCCCCGACCATCCATTAGGAAGAAACATATTGGGCAAGCCGGATCTGCTCCGACAGTTCAGGAGCGAAGATGCACTCGAGTTCGTACATCGTCACTACAGACCTTCAAACATGGTTTTTTTCATCACCGGAAACATTCCGTTCGAAAAGACAGTCATGACAATGGAGAAAATCATGCAACATGCAGGCATCCACCCCGACTCGGGAGAGGAAAACAAAAGGACAGCTCCCCTGCCGTTTGTTCCCCGAAAGGTCGTCATGAACAAGGACACTCACCAGTCGCACATAATGATCGGGACAAGAGGATACGACACCCATGACGAACGCCACACAGGTCTGTACCTGCTGAACAACATTCTTGGAGGACCGGGAATGAACAGCCGACTCAACATCGCTTTGAGAGAACAGAGGGGCCTGGTATATAACGTAGAATCAAACCTCACCTCATATACAGACACTGAAATCTTCAGCATATATTTCGGATGCGACCACAAGAATGAGGAAAAATGCATTAGCCTTGTCCACAAAGAATTAGAGAAAATATACGAAAAACCGATAACATCTTTCCGGCTGAACGCTGCCAAAAAACAGCTCATCGGACAAATCGGAGTGGCCAGTGACAATTTCGAGAACAATGCCCTCGAAATGGGAAAATGTTTCCTGCACTACCACAAATGCGAAGAAAAAAAAGAAGTGTCCGAACGGATAGAATCACTGACTCCCGAATGCCTGCAGAAAATAGCCGAAGAAATGTTTTCAGAAAAACACCTCTCCACACTTATTTATCACTGATACACAAAATAACACCTGATAGGTACAATTTTTGACTGCATAGTACGTTAGGCGAGCGATATATGCATTTTCTGAACTTTATTGTCCTTTTACGTGACATGTAAAGTTCGTAGTTTAGAAAAAAATTATATGGGGAACATGATACAGAGTAAAACGACCAAAAAGAAAATCGAAGAAAAACTTACGGAATGGAAAAGACAGAAGCATTTTCTCCGTCCCCGTCTGACAATCAGTGAACTCAGCAAGACAATAGGCATCAATCGCACATACGTATCCAACTTCATAAATGAAACCTATGGTCTCAATTTCAACACATGGATCAACCACCTTCGCATAGAAGAAGCAAAAAACAAGATCCGGATGGTGAAGCAAAAGAATCTGGCAGAGATTGCGGAGCAGGTAGGATTCACCGATCTTGCACACTTCAGCAAGCAGTTCAAACAGAAAGAAGGAGTATCTCCATCAAAATGGAAGAAAAACATGCATCAAAAAACCTGACAACAATCATTCTGACAATATCTGGTTTGAGTCAATGGCTCGATTAGAAAATGCCGGGAAGCTTTGACCGGAACATCCGTCCGTTTTCCATGAGACCTCCTGACGTTCTTCGGAAGGAGTAAGGAAGCGTGTGTGCCTTCTTATTCACATTTTTATGCTTTGTTCCGAACATTATTAATGTGCAGACGATAATGCGGAGAATGTCAACCGTAAATCAATGTATTCCCAAAAGAACATTCATTTCCAGAATTTTCGTATATCCGAGAAAATCCCTAATTTTGTCGGAAATAAACATATCGCACAAAATGAGAATAGAAGACAAACTGGCTGAATCGATACGGGAAGCCATAAAAGCACTATACGGATGTGAACCTGCTACAGGAATGATCCAGTTGCAAAAGACGAAAAAAGAGTTTGAAGGCCATCTCACACTGGTAGTGTTTCCATTCTTAAGATTATCTAAGAAAAGTCCGGAACAGACGGCTCAGGAAATTGGAGAATTCCTTAAGAAAAACGAGCCGGCAGTGAAAGAATATAACGTCATCAAAGGATTTCTGAACATTGTCATCTCCCAGCAAGTATGGATAGAGATGCTGGAACGTATAGATGCGGATCCGCAATGGGGACTCACACAGGCAGGCGAGGACTCTCCGCTCGTGATGATCGAGTACTCATCTCCGAACACGAACAAGCCACTACATCTTGGACACATGCGCAACAATCTGCTTGGCAACGCACTGGCCAATGTGATGGCTGCCAACGGTAACAAGGTGGTGAAGACAAACATCGTGAATGACCGGGGCATTCATATCTGCAAATCCATGCTGGCATGGCTGAAATACGGGAACGGAGAAACTCCGGAATCATCGGGGAAGAAAGGTGATCATCTTATAGGTGATTATTATGTGGCTTTCGACAAGCACTACAAAGCGGAAGTAAAAGAATTGCAGGCACGCTATGAGGCGGAAGGAGCAGATCCCGAGAAAGCGAAAACAAAGGCCGAAGAAGAATCACCGCTGATGCAGGAAGCCCGCGACATGCTCCGCAAATGGGAGGCGAACGACCCGGAAGTACGCGCTCTGTGGGAAAAGATGAACAGTTGGGTATATGCAGGATTCGACGAGACGTACAAGATGATGGGGGTAAGCTTCGACAAAATATATTATGAATCGCAAACCTATCTGGAAGGGAAAAAGAAAGTGCTCGAAGGCTTGGATAAAGGGCTATTTTACCGCAAGGACGATGGATCGGTATGGGCAGATCTCACTCCGGAAGGCCTTGACCATAAACTCCTGCTGCGCAGCGACGGCACCTCGGTGTACATGACCCAAGACATCGGGACAGCCAAGATGCGTTTTGAGGACTATCCAATCGACAAGATGATTTATGTGGTAGGAAACGAACAGAACTATCACTTCCAGGTTCTGTCCATTCTGCTCGATAAGCTTGGATTCAAGTGGGGAAAAGATCTGATCCATTTTTCTTATGGAATGGTAGAACTTCCGGAAGGCAAGATGAAAAGCCGCGAGGGAACAGTGGTCGATGCCGATGATCTGATGGAGACCATGATCGACACTGCCCGCGAAACAAGTGCGGAACTCGGCAAACTTGACGGACTTAGTGAGAAAGAAGCTGAAGACGTGGCACGCATCGTTGGCTTGGGTGCTCTGAAATACTTCATTCTGAAAGTGGATGCACGCAAGAACATGACATTCAATCCCAAAGAGTCCATCGACTTCAACGGAAATACAGGGCCGTTCATACAATATACCTATGCGCGTATACGCTCCATACAGCGTAAAGCGGCTGAAGCAGGCATTACATTGCCGGAAAAACTTTCCACCGATATATGCATGAATCTCAAGGAAGAGGAACTGGTACAGAAATTGGCAGACTTTTCTGTAGTGGTAAAACAGGCAGGTACGGACTATAACCCGTCCATAATAGCCAATTATGCGTATGAGTTGGTAAAAGAATACAACCAATTCTATCATGACTTCAGCATCCTGCATGAAGAAAACGAATCATGCAAGATTTTGCGTCTCGTGCTGAGCAGAAACGTCGGGAAAGTAGTCAAGCTGGCTATGGGACTCTTAGGTATCGAAGTACCTGAACGTATGTAACGAAAAAGAATGGGAAAATTAAAATTCTATACCGTATGGAAAGGTGTCTGTCCTGGTGTATATCCATCATGGAAAGAATGCCAACAACAGACAAAAGGCTACAAAGGGGCAATGTTTAAATCGTTTGACACGAAAGAGAAAGCGGAAAAGGCCCTTTACGAACCTGCCTATATGCATCTGAGCCACGACAAACGGGAGGAGATGAAAACCGGGAAACTTCCCGAAGGATTCGATACTAACTGCGTAGTCGTGGATGCAGCATGCAGCGGGAATCCCGGCCAGATGGAATATCGTGGAGTATATCTGGCCACAGGACAGGAAATTTTCCATTACGGACCGACATTCGGCACGAACAATATCGGTGAATTTCTGGCTATCGTACACGGACTCGCCCTGCTGAAACAAAAAAATATACGAATGCCCATATATTCTGACAGCCGCAATGCACTCGGTTGGGTGAAAAAGAAAATGTGCAAGACGAAACTTGCACGCACGCCAAAAACCGAAGCCTTGTTTCAGCTTATCGAAAGGGCGGAAAAATGGCTGAAAAAAAACTCATACGAAACTCCTGTCCTAAAATGGGAGACCAGACTATGGGGAGAAATCCCTGCGGACTTCGGAAGAAAATAATTTGACATGAGAAAAAGATATCTCTATTTGGCACTGTTTTTCATAACGGTTTTTTTACTGTCTGTTTTCCAGAAACCGATCTTCATGCTATATAATGGAAGTGTGGGAAGAGGAGCAAGCATATCCGACTACTTCCAGGTTATGTGGCACGGTGCCAGTCTTGACGCAGCGGTGACCGGCTATTTGATTGTACTGCCATGGGCAGCAGTACTGATCAGTGTATGGTTCAGGAAATTCCCTCTCCAAAAAATACTCATCGGATATTATGCAGTCATCGCCCTGCTTATGTCGCTCATCTTTATCGGTGATTTGTCACTGTACCCGTTTTGGAACTTCAAACTTGACGCTTCGGTATTCTTCTATCTCGATTCACCAAAGAATGCTGCAGCAAGTGTTTCCACAGGATTCATCGCACTAAGAATAATCATAATTCTTGCCCTTTCCATAATAGGCACATTGATACTGTACCGAATTACGCCACGCTGTTTGCCTCCGGTCAGGAGAAAGCTGTCCGGAAACGTCGGACTTGTTCTCATGGGAGCAATCATCTTTATTGTTATACGCGGAGGTGTAACAGAATCCACATCCAACATAGGGCAGGTATATTTCTGTAACGATGAATTTCTGAATCATTCTGCTGTAAATCCGGCGTTCAGCCTGCTGGCATCCGTAAGCAAGACAAAGAACTATGCGGAACAGTTCAATTATTTCGGGCAGGAGGAGTGTGATTCTCTTTTCAACGGGCTTTATCCGACAAAAGGGGAAAATACGATTGAACTGCTCAACACGAAACGTCCCAACATCCTGATTATCCTGATGGAGGGCTTTGGAGGAACGATGGTGGAATCGTTAGGCGGAGTGAAAGGAGCCAGTCCCAATATAGACCGTCTTTCAAAAGAAGGCATTTGGTTTTCACGATGCTATGCCAACAGTTTCCGCACAGACAGAGGCACTGTATGCACTTTCAGCGGCTACCAGAGTTTTCCAGACTTGTCTGTCATGAAGATTCCGGCGAAAAGCCGCACGCTGCCTTCCATTGCCGGCAAGTTGGCAGAAAAAGGATATCACACGGACTTTCTGTACGGAGGTGACATTAATTTCACCAACATGAAAAGCTATCTGCTGGGAAGCGGTTACCAGAAACTTACCTCTGACATAGATTTTCCGTTAGATCAACGGAAGAACGCATGGGGAGTTAACGATGACGTAACATTCGATTACCTTTATGAAGAGCTTACAAAACAGAAAGAATCGCCCTGGCACACAGCATTTCTGACACTGAGCAGTCACGAGCCTTTCGAAGTTCCTTACCAGCGGATAAAGGAATCTCGTCCGAATGCCTTCGCCTTTACTGACGACTGTCTGGGAAAGTTCGTCGACCGTATCCGTCAAACACCTGTATGGGACAACTTGCTGATAGTCTGCCTTCCGGATCATGGTTTCTATTACCCTGAAAAGGGACATGCACAAGACGAGCGCATACACCACATTCCGATGCTATGGTTAGGAGGAGCCATAAGCCAGCCTATGGTCATCGACAAAATCATGAACCAGACCGATATGGCAGCGACCCTGCTTGCCCAACTGGGAATCGGACATGAGGAATTCAATTTCAGCCGCAATGTGCTGGGAGAAGAATACACATACCCATTCGCCTATTGGACATTTAACGGAGGGTTCGCATTCGCAGACAGTACAGGAGTCACACTCTTCGATGTGAACTCAAACCTTCCGATATTGGAACGCCCCGCACCCAATGAAAATCGAATTCTGCGCGGGAAGGCCATACTGCAAAGTTCATACGATGATCTTGGCAGCAGATAACCTCATAGAGTTCCTTCACCGGTAAGCATACGCTCCAGATCCTCCGCTGATAATTTCAGATGGAATTGCCCCTTGTATGCGATAGAAATTCCTCCAGTCTCTTCCGAGACGATAACGGCCATGGCATCTGTTTCCTGAGAAATGCCAAGTGCAGCACGATGGCGCAAACCGAGTTCCTTCGGTATGTCCAGATTGTGGGAGACAGGAAGGATGCACCCTGCCGCCTTTATGCGTTTACGGCTGATGACCATAGCACCGTCATGCAACGGGCTGTTCTTGAAGAAGATATTCTCAATCAGACGCTGGTTTATATTAGCATCTATCACATCTCCCGTACGTACGACATCATCAAGAGGAAAATCCTTTTCGATGACGATTAGTGCTCCGACCTTGCCTTTGCTCATACTCAGGCAGGCCATCACTATCGGCATGATGTTCTCCTTTTGTATTTCCCCCTTCTTGTTGCCCTTCAGAAACCGGAAAAGACTGTTACTTCTGTGACGGGAACCCAAAGATAGAAGGAAATGCCGTATTTCGTCCTGGAACAGCACGATGATGGCAATGACTCCCACGCCGACCAGTTTGTCGAAAATGGAGCCGAGGAGCCTCATCTGAAGCACTTGGGAAACAATGACCCAGATAACGATGAAAACAAGTATGCCGACAAAAATGTTGATTGAACCGGACATTTTCATCAATTTATAGGTCTTGTAGAGCAAAAAAGCCACCAGCAGTATGTCCAGTATGTCCTTCAGGGTGAGGATGTGTATATCGAAAGGCATGTATCTATATATTTTCAAAAGTAGTGTTTCCATTCAATGCCGACACGATTTCCACCACCTCAACGGCAGATTTCACATCGTGTACACGCAAAATATCTGCTCCTTTCATCAACGCTATGGCATTGACGGCAGAAGTGCCGTTGAGCGCATCTTCAGGGGAAACGCCCAACAAATTGTATATCATTGATTTTCGTGATACTCCCACTAATATCGGAAGCTCAAGGATAGCAAGCTCCTCCAGCTTGTCCAACAATTCGTAATTGTCTGTCAAAGTCTTGCCGAAACCAAATCCCGGATCTACAATCAAATCTTTCGCTCCCAGATCACGGAGACGCTGCACTTTCTCAGAGAAATAATAGAGAATCTCCTTCAGGATATTGTCATAATGCGGACAACGCTGCATGTCACGAGGAGTACCTTTCATGTGCATCATGACATAAGGCACACCAAGACGGGCCACTACGGGAAACATATCCTTGTCCATTTCTCCGGCAGATATGTCATTAATGATTGCCACGCCGAACTCCTCCACACACATCTTCGCCACATCCGCACGGAATGTATCGACAGACACCACCGCCTCAGGATGCTCTCTGAAAACGATTGTCAGCCCATTGCGCAACCGTCTCATTTCCTCATCCACCGGAACACACGCGGCACCCGGACGGGAAGAACACGCACCCACGTCAATAATACTCCCCCCCTCCGTCAAAATCTGATTGGCACGGAAGGATATCTCCTGTTCCGTCTGCTTCCGGCTTTCCTGATAGAAAGAATCGGGAGTAAGGTTCAGAATTCCCATCACACGCGGACGCGACAGATCCATCAGCCGACCGTTGACGTTAATATATTCCGCATATTTTTTTTGCATAAATATCTATCCGCTTTATGCAGCAAAGGTACGCACAATAATTCAAAATAATATAAGGTTAGGCAGACAGTTTTATCAGTTTTTCACGGGATACCCATACACACAAGATTCCATCGGCTCACTCATCATGCTTAAATAACAGGACATTTCGCCCCAAGCCTGCAAGCATTTTCACAAAAGTGACCTGACGTTTTCTGAAAAAATTACTATCGAAGGCGATGAATCTTTTTCCTTTTCCAAAAAGGACATTATCTTTGCTTACGGTTTAAACGAAAATGCGCCATGAAAGAACTACTCCTCTTATTATGTTCCTCTCTGATAAGCTTGGGGCTGTTTGCCCAATCATCCGCAAGCGCATTACGCCAATGGAAAGACAACAAATATTCTATGCTCATCCATTTCGATTCCTGTTCCGTAGAAAACCGTAGACTGTCGGACAGGTTGTTTAATCCGGTCCATTTCAATGCGGATTCCATTGCGGCGACAGCTAAAAGAGCCGGGATGCGCACAATCGTGTTCACAGCGAAACATTCCGACGGCTTCTGCCTGTTCCAGACAAATACAACCGATTTCAACTCGCATGACACCGGTCCGTACAGGCATGACCTCGTGAAGGAAATGTCTGAAGCCTGCCGCAAAACGGGGCTGAATTTCGGGCTATATTTCCCGCTTACCGAAAAGATTGCGTCAACGTCCGAAGACAGTTTCATTACGAAAGAACGTCATGAGTGCAACAAGGTTCAAGTGGAGGAACTGCTCACACGCTACGGTCCTGTCTCAGAAATATGGTTCGATATCGGTTCAAATACTCCGGAACAGAGCATGGAACTTTACGAGCTGGTGCACCGGCTACAACCGTCGTGTATGACAAGTGAAGGGCTGGGGAATGACCGATATGATTTCTGTGTGGTGGGAAGCAATGGTCACGATGCGTTACAGGCTCCGTGGCAGACATGCGCTAACGCTTATATAGGAGCAAAAGAACTGATGGCAAGCCTTGCCAGTGCGGTCTCTCACGGAGGGAACGTTCTGTATGACATCTGCCTTGACAAACAAGGGAACATAGTGCCTGCCGAGCTACAACTGCTGGAGGATGTGGGGAAATGGTTAAGGCACTACTCTTACGCAATCTACGAGAGCATGCCCTCTCCTTTTAGCGAAGAGTTCCAATGGGGAGAAGTCACACGCAACGAAGAACGACTTTATATTTTTCTTTCGGGAAAATATCCGAAAAACGGGAAAATCACTTTCAGCATGCCGGGATATACCCTGAAGAAAGGTGACGGTAAAATGGCAACTTACCTGCAATACGGAGACGAAATCATACTGACTGTCCCTGCCTCAGCCTATAAAGACAAAATGATTCATGTGCTGACGCTCGAATTCGACAAAAGAATAATGCCGATTCCCGGGAATAGCGTAAAAAGTGCGGTGTTGACCTCACAAAATGCCACCCCGCTCAACAGTCACTCCCGCTTTGACCGTCACAGCAAATACAAAAGCACTATAGGATATACTTGGAACTTTGACCAGTTGCTGCTGAAGCAACTGGATCTCGTCTATACACAACAAGAAACAGGAAAAGTCATAGACTTGACAATAGACGGAGAAACATATATAATAACATTGGAAAAAGAGAGACCGCAGAACATGAGTCCACTACCGGGAACTGAATGGGGAGATTTATATCTGTACGGACCAGAAAACCATCCATTCGACACTCCTTCGATTGCAGACAACGCATCCGAACTCCGGGAAGGATGGAAAAAACTTGCGGCAGACAGCGGAAGCATAGACTGCAAATGCCTGGACAACTATTATCTGACGCAAGAAATTGAGTCGCCGCGTTCCCAAAGGATAATGGTGGAAATAGGAGCCGGGAACGGCATCGAAGTATGTCTGAACGGAAGCTCCATCATGAAACATCTGAACCCTTACCGTTGCACCTTCCGGAAGGAAAAGGTTATCCTACCACTAAAAAAAGGGAAAAACCGACTTACGGTACGACTCTTCAACCGCTTTGAAGAACAAATGAGCTACCTGATTCGCCCGGCAGACTCTCCCGTTACATATCGGAAAGAGGTAACTCTTCCGGAAATGTTGAACGGGAAGTATCACACAGTAACCGTCAAGCCGCACAATCCTGCATCTCCACATACCGATGCAGAACTTTACAACCTGCGTATCCGCCTCAGAAGGATAGCAATGTAAGATTGCAGGAACCATCAATAGATGGCTTCTGCAATCTTGCGTACACTTTCCGATGCCAGAAATGTATAGAAATGAAGTCCGGGCACGCCGTGCTTAATCAAATCCTTGCACTGCTCTATGCTCCATTCCACACCTACTGTCTTCACCTCCTCATCTGTCTTGCACTTGCGAAGTTCCGCTGCAAAAGGTTCCGGAATGTCAGTACGGAACACTCTCGGAAGTACCGTCAACTGACTTCGCAATACAATCGGCTTGATGCCCGGAACAATCGGAACACTGATGCCCTCCTTACGGCACCTGTCAACGAAAGAATAATACTTCTCATTGTCAAAAAACATTTGAGTCACCACGTAATCAGCTCCGTTACGCACCTTTTCCTTCAGGTAACGGATGTCAGATTCCATATTGGGAGCTTCTTCATGCTTTTCCGGATAACAGGCCATCCCATACGAGAAAGGAGTGTCAATGCTGTCAATATTCGACCCGTCGAGAGCAGTTCCCTGATTAAACAGATTGACCTGATGCTGAAGATCAGTAGCGTGCTGATGGTACAGATGCCGGTCTTTCTCAGGAATATCCAATGACTTTGCGTCTCCTCGCAACAACAGGAGATTGGTGATTCCCAAAAAATTCAAGTCTATCAACGCATATTCAGTCTCTTCTTTTGTAAACCCTTTGCATATAATATGCGGAACGGCCTGAATACCATATTTGTTCTGGATGGCTGCCGCCACAGCCACAGTTCCCGGACGCTTCCTGACTGTGGCCTTACGTAAGTTCCCGTCAGGCTGCGGAAGATACACTATTTCGCTATGGTGTGATGTAATATTGATATATTTTGGCTCAAACTCTATCAACCGATCGATTACATTATATACTTTCTGTATGCTGTTCCCTTTCAACGGAGGTAGAATTTCAAAGGAAAACACTGGCCGGCGGCTGTCATTACTGTCATCTATAAAATCACGGACTTTCATAATTGTATGTATTGTTTCTTCGCAAAGATAAGTATTATACTAAAAATGAACAACATGAAATTCCGTTCACGACATAAATGTTTTTCACCGGTCGTGTTACCCTATGACATACAGTCAATCAGAATCCAACCTGCCTTTGCTGCTCTGCATTATACCGATCGCCTGTTACGGGAATAGCAGCCACGGCATCTTCCAACTGTTTCCATTCGTCAGGTGTCAATGCAAAATCAAGCGTACGCACATTCTCTTCCAGATGCGAAAGCTTCGTCGTGCCGGGTATAGGGACAATCCAAGATTCCTTCTGCAAAAGCCAGCCGAGTGCAAGCTGTGCCGAAGTCATGCCACGTTCGCGTCCGTAACGCTGCAGCACGTTTACGATGCGATAGTTAGCACGCATTGCTTCCGCAGTAAAACGGGGAAGAGTGTTACGGTTGTCATTCCCCGTATCGAACTCTGTATATTCATTCAGGTCGCCTCCAAGGAAACCGCGGTTCATCGGACTGTAAGGCACAAATCCGATACCCAGTTCACGACATACATCGAGCACTCCATTCTTCTCCACATCACGATGCATCAGATGGTATTCGCTCTGTATGGCAGTCAAAGGGCAAACAGCATGTGCCTTTCGAATGGTATCCGCACTGACCTCACACATACCCCAGTGAAGTACCTTGCCTTCCTTTATCAGGTCTGCAAGTGTTCCAGCCACGTCTTCAACCGGCGTATTCGGGTCAAAACGATGCTGATAAAACAACGGTATCACATCAGTGTGCAGTCGTTTCAACGACTCCTCACAATAACGGCGTATGGTAGCAGGACGACTGTCTTGCCGTCCGGTAGCCTTTCCGTCAATGATTTCATGTCCGAACTTGGTTGTCACATTCACTTTTCCGTGGAATGCACCCAGTGCCTCACCAGCCAGCTCCTCATTGTTCAGAGGGCCATAAACGATTGCAGTATCAAAGAGCGTCACACCACGTTCCACCGCCTCATGCAACAGACGGATACAATGTTTCTTGTCCGGATGCCAGCTGCGGTTATAGGTCATACCCATCACGCCGAATCCCAACGCAGACACCTCAAATGATGCACTACCGGTTCCCAAAGTACGATGCGAGGTGATACATGCCATTTTACGTTTATCAGCAGAAACTTCCTTGCTTACGCCTGCCACACGAGTAACAGCCTGTACTTTGTCCAAAGCCGGAGAAACAGCAAACGCTGCACCCACAGTTGCAGCCGCCTTCAAGAAATTGCGACGGCTGAAAACCTCTTTCTTGTCCATATCCGTAACCATCATTACTTTTCAGAATTAATAGACTTAATGAATCTCGCCGGATTTCCTGCCACCACACTCATAGGCGGCACATCATGCGTTACAACACTGTTCGCCCCAACAATGGAACCATATCCGATTCTTACACCAGGCAATATAGTGGAGTTAATGCCTATCCATACTTTGTCCTCTATCACGATAGGACGTCCATACGTTGCACTGCGGTTATCCGGATTAGGGTCATGGTTGATGGTAATAAGATTTACTTTCGGTGCAATAAACACATCGTTGCCCAAAGTTATCCCACCACGGTCAAAAAAAGTGCATCCTTGCTGAATCCAGCAACGTTTGCCAATACGTATGTTCTTGCCAAAATCCACGTAAAAAGGTGGCAAAAGAGTTACGGATTCATCAATCTCCTGTCCTGTAATACGTGAAAGATAGACACGTGTCTCTTCAGGCGTATGATATCCCGTATTAAGCTCGTTCGCCAACTTCATAGTGTCCCAAATACTGTCAATCAACTCATTGTAACCTGGGTCATTGGGTGACACCATCTCGCCCGACAAATCTCTCTGGAAAATATTGTTCATACTGTATATCTGTTATGGTCTGTTTATAAATTGAGACATGATGTCCATTGCCCTAAATACAAAAATAACGCGCCTCGAAAAGATTCTCTTTACTTACAGGCTCAAAATGTTTTGCTCTAAAGCTCAAATGGCTGATTTATGACCATAAAATCCAGATTGTAAGTTCGTGGTTATTACTCCAGAAACGAAAGGACATAAAAAGAGGCCGACTCAAAAGAGATTTTGAAGTTGGCCTCTTGCTGTTTCTAA
>CAZSYY010000021.1:0-35915 GCA_964611375.1 uncultured Phocaeicola sp. | reverse complement strand
TGAGCGGCAAACGAGGCTCGAACTCGCGACCCTCAGCTTGGGAAGCTGATGCTCTACCAACTGAGCTACTGCCGCATTTCTCTCTGCAAAAGTAGATTTTATTTTAGAAATAAACAATTTTTAGTCAGAAAAATATTAAAGAAAAAGAACCATTCATTATTTTTGACAAGCAAAGCCGGAGAGAGACATTTAATTATGTTTTATATCCGCTTTACATATAGAAAATATTCATACTCACAGTAAAAATAAACAGTAATTTTGCGGCATAAATTTAATTGCCATATGAAAGAAAAAGAAATCCCAGTGCTGCTCCTGACCGGTTATCTGGGCAGCGGAAAAACCACATTGGTCAACCATATCCTTTCAAACAGACGAGGAATCAAGTTTGCTGTAATCGTCAATGACATCGGTGAAGTGAATATCGACGCAAACCTGATACAAAAGGGAGGCATCGTAGGCAAAAAAGATGAAAGCCTGGTAGCATTGCAAAACGGATGTATATGCTGCACACTAAGATCAGATCTTATCGAACAGATTTACGACCTGATGAAGACAGACCGCTTCGACTATATAGTGATCGAGGCAAGCGGCATCTGCGAACCTGAACCTATCGCACAAACCGTCTGCTCCATTCCGCAGTTGGGCGAACCATACACAAGACATGGCATCTGCCGGCTGGACTGCATAGTGACCGTAGTCGATGCGTTGCGCATGCAGAGCGAATTTGCATGCGGCGATGACCTGACACGCAAACATATCGATGATGAAGACATAGAGAACCTGATCATACAGCAGATAGAATTCTGCAACATCATTCTGCTAAACAAGGCATCGGAAGTGAAGCCCGAAGAGCTGACACGTATAAAACAAATCATCAGGACACTCCAGCCGGAAGCCGAAATTATTGAGTGCAACTACGCAAACGTGGAACTTGACAAGATTATCGATACAGGACTGTTTGATTTCGCACGTGTAGCCACTTCCGCCGGATGGATAAGGGAAATAGAACGCCAGGTAACGGAGGAGGAAGAACATGAAGCCCAAACAGCAGGACATCACCATCACGAAAATGAACACGAACACGAGCATCATCACCATGCAGAAGGAGGAGAAGTGGAGGAATATGGTATCGGAACATTCGTATACTATCGCCGACCGGGATTCGACATTCATAAACTTGATCACTTCATAGCGACAAAATGGCCGAAAAACGTAATCCGCACGAAAGGCATCTGTTACTTCAGTCATAACCGTGACATGTCGTACCTGTTTGAGCAGGCCGGCACTCAAAAGCAACTGAAAGAAGCAGGTTTGTGGTATGCAACTGCCCCAGAAGAAGACCTTGCGAAACTGTTGCAGCAGGATCCCGGTCTTATGCATGACTGGGACGAAATATACGGCGACCGGATGATCAAGCTGGTCTTTATAGGACAGAATCTGGACAAAGTACAGCTCACGCACGATCTTGACAGGTGTCTGGAATAGAATTAACTGAAAAAAGTTGTTTCATAATAGCGTTATATGGAAAAAGAACTTCCCAAAATAGATTTCCCGGAAAACTGGGTCATAGGAACAGATATAAAAAAAGAACTGCTCAGCCTATACACCAATTATCCAGTACGTCTGAAATGCGAGATATTCGTTCTGTGTATAGAAGGGAAAGTGGAGGCTTCGGTCAATCTTAACCACATAACCGTAAAGGCAAACGACTTTGTCACGCTTACCCCGGGAAGCATCATCCAGATAAGCAGTATCGAAGGGAACCTGAACATCTACTTTATGGGGTTCTCTTCGGAATACATTGAACAAGTCAACCAGCCACGTTCCATATTCGACACAATCTATTTCACACTGGGAAGGCCTGTATTTTCTCTGCGTCCGGAAGGAGCACGCATCATGGAACAATATTTCCGCTTCCTCATTGACATGTATGAATATTTCCCCGACAAGATCAAGCAGGAAATATCGCCCAACCTATATGCGGACATCCACAAAGGAATTTCAATAATCTACAAAAGCAACTCGAAAGAGTGCGGTTCCATCTCGAAAAGCGAGCAGATATTCCGTAACTTCGCACAGCTGGTGATGCAGCACTATATGCATAACCGCAATGTGGCATGGTATGCGGAACAGCTTGGAATCACTCATGCACATCTCTGTACCACAGTAAAGCAAGTGTCGGGAAAGACATGTGCTGACATCATATCCTCCATCGTTATCATGGACGCAAAATCACAGCTGAAGTCAACGAACCTGTCCGTACAGAACATCTCGGATTCGCTGAACTTCGCCAACATGTCGTTCTTCGGAAAATATTTCAAACGGTATGTTGGAATGAGCCCTCTGGAATACCGCAACAACGGATGAAAGGTTACGGTACTTCCGGGAGCATCACAACACCAAGCTTTTTCTTTCCGTCCATCTTCACTACAAGAGGATTGTCGAAATGTACCCTGCGTACAAACTTCGTTTCCTCTACTGCCGGCATGGTGTCAAGTAGATGCTGATTATAGATGCCATCACCGGTATATGAGTTGACAGTAAAGTAGCCCACTCCGAACGAAGTCAGATTCTGAAAAAAATGCGTGCCTTGACTCGGATCTACCCGATATCCGGTCAGCCCTGCCTCAACGATGACACGGGCCGCCGAAATATTCGGCCACTTCACAGGAATGCCCAGCCAGGTGTCGCTGCTTCCCCAACGCCCGGGTCCCACCAGCACATAATGTTTCCCTTCATTCAGAAAGCGGCGGTTCAACTTCTCTATATCATAGGCTATTAGCTGGTTGTTGGAAGCCGAATAACCTTCGGTCTTTACATACACCACATCATGAATGTCATCCATGATGCCATGTCCCAACGAGTTCTCGCTTTTCAAGAGCAGCCTTTCTTCCGGAATCTTCGTCAGATCTTCTTCCAAATCCGCCTTCACATCCACCATCGGACGGATCTGCAACATATAGAATATGCCGCTTCTGGTCTTCGCATCGAAATTCACGGCAAACTCTATCTCCACCGGCCGTCTCATCTCCCCCTGTCCATACTTCTGCACCAGTCGGAGGATATGCGCCAGCGGAAAGACATCATGCTGAAGAATGTTGGCAAAAGTTATCAGCTTACGTCCGCCCGGATAAAGCCCGTCGCGGATCACCATGTCGTAAGGATCATAGGTCGATGCAATATAGTCGAGCGATCCGTCTGCCTCTGCATCCTTCACATGCAGTTTAAGAAGGTTGAAGGCATCATCGAGCGAAAAGCTTTGCCCCATATTCTTCAAATCAAGAGCGTAGAAACGGGTCTGTGTCTCACGTAGGGCAATTTCAATCTCGCTTGTCTGAAGCACCTGAAAGGGATGGTAAGGACAGACACGCAGAGTCAGTCCTCCGTCAACGATATATTTTCCCAATCCCAAAGCAAGGCTGACAATGCCCTCCTCTGCTAGCTCATCATTGATGGGATAATAGTTGATGGAACGTGCCACTCCCGATATAGCAGGATAATAACGGTCACCGTACTGTGTACCAACAACTTCCTGAAGGATGACTGCCATTTTCTCCTGGTCGATGACATTGCTCGTAGCCTGCATGTAAGCCTTGCTATCCCTATAATATACAGAAGCATACACACCCTTTATGGCATTGCTGAGCATCCGCAGCATCTCGTACTTGTCATCAAGATAAGGAATCATGTAAGTGGAATAGATTCCGGCGAAAGGCTGGTAGTGAGAATCCTCAAGCAGGCTTGAAGAACGTATGGCGATGGGTGACTTCACGACATCGAAAAACGTGAAGAAATCCTCTACCAGACGGTCGGGCAACTTGGCACGAAGGAAAGCACGCAGTATCACGTCGTCATCGGCATCGCTCAAAGCCACCTGATAAAGCTGGTTGGTATCCATGAATTCATCGAACACGTCCGTACACAGTACCACCGTTTTGGGAATCATGACCGATGCGTTTTCAAACTCCACAAACTCCACATGACGCTTCAGTATATGGTCGATAAAGGCAAGCCCCCTGCCCTTTCCTCCCAAAGACCCTTCTCCGATACGTGCAAAATTGGAGTATCTGTCGAAACGGTCACGCTGAAACACAGCCACCACCCCCTGGTTCTTCATCTTGCGGTATTTCACTATGGCATCGAAAATAATCTGCCTGTGTGCATCTATGTCCTGTAACGAATCCCAAGTGATATGCTTCAGGAATTCCGCCACAGGGAAAATGGCACGTGAATACAACCAGCGAGAAATGTGATTGCGGGTTATATGATAAAGGAAAGACTCGGACGGAATGGAGAACAGCATATTCTGCAGTTCCTTCAGGTTACGGACACGGGCCACTTCCTTCATGGTCTTCGGGTCGCGGAAGATGAAGTCGCCGAATCCGAAATTCTGAGACACCGACTCACGCAGGTCAACATCAATCTTCTTTGAGTTCTTATCAATAAAATGCGCTCCCAGTTCTTCTGCATACTTCCGGTTATCTTCTTCCGACGAATCAAGAATGAACGGCACAAAAGGGTCGTACTTGCGAATTTCACGCAACAAACGCACGCCAGCTAAAGGATCCTGTTTGCCGTCATGCGGAAAACAAGCGTCGGAAATCACCCCAAGAACATTGTCACGATATCTTTCGTATAACGACAGCGCCTCTTCATACGAACGAGCCAACACTATTTTAGGACGTCCTCTCATTCTCAATGTCCTTTGGTGGGCATTCAAGGCCTCCGTCGCAAATTCCTGACTCTGCTGGAGCACGAACTTATAGAGGCTTGGCAACAGAGAGGAATAAAAGCGTATCGAGTCTTCAACAAGCAGAATCATCTGCACTCCCACTTCCTTAATGTCATGTTCCAGATTCATCTTGTCCTCTATCAGCTTTATGATGGAAACCAGCAAATCATTGTTTCCCAACCAACAGAACACATATTGGAAAATGCTCAAATCCTCATTCTCCATGCGTTCACGGATACCGTGCGAGAAAGGGGTCAGCACCACCAACGGGATGTGAGGATATTTTTCACGGATCTCATGGGCTATGTCGAACGAATCGCTGTTGTCAGAACCCGGCATACATATCACCAGGTCGAACATGGTGTTTCCCAACTGCATCCATGCTTCTTCCAAAGTGGAAACCTGAGTGAACCGTGGCGGATAACGCAGGCTTAAATTCATGTACTCGATGAAAATCTTCTCGTCGATACGTCCGTCATCCTCCAGCATGAAAGCATCGTAAGGATTCGCCACCAGCAGCACATTGAAAATGCGTCTGGTTATGAGATTGGCAAACTGCGTATCCTTAAAATAAAGTTGGTTTAGCTTTATTTGCAAAGCATTAAGCATGGCTGTTCACATTTATCGGTTAATGAATAACAAAAGTCGGAAATTCGGACGATTCCTGCAAATATTTTTGGCCCCACATATCAGCTGTCATTTTATCATTATTTAATCGAATTTTATAGTTAAATAATTTGCAATAAACACCATTTTTCTTATATTTGTATGGTAAGAAATTTCAAATTGTCAGACCTTAAACAATCTAAATATGAATATCAACAAAATAATGTCATCTTTGGAAGCCAAGCACCCGGGTGAGTCAGAATATTTGCAGGCAGTCAAAGAGGTACTGCTTTCAATTGAAGATATATACAATCGTCACCCGGAATTTGAAAAGGCAAAAATCATTGAACGCTTAGTGGAACCTGACCGTATCTTCACATTCCGCGTCACATGGGTGGACGACAAGGGCGAAGTGCAGACAAATTTAGGCTATCGCGTACAGTTCAACAATGCCATAGGACCATATAAGGGCGGCATCCGTTTTCATGCTTCAGTCAACCTGTCCATCCTTAAATTCCTGGCGTTCGAACAGACATTCAAGAATGCGCTGACATCTCTGCCTATGGGTGGAGGAAAGGGAGGTTCCGATTTTTCACCGAGAGGAAAAAGCGACAGGGAAATTATGCGTTTCTGCCAGGCGTTCATCCTCGAACTATGGCGGCATCTTGGACCGAATATGGATGTGCCGGCAGGCGACATCGGCGTGGGAGGCCGCGAAGTGGGTTATATGTTCGGCATGTATAAGAAACTGACACGTGAATTTACCGGCACTTTTACAGGCAAGGGACTGGAATACGGGGGATCGCTTATCCGCCCGGAAGCTACAGGATTCGGAGGGCTGTATTTCGTAAAACACATGCTCGACAAGAAAGGCATCGGCATCAAAGGGAAGACAGTGGCAATATCAGGATTCGGCAACGTGGCATGGGGAGCGGCCACCAAAGCCACACAGTTGGGTGCAAAAGTGATAACTCTCTCGGGGCCTGACGGATATGTCTATGACCCTGAAGGCATCAGCGGAGAAAAAATCGACTATATGCTTGAATTGCGTGCTTCAGGCAATGACATCGTAGCACCTTTCGCAGAAAAATTCCCAAGTGCGACATTCGTACCGGAAAAGCGTCCGTGGGAAGTGAAAGCGGACATTGCCCTGCCATGTGCCACCCAAAATGAACTGAACGGAGAAGACGCAACCAATCTCATAAGAAACAATGTAATCTGTGTGGGCGAAATTTCAAACATGGGATGTACTCCGGAAGCTGTCGATGCGTTCATCGAGAACAAAATGATGTATGCACCTGGCAAGGCTGTCAATGCGGGAGGCGTTGCCACTTCGGGACTTGAAATGAGCCAGAATGCCATGCACATGAGCTGGTCGGCACAGGAAGTAGACGAAAAGTTGCACAATATCATGCACAACATACACGAACAATGCGTGAGATACGGAACGGAGGCTGACGGATACATCAATTATGTGAAAGGAGCCAACATTGCCGGATTTATGAAAGTGGCTCATGCAATGATGGCTCAAGGAATTGTTTAACAACATAAAAGGAAGAAAAAGAGGGCAAAGGCACAACAATTAAAGAATTATAATTCGTAAATTTACATACATATCTGAAAAAATCTCGTTTAGTTTATTGTATTTGTATTGTAGCGTGCGCTATCCTCCTGTGAAGGTCCGATAGCGCATTTGTTTTGCCAATATTGAACATTTCTTTTCCGGTTTAAGTATCTCAATCCAGCATGGATATTCTTAAAACTACAGATCCCAGTTACAACTCGCCTTTTCTGATAGCTGTCATTACGTTGGCCGGCGCACGCTGAGCCAGATACTCCTTTTTCATAAAATCCATGTATGGAGCCGCATGTTGGAAGAACATACGGTATCCCTTGCACAAGTAGTTTAGTCCCGGTTCTCCGGAGGCGGTGCTCATGAATCTGTTTTTAGGACACTCACCATTGCAAGCAAACAGGAACTCGCATTCCCGACATTGGGACGGAAGAGCGTCATGTTTCATTTGACCGAATTGCATTTGTCCTTCACCATACATCATTTCCACCAAAGTCTTTTCATGTATGTTGCCGAGTTTAAATTCCGGGAAAACAAAATGGTCGCACGAATAGACATCGCCATTGAATTCGATTATTCCGGCATGACCACATGTTTTTCCCAATGTGCATACTCCGGGTTGCTCACCCACCCAGTTGGCAAGTGTGGAATCAAACAGTTGGATATAATAACTGCCGACATCATTGCGCACCCATTCATCAAATATGGAGCATAAAAAGTTTCCCCACTGTATGGGTGATACGGAAAAGTCTGCCAGTTTGACATCTTTTTCGAAAGAAGCAGCCAAGTGACGTCCGTCAGCATGATAGCCTATTCGTTCCACAACAGGTGTGAATTGAATATAATGGCAATTAATGTCTTTAAAAAAACGGTAGAATTCAAGCGGATAGTCACCATTAAAGTCATTGACCACAGCCAGTGCATTCCATTCCACTCCATGTTTGTTGAGCAAACGGATACCCTGCATCACTTTTACGAACGAAGGACGTCCACGTCTGTCTTTCCGGTATTCATCGTGAAACTCCTGTGGACCGTCAATGGAAACTCCCACCAGCCAGTTGTTGCTTCGAAAAAAATCACACCACTCGTCATTCAGCAATGTGCCGTTGGTCTGTAAACTGTTGTCAATAACCCTTCCTTCAGCATACCGTTTTTGCAGTTCAACTACCCGTTTATAGAAGCCAAGAGGACGCATCAGCGTTTCTCCTCCGTGCCATGTGAACATGACTTGTGGTGTGGTTTGTGACTGTATATATTCACGAATGAATTTTTCCAGCAAGTCATCACTCATTATATGCCTAGAAACATTTTTGTATAGATTTGATTTTTCTGAATAATAACAATACTCACAGGCTAAATTGCAAACCGCACCTACAGGCTTTGCCATGATATACATCGGTCTGGAAAAAGGAGCTAAAATCATCGTGATCGTTTTGAGATTTTATAGCGATGGATTTGGTTATTTCCTATATAAAAAATACCTCAAGAAGCATTTCACGAACAGAACGCTTCTTGAGGCATATAGAATGGTGAATTAATCAATTGATCAATCTTTCAGCTTTGCTTTGATGAAGTCGCGGTTCAAACGTGCAATATTGCTGATGGAAACATTTTTCGGACATTCGGCTTCGCAGGCGCGTGTGTTAGTGCAATTGCCGAATCCAAGTTCATCCATTTTTGACAGCATTGCCTTTGCACGGCGAAGAGCTTCCGGCTTGCCTTGGGGAAGCAGATTCAACTGGCTTACCTTTGCAGAAACGAACAGCATGGCTGAGCCGTTCTTACAAGCTGCGACACAAGCTCCGCAACCGATACATGTAGCAGCATCCATCGCTTCATCCGCTATTTCTTTTGGAATCAAAATGGCATTGGCATCCTGAGGAGCACCTGTACGAATGCTTATGAAACCGCCGGCCTGCATGATCTTGTCATAAGCAGAACGGTCAACCATCAAGTCTTTGATTACCGGGAATCCAGCAGAGCGCCACGGCTCAACAGTGATAACATCACCGTCGTTGAAGCGGCGCATGTAAATCTGACATGTAGTCGCTCCTGTCGCAGGTCCATGAGGATGTCCGTTAATATACAAAGAACACATACCGCAAATACCTTCACGGCAGTCATGGTCAAAAACAACCGGTTCTTTTCCTGACTCTATCAACTGCTCGTTCAGAATATCCAGCATCTCCAGGAATGAAGTGTCACCGGGAATGTCTTTCATCTGGAATGTATCGAAATGACCTTTTTCTTTCGGTCCGTTCTGACGCCATACTTTCAGCGTAAATGATATGTTTTTATCCATTTTACTTAGATTCTTTTATTGTTTAACTTCTCACCGATCAACTCTTATAGTTACGAGTCTGAACTTTGATTGCTTCGTAAACCAGCGGTTCTTTATTGAGAACCGGAGCTTTGTCATCAGATCCCTGATATTCCCAACAAGACACGTAGAAATAATTCTTATCATCACGTTTTGCCTCGCCCTCTTCTGTCTGGTATTCCTCACGGAAATGACCTCCGCACGATTCGTTGCGGTTCAACGCATCATAAGCAATAAGTTCACCCATCGTGATAAAGTCGTTCAGGCGGATTGCCTTGTCGAGTTCCACGTTGAGTCCTTCTTTAGATCCAGGAATGAACAGTTCTGTTTCAAATACATTACGTATCTCCTTCAGTTTGGAAAGAGCTGTCTTCAGACCGGCCTCTGTACGTCCCATACCAACATATTCCCACATAATATGACCCAATTCCTTATGTATGGAATCGACAGAACGTTTGCCTTTGATATTCATCAGATGGTCAATCTTGGCCTGTACACTCTTTTCAGCCTCATCAAACTCAGGCAAATCAGTAGAAAAGCGAGGTACTGTAATCTGATCGGCGAGATAGTTCTGAATAGTATAAGGCAGTACAAAATATCCGTCAGCAAGTCCCTGCATGAGAGCAGAAGCACCCAAACGGTTTGCACCATGATCCGAGAAGTTGCATTCTCCGATAGCGAACAGTCCCTTGATGGAAGTCTGCAATTCATAGTCAACCCATATACCGCCCATCGTATAGTGAATAGCCGGATAAATCATCATCGGATTGTAGTATTTCACGCCGTTAACCTCTTTTGCCAATTCTCCCGGATTAACGTCAGTGATTTCTTCATACATATCGAAGAGGTTACCGTAACGCTGGCGAACCACATCGATACCGAGACGTTCGATACACTCTGAAAAGTCAAGGAATACTGCAAGTCCAGTATTGTTTACACCATATCCATGGTCGCAGCGTTCTTTTGCGGCACGGCTGGCCACATCACGCGGAACCAAGTTTCCGAATGCAGGATAACGGCGTTCCAAATAATAGTCGCGATCTTCCTCCGGGATATCGCTTCCTTTCTTAGTGCCAGCCTGCAGAGCCTTTGCATCTTCCAGCTTTTTCGGAACCCATATACGTCCGTCATTACGCAAAGATTCAGACATCAGAGTCAGTTTTGATTGCTTGTCGCCGTGTACAGGAATACAAGTCGGGTGAATCTGGACATATGCCGGGTTAGCAAACATCGCACCCTTTCGATAGCATGACATCGCAGCTGTACAGTTACATGCCATAGCGTTGGTAGAGAGGAAATAGGTATTTCCATAACCGCCAGTCGCAATCACAACGGCATGCGCAGCAAAGCGTTCAAGTTTACCGGTCACCAGATTCTTGGCAATGATACCACGTGCCCGTCCGTCAATGATAACAAGATCTTCCATTTCATAACGGGTGTACAGCTTCACAGTACCTTCACCGACCTGACGGCTTAATGCAGAGTATGCGCCGAGCAGCAGCTGTTGGCCTGTCTGACCTTTGGCATAAAAGGTACGGGAAACCTGCGCTCCACCAAAAGAACGATTGGCAAGGAGGCCTCCATATTCACGGGCAAAAGGAACACCCTGAGCCACACACTGGTCAATGATGTTGTTAGATACTTCGGCAAGACGATATACGTTGGCTTCACGTGCACGGTAGTCACCACCCTTAACCGTATCATAGAACAGACGATAGACGGAGTCACCATCGTTCTGATAGTTCTTTGCAGCATTGATACCACCTTGCGCTGCAATAGAGTGAGCACGGCGCGGAGAATCCTGAATGCAGAAGTTAAGCACACGGAAACCCATTTCACCAAGAGAAGCAGCGGCTGACGCTCCTGCCAGACCTGTTCCTACAACAATGATATCCAGACGGCGTTTGTTGGCCGGATTCACCAGCTTCTGGTGAGCTTTATAATTGGTCCATTTTTCAGCTATCGGACCTTCAGGAATTTTAGAGTCGATTATTTTAGTCATAATTGTGTTCTTTTTTGGGTGCTTGTCAACAAATTATAAATTCTTCACGAAAAATACTACCGCTACCAGCATAAATCCAAGTACGATGATAGTGGAATAAATGTTGGAAATACATTTCAAGCGGTTAATCCATGTGGTGTTGTTCCAACCCAGAGTCTGCAATGCACTCCAGAAGCCGTGAGTAAGATGGAACCACAAGGCACAGAGCCAGATAATATACAGTACCACGAATACCGGATTAGAGAAAGTCTCCATGATGTATCCGTATCCGTCAGTAGCACTCAGTCCTCCCTGCATGGGATTCCCAACCAGTTCGGCAAACATCATGTTGTACCAAAAGTTGAACAAGTGTAAAGCCAGTCCCAAAATCACGATGACACCCAATGCCAACATATTCTGTGAAGCCCATTCCACATTTTTCGGCTTCACGCTGACGGCATAGCGTTCATCCCCACGTGCGGCGCGGTTCATCATTGTCAGCCAGAAGGCGTAGATGATGTGAATCACAAACAGAGCGGCCAATACCAGCGTACCAATCAAAGCATACCAGTTAGTTCCCAAAAATTCACACACCATGTTGTAGCCTTCCGCCGAGAATAACGCGACAAGGTTCATCAACATGTGAAATGTAAGAAACAGGATAAGGGCGATACCTGTTACGCTCATCACCACTTTCCTTCCAATAGATGAATTACTTAACCACATAAATGATTGAATTTAAATTATTTAATTGTTAATACTAGAATTTCATCCGGTTCAATGCATTACGCAATGCAAAATTAGAAGATTTATCGGGATAACGCAAAAAGATTAAGGAAATAATTCTTTAATCCGAGAAATATGTCACCCGTACCTGTTACATAGCATTGTGGCAACATATTGCAGATTTTATCGCATAAAGCCAGACTCCGGTCCCGACAATATTTCCATAGCCTTCTTCATGCTTGGGTTCAGCGTATTGATCACCTGAAAATATTCGTTCATGTTCCAAAGATCACGGGCAAGAAGAGCCTTCACCTGCGTTTTTATGAGAGGAAGAGCTATCCGATATTGTTCTTCATCGTATTCTACGTTCAACGTTTTTCCCAAATCCACCAATTCATCCAACATCTCGTCTGTAACTTCAAACCAGACGTCAAAAAGTTCGAATGTTTTGTATCTTTTCAACCAATCTTTCCTGTGACGGTCAATGAGTCTGATGTTAAACTGTACGATAGCTCCCTTGTCGCGCAAGTTGAGATAATAGTCTGTGTACATGGTAGTGTCGATAGGCACGAAATAGTCCGGCATGATGCCTCCCCCTCCATACACGGTACGTTCCAGCTTCAGGGTTTTTGTTTTTAAGGAATCAGGAAAATGGATGCTGTCCGCACTCACCATTTCACCACGGTTGTATCGGTCTATCAGATCATGGTTGTACTGTTCTACGCTATCATACGGCTTTTGTATGCAACGCCCCGACGGAGTGTAATATCGTGCAACGGTAAGGCGTATCATTGAGCCGTCGGGCAAATCGATGGGACGCTGTACAAGTCCCTTGCCGAACGTGCGCCTGCCTACCACAATGCCACGGTCCCAGTCCTGAATGGCTCCGGTCACAATCTCACTGGCTGAAGCCGAAAATTCATCCACCAGCACCACTAACCCACCTTTCTGGAAATCACCGTCACCTTTCGCCTTGAACTCCGAGCGAGGATTGCGGATCCCTTCCGTGTACACTATCAGTTCCTTTGATCCAAGAAGCTGGTCACACAAGTCGATGGCTGCATTCAGATACCCGCCACCATTCCCTTGCAGGTCAAGAATAAGATCTTTCATACCCTGCTTCTGAAGTTTGTGCAGCGCCTCCGTGAACTCCTTTCCGGTGGTTGCCGCAAAACGGTTGATGCGGATATATCCTATACTGTCATTTACCATGTAGGAAGCATCCAAACTGTACACAGGTATTTTGTCACGTCGTATAGTGAACGGAAGCAGTTCCTTCATACCTCTACGCAACACCTTTACATCCACTTTTGACCCTTTCGGTCCTTTCAGACGACGCATGACTTCATCCGTACTCATTTTTACCCCCGCAATCACCGTATCGTTCACTTCAATGATGCGGTCTCCGGCCAAGATTCCGACCTTCTCGGAAGGCCCTCCCGATACAGGCTGGATGACAAACAAAGTATCGGTAACCATATTGAACTGGATGCCGATACCGTCAAAGTTGCCTTGCAGAGGCTCATTCAGTCGTTTTACCTCCTCCGGATTGGAATAGGTGGAATGCGGATCAAGCTCCTCCAGCATCTTGATAATGGCCGTTTCCACCAACTTGCTTTCATCTACTTTGTCAACATAAAGATTTGCAATGGCAAATTCTGCAAGCTGTAGCTTGCGCGAGGGAGAACGCGAACCGATTTCATCGGCAAAAGTCTTTCCTAACAGGAAGCAGCAGAAAGCCGCCAGAATGAGTATTCTCTTCATCTTTTCCGTCTGTTTGCACTAATCAATGCTGCAAATTTACAATATTATCCCCATCCACTAAAGGGTATAAAGAAAAAGTTGCAGCCAAGTATTACTATTGACTGCAACTTCCGTAAAATTTCGGTTATATCGGTCAGTTGTAGAACGTTACACCATACATAAATCACTTATTTCACCGGAGTATTCTCTAAAGTAGCTGTCAGGAAATCGTAGAATTTCTTTACTGAAGGTATGAAGCAGCGCTCTTCCGGCGTATGCGGACATTCAAGCGTGGGACCAAAAGAAATCATATCCAGATCCGGTATCACAGCACCGATGATGCCGCATTCCAATCCGGCATGAATCACTTTCACCTCAGGCGACTCGCCAAATTGCGCCTTGTATGATTTTTTCATGGCATGGAGGATAGGCGAATTGACATTCGGTTCCCATCCGGAATAGCTTCCGGAACGTTCCACGTGCATCCCCGCCATAGAAAAACAGCTTTCAATCGACGTATTCCTATAATCCTTCATCGACTCACGCGCACTGCGAGTCAGTACATTGATTTCCGCCTTGCCGTCGCACACCTTCACGATTGCCAGGTTGGAAGAGGTCTCCACAGTATCCGGGATAGAAGGTATGAAACGCTCCACACCGTTGGGACACGCATACACGGCATCCACCAAATTGTCACGGATTTCATCCGGTACCTTAGTCTTCGGCAAATCGATACGCTCCGCCGTAAAACTCAGATTTTCCTCGATGGTATCGAACTCGTCACGCCATATCTGTTCGCACTCGCCCACATAAGCCAGCACATCATCCACTTCCGACTCCGGAACCGTAATTACCACCTCACATTCGCGAGGAATCGCATTGCGCATGTTGCCTCCTTCCCATGACACCAGACAAGCCTCGTCGTAAGTAATTACCTGATTCAGGAAACGCGCCATCAACTTGTTGGCATTGGCATGTCCCCAACTTATCTGAATACCGGAATGCCCACCTCGCAAGCCTTTCAGTGTTACCTTCAAGGCCACGTCTTCCGCATCGGTATTGTCTTCTTTATATTCTAACGTAGCGGTCAGATCCTCACCACCTGCACAACCTATATATAACAGACCTTCCTCTTCAGAATCGAGATTCAGAAGGATGTCACCGTCAATCGTACCGGGCTTCAGTCCGAAAGCACCGTACATGCCCGTTTCCTCATCAGCAGTGATCAGTCCCACCAAAGGACCGTGTTTCAACGTCTTGTCTTCCATCACTGCCATTATAGCAGCCACACCCATTCCGTCATCCGATCCCAATGTGGTACCTTTGGCCTTTATCCAGTCACCGTCTATATACACCTGTAACGGATCCTTCTCGAAATCGTGCTCCACGCCCTTTTCTTTCTGCGGAACCATATCCATGTGTGCCTGCAAGATAACCGTCTTGCGGTTTTCCATGCCAGGAGTGGCCGGCTTGCGATAGATGATATTCCCGGCATCATCCTTGAATGATTCCACACCCGCCTGCTTGCCGAAATCAAGCAAGAAAGCCTGAATCTTTTCCAAATGCCCCGACGGACGGGGGATCTGAGTCAATGAATAGAAATGTTTCCACACATTCTGCGGAACCAAAGAAAGAATTTCGTTCATAGAAGATTAGTGTTTTTTATTTGTAAGCGGCAAAGCCACCAGTCCGTAAATACCAAGCAAAATTAATAAAAAAGTTTGAATCCCATGCACCAGCAGGGCAAATATTCCTGCATTTTCTTTGCTGACTCCATACATCATCATCATGGTAATCACGGCAAAATGCCATGGTCCTGCCCCGTTGGGAGTAGGGACGGCCACCGCTATGCTACCCACCACAAACATCACCAGCCCCGCCAGCCATCCAAGGTCGGAAGAAAAACCGAAACAGAAAAGGCTGACATAGAACTGAAAGAAATAACACCCCCATATACCGACGGTGTAGAGAATGAACAGGAACGGACGGTGTACATGACGCAGTGACAGGCAGCCTGTCCAAATGTCATTAAGTATTCCCTTTACCCGTACAAAGACAGACAAGTTGCGAAACAGGAAGAATGCCAACACTCCCAATGCCAGTATGCACAACAAGGAAATATAGAAATTTGTGGAAGTGAACAGGTGAGTAAAGAAAGCCACATTCGTCCCTGTCTTGTCAAAGAAAGCGGCAAACACCCGTGACTGAAGCAACAACGTAAAAGACGTCAGTGTCAGCACACACACCGTGTCTATAAGCCTTTCCGTCAGCACTGTCCCCAATGATTTTGAGAAAGAGACTCCGTCATATTTCGCCAACACACCGCAACGGGAAACTTCTCCCACACGCGGAAGCACCAGATTGGCCGCATAAGAAATAAAGATGGAATATACGCTGTTGGAACGTTTGGGATATTCGCCCAAAGGAGCCAATGCCAGATTCCACCGCCATCCCCTGAACACATGCCCCATCACGCCAAACACCAATGAGACCGCCATCCATCCATAGTCCATCTCGCCGTTCATCACATTCCAGACCTGACGAAAATCAAATCCGTGATACGTCCATACCAATATCGCAGCACCCAAAATCAGCGGCAATGATATTTGAAAGACCTTATTTATCGTTTTTTTTAAGTCTGTTCGCTCCAAAATCAGTCGGTTATATAGGATTAATGTTTAAATTTGCAGGATGCAAAGATAAATATCTTGCATGAAAGTGATTCTATCCTTGATTAATTTATTGTTTAACAAATCTAAACGCCGAAAAGATGAAACGGGTCAGACCAAAAAAATTTCTGGGACAACACTTTCTGAACGACTTGACAATAGCCCGTAATATAGCTGACACGGTAGACGCATATCCCGATACCCCGATTTTGGAGGTAGGACCGGGAATGGGAGTTCTCACCCAATACCTTATATCCAAAGCAAGGCCGGTAAAAGTGGTGGAACTGGATTTTGAATCGGTAGCCTATCTGAGGGAAAATTTTCCGCAATTAGGCGAAAACATCATCGAGCAGGACTTCCTGAAAATGGATCTGAACAAAGTGTTTGACGGAAATCCATTCGTTCTCACCGGAAACTATCCCTACAACATATCCAGCCAGATATTCTTTAAGATGCTGGACAACAAGGACCTTATTCCATGCTGCACCGGAATGATACAGAAGGAGGTGGCTGAACGCATTGCCGCTGTACCGGGGAACAAGTCATACGGCATTCTGAGCGTACTGATTCAGGCTTGGTACAGGGTGGAATATCTCTTTACCGTACACGAGCATGCGTTCAACCCTCCCCCAAAAGTGAAAAGCGCAGTAATACGCATGATGCGCAACGATACCTACGATTTGGGATGTAATGAAAAGCTTTTCAAACAGATCGTAAAGACGACATTCAACCAGCGACGCAAGACCCTGCGGAACTCCATCTCCCCTATTCTGAAGAAAGAGCATCCGCTCAGCGCCGAACCGGTTTTCAACAAACGGCCGGAACAATTGTCAATAGACGAATTTATCAGACTTACAAACCGGATAGAAGAAGCTTTGGCAGAATATGCCTCCAACGATAACAACCTATAATTTGCATTCAGGATGAACAATGATGAAATAAAACTGATAACCGAGCTGGTAGAGAACAAGGATTCAGACAAGCTGAAGGAGGTTCTCGGCAACCTCCATCCTGCCGACATAGCCGAGCTATGCAACGAACTGGATCCTGAGGACGCACGGTTTGTCTATCTCCTGCTTGACAACGAAAAGGCGGCCGACGTACTTATCGAGATGGACGAGGATGTACGCAAGCGTTTCCTTGAAATACTTCCGTCAGAGACCATCGCCAAACGCTTCGTCGACTATATGGATACGGACGATGCTGTGGACATCATCCGGGAAATGGATGAAGACAAGCAGGAAGAAGTCCTTTCGCATATCGAAGACATAGAACAGGCGGGCGACATTGTTGACTTGCTGAAATACGACGAGGACACTGCCGGCGGTCTTATGGGAACGGAAATGGTCATCGTCAATGAAAACTGGAGTATGCCCGAATGCCTCCGCGAAATGCGTATCCAGGCGGAGGAAATGGACGAGATCTACTATGTTTACGTGGTGGATGATGATGAACGCCTCAGAGGGGTGTTCCCGCTGAAAAGAATGATCACCAGTCCTTCCGTGTCCAAAGTAAAGCATGTAATGAAAAAGGATCCCATCTCCGTACACGTGGATACACCCATCGAAGAAGTGGTACAGACCATAGAAAAATATGACCTTGTGGCAATCCCGGTAGTGGACAGTATAGGACGACTGGTGGGGCGCATCACTGTCGACGACGTGATGGACGAAGTACGAGAGCAGGCAGAACGTGACTACCAGCTTGCTTCCGGTTTGTCACAGGACATAGAAACCGACGACAACCTGTTCCGGCAGACGACAGCACGGCTTCCGTGGCTGATTATAGGAATGCTGGGAGGAATAGGGAACTCCATGATTCTCGGGAACTTCGACACGACCTTTGCCGCACATCCTGAGATGGCCCTCTACATACCATTGATAGGTGGAACGGGTGGTAATGTGGGAACGCAATCTTCCGCATTGGTGGTACAGGGACTTGCCAACAATTCGCTGAATGCAGAGAATACGCTCAAACAGATTCTGAAGGAATCGGTGGTAGCACTTATCAATGCCACAATCATATCCATGCTGGTGTATATCTACAATTTTATCCGTTTCGGTGCAACCGCCACCGTCAGCTATTCCGTATCAATCAGCCTGTTCGCCGTAGTCATGTTTGCCTCCATTTTCGGTACGCTGGTGCCGATGACTCTGGAAAAGCTGAAGATTGACCCGGCTATCGCCACCGGACCGTTCATTTCCATCACCAACGACATCATCGGCATGATGATGTATATGGGCATCACTGCACTGCTCTCCTGATTCGCTTCGTACACACAAAACAGCCGGCTTTTCCGTCATGTTACATTCGGAGAAGCCGGCTCCATATATCTCAGCCCGCTCCGTCTGAAACCACCTTATATTTCACAAAAACTTCTGATTGATTTTTTGTAAATATCCTGATGTTTTAATTTGAAAATACGGTAAAATACAGACATTTGTATTTTTTGTCAAAAAAAATATGATAATCATATTTTATTTCTTTAAATTTGTCTTTAACTAAATAAGACTCATTCTTAAAAACTCTTATACGATGGAAGTAAACGAAACCAACCGCCCATTAACTGAAACTCCGGAAACCAATGTACCGGAAGTTCCGGTTCCTACTGTTGAAGAGCCTCAGGCCGTACAGGTATCCAAACAAACCAAGTCGGAAGTTATACAACGCCTGAAGGAAATCAACGAAAATATCAACGCAGCTGACAAACAGGAAATAGACCAGCTGAAACAGACATTCTACAAATTGCACAAAACCGAACAAGAAGCGGCCCGTAAAGCTTTCATCGAGAACGGCGGCAATGCAGAAGATTTCTTTCCGACTCCCGATAGCGAAGAGAAAGAATTCAAGGAAATAATGAAATCCATCAAGGAAAAACGCAATGCTATCGCTGCCGAAGAGGAAAAGAAGAAAGAAGAAAATCTGCTGAAGAAACAAAATATCCTCGAAAAAATGAAAGTCATGGTAGAATCATCCGAAGACACTGGAAAAATCTACAATGACTTCAAGCAGCTTCAACAGGAATGGAACGAGACAGGGCAGGTTCCGGCTACAAAGGCAAACGAGCTTTGGAAGAAATACCAGCTCTACACCGAAAAGTTCTACGACATGGTGAAGTTGAACAACGAGTTCAGGGAATACGACTTCAAGAAGAATCTGGAACTGAAGACGCATCTCTGTGAAGCGGCCGAGAAGCTTGCCGAAGAGCCTGATGCGGTTTCAGCATTCCACCAGCTTCAAAAGCTCCATCAGGAATTCAGGAGCATCGGACCTGTGGCAAAAGATCTGCGCGAAAGCATTTGGACACGATTTAAGGCTGCATCGACCGTTGTCAACCGCCGCCATCAGCAGCACTTCGAGGAACTGAAAGAGAAGGAGCAGAACAACCTTGACCAGAAAACCGTAATATGCGAAATCGTGGAAGGCATGGAATATGACAAATTCACCACTTTCGCCGACTGGGAACAAAAAACGCAGGAGGTTCTGGCATTACAAGCTAAATGGAAGACCATAGGCTATGCTCCACAAAAGATGAATGTCAAGATTTTCGAGCGTTTCCGTGCCGCCTGCGACGAGTTTTTCCGCCGGAAGGCTGCATTCTTCAAAGCCATAAAGGAAAACATGGCAGCCAATCTGGAAAAGAAAAAGGAACTGTGTGAAAAAGCGGAAGCACTGAAGGACAGCACAGACTGGAAAACAACAGCCGACACACTTGCAAAATTACAGAAAGAATGGAAATCCATAGGGCCGGTGGCCAAAAAGCATTCCGATGCCGTATGGAAACGTTTCATCGGTGCATGCGACTATTTCTTCGAGCAAAAGAACAAGGCCACCTCTTCACAGCGTTCTGCAGAAGCCGAAAACCTGGTTAAGAAGGAAGAAATAATCAACAAGCTGAACGCACTGGACAAATCCGGAAATACGGATGAAGCTACGGCAGAACAGACACAAGAACTGATGAAGGAGTGGAATTCAATCGGATTTGTTCCTTTCAAGGACAAAGACCGGATATACAAGGAATACCACAGACTTATCGATACGTTGTTTGACCGGCTTCATCTGTCTTCGGCCGAGAAGAAGTTGAGTAACTTCAAGGCAAGTCTGAACAAGGACGGCAACCTGCTGCGTGACAGAGAGCGTCTTGCACGCACCTATGAAAGTCTGAAAAACGAAATCCAGACATACGAAAACAACTTAGGATTCCTGAGTTCATCGTCACAAAAGGGGAACAGTCTGGTTGCCGAAATCAACAGAAAAGTCGACCGGCTTAAGGCTGACATGGAACTTGTGCTCAAGAAAATTGCCGCTATCGACGAAGCACTGAAAGGAGAATGAGAATCCACATCAGTGAAAGACCGATAAATAAAATCAGCCAACTAATTCATACACAAAGTATTGCGAATTAGTTGGCTTTTTTGTATCTTTAGGTATGAACACTTACTGAATACCCCTAAGGAGCTGTTCAATGAAGCTAAAAAGAAGTACAACAAGAAAGACAAAATTCCGTATTTTATTACGGTCATTCGTTCATGATGCTTTCCACTTCTTCTATGGTAATCGGAATATGTCTGTCACCTGTAAAACGAGAACCTTCCGGAGTGATCAGGATATCATCTTCAAGACGGATTCCACCGAAGTCCTTAAACTTGTCAATGGCATCGTAATCCAGAAAATCCGGGTGCATCTTTTCCGCCCTCCATTTGTCTATCAAGGCAGGGATGAAATAACATCCAGGTTCGTCAGTAATGACGAAACCTTCCTTTAAACGGCGTCCCATCCGCAAAGACGACAACCCAAACTGGGAAGAAGGCTGTACTTCGTCATCGTAACCGACATGACACTGACCCAAATCTTCCATGTCATGCACGTCAAGTCCCATCATGTGTCCCAATCCATGCGGGAGGAACAGGGCATGCGCACCTGAAGCAACCGCTTCGTCAACATCCCCTTTCATCAATCCCAAATCTTTCAGACCCTGCACAAGCACTTTGCAGACTTCCACATGAACCGACTTGTATGTGATTCCGGGACGAGCCAATTCGAGAGCCTTATCATGACAGGCCAACACGATACCGTACACATCACGCTGGCGTGCATCGAACCTGCCGCCTACAGGAACGGTTCGCGTATGATCGGAACAATAATAATTCATCATTTCCACGCCTGCATCCGTAAGCATCATCCTCCCCTCTTTCAAAATGTGACTGTGATCATGATTGTGAAGCGTCTGTCCGTTCTGTGTAAGAATGGTGGGAAACGAAACCATACGTCCGTATGAAGATGCTATGCCATCGAGTACTCCGGCTATATACTGTTCAGACACTCCCGGCTTGCATAGACGCATGGCTGTGGTATGCATCTCATAGCCCACGTTGCATGCCTTGTCGATTTCAGCGATTTCACAAGATTCTTTCGAAGAACGCAAGTCAACCACCGCCTTGATAAGTTCCAAAGAGGCATGTTTGGCAGTCATATAAGCACTGATACCCGTCAGTTCCTCAATCAGAAGCATATTGTCATAACGGTAAGGGGGAAGAAAATGTATCTTACGGCGCAGTGCGACCGCCTTTCTTACCATCTCCTTCAGCTTTTCCGAAGGATAACTTTTGCTGACACCCACCTGCGCCGCCATTTCCTTCACGCTGGGCTGAGGCCCCATCCAGATGATGTCGTCCATATCCACATCATCCCCGAAAAGATATTCCTCACGGCTGTCCACATCAATAATGCCGGCAAAACCTGGATGTGAGATACCGAAAAAATATACAAAAGAACTGTCCTGCCGGAACTTATATGCATTGTCCGGATAGTTGGCAGGCGATTCGTTATTGCCCAAAATAAGTATGACGCCGTGACCCACTTTCTCGCACAAAGCTTTACGGCGGTTCTGATAAACAAGAGAATCAAACATATTTATTTCAATTTATTACAAATACCAATCTTTATAATTGCAAATGTAACAATAAAACCTGATTAGAGGCAGTATTCCATGTGAAAATAAAAGATAAAAAAGGACAGAGCATAAATGTTAAGTTCGTTCTATTGGCGATTAAAAAAACGACCTGTCACTCCGGCCGTAATGTCCGTTCGTCTTAACCAGGACAACAGTTCATTTTCCGAGAATCCCCGTAAGATCCTTCATGACGGCCACGTGCGGATATGCCTTCAGTTCATCTTCGGTAGTAGCTCCGTGCAGGACTCCGGCAAAGTCCACCCCGGCTGCTTGAGCCGTTTCCGCATCCACCGTACTGTCTCCTATATATAAGGTTGAGGACTTCTCGGCGCCCAGCCTTTCGAGTGCAAGAAACACTCCCTCAGGCGACGGCTTGGCAACTTTCACATCCTCTCCTCCCACAATGATATCTATCAGTCCATCATGAAACCTGCTGTTCAGCAGCTCCATAATCCGGAAACGGTACTTTGTGGAGATGATGCCGATTTTCGCACCCATTTCTTTCAGTGAAGACAAAACACTTAACGTTTCAGGAAACAGACGGGTGTTGACTGTCATGAAAGTGTCGGCTTCCTTCACATATTCTTTCCTGTATTCCTCCAGCGTTTCAGCGTCTGTCGTCCCGGCAAGTATGGAAAAAGATTCAACAAGCGTCTTGCCGATAGTCCGCTTTATCTGTTCATCACTGATACCATTATGTCCGTGACGTTCGAGGACATTACGGTAACAAATGACAATTCCTTTAGATGAGTCGGCCAATGTATAGTCAAAATCGAAAAGATAAGTCCGATACTCTTTCATAAACTTTGTAATTCCGTTTTGTTACGCATGACAAAAATATGCAAAAATCCGGAGAAACAAACACAGACTTCCGTCAAAACCGAAAGGCATGCCTATATTCCCAATTCTGAAGCTACCCTATATGCCTCAATCGAACTTTTCACCCGCAGCTTCTTCAGAATTTCCTGACGGTGACGGCTGACGGTATGAATACTGATGGAAAGCAAGTCGGATATCTGTTTGCTGGTCATACCTCTGCCGATTAGCCGGAGTACCTGCTTTTCCCTTTCCGACAATATCTTCGTCTCTGTATGCACGTCCATCTTCATTACATCTCCGGTTTCAGAGTTGACAATCATGCCGCTCGACGGGACATCGAAATAAAGCGGGGTATAAAGGCAAAGAGCCAACCATAATGTATTGCCGGAAGGCGCAGAAGCGTAGAAAATTCTGTGCTGTACGGGATGATAATTTCCGAACACGTCCTTCATCCGCAGTTTTCCGACAAAATAATATGTATCCCGTTTGCTTTTAGGCAGACGTTTCATAAAATGAAAGAACCGAAGTTCCATAAGCAACTTGTCATGAAGGTCATCCGGATGGATTAGTTTCAATATCTGTTCTTCCCATATCGAAGGACACTTGTCAGTCCCCGACTGCAACTTTATACCCAGCGTTAAGGCGAACCTGCCATAGTATATATAACTGACATTCGAACGCATGTCGCTAAGTACGGCAAGTGCATTTTCGACAACAGAGTATGCCTGCGCCGCCGCCAAATACTTTTCCAGCAGAGCCGTATCTTTCTGTTCATTGGAGAAACGCTGTCGCAGAAGTTCGCTATTCAGTTTCCTTATTATTTCCATAACGCATAAAGTGTTTATCAGTAGCCATGCAGGGTGAATCCCGGCTTCTTACATTTGCAAATGTAAGAATTTAATGAAGAACAGGAAACCATGAAAGATACAGGAACAAATTAAGTTAAATCTTGCGGCCGTTCTGCAAAGATGATTGGAATTATATGTTTATTTGCAGTTTGTATCAAAATAAGTAAAAACGAACATATATGAATATAAAGAAAGTTTCAATCGGAATCTTTGTCATCATGCTCGGCATGGGGCTTTACGGCTTCAAGGGCGATGACAGGAACTTTCAGATAGCAAGGAATTTGGATCTGTTCAATGCCATATTCAAAGAACTGGACATGTTCTATGTGGACACGCTCGATCCCGAGAAGATAATCCATAACGGAGTGGAAGGCATGTTGTCGCTGACGGATCCGTACACGGAATACTATCCTGAAGAGGAAGTGAACAGTCTGAAAGAAATGACTACCGGAAAATATGGCGGCATCGGTGCCGTCATCCGTTACTATGAGTCAAAAGACCGCATTGCCATAATAGAACCTACTGAAGGTATGCCTGCGGCTGAAGCGGGAGTGAAAGCCGGAGACATCATCCTGTCGGTTGGAGGAAAGGAAATGGTGCGTGGTGACATGAAACCTCAGGAATTTACATCGAAAGTGAGCGAAGCGTTGCGCGGAGAACCAGGTACCTCGTTTGTTCTCAAAGTGCTTCGGCCGCTGAAGAATGACAGTACCGTTATCGAATTTCAGATAACCAGAAAGAGCATACGAACAAATCCGATACCTTATCATGGAATGGTACGTGACAGCATCGGGTATATAGCGCTGTCAAGTTTCACGGAAAACTCGGCAAAGGATTTCAAGAAGGCATTTATCGAATTGAAACAAAAGGGTGCAAGGTCTCTGATTGTCGATTTGCGTGACAACGGAGGTGGTTCGTTGTCAGAGGCTGTGGACATAGTGAACCTGTTCGTTCCCAAAGGACAGGAAATCGTAGTGACGAAAGGGAAGCTGAAACAGGGACACGGTTCGTTCAAGACTCAAAGCGAACCGGTCGATACGGATATTCCCATCGCCATATTAGTCAACGGAGCTACGGCTTCAGCATCCGAAATCGTGAGCGGCTCAATGCAGGATCTGGATCGCGCGGTAATAATAGGAACACGCACTTTCGGGAAGGGACTGGTACAGACAATACGCTCCCTGCCTTACAACGGATCGCTGAAAGTGACGACATCCAAATATTACATTCCGAGCGGGCGCTGCATACAGGCCATTGACTATGCAAAGAAAAATGCCGACGGTTCGGTGGCGCGCATACCGGACAGCCTGACAAACGTATTCCATACGGCGGCGGGAAGGGAAGTACGTGACGGGGGAGGCATCCGTCCGGACATTGAAGTGGAAACAGACCGTGTGCCGAACATTGTGTTCTATTTAATCAATGATGACCTAATCTTCGATTATGCCACACAATATTGTTGGGATCATCCGGCACCGGTTTCAGTAGACTCATTCAAGCTGACAGAAGAAGACTACGAGGCATTCAAGGAACTGGTCAAGTCACGCAATTTCACCTACGACCAACAGAGCGAGAAGATATTGCGTAATCTGAAAGAGGTAGCTGAATTTGAAGGCTATATGGACGAAGCGGCCGAAGAGTTCAAGGCACTCGAAAAGAAACTGAGTCATAACCTTGACAGGGATCTTAACGTATTTGCGGCACCCATCAAGGAATACATCTCACAGGAAATTATAACCCGTTATTTCTATCAGCGAGGAGCTGTAATGGAACGACTTAAGGATGATGATGACCTGAACAAGGCTATCAATGTCCTTACAGACATAAAACAATATAAAGAGATTCTGTCTGCGCCCACATCAGAGGAAAAGCTGCAATAATAATATGATCTGATGTGTATAGCTTAAAAGTAGCAAGAAATTGGAACATGGAAGTGAGTTTCTTACAGTACGCACTTCCATGTTTCCTAATATTCAGACATCAATGTCCGGTTCGTTTTCTTTGATCAAAGCAATAAGCTTTTCTACGGCCTGTTCTTCGGATATGCTTTTTTCCACACATTCCCTTTTCTTATACAGGCTTATCTTTCCTCTTCCGGCACCGACATAACCATAGTCAGCATCCGCCATTTCACCCGGTCCGTTGACAATACATCCCATAATACCAATTTTCAACCCTTTCATGTGCGAAGTGGCCGCTTTGATACGGGCAATGGTCGATTCCAGATCGTACATGGTACGTCCGCATCCAGGACATGAGATGTATTCGGTTTTAGAGATGCGTACACGCCCGGCCTGCAAGATCCCGAAAGCGGTTTCGTCAACTTTCATGTCGGGAATAGTGTTGCCATGATTATACAGCATAATGCCGTCGCAGAATCCGTCGAAAATAAGTGCTCCCATATCAGCAGCTGCTTTGATCTGCAAGTCCTCGACTTCATTTTCCTGATAGAACTGGAAAAATACGATAGGGTTGTGAAGGTTCTGGTTCATCATCTGATGGGCGATGCCGCGAAACTCTCCCAGCCTGTTAGGGTGGTTGCTTTGAGCTATCAGCACAACCTCAGGATGAAGCCGGAGGCATGCAACCGTTTCCTCATCCAATCCCATATAAGAGGTAAAGAGAAATTTCATGTCTGCATCACAATGATGCAAACCTATCAGTTGTTCAGTATTGAATGCCGGCCATGTATTTTTACTCCTGTCCCACGCTACGGCATCTACGATATATCCAATATCTTCGTGACGTTCTTCTGGCAGAGACAGTCCACAATAAATATAATCAGGCCTGAACAGCTCGTCCACAGACGTTTCTCCATTCAAACGTGCAGAAATAACCACTGGCACATGATCTGCCCCTATCTCGGACACCGCTACCGTATGACGGCGCACAGGATTAGTATAACAGAACCCAGAATATTCAACACCAGGTATGTACGGATGATCATTCCGTCTCATAATATGGTCAACCAACTTGCGTGCTACCGGGATTTCCATTTCCGGAGCCTCACTCAACGACACACGTACAGTATCGCCAAACCCGTCGGCCAGCAAAGCGCCGATACCCAATGCCGACTTTATCCTGCCGTCTTCACCGTCACCGGCTTCGGTGACTCCCAAATGCAACGGGAAGGCCATCCCTTCCTGTTCCATCTTCTCTACAAGCAGACGTACCGTCTTTACCATCACTGCCGTATTCGACGCCTTGATTGAAATGACCACATCCATGAAGTTTTCCTGCACACATATGCGCAGGAACTCCATGCAGGACTCCACCATTCCTTCCGAAGTGTCACCGTAACGCGACATGATGCGGTCGGATAAAGAGCCGTGGTTGACTCCTATGCGTACAGCCGTATGGTTTTCCTTGCATATATTCAGGAACGGAACGAAACGCTCACGTATTTTCCCGATTTCTTGTGCATACTCCTCATCCGTGTAATCTATCTTCTTGAAAGTGCGTGGAGAATCAACATAGTTTCCCGGATTGATACGCACCTTTTCCGCATACTGTGCAGCCACTTCAGCCACTTTCGGATTGAAATGCACATCGGCAATCAGCGGGGTCTCATATCCCTGCGAACGAAGACCGATGTTGATATTCTTCAGGTTCTCCGCTTCTCGAACACCTTGAGTGGTCAGACGGACATACTCCCCTCCTGCTCCGACAATCCGTTTGGCCTGTTCCACGCATGCTTCCGTATCCATAGTCGGTACATTGGTCATACTCTGAATACGTATGGGATTAGAGCCTCCCATTGGAATGCCACCGACATTGACCACATTCGCCTGACGGCGGGAATAATTGAAGTAATCCATCAATTCGTCTTGTAAGCGTATTTTACTTCTTTAAGTTCTTCGTTGGCCTTCACAATCTTATTCTTCAGCCTCTCTTTATAAGCAGCGAATTTACCAGCCAGCTCTATGTCGGACAACGCCAATATCTGTACGGCAAGAATAGCCGCATTCATCGCACCATTGATGGCTACAGTAGCAACCGGAATGCCAGGAGGCATCTGAACAATGGAATAAAGGGCATCCACACCGTCAAGCATAGCCCCCTTTACCGGAACTCCTATAACCGGAAGCACAGTATTTGCGGCAATAACACCTGGTAATGCAGCTGCCATGCCTGCAGCCGCTATTATAACCTTGATCCCTCTTCCGGCCGCTTCCTTTGCAAAGTTCTCCACTTCGGATGGTGTACGGTGTGCTGAGAGAGCATTCATTTCAAACGGGACAGCCATTTCATCAAGAAATCCGGCTGCTTTCTCCATTACAGGAAGATCCGAAGTGCTTCCCATAATGATACTCACAATAGCTTTCATCCAATATATTTTTCTACTCGTTTATAATCTGTCTGTATGATTCCGCATCCAACAGCATATCCATCTCAGAGACATCATCGGGCTTCAGCTTAATCAGCCATCCTTTTCCATAAGGATCAACATTCACCAGTTCCGGATGTTCTTCCAGTTCCGGATTGACTTCGAGCACCTCTCCTCCTATCGGAAGAAAGATGTCGGAAACCGTCTTCACTACTTCTATGGAACCGAATACGTCTCCCTGCTTCAATGTTTCTCCTTCGGTGGGGATATCGACGAAAACTATATCACCCAATTGCTTCTGTGCATAATCCGTGATTCCCACATAGGCGATATCACCGTCCAGACGAATCCATTCATGTTCGTTCGTGTACTTAACGTTAATAGGAAATTCCATGACTTAAGATTTTAATATTTATATTCTAATAAACAAAAATTCGATGATACTACAAAACAACCCAATTAAAAATCCTCCACCCACTTCGCCCAAAGAATGTTGACGGACAATAATGCGTGCCGAGCCGAGCACTCCGGACAAAAGTATAAAAAAACAAAGCATCCACACAGGATTAAACCGGAAAATAAAACTGAAAGACAAAAGTCCACCTACCATTAATCCGCCACCCGCCATGTGAGTGCTGACTCTCCATCGGGAATTAACCACTGCACAAATTACTATACAGACCAGCGTTGCCGCAACAATACCATTCATATAACATGGCATATGAATCCTGTACATGACAATCAGACAAGCCAAATAACTTACTGCCGTAAGAAAATACGGAATATATCGTCTTTCACGTTTTTCAGACTCGTATAATTTCCATCCGCTTATCTTCCGGAACAAGTAAATTCCTGACACGGGCAGCATGATTGTGAAACAATATATCATACCCAAGACCGTCAACTTGTATGCCATAGGCAGCGCTCTCAAATACGTAAAGAAGAAAAGCAGAAAAAAGGACAGAAGCGGAACCATCAACGGAGTAAACACTGCCGAAATAATCTTGGCCGCTATAAACAGTTTGCCATGCGGTTCACAATGTACCCGTTCTTCAGCGATATTTGCATTCTGTTCTACCATACCATCAGCGCCTCAGTCGTGCTACGGGGATATTCAGCTGCTGACGGTATTTTGCTACCGTACGGCGTGCAATAGGATACCCTTTTCCTTTCAACATGTCAGACAGTTCATCGTCCGTATATGGCTTTTCCTTGTTTTCACCGTCAACACATTCTTTCAAAATACGTTTGATTTCGCGCACGGAAAGCTCCTCACCGTTTTCCGTTATATATCCGTCACTGAAAAAAAACTTCAAAGAATAAATGCCGTAATTTGTCTGTACATATTTACTGTTGCTTACGCGTGAAACGGTGGACACATCCAATTTTGTTCTTTCCGCCACATCCTTCAGAATCATCGGACGCAGCAGCGTTTCATCGCCCTCTTCAAAAAACGGGCGTTGCAAGTCTATGATAGCCTGCATCGTACACAGCAATGTCTGCTGACGCTGTTTGACCGCATTGATGAAACCCTGAGCAGCATCTACCTTCTGTTTGAGAAACAGAAACGCATCCTTCGATTCCTTGCTCTGGTTAGACTTGTTACGCGTATGCTCATCAAGCATGTCCGTAAATTCACGGCTGAGGTGCAGCTTCGGAATGTTTCTGTTGTTCAGGCTGAGCGTGATATCCCCATTCTCTTCCGTTTCCACTATAAAATCAGGTACAATCTGCTGGAGATTCTTCCCGATGACCTCCCCCATCGAACTTCCCGGACGGGGATTCAGTTTGGCAAGCTCAGCTACAGCCGCATTGTACTGCTGTTCTGTAATATCCAGTTTCTGTATGATCTTTTCTTTGTTCTTTTTAGTAAAATCATCACAGCACTTGCTGACAATATCATATTCTGTCTGTTTCAGCGGAGAATCCTCCTTGCGTTCAATCTGAAGAAGCAGGCATTCCTGCAAACTGCGTGCCCCTATTCCTGCCGGATCAAAATCCTGTATGACAGACAACATCCGTTCCAACTGTTCCGAAGTAACATCAAGTCCCTGATAGATTGTCAGTTCGTCCACGAGAGTATCCATCGATTTACGGAGCAGTCCGTCATCATCCAGCGAGCCTATAATGTATTCTCCCAGCTGCCTTTCCTGTGGAGTAAGATGTTGCATATCAAGCTGTTCCTTCAATGTTTCATAAAAAGAAACACTGTCCGAGAACGGTATATTCTCTGCCTTGTCTTCCTTAGAACGGTTGTTTTCCTGAAGCTTATAGTCCGGAATGTCGTCTTCTGTACGATAGTCGCCCAAAGAAAGGTCTTCCTCCGTATCCGTTTCTCCGCCCTCTTCACTTGAGTCATAGTTCTCGTCGAGTTCTCCATCCGCATCGTCATGAGCATCCCCTTCTTCCAATGCCGGATTGTCGAGCAATTCGGCATGTATGCGTTCTTCCAGTTCTATGGTTGGAAGCTCCAAAAGCTTTACAGCCAGAATCTGTTGTGGAGAAAGGGTCTGAACCTGCTGCTGTGCTTGTGTCTGAAACTGACGAGAACCTTGTGTCATTTAATTGCCTTTACTGTTTGGTTAGTATGTGCAAAAATAATAATTTAAAAACATACACGAAAAAAATCAGTAATTGAAACTGCTTCCTCCAAGAAATTCGCGCAACAAGGATGTCGGAGGAAGCTCGTTATCCTGTACCGACACGAAATATTCGAGAAAACGGAGCAGGCGATGAGCTTCAGAATATTCAGGAGAGCGTTTGGGAACATTCCTCAGCATCGGTTCCACATGATTTTTCAATACCGGAAGTTCAAAAAGCAGAGCCGAATTAAACATGGCGTCAGCATTTTCCTGATAAGGGAAAATCCACTTGTCCTCTCCGGCACGGACACTCGGCCATCTTGATATCGTGTCCTCTGCCGAATAGTTACGGTACTTATAATCGCGTATGATACGTCGCAGCAACCTGTTGTCTGCCGTCGGAATATAATTGTGGTTATCCAACAGAATCGTAGTAAGTGCCGACACATAAATCTTATATTTGTTGGCTGCAGGAACATACGAAGTAAGCTCAGGATTCAGTGCATGGATGCCCTCAAGCACCAGAACCATGTTGTCGCTTATGCGAAGCTTTCTTCCGCTCATCTCCCGTTTTCCTGTCACGAAGTTGAAGCGCGGCAGTTCCACCTCTTTTCCGTTAACAAGATCCTTCATCTGTTGCCAGAAGAAGGCAAGGTCAAGGGCATAGAACGACTCAAAGTCATGCTGTCCGTTATCGTCAAGAGGCGTATCTTCACGGTTCACGAAATAATCGTCGAGCGAGATAGGATAAGGACGCACCCCACTCGTTATCAACTGAATGCTAAGCCGTTTGCTGAACGTGGTTTTCCCTGAAGACGATGGTCCGGAAATGAGTACGAGCTTCACCCTATCGCCGTTCTGATTGCGATTGGCTATCTCATCGGCTATATTGGCAATCTTCTTTTCCTGCAATGCCTCCGAGACATTAATCAGTTCGGTTGCATAGCCTTTCTTGCATACCTCATTCAGATCGCCCACCGTACATACTTTAAGAATTCCGTTCCACCGGTGATATTCCTGAAACACCTCGAGCAGCTTCTCCTGCTTCACCACATCCTCCAGCTTTTCCGGGTCTTTCCTGTTTGGAATACGCAGAAGCAGTCCGTCATAATATTTTACGATATCGAACCGGCGCACATATCCAGTACTTGGCACCAGACTGCCGTAAAAGCAGTCTATCGTATCCCCGAGACTATAATATGATGAATAGAGCTGCCCGGACGTATCCAACAACTTAGCCTTGTCAAACATACCTTTCTCTCTGAACAGACGTACAATATCATCGGTATGACACTCCGTCTGCACGAAGGGCAAGTCTGCATCCACAATTTCCTGCATCTTCCGTTTGATACGGATGACATCATCAAGTCCTATGGTACGGTCGAAGTGGAGCTTACAAAAATATCCTCCGGAAATGGGATGCTCCAGCGTCACACTACCAATCGGATAAAGCTCGTCAACCGCCTTGACAAGAATAAATATTAGGGAACGGACGTATGTGCGCATTCCTGATGCACTGGTAAAGTCAAGAAACTCCACATCCTTGTTGTAATAAACGCGGAAAGTGAGGTTCTCTACTTTGTTGTTCACTTTCGCACTTACCGGTCCATAAGGCATACACAGGCCAAAACCTTCGTAAATATCCAAAAGAGAACTCCCTTCCGGGAATTCTTTTGTCTGATTGTTGTTCTTACAATATATCTTTAACATACCGTAACCAGGAGTTTTGTGATTGAAGGTCAAGTTAGCAATAAAATATATACCTGCCTGCTTTCCGCTTCCATTAATTTTGACAGAAGTCCCTTTTTTATGATTTTTTAGTCATAATGGAACTGCTTTACATGACAAATCCGCTGCAACACCGATAATTATCCAACCGACCAAACATGCCGGTAACAAAGATTTCAAAATACCATATCCAACTTTACCAATGAAACAAAAATCCGTATTATAGTATCAAAAAGATTATATAAACGCAATTTATCACACTAATTGTCTACTCATAAATTGTTTACAGTTTCATTATGTTTTATTTTTATTTTTAATAATAACATATTGTAATATAAAACAGCTATTATATATCTAATTGAAACTTATTCCGAATTTATTCCAAAAAACAGACATGATATTATCCAAAATGAACACATAATGCGATAATTTTGCCAACAGAAAACAAACGAATATTTAAAACAATATTAACTAAACGATATGATTATGAAAAGAATGTTTGAAAAAAAATGGATGCCACTGGTAGCGTTAATGACTCTTCCTGCAACGGTTTGTGCCCAAGATAAAGTAAGTGCAGATGTCGGGTTTGATTTGGTAAGCAGTTATGTATGGCGTGGACAGGATTGCGGTAATGTGAGTGTACAGCCGGCCATATCTGTGGAGTACAAGGGACTTTCTCTTTCCGCATGGGGATCTGTCGGATTTGAGAAAGACGACACGAAAGAGTTTGACCTCACCTTAGGTTATAATATCGGAAATTTCAGTGTTTCTGTTACCGACTATTGGTTTAACGGCGGACCTGCCTATTTCCATTATGGTGCACACAACACGAACCATACATTTGAAGTTCAAGTAGGTTATGATTTCGGGCTGCTGTCACTTAACTGGTACACCAATTTCGCCGGAAACGTCGGTTACAAGTACAACGAAGAAGGTGAAAAGAAAAGAGCTTATGCTTCCTATATAGCAGTGGACGTGCCTTTCAAGCTGGCAAATCTTGATTGGACATTCAATCTGGGAGCGACCCCATGGGAAAATGACTTTTACGTCGGAGGCAACTCAGAACACGCAAAGGATATGATCAACGGTTTTGCCGTATGTGAAGTAGGATTAAAAGCAGCAAAAACAATCAAAATCACCGACTCTTGGAGTCTGCCGCTGTTTGCCCAAGTCATTTGGAATCCGTCAATCGAGGGAGCATACTTCGTGGCCGGCATAACTTTCTAAGGCTAATGTTTTCAGAATACGCTAAGGTAAAAAGATTGGAATTACATTCTAACACATAATACAATTACAATCATGAAAAAAGTTGAAGCAATTATTCGGAGAACAAAATTCGATGATGTGAAGGAGGCTCTGCTTGATGCCGACATCGAATGGTTTTCTTACTATGAAGTACGAGGAATAGGGAAAACTCGCGAAGGACGTATTTACCGTGGGGTAGTATATGACACCAGCTCCATAGAGAGAATCCTGCTTTCCATTGTTGTACGCAACAAAAATGTGGAAAAAACCGTTCAGACCATCCTGAAGGCTGCACAGACAGGAGAAATTGGAGACGGCCGTATATTCGTCATCCCTGTTGAAGATGCCATACGCATACGTACAGGAGAACGCGGAGACATCGCGCTATACAATGCCGAACAGGAGAAATAATGGGAAGTTTATAATGAAAATACAACAACTTAAAATGAGATTGATTATGAACAAATACGTCAAAGGCGGTCTCGCCGGTTTAAAGTCGGCTGCTGTCATGCTTTTTTTACTTTTTTGTTTTGCATCCGATGCCTGTGCACAGACTGAGGTTCCTGTTCTGGACAGTGGAAACACAGCGTGGATGATGACAGCCTCAGTGCTGGTCTTGTTAATGAGTATTCCGGGAATCGCCTTATTCTACGGCGGACTTGTCCGTCAGAAGAATGTACTGAGCATCATCATGCAGACTTTGTTTATTGTTGGCGTAATCAGTATCTTATGGGTAGCGTTCGGATACAGCTGGGCGTTCGACACCAGCTTTGCTGAATCCGGTAACCCGCTTGCTTTCTTCATAGGCGGTTTCGGCAAGGCTTTCCTTAACGGCATCGACCTCAATACGCTCACTGACGGGAATATTCCGGAACTGGTGTTCGTGATGTTCCAGTGCATGTTTGCCATCATCACCCCGGCGCTGATTCTCGGAGCTTTTGCTGAACGTATCAAGTTTTCAGGATACATCGTGTTCATCATTCTTTGGGTGATTCTTGCCTACTTCCCGATGGCACACTGGGTATGGGGCGGCGGTTTCCTGCAGGAAATGGGAGCCATTGACTTCGCCGGCGGAACAGTCGTACACATCAATGCAGGTATTTCAGCTCTGGTAATGGCCATCATGCTTGGTAAGAGAAGCGACTACCGCGTAGGACATCCCATTACTCCGCACAATGTGACATTCGTATTCATCGGAACTTCCTTCCTGTGGCTGGGATGGTTCGGATTCAATGCCGGAAGTGGACTTGCAGCCGACGGACTTGCAGCAAACGCATTCGTGGTTACACACATTGCTACAGCTACTGCTGCTGTAACATGGATGATTGTAGATTGGATCTGCAACAAGAAACCGACAACTATCGGTGCATGTACAGGAGCTATTGCCGGACTGGTAGCAATCACACCGGCAGCCGGAACTGTCGGTCTTCTCGGAGCGTTCTGCATCGGAATCATCACACCGATTATCTGCTTCATCATGGTGGCAGTCATCAAGCCGAAATTCAAATATGACGATGCGCTGGACGCTTTCGGAGTACATGGAATAGGAGGTATTATCGGTTCTATCCTTACAGGTGTGTTCGCCACACAGTTTATCACCGGCGAAGACGGCCAGCAGGGTGCTCTCTATGGCGACTGGCATCAGTTGTGGGTTCAGATAGTCGCTACGGTAGTCACCATCGTCTTCAGTGCAGTAATCACTTACATCCTGTTTAAGATCGTTAATGCAACAATCGGTCTGCGTGTTGACAAGCGTGTTGAAGAAGAAGGACTTGACATCTATGAACATGGAGAATCTGCTTACAATCATTGATTAAGTCAATCATACAAATAATTATGAAGCCGGCTACAAAGAGATTTTGTAGTCGGCTTCTGTTTGGTTCTTTCAATAACAGACACGTTTCTCCGTAAGCATATTATTCTGTGCAAGCGACCAGTCGAAGCTTTGAACCATTTATCCGATATAGAAATTGGCAGGAATGGTTGGCATTCTTTTCATCACTGTGGACACATAGATAATAAGCCCTACCCTTTTCATCCACCAACTTGCTAATTTTCTCAAT
>CAZSYY010000020.1:0-35947 GCA_964611375.1 uncultured Phocaeicola sp. | reverse complement strand
TTTCGCTAATCACCAAATTTACAAGTACTTATAATTCATCGAACTCACGTTATTTTAGTTGTTTTATTGTTTTTATTCTATAAAACACTTTATTAATTTCAGTTTACTTTTTTCTTATATCTTGTATTTGTATCCATTATTTTATAGTCATATTGTTGCCTGATATTCTAAATTTGTAGAAAAAAGATTTTGTATAGGCGCAAATTCTTGCTGTTTGAGTGTGATTTTGTATTTTTTAGCGTTAAAATCTTGCTTTGATGATAGAATATGAAAATTTTATTATATTTTTGCCGCATAAATAAAATTTTATCCTGATTATGCTTCGTTTAATCCTTTTAAATAGGACATTTTTTAATCTTGATATTGTGTTGCGGAATGTAAAGTCACGTGACACGCTTGATTATTAATATTCTATATTTTTTCTTGGGATTATTTTTTTTTCTGCTTGTGTTGACAAGTGGAATCCATCTATTATTACAATAATTATTCATTTATTTAAATATATTTATTTACAGACAAAAGATGAAAAGATTATGTCTTTGGTTGGTCTTTCTTGTCGTGTTAGGCATTCAGTCTGTTTTCGCTCAATCGTATGTGGTGCGAGGCAACGTAGTCTCGAAAAACGGGAGCGAGCCACTGATCGGAGTGTCTGTGCTACAGAAAGGAACAACGAACGGTGTGGTTACCGACATGGACGGTAACTATGAGCTGAGAATCCAGGGGGGCGATGCCACTTTGGTGTTTTCTTATATCGGTATGCAGACTCAGGAACATCCTATCAATCCGCGTATCGAAGTGTTGAATGTGTCTCTGGAAGATGACTCCCAGATGATGGATGAAGTAGTGGTCGTGGCTTACGGTGTACGTCGGAAAGGCACGATTGCAGGATCTGTAGGTACGGTGAAAGGTGAAAAACTGGAGAATGTGCCTACGGTAAGTTTCGACCAGGCCTTGCAGGGATTGGTTCCGGGACTTACGGTTATGTCAAGTTCGGGTGAGCCGAGTGCGACATCTACATTCCAGATTCGTGGTACGAACTCCATCAATTCCGGAACGACTCCTCTCTTCATCCTTGACGGTGTGCCAATCGAGGCGTCCAGCTTCAATGCTATCAGCCCGTCGGACATCGAGTCCATATCCGTACTCAAGGATGCTTCTTCTACATCCATCTACGGAGCGCGTGCAGCGAACGGTGTAGTGGTTATCACTACCAAACGCGGACGTGATACGGGAAAGGCTCGGGTTACTCTTCGTGGCCAATGGGGATTCTCACAGCTGGCGGGAAGTAACTGGGATCTGATGAATACAGCTGAGCGAATCCAGTATGAAAAGGAAATCGGACAGGATCTGGGGGATGACTATTATAGTAAGGTGATGGGTACTGACATCAACTGGCTGGACGAGGTGTTCGACAATGCGTTCACCCAGAATTACGACCTTTCTGTAAGTGGAGCCACAGATCGTACCAACTATTTTTTCTCAGGAGGTTTCATGGATCAGGACGGAATAACTTTCGGATCTTCTTTCCGTCGTTACACTCTGCGTGCCAATGTGGAGAACCGTGCTAAAGACTGGCTCAAGGTCGGGACGAACACGATGCTGGCCTATGAGGAGGTAGAGCAGGCCGAGAGCGGATCGTATGCTCTGTATGCCCCCATCTCTGCGGCTCAGTTCATGCTGCCCTACTGGAATCCATACAAGGAGGACGGGACTTTGGCATCTTCGAGTGACGATTCGTGGGAAGGCTCGACTGTAAATCCGATTGAGTGGATGGTGAACAATCCTGTGACGAACAAGGTATATAAAGTCATTTCTTCCGTTTATGCCGAAGTGACACCTATTGAGGGACTTACTATCCGTTCACAGTTTGGTGTGGACTATTCACACAGCACCGCTTTTTACCAGTCGTTCCCGAGCTATGTAGGAAATAACAACTACGGAACGGCAGGACGTGCTTCAGGCGATGACATAACATTGAACATCACCAATACAGTAAACTATCATTTCGATATTGACCGTACGCACGACTTCAACTTCATGGTCGGTCAGGAAGGTGTCAACTATCATGAGGAGAGCTTCTCTCTCTACTCCGAAGGGCAGACCAATGACGGACTGACTGACATATCTTCCGGTACTTACGTGAGTTCGTGGTCGGATGCGACCAGTGAATACGGTTACCTCTCGTTCTTCGCTCGCGGTGAGTACAATTACCTTCACCGTTATTATGCAGACTTCTCCGTACGTGCCGACGCTTCTTCTCGTTTCGGAAAGGGAAACCGTTGGGCCGGATTCTGGTCGGTGGGTCTGATGTGGGACTTCCGTCAGGAGGAATTTATGAAGAAGTTCGACTGGCTGAGCAATGCACAGCTGACATTCAGTACCGGTACGACGGGTAACTCTTCCATCTCCAACTATGCGCATCTGGCCTTGGTAAGCGGAGGCATCGACTATATGGGAAATGCCGGAATCTCCCCCTCACAGCGCGGAAATGAGTCGCTGACATGGGAAAAGCTGTGGACTACCAACGTAGGGCTTCGTCTTGGCTTCCTGAACCGTGTGAACTTTTCAGCGGAATTCTATAACAAGCTGACTACCAATATGCTGATGGCTGTGCCCGACAGTTATGCCAACGGAGGGTACGGATATTATTGGGACAATGTGGGAGCGATGGTCAACCGTGGTGTTGAACTCTCGCTCGATGCCGAGATACTCCGTCTCAAGGATTTCTCATGGAGCATTTTTGCCAATGTATCTTACAACAAGAACAAGCTGACCGAACTTTACAATGGTGTTGATACCTATGTGGACAGTAACGTACGTATACTGACTGTGGGCGAGAGCATCAACAACTTCTATCTGGTGCGTTATGCCGGAGTGAACCCGGCCAACGGAGATGCCCTGTGGTACACGAAGGACGGTGAAATCACCAACGAATACAGTGAGGATGACCGTGTGCTCATCGAAGGAAAGAGCTATGAGGCACCGTGGCAGGGCGGTTTCGGTACAAACGTCTCATGGAAAGGTTTCTCTATATCAGCTCAGTTCAGCTGGATGGCTGACAGGTGGCTGTACAACAACGATCGGTATATGAGCGAGAGCAACGGTCTCTACACCACCTACAACCAGTCGAAGCGTTTGCTTTACGACCGCTGGAAAGAGCCGGGTGACATAACCGATATTCCGCGTCACGGTGTGACTCCTCAGGCAGATACGCGTTTCCTGGAGGATGCATCCTTCCTGCGTCTGAAGAACCTGATGTTGTCTTACACATTCCCCCAAAAATGGATGGAACGCACCCGTTTCTTCGACTCTATGCGTGTCTATGCACAGGGACAGAACCTGCTGACTTTCACCAAATTCTCCGGAGTTGACCCGGAAGTGTCATCGAATATCTATCGGGCGCAATACCCTGCAACGCGGCAGTTTACGTTCGGAGTGGAGCTGAACTTTTAAATGATGAAGAATGATGAAGAGATATATTAAATCATATATGTATGGTGTGGCAGCTGCGTTGCTGGCCACGTCCTGTCTGGACAAGGAACCTACCGATTCACTGCTTGCGGACGAAGCCATCACTACGGTACAGGAAGCAAATTCGGCGGTTATCGGTATTTATGCGGACTTCAAGAGCAGCTATCTGTATAGCGGACAGCTGACACTGCTCCCCGACATTCAGGCGGATCTGGTATATGCCGTGAACGGTTATACCAATACTTACGGCAATATCTGGCGATGGAACATCGTTTCTACGGACAGTGACATAGAGGGAGTGTACGGTGAATTGTATAAGATCGTCAGCGACTGCAACTTCTTCTTCGAACAGGTGGAGAAGTGGGAGAATACGATTACCGATGATGACGAGTACGACCTGCTTCAGGGATATAAGGGAGAGGTGTATTTTGCACGTGCCCTTGCCTATTCGGAACTTATCAAGTGTTTCTGCAAGGCTTACGATCCCGCTACGGCACAGGACGAGCTTGGCGTGGTGCTGACTACCAGCTACGCAAGCAATGATGTGCTCTCTCGTTCTTCTCTCTATGATTCCTACCAGTTTGTGCTTGACGATCTGGCAAATGCGGCGGAGGCGATGAAGCCGGACGATGACGAGACCCTGACGGCATCAGACTATTACAATTCCTACTATTTCACCTATTATGCGGTGCAGGCTCTTTATGCCCGCGTGTACTTGTACATGCAGGAGTGGGAACTGGCGGTTGAGGCGGCTTCTGAGGTCATCAACAGCGGACTCTACACGCTGTCAAATGTGAACAACTACACTTATTCCACCTCCTTCAACGATTATGACTACATGTGGAACTATGATGATTCTACTGAGATCATATGGAAGGTGGGATTCACCGCAACGTCTTACGGAGGTTATCTCGGTACGGTGTTCTTGAATTATGACTATACGAACTTCCTTCCTGACTATGTGCCGGGAACGGATGCGTTGAATCTGTACGCTACGGCCGACCTTCGCTACAGTTCTTTCTTCGGTACCGCGACTACGGGTTATTCTCACGGGCTGACATGGCCGTTGCTTATCAAATATTACGGAAATCAGGAGTTCATCTCCGGGTACAGCATGTACATGTGCAACATGCCCAAGGTGTTCCGTCTTTCCGAACAGTATCTGATACGTGCCGAAGCCTATTGTCAGCTGAGCAACTTCAGCAATGCGAGCAATGACATGACCACTCTGCGTGCCGCACGCTACGATGATTCCTACAGTTCGTCAGTCACTCTCACGTCTGACAATTGGGAGGACGAGATTTGCGACGAACGTGCGCGCGAGCTGTTTATGGAGGGATTCCGCCTGCAGGATTTGAAACGCTGGGGAAAAGGATTCGAGCGTGAACAGCAGACACAGAGTGTGGAAGACGGAAGCAGCCTGGTGGTTGATGCAAACGATCCCCTGTTTGTATGGCCTATTCCGCAGCATGAGCTGGATTTGCCAAATTCACAGATCGAGCCGAATGAAAGTAATAATTAATCTGTAATACAATATATTATCTTAGGAATAACAATGAAGCGATTTTTATTAGGACTGGTCTTGCTCGTGTGCTCCGCCGGAATTTTCGTCGGATGCGAAGAAAGCTATGTGACCTACAGCGGTCCTGACTACGTGATGTTCTCGGATACTCTCCAGACCGTCGCCGTACAGGACGATGAAACGTACTATGATATTCCGGTATCCGCTACGACTTCCTGTAACTACGACCGAACCTATGCGGTGGAGATTGTGGACGAGGGAAGCAATGCCATCGAGGGGTTGCACTACGACCTTGAGTCGAACACTATCACAATCCCGGCAGGACAGCTTGCCACATCGGTGAGGATAAAGGGCTATTTCAGCAATTTCGAGGATACCGACTCCATCGGAGTGAAGCTCCGTCTGGTTCTTCCGAGTGAGAAAATCTGGGATTTGTACGGAACCGATACGGAAGTGGTGCTCCAGAAAGTGTGTCCGTTTGACATCAATACTTTCATAGGCTACGCCATGGTGACCACATCCTTCTCATATGCCTCCAGCACTACACGTCTGATCACATCAGAACAGGATCCGGACGACGAGGATGGAATCATACTGAAGGATTATCTGTTTGACGGATACGACATCAAGGTAAGCTTCGATCACGATGATCCACTTGAACCGTATCTTGAAATGGAAGAGGATCAGGTGATTTCGAGCACCATCGAGGCCTTCTCGGGAACACTGTGGGGAGATGACAAGCTGCGTGTTTACCAGCCTACGGCTTACACTTCTTACTATAATGTCTGCCAGAATTATATCCTCCAGTATCTGACATACTATGTGAATGATGTAGGTACGGTAGGAACGTATATCAACGTGGTAGAGTGGATTTCTGAGGAGGAATACTATTATCTCAAGTCACAGGGATATTAATAATAGAAACAATAACTAAAAATACTTATAATTATGAGAAAGAGTGTATTTCTTTATGCAAAGTTCTTTTTGCTGGCAATGACGATGGCTGTGCTGCCGTCATGTTCGGATGATGATGAACTGGGAAATGGTAATGATGGAACAGATATTAACTTCCCCAGTGTTGAATCTGGTTCTTCTGATGGGCTTCAGCCTGGAGATACTTACGAGCTTTCTTTTGATGCGGAACTTGACTGGAAACTCAGCTCAAGTGCTATGTGGGTGCTGTTCTCAAACGATGTTGATACCATAGGTTCATTGGTTCTGGAGGGATCCGCCGGTTCTCAGACCATTACCGTTTACATTACAGATGACGGATGGACTGTCGAGGAGTCTACAGCTGAGATTACTCTCACGATGGGAGATGAGAGCCTGGTGATTGATACCGTAACTCGTGCGGGAATGCCGTTGGCTGTGTATGACAGTGAAACAGACGGTGTGTTATATTCTGATGAAAACCCTGTTACTGTGACATATTCCAGTAGCTCTTCCACCACAGACTATACGACGGTATCTCTCTATGCCAACTTTGCATGGACACTCACCGAGATTCCCGAATGGCTGACCATGAGCGAGAGCCTTCCGACAAGCGCGAATGCTTATCAGCTTGCCGAAATAAGTCTTAGCGTGAACGAAGACTATATAGTTGACGCACGTACTGACTATCTCGTTCTCCGTTCGCAGAGTGATGAGAGCAAGTCATTCTCTGTTCCGGTGGTTTATTCCGGTTTGGCGGAAGGACAAATCATCGTCAAGTTCAATAACGCAACGATTAGCAATGCATACAATTGGACTATTTCTCAGGATGGAACTGAACTTTCCACTACTAACGAAATGACAGGGGTAACAAGTACTTACTCACTTCCGTTAAGCATGACTGTAAGTGCTGTGGACAATGATTATACGGTTGTTCAGCTGGCTCAAATGGGACAGTGGTGGTATGCAAATGATTCTTACAATACCTTTATTAACGTTGATGACACAGGAAGCGGTAATGTGACGGTTTCTTTTGATGAAAATACCACTGGAAGCTCACGCGGCGGCTGTATTCTGGTAATGCCGGAATCATTATACTCTGATGTAGTTAATAATAGCGGTTGGGGAGAATCAATGTTCATAGATAGTAACGGTGAAGGTGAAAATGTGTATGAAGGTTATCTGGTGAAAAATGCTAGTGGTATTTGGAGACAGGTATCATTGGATCTTGTTGAAACCGGAGAGGATAATGAATACACAGACATGGAGAAATTCAAACCTTCAACCTATGTTAAATTGTCGTTTACACAGCAGATTTCTTCCAGCAGTGACGGTGATGAGGTGTTCAGCATTACTTCGTCTCCTTCAGCTTCGTTCACTTTGGTGTCAGATGCGGATGCGTCAGTATACGGTACGACCAACGTATATAAATGTGTCCTTCCCAAAGATCAGGCATACAGCGAATTCCAAATAACTTCTGACCAGTATCCTTATGGAGAAGAGTACTATTGGATGGGTGCCGATGATATTGCTGCGACATGGGGAACAACAGCATGGGCTAGTGATACTTACTCGATTTTAATGGGGGGCTGGTCACTAAATAGCTGGTCATTCCAATATGCAGATAAAAGTTGGAATAATTATTACAATGGTATAGCAGCTGATCACGGTGCAAGTTCAGATCTACCTTACGGCATTGTTATTATTGATGAAGATGGTAGTATGGTTGCTGTACTGTTGTTGGAACGTGAGAAATGACAAATGTCATCTTCGCTTCTGATCCATTGATGGGAAGAAGAACTTAAGCATAAAACCTGCCGGACTTTGGTTGTCAGGTTCCTTGAGTTTGACGGCAAACTCCGGGAGGTTTTTGCAGAACATTTCCGAACAGTTTAGAAAACATGAATTTTAAAATAGAAATATGAGTATTAAATCAAAAATATGGGACTGGCTGTACATACCTTTCCTGATTGCCGGGGTCGTGCTGATGGTTTCTGCCTGCAAGGACGATGACGAAGGCTTGTCGGAGGGAAATGGATATGTCCAGTTCAGGTTCTACAAGAGTGCGTCTTACAATGCGTCGGCGAGTACTTCCTCGCGCGCTTCGGGCAACCAGCTTGACTCTCTCAGGGAGGCGCGCAAGGCGAGGATTGTGCTCACCAGTTCTGACTACACTTTTACCCAGACCGTTGTGCTCAATGCCTACGATGACACCAATGCCGAGTATGGTCTGCGGAGCGACAAGTTGGAAATGAACACAGGCACCTATACGGTGGTGGGATTCTACCTGTACAATAAGTTAGAGGAACAGATTTATACGGGACAACCCTCAGAAACCACCACTTTCGTGGTTACAAGTGGTGGAATGACCGTGCAGGATCTGTTGGTGGATGCCACGGGCAGGGGTACGGTGAAGTTCACCCTCGTGAAGAACATACTTGAATCGCGTGCGGCTACATCCGACACGGAACCATTCCTTTTCAGCAGCATCGACAATATCGATATCCGTGTGCAGAATGTCAATACCAATATAGAACAGACTTTCGAGCATCTTGAGGTGGAATACGAGGAAGACTTTGCCGGAACCGGCGACGGCTATCTCACTTCAACGGGGCAGATAGACTCCCTCATCGTGTGCGAGGCCGGTACTTACAGGATACTTTCTTATACAGGGTATAACCGTAACAACCGTGCCATTACGTATTTCGACGATGAGGTGCTTCAGGAAACCACTTTCACTGTGACGGACAACGCACAGACCGATGCCGAAGTTCCGATTAACATGGTGGAGACTGCTGCCAATATCCTCGACTATTATGCTCTGAAGGCAATTTGGGAGGCTATGGACGGAGAAAACTGGTCGTACACCGGACAAACCTATTCTAAAGGGGTGAACTGGAACTTCAACAAGGATGTGGATATGTGGGGTGACCAGCCCGGTGTGACTCTTAACTCGAACGGACGTGTGAGCACCCTCTCGCTTGGTGTGTTCGGTCCAAAGGGTAGGATACCGGAAGCTATCGGCCAGCTGACCGAACTGACCACACTTGAGCTGGGAACGCATAATGATGCGCTTATTGCAAGCTCGTCCAGTTCCAGCACATCTGTGAGTGATCCGCTGGCGGCAGTCAAGGTAAAGCCGACGGCTTCCGACCTCGAGTCCATCCGCTCGGACTATATGAACAAATTCGTGAAGCATGACGTACTCGACGGATTTTCCGATCCGCTGAAGCTTGCTTTCGAGAAAAAAGGTATTTATGACAACTCTGCCAGCCTGTCCGGACGTATCTCCACGAAAGACGTGTCGTGGGGTGACCTGACGAACGGTATCACAGGGATAAGTGCTGCTATCGGTTATCTGACCGAGCTTGAAGTGCTCTATATTGCCAATGCACCTATCACTTCTCTTCCGGAAGCGGATGATGAGGGTCCCGGTATGGCTGGTCTGGTTTCATGTACTGACCTTGAGATTTATAACTGTCCGAATTTGACGGAATATCCGAAGGTCATCAACACTCTTCCTGAACTTATCCAGCTGAACATTGCGATGAACAAGCAGTGGAGTGCTGACGAGATTTACGAGGGTGTATATGATCTGGCCTATCAGGAAGGGATTAAAGACGGCGGTCCTACCGTACAGATACTATATCTTGGCTATAACAATATGGAAGAGCTTCCCGACAATATGTCGAACATGACCAAGCTGGGACAGTTGGATTGTATATATAACAGCCTGACATATCTTCCTGCTCTCGGAAGTAATGTCAATCTGGTACAGGCGTATTTCGACCACAACAAGATAAGCGAGATACGTAAGATCAATGGTATCTTCTGCGGTATGGAAGATGTTGAGACATTCTCCTGCACCTACAACAAACTGACGGAAATGCCCGACATCTTTGATGCAAGTTCTATTTATACCATGAGCGAGGTGGACTTCTCGTTCAACGAGATAGCTTCATTCGAAAACGGCGAGAGCTTCAAGGGTATAAACGCAAGTACGGTGAGTCTTGAAGGTAACAGGCTGACAGCTTTCCCGGGAGTATTGATCCGTAGCGGTTCGCCGATATCGCAGCTCAATCTTGCGGCAAACCTGATATCGACATTTACCGATGATGATGTGAACGGTGATAAAGCGTACTATCTTGAGTCACTCGATCTCTCATACAACCGTATTACCGAGTTGCCTGATGACTTCAACGGACGTACTTTCCCCTATATGTATGGTCTGTCGCTCGACGGAAACCAGCTTACTGCCTTCCCGTGGGGTGCAGCAAACATCAGCTACCTTGGTGTACTTTCAGTGCGCAGCCAACGTGACGATGCCGGCAACCGCATCTATACAGAATGGCCTACGAACATTTACCAGCATGTCGGACTTTATGCACTCTTCCTCGGAGGAAACGATATAGGAATGGTGCCTGAGACGGAGACGTTGTCATACAACATTTATTATCTGGATGTGAGCGATAATCCAGAACTGGTACTGAACGTTTCGTCTATCTGTGCTTACATCGAGGCCGGTTTGTTCTATCTGTTCTATGACCGTACCCAGGATATCCGTGGGTGTGATTCGCTGGATTTGGACTAAAGAACCTCAATAACATTAAAAAAACGAGAAAAAGAAGATGAAGAATATATACAAATGTTTGTTCTGCGTGCTGGCTTGCGCTTTCGTGGCTGTCTCCTGCAAGGATGATGACGAGGAGAGTGTGGGTGGCTTCTCCATTGACGTGAATGAAATCACTATCGGGGAGAACGGCGGCACGGAGATTATCAACGTGTCCGGCGGCGCTGTCTGGCAAACCAGTATCAGTGATTCGTGGCTGAAGATTTCGCCGACAGGCGGCACGGGTTCCGCTGTCTGCGAGGTGGAAATAGATTCGTCCGTGATAGCAGACATGCGTACCGCCGAGATTGTGTTCATGGCACAGGGCGTGGGAAGTCAGACTGTGAAGGTGTACCAGACGGGTTATGAAAAGGGTGTGTTCGTGGAAAACAGTGACGAGGAAATTATCGTTCCCAACTCGGCAGGAGTGGACGAGCGTTATATCACGATTACTATGACGGCGAACATCAGTTTCAGTGTTTCGGTTTCGGCTGAGGATAACTGGCTGACGTACAATGACAAGGTGCCTGACTATGATTATGGCTTGCGCCCGCGTACGTTTACCCAACGTTTCAACTGGGTGACCAACAATGTCGAGGAGGAGCGTACGGCAACTATTACCATCACACCTGATGAAGGCGATAATGTGCTTGTGTTGAATGTGCGGCAGAGTGCTGCTCCGACCATCACTGACGACCGTGCGGGTGACTCTCTGGCCATACTCTCCATTTACGAGAGCCTGAACGGAATGTTTGAGTGGGATTCGAGCGAAAACCTGCGAAACTGGTCGGGTGTGGAACTGTGGAGAGCTACCGATGAGGAAGCGAAGAATAATCCGGATCTGGTGGGACGTCTGAAGTCTGTTTCGTTCTCTATGTTCGCGACGACAGAGACATTGCCTTATCAGGTGAAGTACCTCAAAACGGCGAAATCGCTTACGTTTACGGGAAATACCAACACCTTCATAAAGAGTATCGAATTGGGAAGTGATATATGCGAGCTGGGACAGTATGGTAACCTCAAGTCGTTGACAATCTCGGCTTATGGTCTGATCAGTCTGCCGGACAACTTTGCAGAAGCGCTCGGAGGTACGCTGGAGAGCCTGAATCTTGGAAGCAACAACTTCGACCTGACACTGGACAGCGATGGCTTGGATCAGTTGACGCAAGAAAACTTCCCGAACCTGAAGAGCTTGTCGCTCACCAAGATAAACCGTTATGACGCGACTACAGACCTGACCGAGTATGCCAGCACGAACGATTCTATCGGCTACCGCATGTGGACGGGATACGGAAGCAGCCAGTTGGCATGGACGTACTCGGACAACGACTTCTTCAAGCGCCTGCTGCAGTGGGATACGTTGGAAGAGCTTTCTCTTTCATACTGTCTGCTTCAGGGTGCGCTGCCGAGCAATGATGAACTTGAAGCTCTGTGGACTGCTAACGGCGGCGAACGCTTCACTGAAGAGTATCTGAAAGGTGAGGAGGCAGGAATGACCGATAGTGAGATAACATTCTACAGAGACTCCATCGGGACGAGCGGGACAGACGTGAACGAACGGGCTATTCGATACTGGGCAGGAAAGCCGAAGGTATGGCCGCGCATGAAGACGCTGTCGCTCAATCTGTGTTTCCTTACAGGAAGCCTGCCAGACTGGATGCTGTATCATCCGCGCTTCTCCGACTGGAATCCTTTGCAGATGATTACTCAGCAGACCATTTCCGGTTCATCTGACTATGGTCTTGATACGATGGGTAATGAAGCGGGATTCGACAACGAGCCATCTACGTTGAACAATTATTCCAACACCGGTGTGACGGACGAATTGTTGACGGATGATGATGGAGCACCTATAAGCTATTACGAGATGTTCCCCAACAAGACACCGACATATAGCAATTAGATTTTAGATTTAAGATTTTGAAACAGATAAAGATGCGATATGAAAAATAGATATTTGTTTGCGGCATTCGCAGCCTCGACATTTCTGTTCTCCTGCACCGATTCCGATTCCGTTCTTTCGGAATCGGTGACAGAGGAAACCTCCTCCTCATCGGTGAGCATACCTGAAGGTGCAATATCCGGTGAACTGCTTGTCAAGTTCAAGCCGGAGGTGGAGGATATACTTGATCAGGCTGGAGCCTTGAGCCGGAGCGGGGCATCCCGTTCGTCCATCCCTTCCGTCGATGAAGTGTTGGACATAGCCGGAGTATATTCGTTTGAGCGGGTGTTCCCTGTTGACAAGGCCAATGAGGAGCGTACACGTACTGCCGGAATGCATCTGTGGTATTTGGTACGTTTCGATGAAAGCATGGATCTGCAGCAAGTGGCCGATGACATGGCAAAACTTACTGAGGTGGCAAAGGTACAGGGAAACCATGAAATAAAGCGTTCCTATCGGTCAGACATTCGTCCGAAGGCGGTTGATGTTGCGACATCGCTTGCTAGTACGTTACAGTCCGGTCAAAGTTTTGACGACCCTTATCTGTCTCTTCAATGGGGATATATTAACGATGGTACGATCCTGGACGATGCCTATGACGAGGATGAGGCTTATCCCCAGACGGCGGTGGCAGGATATGACGTAAACTGTGAGGAAGCATGGCAGAAATGTACCGGCGATCCTTCTATCATCGTGGCAGTCATGGACGAGGGCATAATGTACAATCATGTAGATTTGCAGGCGAACATGTGGACAAACACATCTGAGGAGTTCGGCAGTTCTGAAGACAATGACGGTAACGGTTATGCTGGCGACTACTACGGCTATAACTTTGTGGACGACAGCGGCCTGATTACTTATTCCGATATCAGTGACACGGGACATGGCACACACGTGGCAGGTACGATTGCTGCCGTGAACAACAATGGCAGGGGTGTGTGCGGTATTGCCGGTGGTTCAGGAAACAATGACGGAGTAAGGATTATGTCTCTCCAGATATTCGCCGGAGAAAGTTCCGCATCGTTGCTGATGGAGGCGAAAGCTGTAAAGTATGCAGCCGACAACGGGGCGGTAATCTTACAATGCAGTTGGGGATATAATTCCGCTCTCGCCAACCAAAACTATTTTACTCCGAGTTCTTTTTATGACGATGACGACTGGGCTGAGACCTATCCGCTCGAAAAGGAGTGTATGGACTATTTCCTGACTTATGCCGGCGATCCTAATGGAGTCATCGAAGGCGGGTTGATTATATTTGCCGCAGGTAACGAATATGCGCCGCTGGCGGCTTATCCGGGAGCATATGAGGAATGCGTATGTGTAGCGGCTCTCGGTCCGGACGGTACTCCGGCAGCATATACCAACTATACCACTCCGTGCGGAAGCACGAATATGATTTCTGCACCGGGCGGTGATGGTGAAGGAACTCGTACTTATACTGAGGGACTGATACTTTCCACCGTACCTACCACTGCAATGGATGGAGATGACATTATGGTGGACGGCAGTGACACGAGGAGTGGTTACGGATATCTGGAAGGGACATCTATGGCGTGTCCTCATGTATCAGGAGTGGCTGCGCTTGGCTTGTCATATGCTGCACAGCTCCGCAAGCATTACCGTGCGGAAGATTTCCGCCAGCTTTTGCTGGAATCGGTGGTTCCGCTTGATGACTACATGAGCGGAACGAAGGACTACTGGTACGGCTTTGCGTCTTACGGTCCGGCTGCCCTTCATAATACGATCAATCTTTCACAGTATCGCGGTAATATCGGTGGACTGACGGATGCCGCTCTGGTGCTGGCCAACATAGATGGCGGAGGATATGGAGCGCAGTCTATGCGTATGCACAATGTCTATCTGTCCGTAGGCGAGACTGAGAGAATCGATATGAGTACTATTTTTGCTGACGGAATCACACTATCATCTTATGATGTGACTGACAGCGACATTGCCGCTGTATCACAGGAAGGGAACATTCTTGTTGTGACTGGTACTCAGGTTGGAAAGACTAAGGCAAGTATCACAATGAGTGACGGGACTACGCAGGAGTTTGTTATCACGGTACGTAACGCCGGTAGCGACAGTTGGATGTAATTCTATTTGATGTCTCATGATCAGGCTTCGGTTTCTTGCAGGTATTTCGGTATGGCTTCTGGCGCACGCATTGTGTGCGCAGAAGTTCTTTACCCGCGAACAGCTGGAGTCTGTACTTAATCCTCCGCTTCTGGAGAATGCGGAAAGCATCCTGTGTTTTGACTCCTTGTCTGTTCATGCCGGAACACTGTCGGAAGATGATTCTCCTGTCACGTATGTTTTTTCCTGTCGGAATGTCAGTGGGAAGCAGGTGGAGGTGATTCGTGTCAGGACAACTTGCGGATGTACGGATGCAGTCGTAGGAAAAACGGTTCTGGAACCCGGAGAAGGGACAGACATCCGCGTGACATTCAATCCTTTCGGCCATCCGGGGAAATTGTTTACGCGGGCGTTCGTCTATGTCTCTCTTTCCGATGAAAAACCGGCTGCATCGCTGAGCATTGTGGGCGAGGTACTCCCTTCTTCCGCTTTGTGGAAGAACTATCGCTATTCGATGGGCAACTTGCGTACTGTCCGCAGGAATGTGGATTTTGGCTTGGTTAAGAGGGGGACAAAACGGTCGGAGAAGATAGCGTGTGCCAACAGTGGAAGCCGTCCTCTGACAGTGAAGGCAACGGATGGTTTCCTGCCGGCATATCTTTCCGTAAGGACGGAACCGGAGACACTCGAAGCGTCGGAAGAGGGTTTTATTGTGGTGGAAGTTGACGGAGAAAAATTCCCTGAGGGAAAAGATGGGAAGGTGAGCCTGAACATTTTGCTGGATGGCATTTCGGCTCCGCCCTCTGACCGGATGTTGAGGATAAGTCTCGAAATGGGACAAGAAGAATGATATAATAAGAGTTTTTTAATGTATAAAAAGAAGTAGGATGAAGTATATTATCAGAATAATGCTTTGCTTTTCACTGCTGTCAGTAATGTCAGCCTGTGATGACGATGATGAACTCTCGGTAGTTTATCTTGAGGTGAACTACGCTTCCTTGAACGGTACATGGATGCTGACTGAATGGAACGGTGAGGAGCTTGAAGACGGGCAGTATGTATATATCACTTTCAACCGCCGCGAGCATACGTTCGAGATGTATGAGAACATGGGAAGCATGTATTCTCACAAGACTACCGGTACGTTTGAAATTGAAGAGGACGATGATTTGGGCTATATCATCAGCGGACAATACGATTATTCCAGAAACGAATGGTCTGAATACATCATATCGGAAATGACGGACACTACTATGAAGTGGACGAATAAGGATGACGAGTCAGATGTATGTGTCTATACGCGTTGTGACGAAGTCCCGGAAGATATTGTGGAAGGAAGTCGCAGTCTTTGATTTGCTGCAGTTTCTCCCAAGAAGTATTGACGCTTCTTGGGAGCCTTGTTTATTTTTGGCTAAGTTCAAATTATTTTATTCACTAATAAATTGTTGAGTTATGAAAAAATGGTTTATGTTAATGTTTTCAGTATGGACATTGGCCGCGTTTGTAGGAACTGGATGTAGTGATGACGATACAGTGGAGGATCCGGATGTTACAGATACTGGAACTACTGATGGAGAAGATACTGATGATGAGGGTACTACTGAGGAAGATGCTTCGGTTGTTGTGGCTTCGGCCGAGAATGATTTTGTGTATGTGGCGGTGAAGAACCTGTCTGCTGTATCTGTCGATGTGGAAGTGACGAAAAGTGATCTCTGCACCAGTTATGCGATTGGGGCGGTATTAAAGTATGCTGATTACACAGACAGTGAAGGTAATGCTGTCAGTATCTATGATGAGAATACTTTCATCCAGTCGTGTGAGCGTTCTTTGAATCCGGATTCATCATATCCCTACCGTCCTTACAACACGAGCGATTCAGACGGTGTGTTTACGGAACTGACCCTGAGCAAAGCCAGTGCGCAGGATGATGTGAATACCGGTATTGTTTTCTCGGCAGGTCAGACTTATGTCGTAGGCGTATATGCCATTGACGAGGATGAGGAAGGTCATCTGCTTACGTTGGAGTTTACCGTGCCTGAGGTGGATGTGACTAAAGGCGAGGTAGAGGTCAGCATCACTGTGGAAGAAGAGGCACTTACTTCCGTTACTGCTTCCTTCTCGGCAAGTGAGGGTTGTGCAAAAATCATCACAGCCATTGCACACAAGAGCACATTGGACCTGTCCAATTTCGATGATATGACGGATACGGAAAAGGAAGTTTTTCTGACTGCTTATGCAAACGAGTGCCCGCAGCCCTATACGGGATCATTCACTAAAGAGTTTAAGACAGCTTTCAGTCCCGGAACGGATTATGTGATTTCTGCTATACCTGTAGATGCCTATGGTAATATCGGTAAGGTAACCTATTACTCCAGTGCTACCGCAACCGTTTCCTTCAACGGAGAGGGAAAAATCATGAACGCAGAAATCAGCCAGTCAACCTATGAGTATCTTAATATCTCACTGACACTTAACGCTGAGGCTAAGCAGGTACGTCTGTTGTGCATGTCTGCGACTGATTACAGTGCTGCAGGTATTGCGTCAGATTTGGATTGGATAATGTATGATGCGAATACCTATTCTCATTATTGGACAGAATACGATGCGGATGAAGTGTCTGACATTACAGTGGCTGTGAGCCGTCCGGGACAGAGATATTACATCAAGGCCGTAACTGTTGATGCTGACGGTGAAATCAGTGAGGTTCAGGATGTGGTTATGTTGGCTGAAGGAACGGAAACCTATGCTACTTTGGAAGAGGTAGTTGAAGAAGAGGACGGTGTCTCGTTGAATGGAATAGGTGAGGTTGAAGTGACTTATGAGGAAGGAGATGGAGATGGGTATTCTATGATTTATGACGTGAATTTTACGGTCACAAAAGATGAGAATGTCGCAATAGCCTACCGTGTGTTGCTTCGCGAAACCCTTTTGTCTGATGTTGAAGAAAAGATAAAAGAAAATTTTGCTAACTACCCGACCACCGTTACCGGTTCTTATGTAGAATTATCGTTTGATGGAGATACGGCTACTACATCGGCTTCATATCTGGATTATTATGATAATAATTGGGGCGGAACCTTAGTCGTATTTGTGACAGTGGATCTGAACGGAGATTTGAATATTTCCAAGGTGTACTCTCCGGGACTTGGAGTCGTGGATTCAGGTTTTTGATTATTGGTTTCGGCCTTGCGAAAGGTAACATCATAAAATCTCTCTAACAAGTGGGGCGGAAAGAAGAGGGCCAACCTCTCTCTTTCCGCTTTTTTACACTTTCCCTTCCAACCATGCGTCAATTATCCGGCGGGCTATGCTTAGCTTCTGCGGAAGTTCCGGCAGGTGGTCTCGGTCATAGAATGCAGCGGTGTTCAGCTCCTCGTTCTGCAACCTGATGGTACCGCTCTCATATTCAGCTGTGTAGCCTATCATGATGCCGCTGGGATAAGGCCATGGCTGGCTGCCGAAATATTTCAGATTCTTTATGTGCAGCTGCGTTTCTTCCAACACCTCACGACGTACACATTCCTCCAGTGTTTCTCCCGGTTCAAGGAATCCTGCCACAAGGCCTTTGAATGTCCCGCGAAAATTACGCGCATGGACGAGCAGTACGCTGTCTCCTTTCTTTATCAGTACAATTATGGCAGGTGATATGCGCGGATATATTTCCTTGTGACATTGCGGGCATCTTTTGGATATGGGGCCTACCTGTACGGTCGGTATGCCGCAGGAAGGGCAAAAGCGGCTGTTCCCGTCCCATGTCAGTATCTGCGAGGCTTTCCCTGCCATTTTATATTCGTCGAGCGGAAGCACATCATAGGAAGCACGCAGGTCCTTCATCATGCGGATATCATTTTCAGATCCGTTGACAGGGCTGACGATGGCATAAGCCTTTGCCGTACTTCCGTTTAACGAACCTATGGTGTGTATCGTATTTCCTGTTGGAACCTTAACTGGAGGTTCTGTTCCTGAGGGAATGTGGTAGCCGTTGTTTCTTTTCTCTATCAGCAGACGGTTCTCATGGAATACGAACCAGCTGAATATTTCTTCTTTATCCATTCTTGTTCAACCCTTTCATGCTCAGTTGTATGCGTTTCCTTTCCTTGTCAATTCCTGTCACTCTTACCCGTACACGTTGGTGTATGCTTACTACGCTTGTCGGATCACTGACAAATCTGTCTGTCAGTTGTGATATGTGTACAAGACCGTTTTCTTTGATACCTATGTCCACGAAGCAGCCAAAATTGGTTATGTTGGTGACAATACCTGGCAATTCCATTCCTTCTTCCAGATCATTGATTGTACGAACGTTCCTGTCGAATTCGAACACCTGGATTTTTTGACGGGGATCACGGCCGGGCTTGTCCAGTTCCTGCATTATGTCGTTCAATGTGGGAATTCCTGTCGTATCGTTCACATAGCGTGTAAGGTCGATTCTCCGGCGCAGCTCCTTGTCCTTTATCAGTTCTTCCACCGTACAGTGCATATCTTTTGCCATCTGTTCCACTATCGGATAACTTTCCGGATGGACGGACGAGTTGTCAAGCGGATTTTTGGCATGTGGTATTCTCAAAAATCCGGCACACTGTTCAAATGCCTTTGCGCCCATGCGCGGAACTTTCAGCAGTTCCTTTCTTGATTGGAAGGGACCGTTCTCCGTGCGGTAGTCAACAATGTTTTTTGCAAGTGCGGACCCCAATCCTGATACGTATGTAAGCAGGTGCTTGCTGGCAGTATTGACGTTTACACCAACGAGATTTACACAACTTTCCACTGTCCGGTCGAGCGAAGTTTTCAGCTTTGTCTGATCCACATCATGCTGATATTGCCCCACACCGATTGACTTGGCATCTATCTTCACCAGTTCAGCCAGCGGATCCATCAACCGGCGCCCTATTGATACTGCTCCGCGTACAGTCACGTCGTAATCCGGGAATTCCTCGCGTGCGAGCTTCGATGCAGAATAGACGGATGCTCCGTCCTCGCTTACCACGAACACCTGCACTTCCCGATTGAAGCGGAGTGAGGTGACAAACTGTTCCGTCTCGCGGCTTGCAGTCCCGTTTCCTATGGCAATCGCCTCTGTCTTGTATTGTTCCACAAGTTTAGTAAGTTTGCGTGCCGCCTGCTGATATTCCGACTGCGGAGGATGCGGATATATGGCCTCGTTGTGCAGCAATGTGCCCTGTGCATCCAGACAGACTACTTTGCACCCAGTACGGTATCCGGGATCTATGCCAATCACACGTTTCTGCCCCAACGGAGGAGCCAGAAGCAGCTGACGGAGGTTCCCACTGAAGACTCGAATGGCCTCTTCGTCGGCCTTTTCCTTGCTTAGAGCTGCAAACTCCGTTTCTATTCCCGGCTTTATCAGACGTCTGTATGAATCAGACATAGCTTCGGCCACCTGGTACGAACATTCACTGTTCCCGCGCACAACCTTACGTTGCAGCCTTTCAATGCAACTTTCATCATCAGGCGAGATAGACACTTTCAGTATGCCTTCACTTTCGCCCCGCCGGATGGCAAGCAGACGATGGGAGGAACATCTTTTAAGCGGTTCCTTGAAGTCGAAATAGTCTCTGTATTTGGCTGCCTGTTCTTCAGATTCTTTATTCTTTACAACCTTTGCCGTGATTATGGCCTCACGCGAGAATGCGTTCCTTACCATATTCCTCACATGTTCGTCTTCGCTGAACTGTTCGGCGAGAATGTCACGCGCACCTTTCAGTGCATCCTCTTCGCTTTCAACCTCTCCCTTTACGAATGCATGCACTTTGTCCTTCAGCTTGCTTTCACGTTGCAGCAGAATCAGTGCGGCAAGCGGTTCCAGTCCTTTTTGGCGGGCTACTTCTGCACGTGTCTTTCTTTTCGGTTTGAACGGCAGATAGATGTCTTCCAGCTCTGTCGGATTCCAGCAGTCTGAAATCCGGGAGCGAAGTTCATCAGTCATGTTTCCTTGTTTCTCGATAGTGGAGATGACGGTGTCTTTCCGCTTTGCCAGCTCTTTGAACTTTTCATATCCGGACTGTATCTCGGCTATCTGTACCTCGTCCAGTCCTCCTGTGGCTTCTTTTCTGTATCGGCTGATGAAGGGGATTGTTGCACCTCCTTCCAGCAGTTTCAGCGTATTGCTGACCCGCTGTTCCGGCAGTTTTAGTGCCGTGGCTATCATTCGGCTAAATTCTTCCATACGTTTCCGCTTGTCATTCGTAGAACCGCAGCTTGTTTTCAAGCTGTCTTATTTCATTTTGCATGTTTTCTATTCGTTCAAGCAGGTGGCAGATGGCATCTATGCCTGCTATGTTTATGGAAAGGTCGTAGTACAGATGGGTGTACCGTTCCATTTCTGCAAGCTGACTTGCGGGGAAGCAGCTCACATCGTCTTTCACTTCGACATCTATCAGACCGTTTTCTCCAAGCATCATCACAAAGTCAGGTTCGATGTGGCAACAGTCGCAGTAGTCACTTATTATTATCAGGTCGTTTTGCATAATTTTCGTTTTTAGAGGTTGTTTATCCTTGCCGCAGCTGGCGGAACAACTCTTTCTGTTTTTCCGTCAAGTTGGTAGGAATTGAAACATGGTAAGTCACTATCAAGTCGCCGAAATTGTTCTCTTGCTTGTAAATCGGGAATCCTTTTCCTCTCAGGCGGACTTTAGTGTCGTTTTGTGTTCCGGGAAGTACTTTAAGCCTGACTTTCCCATCAAGAGAATCGACAGTCACTTCGCCTCCCAGAACGGCCGTGTACAGGTCAATTTGAACATCTGTATACAGGTCGTTGTCTTTCCTCCTGAAAACCGGATCATCAGCGATTTTGAATGTGATGTACAGATCACCGTCCGGTCCTCCGTTCATCCCTTTTCCTCCGTAGCCTTTAAGTTTGATTGTCTGTCTGTCGGTTACGCCTGCCGGTACGGTAATACGCAGAGTGTTGCCATTGACTGTGAACGTATGCTTTTGTGTAACGGCCGCCTCACGTAGGGTCAGTTTAAGTTCGCCGTTTATGTCATTTCCTCGAAAACCTCCTCTTCCCCTCGCGTTGCCTGTCTTTTTATGTCCGAACAATTCTTCAAAGAAATCCGAGAAGTCATCATAGTTCCCTCCGAATCCTCCCGTGAAGTGTTGTCCATCGGTAGAATACCAGTATTCTGAGTGACCTCCGTTTCTTTGTGATTCGTAAGCCTTGCGTTGTGCTTCAAACTCGTCAGCATGTTTCCACTGTTCTCCGTATTCGTCATATTTCTTGCGCTTTTCCGGGTCGCTAAGCACCTCGTTGGCCTCGTTGATCTGCTGGAACTTCTCCTTGGCTGTCGGATCATTGGGATTCAGATCCGGATGATATCTTCGTGCCAGTTTTCTGAATGCCTTTTTGATGTCATCCTGACTGGCATTTTTGGGAACTCCCAGCACGTTGTAATAATCTATGTAAGCCATATTATGTAATTTTTTATTACATGAGTGTTGCAAATTCCATGCCGTGCTGATGCTTTTGTCAATCATTTAAAGCATTTTGTATGTTGCGGCTTTCTTTGGTACGGCAGCTTTCGTATCTTTGCAAAAATTATGACAACTTGTCTTATATATTGACCAATTAATTTCAAATGAAAAAATTAGTTTATTTAATCTTTATGGCATGTGTGAACTGTATGAGCATGTCGGCCTCAGATTCTTGTACGGTTACTTTGAAGATTGTTGAAACCACTGATGTGCATGGTTGCTATTATCCTTATGACTTTATCGACGCCAAACCGGTGAAAGGCAGTTTGTCGAGAGTTTCAACTTATGTCAAGGAGTTGCGCAGGAGTTATGCGGACAGGGTGATTCTGATGGATAACGGTGACATCCTTCAGGGACAGCCAACAGCCTACTATTACAATTATATAGATACCGTTTCGCCTCACGTCACTGCGGAAATGCTTAATTATATGGAGTATGATTTGGCGAATCTGGGTAACCATGATATAGAGACCGGTCATGGCGTGTACGACCGCTGGATCTCGCAATGCCGTTTCCCGGTGTTGGGAGCAAACATAATCGATGTTAAGACCGGAGAACCTTATCTGCCCCCTTATCTGGTGTTTAATCGTGGCGGCGTGAAGGTAGCGGTGCTGGGAATGATAACTCCTGCCATTCCGTCATGGCTGGCCGAAGGACTTTGGAGCGGGCTATTGTTTGAGGATATGGAGGAATGTGCCCGCAAGTGGGTGGAGATAATAAGAAGAACAGAAAATCCGGATGTGCTTGTCGGTATGTTCCATTCCGGACCGGAAGGTAACATGCTGGGCAATGTGGTGGAAAACGCTTCGGAGGACGTGGCACGGAATGTTCCCGGATTTGATGTTATATTTATGGGGCATGACCATCGCAGGGCATGCAGAAAGGTAACGAGCGTGTCTGGCGATTCCGTCCTGCTTGTTAATCCGGCAAACATGGCGAGGGCGGTTGCTGAAGTCACATTGGATATTGTCAAGGATGCGGACGGTAGTGTTATCGGAAAAACTGTTGAAGGAAGACTCGTGGATATGGACAGTTATGCAGTGGACGAAGACTTCATGAATGTTTTCCGGGAGCAGTATGATGCGATAAGTCAGTTTGTATCTCGAAAGATAGGTTATATCGGTGAGACTATCTCGTCAAAAGACGCATTCTTCGGACCATCTGCATTCATAGACTTGATTCATCAGTTGCAGCTTGATATCACAGGTGCTGAAATATCGTTCTGCGCTCCTTTGTCTCCTGTTGCGGAAATCAGAAAGGGTGAGATCTACATGAGTGATATGTTCAATCTGTACAAATATGAGAACATGCTTTACGTGATGAGCCTTTCGGGAAGAGAAATAAAGGATTTCCTCGAGATGTCGTATGCCTTGTGGACAGACAGAATGCAGTCGCCTGACGATCACCTGATTCTGGTGAACGAGAAGGATGACGGATTCGGCCGTTTTAAGAATGCCAGCTTCAATTTTGACTCGGCAGCGGGAATAATCTATACCGTAGATGTGACAAAGCCTGAAGGCGAGAAAATAACAATCGAAAGCCTTGCCGACGGTACACCTTTCGATATGGATAAAATTTATAAAGTGGCGGTCAACTCGTATCGCGGAAATGGGGGAGGAGACTTGTTGACTAAGGGTGCCGGCATTCCAAAAGATAAACTGGCGGAACGCATCGTGTTCTCAACCGACAAGGATCTGCGCTATTATCTGATGAAGGAAATAGAGAAAAAAGGCGTGCTGAATCCTAAACCATTGAATCAATGGAAGTTCGTTCCGGAGGAGTGGACAGTTCCGGCCGCGAAACGCGATTATGAATTATTGTTCAGTAATAAATGAAAATGGCTCTATGAAAGAAATCTTGCAGGAATTCAAGAAGTTTGCCATGCGCGGCAACGTGATTGACATGGCAGTCGGTGTGATTATTGGCGGAGCCTTCGGGAAAATTGTGTCTTCGCTGGTTGCTGATGTGATAATGCCGTTGGTGGGTCTGCTCGTGGGAGGAATCAATTTCTCACAACTGAGGTGGGTCATCAAACCGGAGGTGACAGACAGTGAGGGAGTGGTCACTTCTGAGGTCTCGTTGAACTACGGAAATTTCATCCAGGTCACTTTCGATTTTATGATTATCGCTGTTTCGGTGTTCCTGATGGTAAAGGCGGTCAATGCATTGAGCCGGAAGAAAAAGGAAGATAAAAATATGGCAACTCCGCCGGCACCTTCGGCGGAGGAAAAACTTCTGACAGAAATACGTGATTTATTGAAGGAGAAAACGAACTGATGTTTTTACAGTGACGGCCGCAGGTTTTCATTAAAGTCTGCGGCCGTTTTTTTTGATATGCTTATTCTTTCCAGCCGCCTCCAAGTGCCTTGTACAGGTTGACCATGGTAATCTGTTTGTCGCGTATGGCGTTGCTGAGGCTTATCTGGGCTTCCAGATATCCTCGTTGTGCGTCAAGAAGATCCATGTAGGCTATTACTCCGTTCATGTATTGCAGTTGCGCCAGGTCAAGCGCGCTTTTTGATGCTTGTTCCAGACGCAGTCGTGTTTCGTAGATTTCCTTTGTCTTGTTGAATCCTGCAATGGCATTGTAGGCTTCCTTGAATGCGTTGAGCACCACTTTCTCGTATTTGCGGCTGGCTCCTTCCAAAGCGGCTTTTTGTGCTTTCAGGCGGGCATGGTTCTTTCCCCATGTGAATATCGGCTGAAACAGGTTGGCGCTGAGAAGATGCCATGGTGACTTGAGCAGTTCGTCTATCAGGTCGCTTTCTCCTCCGTAGGAAGCGTATAGTGTCAGGCTTGGAAAGAAACTGGTAAAAGCTATTCCCACATCTGCATTGGCTGCTATCAGTTCCTGTTCTGCCTCCCGTACGTCAGGCCTTCGTTCCAGGAGACTTGAGGGAAGACCTACAGGCAGGCTGACAGGAAACATCACGTCTTCATGAAGAACCGAGCGCTGGATGTGATGCGGATATTCTCCTGTCAGAAATGCAATGTCGTTCTCTTTCAGTGTGATTTGCCGCTCCAAATCGGGTATCAGTGTGGCGGTACGTGCATACTCCACCTGTGCCTGGCGGAACGCTGTTTCTGATGTCAGTCCGCCTTCATAGCGTATCCGTGCCAGATGCATGCTTTCTTTTCGTGCATCCACGGTCTGTTTGACAATTGCCAGTTCATTGTCGAGAGCCACCAACTCGAAGTAAGACTTCGCAATTTCGGCAATCAGGCTCATTTTCAGTGCCCGCTGGTTTTCGATGGATCCGAGGAAACTGGCCATACTTTTGTCTCTTGCCCAACGTAGCTTTCCCCACAGGTCGATTTCCCAACTGACGGTTCCCTTCAACTCAAATTCATCATCTTGTATATAGTTGTTTCCGCCATAGTTCTCCCTTTCGCGTTCGGCATAGATCCTCAGTCCGAGTTGTGGGAGCATATTGCTTATGTCGATGCGTTTTCTGGCAGCCAGCTCCTTTACCTTTGCCGCTGCTATCAGCATATCCTTGTTGTAGGTCAGGGCTTTCCTGATAAGTGCCTGGAGAGTGGTGTCTGTGTACAGCTCCTCCCATGCATAATCTCCGATAGATGTCGTATCCACGCTCAGACTGTCAAGTGTTTCCGGCAATTCCAGGTCGGGACGTGTGTAGTGTCTCCCTATCTGACAACTTCCAAGAAAGGCGATTGCCGGCAGTATGAATAGAAATCGGAAATATGTAAGTGTCAATGGTTTCATATGGCAGATATTATTAAGCGTGTTTCGGTTTGATCTTGTTTTTGGCCTTATAAATCATGACGAAGAAAAACGGTATGAGGAAAATACCTACTGTCACGGCAACAATCATCCCGAAGAATACACCCGTACCGATGGCTTCGCGGCTGGCTGCTCCCGGACCGCTGGCTATGACCAGCGGTACCATGCCGAGTATGAAAGCCAACGAGGTCATCATAATCGGACGGAAACGCAGATGGGCTGCATGCAGTGCTGCATCGATCACATTCTGGCCTGCATCCACTTCGTCTTTGGCAAATTCAACTATAAGGATAGCGTTCTTTGCTGCCAGTCCCATAAGCATCACGAGACCGATCTGGAAATAAGTGTTGTTCTCCAGTCCGCACAAGGCTACCCCAACGTATGCTCCCAACGCGGCAACAGGGAGCGAAAGCAGTACGGCTATCGGCACGCTCCAGCTTTCGTACAGGGCGGCGAGGAAGAGGAATACGAACAGAAATACCAATGCCAGAATCATGCCGGTTTGTCCTCCTGCCTGTTTTTCCTGGTATGATAGTCCGCTCCATTCCACTCCGATGTTGTCCGGAAGATGTTCGTCCGCAATCTGTTCTATCAGTTTCATTGCCTGTCCGGAACTGTATCCGTGAGCCGCTGTTCCGCGAATAATGGCTGTATTGAACATGTTGAACCGTTTGATACTTCCGGGACCGGTCGTATATTCCGTATTTCCGAGTGCTGTCAAGGGAATCATGTTGCCTGAACTTCCACGCACAAAGAACAGATTGATGTTGTCCCGATGTTCGCGATATGGAGCTTCCGCCTGGATGTACACACGGTAGATGCGGTTGAACATGTTGAAGTCGTTGACATAGAGTGAGCCTGTATATGCTTTCATCGTGGTGAATACATCGGCCATGGGTACACCGGACAGCTTTACCTTGTCACGGTCAACATCAAAGTAGAGCTGTGGAATTTCCGCCTGCAAAGACGATGAAAGGCCGGTAAGTTCTTTGCGTTGCGTGGCGTAATACATCAAAGTGTCTGCGGCTTGTACCAGATTGTCGTAGGTGGCATCGCCTCTCGCTTCCAGTTGCATCTCGAATCCTCCGGATGTTCCAAGTCCGGGAATGACAGGCGGGGTAGAGAGATAGACTTTGCATTCGGGGTATTCCTTAAATTCATGTTGTACGTCAGCCATGATCTCTTCGACCGTTGTGTCATCGCGCTTGCTCCATTCTTTTAGTATTACGGTAAGTGTGCTGCGTGCCTGGCTTGTTCCGACACGAGGACTGGTGCCTGTGACGTTCTGTACATATTCCACATACGGGTTCTGCATCAGGTAGCTTATGGCCCGGTTGGTTACTGCTCGCGTGCGTTCGAGTGTCGTTCCCTCAGGCATCTCTAACTCTACGGTGAAATATCCCTGATCTTCGGTAGGCAGGAAACTGGTGGGTATAAGCCGGTAAAACACGAATATGAGAACGATGACCATACCAAATCCTGCCGTCACCCGTTTGGGTTGTTTGATCAGGCTGCTGATGCCGGAAACATATTTCTTGCTGCCCAGATCGAACCATTTGTTGATGGTACGGAATACGCGGTTCTTGGGTTTGTTGGGATCGTTAGGCTTAAGAATAAGTGAACACATTACCGGACTCAAAGTCAGTGCCACTACAGTCGAAAGCAACACGGATACCGCAATGGTGATGCTGAACTGCCTGTACAGCTGTCCGCTGATCCCGGAAAGGAAGCTTACCGGAACAAACACGGCGGCCAGTACCATTGAGGTGGCAATCAGGGCGCCTGTCAATCCTTCCATTGCCTTTTTTGTGGCTTCATAAGGACTGAGGTGGTCTTCCTCCATGATGCGTTCCACATTTTCCACCACTACTATGGCATCGTCCACAACAAGTCCGATGGCAAGTACCAGTCCGAGCAGGGTAAGGATGTTTAGCGAGAATCCGAAAATAAGCATGAATCCGAATGTTCCGATCAGTGAAATCGGTACGGCAATGGTCGGAATAAGTGTGGCACGCCAGCTTTGCAACGACAGGAACACCACGATAATGACCAGAAACAGGGCTTCAAACAATGTCTTGTACACTTCGTGGATGGACTCGGAAATGTATGATGTCATATCGAATGGAATCTCATACTTCATTCCTTCCGGAAAGTTCCTGCTGATTTCTTCCATAGCGTTTTTTACACGTTCGGCCACTTCCATAGCGTTGGCTCCCGGAAGCATGTACACACCCAACACTGCGGCATTTCCTCCGTTTATACCGCTTTCGGTATTGTACGATTGTGCTTCAAGTGAGACGCGTGCAACATCGCGCATACGTATGAGCGAACCGTCAGGGTTGGCGCGCAATACGATTTCTTCGAACTGGGCAGTAGATGACAGTCGTCCCTGTGCCGTGATAGGGGTGGTTATGTCAAGTCCGGTCACTGGTTGCTGGCCAAGTACACCTGCGGCCGATTCCCGGTTCTGATCCTTCAGTGCATTCTGTACATCCTGTACGGTCAGGCCGAAATTGGCCAAACGTGCGGGATCAAGCCAAATCTGCATGGCGTAATAGCGGCTACCGATATTTGAGACACGTCCCACACCGGGAATGCGGCGGAGAAGATCGAGCACGTTAAGGGTTGCAAAGTTACTCAGATAAATCTCATCGAATTTTGGATCGTCAGAGGTAAGACAGATGGTCATCAACTGGCTGGATGCCTGTTTTTCGACTTCAATGCCGTTTTGCACAACTTCCGCCGGCAGACGGGATTCTGCCAGCTTTACCCTGTTCTGAATCTCTACGGCTGCCAGATCCGGATTGGCAGAGATGTCAAACGTTATCGTTGCTGAAAAACCTCCTGAGTTGGAACTGTTTGACTCCATATAGAGCATGCCCGGCGTGCCGTTCAGCTCCTGCTCAATCGGGGTGGCTACGGCTTGTGACACCGTAAGGGCACTTGCTCCCGGATAGGAAGCGCTGATTTTTACCACCGGTGGTGTGATCTGCGGATATTGGTCGATAGGCAGCATCATGAGTCCGATTATTCCGATGATGACTATCAGTGTGGATATTACGATCGAAAATACAGGTCGATCGATGAAAAAATTCACTTTCATGGATTGTGTGCATTTAGAGTTTTGTCTGTCTATTCATCCTCGCTCTTTTGCTCTTCTTCACTCAACCGGCCTACACGCATCTTCAGCCCGGGAGTCAGTTTGTGATAGCCTTCATCAACTATCATTTCACCGGGAACAAGTCCGCGTTCCACTACAACGTTGTTGCTGATTTCCGGACCAAGTTCTATAAAGCGTTTTTCAGCCGTTGAATCCCGACGCATCACGAATATATAGGCACCGCCTTTCTCTATGATTAATGCTTTTTGTGGTACGACGGTAGCGTTCTCACGTACATCGAGCAGTAGTTTGACCTTAGTGAACTGTCCCGGAAGCAAGACGTGTTCAGGATTGCTCATCTCAGCTCGCACTGAGAATGTTCCCGTCTTTGGATCCACCTGCGGCTCGGCAAAGTCAACAAGACCTTTATATGGATAGACACTGTTGTCGGGAAGTGTGATTGTTATGGTTGGCTGCCAAGAACGGTTTGAGTCCTTTTGTCCTATGATAATGTTACGCTCTTTGCTTTTCAGATAGTCAAGGGCTGTCATACTGAAGTCCACCAATACCGTATCGCTTTTTACGATGGTTGCAAGGAGGGATTTTCCGGATGTTCCTACGAGAGTTCCGAGGTCAACATGGCGTTCACTGATTTGTCCTGTAATGGGAGATCGTACTACGGTATAACTCAGTTCTTGCTCTGCCTGGTCAAGGTCTGCTTGGCTCATCCCTACGCTGGCCACTGCCGTTTCGTATGCTGCTGTGGCGTTGTCTAAATCCAGCTGGCTTGCTGCATTCTGTTCATAAAGCGGGCGGATACGGTTCAGGTCGCGTTCTGCCTTGCGTGCTGTCGCTTCATCTTTCTTAAGTTGGGCGCGTGCTTTGTCCACTTTCGCCAGATACTGTTCCTGATTTATGATGAACAGTACCTGGTTTCGTTTTACTTGTGTGCCCTCTTCAAACAGCATTTGTTCGAGAAAGCCTTCTACACGTGCTCGGACCTCTACGAATTGTTGGGCGCGAACTCGTCCCACATATTCCCCATATATTTCTACGTCCTGCTTCAATGCTGGTGTCACGTGTACAACTGGAATTTCGGGAGCAGGTTCTGGCTTGTGAGTAAGAATCAGATAGGCAGCAATGATCACTGCAATGCCGATGGCGGTATAGGCGGTTTGCTTCCTTTTTGCTTTTAAATCTCTTACAGACAAAAAATGTTTCATATTCATTGTGCAATTTGTTTCTTGTTGATGCCGATTTGAAGAGTATGCAATATGTATGCCAAAGTCAGGATGCTATCTTGTCGGTTGATGCTCAATCCGGTAAATTGATATATGATAATCTTGTTTGTGGAAAATGTGGAATTTTTCTACACTAATATCTTCTTTCTGAAAGTGGTACAGTATTATTCCGGTAATGGTTCTTGTTGAAAAAATCATTTTTTTTGTCGTATTATGTGTTTCTCAAATTCCTTGCATATATTTCATGATTTTGGATTACAAATATAGGAATTAATTGTGTATTTTTTCATCGTTAGGATTTTTTCTAAAAGCAAATGCAGGCATTGGTTTATCCAACTTTGGCATATGACAAAAATAAAGCCGACTAAATCTGTATTGATTAAGCCGGCTTTAAGTGTTTCCCTTATGCTAAGGGGTTATTTCTTGCCTTCCAACTGCTCTTTCAAGGCTGCCAAGGCATCAATGTCTCCTAAAGTGGTAGAAGCCATCTGATTCTGTATGATCGGAGATTCTTCTTTCTTTGAAGACTTCTTTGCTCTTTTTTCTGCTCTTACTTCAGCTTTTTGGGCATCTTCAAAGATGCGGCTGTGAGATAAGATGATGCGTTTTGCATCTTTGTTGAATTCGATTACCTTGAACTGAAGCTTTTCGTCCAACTGGGCCTGAGAACCATCTTCTTTTACAAGATGTTTCGGAGTTGCGAAGCCCTCTACGCCATAAGGCAGGGCTACAACGGCACCCTTGTCCAGCATTTCTATGATAGTACCTTCATGTACTGAACCTACTGTAAATACTGTTTCAAATACGTCCCATGGGTTGTCCTCCAGTTGCTTGTGGCCAAGACTCAGACGACGATTTTCCTTGTCAATCTCAAGAACCACAACATCAATGTCGGCACCTATTTGGGTGAATTCTGACGGATGCTTGATTTTCTTTGTCCATGAAAGGTCGGAAATATGGATCAGACCGTCAACCCCTTCTTCAATCTCAACGAATACACCGAAGTTCGTGAAATTGCGGACTTTGGCTGTATGTTTTGATCCGACAGGGTATTTTGTCTCGATGGTTTCCCATGGATCGGCCTTCAGCTGCTTGATACCCAAAGACATCTTACGCTCTTCGCGGTCGAGTGTCAATATAACGGCTTCCACTTCATCGCCGACTTTCATGAAGTCTTGTGCAGAACGCAGGTGTTGTGACCAAGACATTTCGGATACATGGATCAAGCCTTCTACACCCGGCGCAATCTCAATGAATGCTCCATAGTCGGCCATTACGACCACTTTTCCTTTCACATGATCTCCTACTTTCAGGTTTGAATCGAGAGCATCCCACGGGTGTGGAGTCAGCTGCTTCAAGCCCAAAGCGATGCGCTTCTTCTCGTCATCGAAATCGAGAATGACTACATTCAACTTTTGGTCGAGCTGGACAACTTCGTGTGGATCGCTTACGCGGCCCCATGACAGGTCTGTGATATGGATAAGACCGTCAACACCGCCCAAGTCGATGAATACACCGTAAGAAGTGATATTTTTAACGGTACCTTCAAGTACCTGGCCTTTTTCAAGTTTGCTGATAATTTCTCTCTTCTGCTGTTCCAGTTCAGCCTCAATGAGAGCTTTGTGGGAAACAACCACATTCTTGAATTCTTGATTGATTTTCACAACCTTGAATTCCATTGTCTTGCCTACAAACACATCGTAGTCACGGATTGGTTTGACATCAATTTGAGATCCTGGGAGGAATGCCTCGATGCCAAACACATCCACAATCATACCGCCTTTTGTGCGGCACTTGATGTAACCCTTGATAATTTCTTCATTTTCAAGAGCTGCGTTGATGCGATCCCAAGAGCGTGTCGTGCGCGCTTTCTTATGAGACAGAACCAGCTGTCCCTTTTTGTCTTCCTGATTTTCGATGTACACTTCTACCGTGTCGCCCACCTTCAAATCCGGATTGTAACGGAATTCACTCAGCGGGATGATGCCGTCTGATTTGTAGCCTATATTCACTACAACCTCGCGTTTGTTCATGGAGATAACGGTACCGTCAACCACCTCATGGTCATTTACCTTGTTCAAGGTGTTGTCATAAGCCTTTTTCTGATCTTCTTTGCTTGTGGCAGATGTTGAGTCTCCATTTTCATAATCATCCCAGTTGAAATCATCCAACGGATGTATGTCTTTTAAGTTTTCCATTAAAAAATAAATTGTTAATAATTAATTGTGTTAGACTTTATATTGATCTAAATCGGCTGCAAAGGTATAATAAATTCCTGAACATTAAAACCTTTGCGGCCTAATTATTTTCTTTTAGGATAAAGATTTACCTGTAACGGTAACCTGTTGTCAACGTCAATTGTCCGGCATTTATCCCCTTTTTATTTTTTAGTGTCAGCATTTGAAATTTAGGTTGTCAAAATGAAATGCTGTTAATTCTCTGATTGGGCTTTTGGCGAAAAGTGCAGTGATTAAACCGTTGGCTTTCGCACTTTCCCTGATTTCTTCCTGAAAATACCATGCTATGGAGCCGACAAATGAGACTGTCCATTCGTTACCGTAAGGACATACATTCCTTTGGAAAAATGAATTGAAGCAATCTATAAGAAATCCATGCACCTCAGGATTACTTTTGACTTTATGTATATATGGAGAGAAACCTGCCAGATACCGGTTTGCTTCAGGCATCCTATATACATTATTCAATATTTCCGGTACAGTGAGTTTGTATTCTTCAAGCAGCCCTTCAAGTAATTCCTGTGGAAGTCGGCGCTTTATGCAGTCCCCAATGAAACGTTTACCCAGATATGCACCGCTCCCTTCGTCTCCCAAAACATATCCTAATGGCGGAATGTTGTCTATTATCTTTTCTCCGTCGTAAAGACAGGAATTGGAGCCGGTCCCCAAAATACAGGCGATACCCTTTGTGTGTTTGTACAAGGCTCGTGCCGCCCCGAGCATGTCACTTCCCACGTATATCTCTATGCTTGACGAAAATATACGATGCAGATTGCGTGCGACAGTGTCTGATTTGTCAGGGGTGCATCCGGCACCGTAAAAGTAGATGTGTGATATGTCACCTGCGCCGGAGGGAAGTTGTGGGAGCAACTGACCGGAAATGATGTTCCGGATATGCTCTTCCGTCTGGTGGAAAGGGTTGATCCCGTCGGTCCGTATCGGCCGGAAGTCGGTCTCTCCTGTTCCGATACCCCAGTCTGTTTTTGTTGCGCCGCTGTCTGCTGTCAGTATCATGACGTGTCAGATTAGTGGCAATGGCCGCATCCGTTTCCGCAGCACTCCTCTTTTTCGTGATGACCACATCCTCCACCACATCCACTGCATCCTCCGCTCATGTCGTTGACGAACTGTTCTATTTCCTTGTTGGTCGCATCGTGCATTTCGATGACAGAGCCTTCAAAGATAAGATCCTTCCCGGCGTGAGGATGGTTCAAGTCGATTACTACCTTGTCTTCTGTTATTTCACCGACATTTGCATAGAACTGATGTCCTTCGTTGTCGTTCATTATGATGATGTTCCCTTCAAATATGTTTTCGCTGTCAAATTTTCCGTCCGGCTTGCAGAAAATGGATTTTGAGACTTGCTTTACATTGTCCTCATCACGTTCTCCGTAGGCCTCCGCACACGGGATTGTGAAGTTGAACTTGTCACCTTTTTTCAGTGCAAGGATTTCCTTCTCAAATCTGTCAAGAGTGTATCCAACTCCAGAAACGAACATGAACGGATGTGTGGAGGGAGCTTCTTCGAGCAGTTCCTTTTTTCCGTCGGTGACGGCATACAGCTTATATGCCACGGTGATGTATTTATTTTCCATGTGTAAAGTAAGAATTAAAATGTTTGTAAGATATGGATTTATGGCAAAAAAGGCTGCCGCATTTGAATGGACAGCCTTTTTTAGATTTCTTTTAGTCGCTTACGCTTCAGCGTTGAAAGGAATTACAGACACGTAACTTTTTGATCCGTGTTTTTTCTTAAAGCACACTGTACCGTCTATCAACGCGTAAAGAGTATGATCTTTTCCCATACCCACATTGTTGCCCGGGTTGTGTACTGTTCCTCTCTGACGGACGATGATGTTGCCTGCTTTACAAGCTGCACCGCCGAATATTTTTACGCCTAATCTTTTGCTTTCCGATTCGCGGCCGTTCTTTGAACTACCTACACCTTTTTTATGTGCCATTTTCTTCTATTTTTTTAATGATTAAGCAATAATCTGTTTGATCGTCAATTCAGTGAACTGCTGGCGATGTCCTCTCAGTTTTCTGTAGCCTTTTCTTCTTTTCTTGTGGAATACCAAAACTTTCTCGCCTTTTACAAGTGGAGATAACACTTCGCATACCACCTTCGCTCCTTCTACGGTAGGAGCTCCTACTGTTACAGTACCGTTGTTGTCAACCAACAAAACTTTGTCAAATTCAACAGTCGCTCCACCTTCCGCGTTCTGGATGTGCTGGACGAAGAGTTTTTTCCCCTCTTCAATCTTGAACTGTTGACCGTTAATTTCTGCAATTACGTACATTTTATTTTATATGTTAAACGGTTTTCTCCGTAAGGTGAACCGATTCCCTTCGGCTACTTGTTTACCTCCACGAATTCTAAATCGGGTGCAAAATTAAGGCTTTTATTTGATTATGCAAAAGGTTTTTATAGGAAATTGCATATCAAATCAGGTGATTGGCCGAATCCAGCATTTTCTTATAGTATTCGGCTTTCCACTCGACAGAACGTGGATAAGCACGTGAGGATGATGGCATCCGCCATATGGTCAGGTAGCGGCCGGAAAATTCCGTCTCTACACTTCCGCCAACCGGCATAAGGCTGCATCCCGTCATTGACGTCAAAATCTCGGCGGATTTCTGGCCTGTTGCAACAAGTGTATGGCATTCCGGTATTTGCTTCAGCAATGAGGCAATGTCTGTGGGCTGCACTACTTGCAGGAAATTATCGGAAGCATTGTCCTTCAGGCGGATTATTTCTTCCGCCGTATCATACAGCGCAATGCCGTAATCACGGCAGAACTGCATTATCTTTTCCTTGTCAAATCTTTTCTCTCCCGAAACTGCAAAATAATTCTTGTCACCTTTTATAATGAATCCCCATATTCTCCAGAAATCGTTCGTCCAGTTGGGATAGAAGAATTCCATGCACCAGCGTTTTCGCGGAGGAGGAAAACTGCCTAACATCAAAATTTTTGCCTTTTCGGGAAGGAATGGTTTCAGAGGATGATGTTCTTTATACATGGTTCTTTGCTGGAAAATTTTTGCAAAAGTACGAAAAATAGTCCCTGCACCAATATTTGATGCAAGGACGTGTCCTGTTAAATAGATTCTGTCTGAAGAAAACTATTCGGCTGATATTGCATGATGTACAGCAGAAGAAGACATGTTTATCGTAACGTTGTTAGAATTGTCAGTGGATAGGAAACGTATTCCTGCCCACCATAAGATATTCAGTACAATAGCGCTAATAATCACGATAAAAGTCGTTATGCGCATCTCCTGCTGTCTCCCTATTTTCTTATTTTCTGTTTTGTCTATCATCATTTTCTCCATATTCGATCTTTCTTTTACTTCTTAAATGCAGGGAATTATCAAATACTGCACAGGAAGGCAAAAAATAATCAGTTCATGAAAATGACTCATGATAACTGGCTGATAATGGATTCTATTTTAAGTTTGATTAGAAATAAAACCATGCATACACTTGCCGATGAAATAAAAAGATATTACCTTTGCATCCGAAAAACGGGAATAGCTCAGTTGGTAGAGCATCGGTCTCCAAAACCGAGTGTCGGGAGTT
>CAZSYY010000019.1:0-40140 GCA_964611375.1 uncultured Phocaeicola sp. | reverse complement strand
TAATTTGTAACTTTGTGATAGACAATAACACAAGATTAAAGTGTATAGTTCCGAATATAAATATAGAATAAAGATGGGACATCATCAGTTAGATAGTTTAGATGAACAGATTTTGAGATTGATATCAAACAATGCACGCATACCGTTTTTGGAAGTGGCACGTGCCTGCAACGTGTCGGGTGCTGCGATTCACCAGCGCATCCAGAAGCTGACAAATTTGGGAATCGTGAAGGGATCGGAGTTTATCATTGATCCGGAGAAAGTGGGATATGAGACGTGTGCCTATATTGGCCTGTATCTGAAAGACCCGGAACAGTTTGACGCGGTGACGGAGGCGTTGAAGCTTATTCCGGAGGTGGTGGAATGTCATTTCACCACAGGGCAGTATGACATGTTTATCAAGATTTATGCCAAGAACAACCATCATCTGCTTGAAATCATTCACGACAAGCTGCAACCGTTGGGGCTTGCACGTACGGAGACAATTATCTCGTTTCGTGAGGCTATCAAGCGCCAGATGCCCATTCTGGATTTGGCGAAGGAGGAACAGTGACTTCCTCCCACATATTTATCCTATGCGTTCGTAGTCAACGAATTTAAAGGAATAGCGATGCCGCTCGTCTGCCGGGCGGCATTCTCTTGCCTTTTCTTTCCATTCCTTTGCGCTGATTTCCGGAAAGAACACATCGGCGGGTTCGTTATCGTCGTCCACTTCTGTCATGTAGAGTCTGTCGGCTATCCGGATGGCCTCGTTATACAGGCTTGCTCCTCCTATGACAAACACTTCTTCTTCATTTCCGCAGGCGGAAAGTGCATCCTGAAGGCTGTGGAAGTGTTCGGCTCCTTCAAAATTTATCTCCTGTGAACTAAGTACCATGTTCCGGCGGTTAGGCAATGCACCTTTGGGCAGTGACTCAAAGGTCTTTCTTCCCATTATAATAGTGTGTCCTGTTGTCAGTGACTTGAAACGCTTCATGTCATTGGGAAGGCTGTAAATCAGTTTGTTCCTGTAACCTAAGCCTCGATTCTTGTTGATGGCAGCTATGATGGATATTATCATTATGTTTATGTTTTACGGGTTATACGGATACTTTTCCTGCGATGTGTGGCCAAGGGTCATAGTTCTCAAGCCGGAAATCCTCATATCTGAAACTGAACAGGTCTTTGACGTCAGGATTCAGCTTCATGACCGGCATCGGACGCGGAGCGCGTGTCAGTTGCAGGTCAACCTGTTCCAGATGATTCAGGTAGATATGCGTGTCTCCCAGAGTGTGGATAAAGTCACCGGCTTTCAGTCCGGTCACGTGGGCGGTCATCAGCAGGAGCAGCGCATAGGAGGCGATGTTGAACGGCACACCCAGAAATGTGTCGGCACTGCGTTGGTACATCTGTAGGCTGAGCCGTCCTTCGGCTACGTAAAACTGGAAGAAGGCATGGCATGGCGGCAGGTTCATGTTCTTCAGGTCAGCCACATTCCATGCGCTTACGATGATGCGCCGAGAATCAGGGTTGTGCCTGATTGCCTCCACTGCTTCTGATATTTGGTCGATAAACTCTCCGTCATATCCGGGCCATGAACGCCATTGGTATCCATAGATATGCCCCAAGTCGCCGTTCTCGTCTGCCCACTCGTTCCAGATGCGCACTCCATTCTCTTGCAAGTATTTCACGTTCGTGTCTCCTTGTAGGAACCATAGCAGTTCGTGGATTATGGATTTCAGGTGGATTTTCTTTGTGGTTACCAGTGGGAAGCCTTCTTCTAAGTTGAAGCGCATCTGGTGGCCGAACACGCTGAGCGTACCCGTTCCCGTGCGGTCATCCTTCCGTATGCCTTCATTGCGTATGCGTCGGAGCAATTCTAAATATTGTTTCATTCTGATGGTTCGTTTCTGCAAATGTAGACAAATTATTCAAGTTGGCACAAAAACATCACGGGAGTTTTGCCGTAACTCCCGTATGTCCGGTTTGAAACATGCTGACAATTTTTTTCGGCATGCATTGTCCTCAAGAAACAGAAAGTTGCGAATCTTTTATGATAAAAAAAGTATAAGGTTTTGTATGTTAGAGAAAAAAACGTACCTTTGCGCCACATTTGCAATTTTAGTATTAACAATTAATTAATCAAACGAATTTAGTATGAATCAGTACGAAACCGTTTTCATTTTAACTCCCGTTTTGTCTGACGTACAGATGAAGGAAACGGTAGAGAAATTCAAGGCAATTCTGACAAAGGAGGGTGCCGAGATCATCAATGAAGAAAACTGGGGATTGAAAAAGCTGGCTTATCCTATCCAGAAGAAGTCCACTGGGTTCTATCAGCTGATTGAGTTCAATGCCGAACCGTCTGTAATTTCAAAGCTGGAAATCAATTTCCGTCGTGACGAACGTGTAATCCGTTACCTGACTTTCAGAATGGATAAGTATGCAGCTGAGTATGCAGCAAAGAGAAGAAGTTTAAAATCAACTAAAAAGGAGGAAAACTAATCATGGCACAGCAACAATCAGAAATCAGATACTTGACTCCCCCGTCAGTAGATGTCAAGAAAAAAAAATACTGTCGTTTCAAGAGAAGCGGTATCAAGTATATCGACTACAAAGATCCGGAGTTCCTGAAGAAATTCCTGAACGAGCAGGGAAAAATTCTTCCGCGCCGTATTACCGGTACTTCATTGAAGTTCCAGCGTCGTATTGCCCAGGCTGTTAAGCGGGCACGTCACCTGGCTTTGCTGCCTTACGTAACCGATTTGATGAAATAATAATAAGGAGGAACAGGTATGGAAATAATTTTGAAGGAAGATGTGGCCAACTTGGGCTACAAGGATGATATAGTAACTGTTAAGCCGGGTTATGGACGTAACTATCTTATTCCGACCGGTAAAGCGATTTATGCCACTTCGTCTGCAAAGAAGGTGCTGGCTGAGGAACTGAAGCAGCGTGCTCACAAGCTCGAAAAGATCAAGAAAGATGCTGAGGCTGTTGCTGAATCTCTGAAGGATGTTTCTTTGAAGATCGCCACAAAAGTCAGTGCGACAGGTTCTATTTACGGCTCAGTGGGCAATCTTCAGATTGCAGAAGAATTGGCCAAGCTGGGTCACAACATCGACCGCAAGTTGATTGTTGTCAAAGAGCAGGTAAAGGAAGTCGGCAGTTACATGGCTCTTGTAAAACTTCACAAGGAAGTATCTGTAGAAATTCCTTTTGAGGTAGTTGCAGAGGAAGCTTGATTATATCTGTAAATACTTGATAATGTCCCGACCGGAAACCATCCGATCGGGATTTTTCTTTTCATATACAGTGTTATGGTGTTGAAGATGACAGTCCGGTTACGGAATCAGTAGAGAGGAGTCTCCATAACTCAGGAAGCGGAAGCCGTGCTCCATTGCATAATCGTAGATTTTTTTCCAGTCGCCCTTTACGAATGCCGAGACAAGCAGCAGTAGCGTGCTTTGTGGTTGATGGAAGTTGGTCACCATTTTATTGACGATTTTGTAGGTATATCCGGGTGCAATGATTATCTGTGTACTGGTGTGCAATGCATCCAGATTGTGCCGCTTCATGTAGTCCAAGATATGCTGTAGTGATTCAATGACTGTAAGTTGCGGATTTGTTTCGTAAGGCTGCCATTGGTTTACGTGCAGATCCTTTTCACATGCTTCCGGATGTTCACTGATTGTGGCACCTATATAGTACAAACTTTCCAGCGTGCGGACGGAAGTGGTCCCTACGGCTATAGCTTTACCGTTATGTGCTATCAGTTTTTCTATTGTCTGCCTGTTCACCGAGATATATTCCGTATGCATCTCGTGTTCCTCTATTTCCTTGCTTTTTACCGGCTTGAATGTTCCTGCGCCAACATGAAGTGTCACCTCCTCTATGTCAACACCCTTTGATTTAAGTGCGCTGAGCACTCTCTCTGTAAAATGAAGTCCGGCTGTAGGGGCAGCTACCGAACCTTTTATCTTGGAATAGATAGTCTGGTACGTTTCCTTGTCGCTTTCCTGAGTCTCTCTGTTCAGATAGGGCGGGATAGGCAGTTCGCCGAACACTTCCAGAATATCGGCAAAGGTGACTTCAGGATTGTCCCATCTGAAATCTATCCAATGGCTGGTGCCGTGACAGGCATTCCGTGTTGCGGTCAAGGTCAGCGGCTTCCCTTTTACTGTCATTTTGCGTTGCAGCGGACTTTCTTTCCATTTCCTCAGGTTTCCTATCATGCACAGCCATGCCGCGTGGCTTGTCTGTTGGAAGTTCAGTGCATAGTCATTGGGCTGGATGGGTTCCAGACAGAATATCTCTATTAACGCACCCGTTTCTTTCCTGAAATGCAGACGTGCCTGAATGACTTTCGTATTGTTGAATATCATCAGTTCTCCCGGATTCATATATTCCGGAAGTGAAGTGAACGTGTCTTCGCATATATCTCCGTGCCTGTAAACTAACAGTTTTGACTGGTCACGGACGGGCAAGGGAAATTTGGCGATGCGCTCATCAGGCAGGGTATAGTTGAAGTCTTTTATTTGTATATGTTTCGTTTCTTCCATTTCTCGAATTTCTTCAGTTTATGCTGATTGGTAAAGGTACACATTTCTTTCATAATCCGATGAAATTTATGTTACAAAACTGTTTTGTCCTGTAGATAGAGGATTTTCATGAATGTTTCCGTCAGTCGTATGCGGCCTTATGATTCTTTTTTATTGTTTATGTCTGATGATTTTTACCGAAAGTGCTTACATTTGTATATTAACAGTAAAGATAAAAAGACAAGATATTATGAAGATTGGAGACAAGGTACGTTTTCTCAGCGAAGTGGGAGGCGGTACAGTGAAAAGGTTTCAGGGAAAGGATATCGTATTGGTGGAGGATGAGGACGGTTTTGAGATACCGATGTTAGTCAGGGAATGCGTGGTGATACAGACAGATGACTACAACGTCCCGCTCAAGACAACGGTCAAGCCGTCCGTACCGAAAGAGAAAAGCGAGGAAGACGAGCATCCGGTCACGTACCGTGCTCCGGAAATACGTGGGAACGATGTGCTGAACGTGTATCTTGCTTATGTCCCTCAGGATGTCAAGGCAATATCTTCCACGTCGTTCGATGCATATATAGTGAATGACAGCAATTATTTCATTGACTATCTGTATATGTCGGCTGAAGGTAAAAGCTGGACGCTCCGTAGCCGTGGTACAGTGAAGCCGAACATGAAGATGCATTTGGAAGAATTTGACAAGTCGGAACTGAATGCAATGGAACATGTTGCGGTGCAGGTGCTTGCCTATAAAGATGACAGGACTTTTCTGTTGAAACAGGCGGTGAATCAGGAATTTCGGATAGATACTGTGAAATTCTATAAACTTCATACGTTCCGGCCCTCAGATTTCTTTGCAGAACCTGCATTGATTTATGATGTGGTGAAAGACGATGTGGCCGTGAAGCAGGTATTTGTTTCGGCGGATGACATCAAGGCGGCTCTGATGCATAAGGAAGTGCCTGACAAGTCCGTCCCACGCTCGCAGAAGAAACACCATAATGTGAAGAACGAGATAGTTGAGGTGGATTTGCACATTGATGAACTATTGGATAATACGGCAGGGATGAGTGGCGGTGACATGCTAAACTACCAGCTCGATGTATTTCGCAGGACATTGGAGGAGTATAAAGACCGGAAAGGCCAACGCATAGTGTTCATTCACGGGAAGGGTGACGGTGTGTTGCGCCGTGCCATTCTGGACGAGCTAAAACGCAAATATAAGACATACGGGAGTCAGGACGCTTCGTTCCGGGAATACGGTTTCGGGGCCACGATGGTTACAATACATTAGCGTATGGGTACGTTAAAGGAAATGCTTGCCGGCGACTGCTTTGCGGCATGTGCCGGGGTGGAACTTCTTGAAATCACTACGGGATATGCCAAGGCACGGATGAAGGTGACGGAAAAACATCTCAATTCAGGAGGTGTATGTCAAGGTGGGGCGTTGTTTACGTTGGCAGATCTGGCGTTTGCGGCAGTGGCGAACAGCCGCGAAAAACTGACGTTCTCGCTCAATGCGCAGATTACGTTTCTTCGTTCAGTGTCGGAGGGATATGTATATGCTGAGGCAAACGAGCTTTTCAACCATGCGCGTGTGCCGTTTGTCGAGGTGAGGATAGTGGATGAAGAACAGCGTCTTATTGCTATTATGACCAGTTCCGGATACCGGAAAAATGATGAGCTTGATGTAGACAGTCTGGAGTAAACGGTTGTATTGTCAGCTCGCTCACAGTCGTCAGGAAAAAACGGAGCCGTGCAGAAACTCTTCCGCACGGCTCCGTTCCGTTGTGTATCGTGTACTTCTTATTTTGCCACTTTCTCAAGCCAATTCACCATTGACAGCATCACAATCATTGAAGCGCCGGTAGCTCCTACAAATACAAGCCAGCAGGCCCAAATTGGGACTGTAGTATAGAGAATACCTCCGATGAAGAGCAGTGAATTTCCTACGGCCGTGGCTGCCAGCCAGCATCCCTGCATCAGACCCTGAAGATGCGGTGGGGCCACTTTCGACACGAAGGACAATCCCAGAGGCGAGATGAACAGTTCGGCTACGGTGAGTATGAAATAGAGTCCCACCATAATCCACGGAGTGACACGTATGGCATCTATTTCTTCAGATGTCATGCCCGCCAGTGCGTCCTTTGCAGGAAGTGTGAGCGAGAAAAACATCAGGAACAGATATGCAATGGCTGCTATTCCCATACCTATGGCGATCTTCATGGGAGTGGAAGGTTCCTTCCCTCTTTTCTTCAGCGAACCGAATGTCCACATTATGATGGGTGTAAGGAAAACTACGAAGAACGGGTTGACAGCCTGGAATATCTCGGCACCCTTGATTTGGGTGAATCCCAAGTCGATGTTTATGATACTCAGGTCTACATAGTCGCGGGCAAAATATGTCAGTGAATAGCCGTTCTGGTGGAATGACAGCCAGAAGAATATGACCACTCCGAACACGGCGAAGAGGGCGTAAATGCGTTGGCGTACCTCAGTCGCGCTGATATGTACTTCTTCCTTGCTCGTCCCGCTCTTTTCTTCAATATCGTTCCGGACAGCTTTCTTCCCTGGATCGGGAAATGTTTTCTTGTTTTTCAGATAGATGGCCAGTGATATGAACATTGCCACTATTGCAGCCATGAATGCATAGTGGAACCCGCGGTTGAATACGTCCAGATAATTGTTGACAAAAGCTGTCATGTCTGTCACCTGACTTCCGTCAAGCATAACCTTGTTCGCCAAAGTGGTCAGCTTATCCATTTCCTGCGGAAGCATTGTCCCCATACCATCCAGATATTTGTGGCAGAGTTCCGGAAGCGTGGCATCGTAGTCGAGATTGTTTGCTTTCAGCCACCAGTTGCGTACTCCGATGGCGATGAACGGGGCAAACACTGCACCCACGTTTATGAACATATAGAAAATCTGGAAACCGGCATCACGGAATCCGGAATATTTCGGATTGTCATACATCTGTCCGACCAGCGCCTGAAGGTTGCCCTTGAACAGACCGTTCCCGAAAGCTATGACGGCAAGTCCTACACATGTAAGCCCAAGAAACATAGGAAGGTTTGAAACAGGGGTAGGGGTAGGAATGGCTATGATAAGATAGCCGATAGCCATCAGAATAAGTCCGGCAAGGATGGTTCCCTTGAAATTTTTTGTCTTGTCTGCGATGATACCCCCCACAAGGGCCAGAATGTAGATTGAAGCATAGAATGCGGAATAGATATATCCGGTGGTCGTCTCGGACAGTCCGAATTTTGAGGAAATGAACAGGGTCAGTATAGCCATCATGATGTAGAAACCGAAGCGTTCTCCCATGTTTGCCAACGCTGCGGCGACCAGCCCCTGCGGGTGTTTTTTGAACATAATTGAATGTTTTAACGGATTAATAAATGTTTTCTTTATTTCTCACACAAATATACAAAGAATCTTCAAACGTGCAAGGAGAGACGGTCAACTAAAGTAAGATTACCGGTTGTCTTACCGGATTTTACTTGTTATCTTGTTGGTTTCAGACGTGGCGGATGCAATAGGTGCATACAAAATCCGGATGGGTGAAATAATGAATTCGGAAAGAACTTTCCGCACCCGGCAACAATGCCTCGCCGGTAAACACTCCTTCACTCTCAAACGCAAATGGACTTATGCGCAGATGTCGGATGAAATCCACTCCGTCACGTTCCAGTACCTTGTACATGGTCTCTTTTGCTGACCAGTGCAGCAACAGCCGATACAGGTATTCCGTTTCTGGTATCGGTTGCATTACTTGCATCTCGTCATCGCGTATGAAGTGGGAGGTTACTTTCCGTACCTTCTCTCCGAATCGCTCGATGTCAATACCGGGAAGGTCGTTCTCATGAATGCCGACAGCCACATATCCTTGTGTATGCGAGATTGTTATCCTTCTGCTGTCACCTTCGAAGAATGGCTTCCCGGAAGGCTCGTGCATTATGCGCATTTCCTTGCCTGTGAGCGACTTGAACAGGACGCGCACTCCCAGCAGTTCCATGCGTCGTTTGGGTGATTTCAATGTACTGAGGTCATCGGCAAACAGTGACTTTTCTTGGAGCATGCTTCCCAACTCTTCGGCTGTTTCGGTCACTCTCCATACTCCCCATGTCCCTCCTTCGTTATTCCATCTTTGCAGCAGCGGCATTTTCATTCCTCCTTTTCTCCTTGTCGCTTTCAGGCGGGAAAACGGTAACTTTCACTTTCAGAATCCTGCAACTGTCCATATTGAGAATCTCGAAGCGGAAATTCCTGTAATTCATGATTTCATGAAGAAACGGAAATTCGCCTTTCATTTCCAGCAGCAGTCCGGCAAGCGTGTCCGAATCGCCTGCCACCTTGTCGAACTCATTCGGATAGGCTTTCACAGTCTTATAGAAATCGGACAGCAATGTCTTGCCCTCGAATACGTACACGTTGTCGGCAATCTTCACGAATGTGTGCTCGTCGTCATCATACTCGTCATTGATTTCTCCCACTATTTCCTCTATCAGATCTTCCATTGTCACGATGCCTGATGTTCCTCCAAACTCATCCACCACGATGGCAATCTGAATCTTGTTTGACTGAAAATCATGCAGAAGGTCATCTGTCATCTTCGTTTCCGGCACAAACAGTGCCGGACGGATAAGATCTTGCCACTTGAAGTCGTCCCCTTTGTCCAGATACGGGATAAGATCCTTTATGTACAGTATCCCTTTGATGCGGTCGCGTGATTCCTCATAGACAGGAATGCGCGAATATCCGTTCTCTATCACACACTTCAGCACCTCACGGAATGGTATTCCGATTTCTATGTCAACCATGTAGATACGTGGGGTCATCACTTCCTTGACAGTCTCTTTCCCGAAACGGATGACACCTTCGAGCATTTTATTCTCATTGCGTGTTTCGTTGTCGATGTCCGTAAGTCCGAGTGCCTGTGAAAGTCTGTTCACAGAAATGTTATGCGCAGTCCTGTCCAAGGTTATAAAGAGTGATGTGCGTACGAATACGGATATTAGAGGCTTGAATACAAACCTGAGTGCACAAATGATAGGAGCCGATCTTCTTGCGACAACCAGTGCCCGGTGTGTGGAATGGATTTTTGGCATGATTTCTCCGAATATCAGCAGTGCGAATGTCAGGACGATTATGGTTATCGGAAGCTGAAGAATGTTTGTGGAGCGGAAATTGATGACAGAAAGGAATACGTAATTCAGCAATAATATGACAGATATGTTCACGAATGCACTTGAAATGTGAATAGTGGCAAGCAGATGCTTGGTGTCATTCAGCAAAGTTTTGATTTTTCTGTCTGAAAAGCGTTCTTCCTCATCCATTTTCTCTTTGTCGGAAGTTGTAAGTGAGAAGAAAGCAGTCTCAGATGCCGACAAAAGTCCGGAAATATACAGTAGCGCAAGTGCCAGAATCAGGGCGAAAATACCTCTTGCCGAGGGAAGGGTCATTGATATTCCGCTGAAAAAGTCCGCTATGCGGCATAAATACGAATCAGGATCCATTCAGTTTTATATAGTTGCACAATTAGTCTTCGTCTCATCGGATGAAGACATGTTAATTCTCTCAGAAAGGCAGGTCACCGGACGGTGAGTCCGTCTGTTGGGTGTTTTGTCGGGCTGGTTGTGGCGCTGTATGTTGGACGAAAGTCTGTTGAGTACGCGATGTAAGCATCTCCATATTGTCTCCGAAGATTTCTACCACATAGTGTCTCACACCGTTTTGGTCGTCATAGGAACGTGAGCGGATTTTACCTTCGATGTAGAGCTTGTCTCCCTTGTGTACGTATTTTTCAGCTGTTTCCGCCAATCCCCTCCATAGTACGATATTGTGCCATTCGGTGCGTTCAGGGACTTGTGTGCCATTGGGTAACGTATAGGCACGGTCTGTGGTTGCCAAAGGGAAGGTGGCCACTGCCACGCCGTTGCTCACATACCTTACTTCCGGCTCTTTTCCTACATTGCCTATCAGTTGTACCTTGTTCAGTGACATGAAATTTCATTTTGAATTCAGGTTTCAAATGTATGGAAAAAAAACGAAAGGCCAAGCGAATTGCATGTGATTTTATCAATATTGCAATGATAATGTTTTCATGATATATTCTTCTACTTGGGATTTGTTACAGATAAAAAACAGACGCTCCCAAGAAAAATTAGGCAAGAAATTTCCCAAAGAAAGAGAAAAGCTATATATTTGCAATCCAAAAAATTAAGAATCAGTATAACAAGTAATTTTTATTGAAATGACAAAGGCAGATATTGTAAACGAAATTTCAAAAAGCACGGGGATTGACAAGGCGACGGTTCTGACTACCCTTGAAGCTTTCATGAATACGGTGAAAGGTGCTTTGGCGGAGGACGAAAATGTTTATCTCCGCGGTTTCGGCAGTTTTATTGTTAAGAAGAGGGCACAGAAGACCGCTCGTAACATCTCAAAGAACACAACCATTATCATTCCGGAGCACAATATTCCGGCATTCAAGCCTGCAAAGACATTCACTCTTTCAGTGAAAAAATAATCAACATTAGTATTAATCATTTAAATTTTTTGAAGCCATGCCGAGCGGAAAGAAAAGAAAAAGACATAAAATGTCTACTCACAAGCGTAAAAAAAGACTGAGAAAGAACAGACATAAAAGTAAAAAGTAATTGTTAGTCTGTCCGACTTCAATTGAAGAACAAACTTGCAAAGTGCCTTAAAACAGTCTTTCAGGTTTGTTCTTTCTGTGTTTTGTACCAAACGCGGATCGTCAGTTCTGTGTTCAGTGAAAATAATTTAATCTGAAAAACCAAACAATCAAGTGACAAGCGAATTAGTAGTAGACGTACAGCCTAAGGAAATTTCCATCGCCCTCATGGAGGACAAGAATCTGGTGGAATTCCAGAAGGAAGAACGGAATCTTTCCTTCTCTGTCGGCAATATGTACGTAGGAAAAGTCAGGAAGCTGATGCCCGGGCTCAATGCCTGTTTTGTGGACATAGGCTCCGGAAAAGATGCTTTTCTTCACTACTTGGACTTGGGACCACAATTCCGATCTTATGAGAAATATCTCAAGCAGGTTGTAAGCGACCGGAAGAAGCTTTATTCTGTATCGAAGGCATCCATTCTTCCCGATATTGAAAAGGAAGGTTCTATCTCAAACGTGCTCAAGCAGGGACAGGAACTTATCGTGCAGGTCGTCAAGGAGCCTATCTCGACAAAAGGACCGAGACTTACATGCGAACTGTCATTCGCCGGACGTTATCTGGTACTCATTCCGTTCAATGACAAAGTGTCCGTGTCACAGAAAATAAAGTCGGCCGCAGAACGTGCACGACTCAAACAGCTCCTGCAAAGCATAAAGCCGAAAAACTTCGGGATTATAGTCCGTACGGTGGCCGAAGGAAAACGGGTGGCGGAACTCGATGGTGAGTTGAAGGTCTTGTTGAGGCATTGGGAAGATATGATAACGAAGGTGCAGAAGGCAACCAAAACGCCCGTACTGGTTTATGAGGAAACAAGCCGTACTGTGGCCATGCTGCGCGACCTGTTCAATCCGTCATACGAGAACATTTACGTGAATGACGGCGATGTGTTCAATGAGGTGAGAAATTACGTATCTCTCATAGCTCCTGAATGTACTGGGATAGTCAAGCGATACACAGGACAGCTTCCAATCTTTGACAATTTCGGCATCACAAAGCAAATTAAGTCGTCATTCGGGAAAATAGTCTCATACAAGAGCGGTGCATATCTTATTATCGAACATACCGAAGCCCTTCACGTTGTGGACGTGAACAGCGGAAACCGTTCAAAGTCGGCAAGCGGGCAGGAGGCCAATGCCCTTGATGTGAATCTGGGTGCAGCCGATGAACTGGCACGGCAGCTACGACTCAGGGACATGGGAGGAATAATCGTGGTCGATTTCATTGATATGAGCCTGGCCGAGAATCGCCAGAAACTCTATGAAAGGATGTGCCACAACATGCAGAAAGACCGTGCCAAGCACAACATCCTCCCGCTGAGCAAGTTCGGACTGATGCAGATCACGCGCCAGCGTGTTCGTCCGGCTATTGATGTGGCGACAGACGAAGATTGTCCTACATGTTTCGGAAAAGGAAAAATCAAACCGTCAATCTTGTTTACCGATGCGTTGGAAAGCAAGGTTGACTATATGGTCAACAAGTTGAAAGTGAAGAAATTTACTCTGAGAGTCCATCCGTATGTATCTGCATATATCAATCAGGGAATAGTCTCCCTGAAAAGGAAATGGCAGATGAAGTACGGATTCGGGATCAAGGTCATACCAGACCAGAGTCTTGCCTTCCTGCAGTACAAGTTTTTTGATGTACACGGTCAGGAACTGGACATGAAAGAGGAGTTTGAAATGAAATGAAAAACAGGTGAGACACAACCTGGTTGTGAAAAGAGATGCTTATCTTTGTCGGAGAAAAGCATCTCTTTTTCTTGTCAATGAAAACGGAAGAATATACATCAGTTCTCACGGAAGCAGGCATACGTCCTACATCCACACGCCTGCTCATTTATGGTGCCATCAGCCGGATGAGCGATACGTTCAGTCTGACCTCGCTTGAAAACGAGTTGCAAAGCATAGACAAGTCTGTCATTTTTCGTACGCTGACCCTTTTCCATGAGCATCGTCTCATCCACAGCGTTGATGACGGTAGCGGCCTGCACAAGTTCTGCATCTGTCATAACCATGGTCGCTGCGAGACGGAGGAGGCACATTGTCATTTCTACTGCGAACGTTGCCGAAAAACCTACTGTTTGAACGAAGATACTGTCCCTCCCATCTGTCTTCCGGAAGGTTTCACGGCCCGTGATGTGAACTATATTGTTAAGGGAATCTGTGCAGAGTGTTCGAAGAAAAATATACGTTGATTTTTTGTCGGAATTATCCCCGAGATGAAAAAGTCCATGATACAGCAATGTCAGGAAGTACACCGTAAACGTGGCTTCCTGACATTGTTGTTGGTTATTTGTATTCGTCCCAACTCTTGATGGCTATATCATCAATGCTCATGGAGCAGAATGCATTGATGAATGCGCTTGCAAGACGTGCGTTGGTGATGAGCGGGATGTTCAGGTCGATGGCCGCACGGCGTATCTTGTAGCCATTGGAAAGCTCTCCTACGGACAGGTCACGCGGGATATTGACTACCATGTCAATCTCTTTCCTATGGAGCATGTCAAGAGCTTGCGGCTGCCCTTCTTCACTCGGCCAATATACACGTGTGTTCTCGATGCCGTTCTCTGTGAGGAACTTGGACGTACCTCCGGTAGCGTATAGGTTGTAGCCTTTCTCTTTGAGTGCCCGCGAAGCCTGAAGCATGTCCACCTTCTGTTTGGTGCTTCCTGTAGAGAGCAGAATGTTCTTTTCCGGGATGCGGTATCCTACCGAAAGCATTGCTTTAAGCACGGCACACGAAGTGTCGTCTCCGAGACATCCCACTTCACCCGTAGAAGCCATATCCACACCCAGCACGGGGTCGGCTTTCTGGAGGCGGTTGAAAGAGAACTGGCTGGCCTTGATGCCCACATAATCAAGATCTGAGAGATTCTTTTCTGGCGGGTTCACCGGAATGCCCAGCATTATCTTGGTGGCAATCTCTATGAAGTTTACCTTCAGCACCTTGCTAACGAATGGGAACGAACGTGAGGCGCGGAGGTTGCACTCGATGACCTTGATGTCGTTCTCTCTCGCAAGGAACTGGATGTTGAATGGACCGGATATGTTCAGTTCCTTTGCAATCTGGCGTGAGATGCGCTTGATGCGTCGCACCGTCTCCACATAGAGCTTCTGTGGCGGGAACTGTATAGTGGCGTCACCAGAATGCACTCCGGCAAACTCTATGTGCTCTGATATGGCATAGACAATTATTTCTCCATTGTGGGCTACAGCATCCATCTCCACCTCCTTTGCGTGTTCGATGAACTGGCTGACCACCACGGGATGTTTTTTCGATACTTCGGCTGCAAGCTGGAGAAAGCGTTCAAGCTCTTCCTGATTGGAACATACGTTCATGGCTGCTCCTGAAAGCACGTATGACGGGCGCACCAGCACCGGGAATCCAACCTTTGAAATGAAAGCGTTTATATCTTCAGTCGAGGTAAGTGCACTCCACTCGGGCTGATCTACGCCTATGCGGTCAAGCATGGCGGAGAACTTGTCGCGGTCTTCCGCATTGTCTATGCTCTTTGCCGATGTACCAAGAATGTTCACTTTCTGTGCATCGAGCCGCAGGGCGAGGTTGTTTGGTATCTGTCCGCCTGTGGAGACGATGACACCGTATGGATTTTCCATTTCAAGTATGTCCATGACACGTTCGAAAGTCAGTTCGTCGAAGTAGAGGCGATCGCACATGTCATAGTCCGTAGATACGGTCTCCGGGTTATAGTTTATCATTACCGAGCGGAAGCCTTCCTTACGGATGGTGTTGAGAGCCTGCACACCGCACCAGTCGAACTCCACCGACGATCCGATACGGTATGCTCCCGATCCGAGCACCACGATACTTCTGCTGTCGTTTTCATAGTGCACGTCATCGGCCGTCCCGCCGTAGGTCAGGTACAGGTAATTGGTCCGTGCCGGATATTCGGCTGCAAGTGTGTCTATCTGTTTCACGACGGGCACCACCCCCTTGCTCTTGCGGTATCTGCGCACGGCCAGGATTCCGTCTTCCATGTCTCCCTGCCATCCGACGGCGCGTGCAACCTGAAAATCGGAGAATCCCAGACGTTTTGCTTCGTATAGAAGAGTGACCGGTAGTTCGGAAAGTTGTATGTGGTTATTACCCCACTCATGCAGTTCTTTGGATACCTGCATTATGTTTTCGAGCTTGTACAGGAACCATTTGTCGATTTTCGTGAGGTCGTGAATGTGGTCGACGCTGTATCCGGCACGCATGGCCTTCGATATGACAAAGATACGTTTGTCGGTGGGTGCACGCAGAGCCTTGTCTATGTCGGCAATGACCAGCTCCTTGTTCTCCACAAAGCCGTGCATTCCCTGTCCTATCATGCGTAAACCCTTCTGTATGGCTTCCTCAAAGGTACGCCCTATGGCCATCACTTCTCCTACCGACTTCATGCTGGAACCCAGTTCGCGGTCCACTCCGTGAAACTTCCCGAGATCCCAGCGCGGTATTTTGCACACTACGTAATCGAGTGCCGGCTCAAAGAAGGCCGATGTCGTCTTTGTTACTGAGTTTTTCAGGTCAAACAGTCCGTATCCCAGACCCAGCTTGGCCGCTACGAATGCAAGCGGATAGCCGGTGGCCTTTGATGCAAGTGCGGAAGAACGGCTCAGACGCGCGTTCACTTCTATGACGCGGTAGTCTTCCGATTCAGGATCGAGGGCATACTGTACGTTACACTCTCCCACGATTCCTATATGGCGTATGATGCGTATGGCAAGCTCGCGCAGCTTATGGTATTCGCTGTTGGTGAGTGTCTGGCTCGGGGCGATGACTATTGACTCGCCGGTGTGTATTCCCAGCGGGTCGAAATTTTCCATGTTACACACCGTAATACAGTTGTCGAACCGGTCGCGTACCACTTCATATTCCACTTCCTTCCATCCCTTGAGGCTTTTCTCCACCAGCACCTGGGGAGAGAACGAGAATGCTTTTTCTGCCAGTGCGTTCAGCTCATCCTCATTGTCGCAGAAGCCCGATCCGAGACCTCCCAATGCGTATGCGGCACGGATTATGACAGGATAGCCCAATTCTTTGGCAGCGCGGCGGGCGTCTTCGATGCTTTCCACAGCCTCGCTCTTGATGGTCTTCACATTGATTTCATCAAGCTTCTTCACGAACAGTTCGCGGTCCTCGGTGTCCATGATGGCCTGCACCGGAGTTCCCAACACCTTCACCTCATACTTCTCGAACACGCCTGCCTGATAGAGTGCCACTCCGCAATTCAGGGCCGTCTGTCCTCCGAACGAGAGAAGCACCCCGTCCGGACGCTCCTTGTCTATCACCTTTTCCACGAAATAAGGTGTCACGGGGAGAAAATAAATCTTGTCGGCCACCCCTTCGGATGTCTGTACCGTAGCGATGTTAGGGTTGATGAGAATGGTCTTTATACCTTCCTCTTTCAGAGCCTTGAGTGCCTGCGAACCGGAATAGTCGAACTCTCCGGCCTCGCCGATTTTCAATGCGCCGGAACCCAGCAACAATACTTTTTTTATTTTTTCTTTCATAGTTCGTCTTGTGGGGAATTTGTGTAAATCAGTTGTAAAGCAGCTTGCAGAATTCATCGAAGAGAAATTCCGTATCAGTCGGGCCGCTGGCAGCTTCCGGATGGAACTGTGCCGAGAACCACGGATTGCGTCTGTGCCGTATTCCTTCGTTGGAGCCGTCGTTCATGTTTATGAACAGCGGTTCCCAGTCATGTCCCAGCGTATTGTTGTCAACTGCGTATCCATGATTCTGTGAGGTGATGAAGCAGCGTTCGGAGCCGACCATGCGCACCGGCTGGTTATGGCTGCGGTGTCCGTATTTCAGCTTGTATATTTTTGCTCCTCCGGCTTTCGAGAGCAGCTGGTTTCCCATGCATATCCCGAAGATGGGCAGCTTCTCGTTCTGCATGGCCTTGCGTATGTTCTGCACGGATGCGTCGCACGTGTCGGGGTCTCCCGGTCCGTTTGATATGAACAGTCCGTCGAACTGAAGGCCGTTGAAATCGTAGTCCCACGGTACGCGGATGACCTCGACATCACGCTTTATCAGGCAGCGGATGATGTTCGACTTCACTCCACAGTCCACGAGCACCACCTTCTTCTTCCCCTCTCCTTCATTGTAACGGATGATCTCCTTGCATGACACTTTTTCCACGTAGTTCACTCCGGCATACTCCGCTTCGGGCACGTTGTCCGGTTCGTCATCGAACACGATGCGTCCCATCATCACTCCGTGTTCGCGGAGCAGCTTGGTAAGTTCTCTTGTGTCGATGCCCGTGATGCCCGGCACCTGTTCGCGCTTCAGCCAGTCGCCCAGACTCTCTGTTGCATTCCAGTGGCTGTGCTTCTCGCTGTAGTCACTCACAATGATGGCTTCGGCATGTATCTTCTCACTTTCCATGAAGGTGGGAAGGCCGTTCGTCTCGAAAGTGAACGGCGGCACCCCGTAGTTGCCTACCAAGGGATAGGTCAGTGTCATGAGCTGGCCGGCATACGATGGGTCGGTCAGGCTTTCCGGGTAACCGGTCATCGCCGTGTTGAACACCACCTCGCCCGCTACCGGCTTTTCATAACCGAACGACTTGCCGTTAAACCGGCTCCCGTCGTCAAGGATTAACGTCACGTTTCTCATTACTTCATCAATATATCGTTTTGTTCCGTATCTTTCCCGGTCTTGGACATTACAAAAAAAACCGGACTTGCCGAAAAGCAATTCCGGATATTCCCGTGTAAAAACATCTGTTCGTTATGTCCTTGTCCGATATTCATCAGCTTTTCTGCCGTTTCATAGTTCGGAAGGCAAATATATGGATTTCTTGCCGAAAAAGGAAAGTAATTTGCAAAGATTTTACAGAAAGTAGTCAAATGACGTTTTCAGGCACGGCTGTATGGTACTATGTGCATGGGAACTTTTTTGTTACGCTTTGATTTTTTAGGAAAACGATGCGTCTTTCTTTATACGGAACTTCATACATTTGTGGAAATGTTTTGCCGAATGCTTACTTTACACGGATTGAAATGTGGAATGGCATGCGCAGTCTGGGTGTGCATGATGGCTCTGGGTGCATGTGTGCATCCTGCACACCGGGCGGAGGCTGACAGGGTGGCGGACTCTCTCAACTCCCTTTCCTACGAGTTGCGCTACAAGAATCTCGACGAAGCGTTGCGTCTTGCGGACGAAGCGTGGAGTGCTGCTGCGGATGGCGGTTCGTCACAGAGGGCTGAGGCTCTGAACAACCGTGCCTTTTGTGCGTTCATGAAGATGGACTTTGGCAGTGCCATCAGGCTCTACCGCGAGGCTTCCGAAGAGAGCGGGAACGAGGTGGAGCGGCTCGTGTCTGACGTGGGGATGATGAAGATATGCCAGCGTACTTCGATGAACAAGGAATTTTATGATTACCGGAACAGTGCGCTGAGGCGCATCCGCCGCATAGGTGATGACGGTGGTGTCCGCGCCGACTCACGCCTGAACAAGAGGCTTAACTATGCACTCTCCGAATTCTACATAGTGTCGGGCATATATTATCATTATCTGGAGCAGGACGATGAGGCTCTGGCATCCATCGATTCCATACCGCCTGACATCCTTCGTGAGGACATGGCGCAGTGGCTTTATTATATGTATATGCGCGGCTCGGGAGGGGTATTCCAGACTCCGGTGCGGAAGGAGGTGGTGACTGACGAATTTTCGTATCTTGCCGAGTGTCTTCAGACAAGTGCAAGGCACGGATATGTATATTTCGAGGCGAATGCGCTTCAGGCTATGGCCGAACTGCTTAATTTCGGAGAAAACAGGGAACTGCTGAAGCGAGAAAAGCCCGGCCTTCTGCGGATGGTGAATCCGGACGAACTGCCTGTGGACAGCCTTCCTCTGGTGTTTGCGCGTCATGCTTTGGAGTTGTTCAGGCAATACGGGGATTGGTATCAGATATCGGGCACGTACCGTACCATCGCTACTTACTATAACTATGCGGGACAGTCGGAGAAGGCTCTTCCAAACCTGAGCATGGCGCTCGACTATGTGAACCTGCATCATGAGAAGTATTATCATTGCAGTGACACCGCCGACCGTCTGCAGATGTATGTTCCCGGAGCGGTCTCTTCCATCGAGCTGAAGTGGATAAACGATGAAGGCATCCTGACCGTGCCCGAATGGATAGCACGCCTGCGGGAGCAGTTGAGCCGTAGCTACTCGGCACTGGGCATGAAGCCGGAATCGGACTATAACCGCAACGTCTATCTTGACATCCTTGACTATACACGGCAGGACAAAGAGCTGGAGAGCCGCTTCATGACGCTGCAACGCGAGGAGAGGCAGATAAATGTGCTGCTCACGATGACGGTTGGAGGTTTTCTTGTGGCTGTATTTCTTTTTGCCGTGCTTAACCGCAGATGGCAGAGAAGGAACATCCTGTATGTCTCTGAGCTGAAACGGATTCTCCTGCTTTGTCAGAAGGTTACCGGAGCTGTTCCGGCTGATGCCGCGACGCGTGATGATGTGGCTCAGGCGGTATGCGGGGCGGTGAAGGATGACCTGCTGAAGGTCTTTCACGCTGATGACCTGCGTATTGGATCGCCCCCCGGCGACGGTGAGGAGGTGCCGTTCGTGGGTGCGCTCAGTCCGCTCGCTCTTGTGTCACCCGGAAAGTCTGAACCTGTGGCTACCCTGTGGATTTTCCGTCAGTCGCCCTTGCGCAGGGAGGAGCGTGCTCTTGCAAGGCTGCTGATGCCGTATCTTGCATGGACAATAGAGAACGGACTGAATCTGGCTTCTTTGGATGACGAACGGAAACAGCTGGAAAAGGAACAGTACGTCCATCGCCGGCATCTGGCGGAAAACAAGTGCCGGAATGAGGTGAGAAAGGCGTGTGTGTCAATCGTGACGGGCATTCTTCCGTTTGTAGAGCGGCTGGCAAATGAAATCCGCAAGCTGTCACGGACACAATCGGGCGAAAATGCGGAAATCAGGCGGGCGAGGCTGGAGTACATAGTCGAGCTGACGGACAAGATTAATGAATACAATGACATTCTCGCGTCATGGATTAAGATGCGCCAGGGCACCCTGAGCCTCAAGATTGAGAGCTTCCCTTTGCAGGAACTCTTTTCGACGGTTGGCAAGGGAAAGGGTGCGTTCGAGATGAAACGGCAATGCCTGGATGTGGAATATACCGAGGCGGTGGTGAAGGCTGACAAGGCTCTTACCATGTTCATGATTAATACGCTGACCGAGAACGCAAGGAAATATACGCAGGAGGGAGGGCACGTCACACTGTCGGCATCGGAGGAGGAGAATTATGTGGAGATCTCGGTAAAGGATGACGGGCCGGGATTGTCGGAAAAGGACATCCGGCGGATTCTCGATGAGAAAGTGTACGATTCGAGCACGATAGGCATGGACGGGACGGCGGATGCATCCCTGCTTCATAAACAGAAAGGACACGGTTTCGGCCTGATGAACTGTAAAGGCATAATCGAGAAGTATCGCAAGACGAACAGAATGTTCGATGTGTGCGTGTTCCGCATCGAGAGTGCGCCCGGACGGGGTAGCCGTTTCTATTTCCGTCTGCCGAAAGGGATGAGGCGTGTGTTGCTTGCAGCCGGCATGGTGTGTACGCTTGGCCTGACGGGATGCTCGCACCGTCAGCCGGATGTGGAAGCCGTGTCTTCGGCTCCCGTGGAGGTGAGCCGTTACGACAGCCTGCTTGCCATCGCCGACGATTATGCCAACTGGGTGTACGAATGTAATGTGAACGGCGATTATGGCGCGGCCCTGGAGCTTGCGGACAGCGTGCTGTATTTCATGAACATGCACTATCTTCAGTATTCCGGGAAGAATGCTCCGTTGCTCGCTCTTGACGGGCAGGACGAGGCTGCCGAACTGTCATGGCTTGCCGACCGTTTCGATACGGACTATTATATCCTGCTTGACGTGCGCAATGAGGCGGCGGTGGCTTCTCTGGCATTGAAGGATTTCCGCCGTTACCGTTACAACAATTCTGCGTACGCCTCGCTCTACAAGCGTCTGAGCCGCGACTCGTCGCTCGAGGAATATTGTTTGCAGATGCGCATGTCGGCAGTCAACAAGCGGATTGCGCTTTTCCTGTTTGTCATGATTGCGGCGGGGTGTCTTGTCGCCTATTACGTGCTTTATTTGCGGCGGAGGTTGCGTTACCGGCACAATATGGAGCAGGTGTTTGCCGTGAACGAGGTAATCTTCTCGGCTTCACTCCGTTCGGATACAGCCGGAGGGGATGTGGCGGAGCGTCTGGTGAAGGCCATGTTCTGTGGGGTGAACGAGATTGTCCCGATAGGAAACCTGGCGCTGGCATTGGCTGACGAGGAGACGCATGGACTCAGGTTCACCTGCTATAATAAGGTGGACAGGGAGGACTGGTATGACAGCGTGCGCAGATGTTACGGGACGCGCCGCCTCCGGTGGTCTGACGGGATGGCGTGGAGCAACCTGCCGTTGTGGGTGGAGATTGGAGGCGTGAGGCATTGTCTGGGAGTCCTTTCGCTGGAGATGGTTCACCCTTATGTGCGCGAGACGGACAAGCTGATGATTGAAATCGTATGCAATTATCTGGCGGTTATCCTGTACAACACGATAGTGCAGGTGGACAGAAAATGTAATGACATCGAACTGGCAAAGGATGAGGCGAGAAGGGTGTCGTTTGAAGAAAACCAGCTTCACGTGCGTAATATGGTGCTCGACAACTGTCTGTCCACCATCAAGCATGAGACAGTGTATTATCCGAGCCGCATCCGTCAGATGGCGGATCGTCTGGCAGGGTCGGAGTCCGGCAGTGATGACACTGTTTTGGATGATATGGCTGAGCTGGTGGAATATTACAGGGGGATTTTCTCGCTCCTTGCCTCGTGTGCGGCACGTCAGACTGAAGGGGTGACATTCTGTCGGTCGGCGGTCGACATGATGGCCTTGGCCGAAGAAATTAGGAAATATGTGGAGAGGCAGGTGCACAGGCAGGGTGTCGGCCCGGTGTTGGATGTCGATGCGGAGCCGTTGGCCGTTACGGGCGATGAGGTTCTGCTGCGGTTCCTTCTGGAAAATCTTGCTGACGAGGCACTGCGTGTGAAGGAACCCGGCAGACTCAGGATTATCGTCCGCCGCGACGGTGATTTTGTCAGGACGGATTTCGTCGACTACCGGCAGTGGAAGAGCACGGAAGAGCTGAACAGCCTGTTTTACCCTGACGGGAAACGGATGTGTGTCGGCGACGGCGGGCAGAAGCTGGAAGGCGCTGAATATCTGGTGTGCAGGCAGATAATACGCGACCATGACGAATATGCTGGAAAACGCGGATGCCGCATCAATGCCTGTCAGGTGGATGGGGGAGGGTTCTCCGTATGGTTTACGGTGCCTTTCCGCCGTCCGGAGTGATATGAATTTTCAAGTTGGTACTTAAAAGCAACAAGCGGAATATGAAGAAATTCAAAGTGATTATTGTGGAAGACGTGAAACTTGAGTTGAAGGGAACTGAGGAAATCTTCCGGCACGAGATACCGGACGCTGAGGTAATCGGGACGGCCATGACTGAGGGGGAGTTCTGGGAATTGCTGAAGGACAGGACACCCGATATGGTGCTGCTCGATCTCGGACTGGGGGGATCTACCACCATCGGGGTGGAGATCTGCGCGCGTCTGCACCGGGAAAGACCCGAACTGAAAGTGCTCATCTTTACGGGTGAGGTGCTCAACGAAAAGCTGTGGGTCGATGCTCTCGAGGCCGGTGCTGTGGGAATCATTCTGAAAACGGGCGAGCTTCTTACGGCTACGGACGTGCAGGCCGTGATGGACGGCAAGCGGCTCGTCTTCAACTATCCTATTCTCGAAAGGATTGTGGAGCGTTTCAAGCAGACGGTCGAGGCGGAACAGCGCCGTCAGGAGGCGGTCGTCGATTACGATATAGATGAATATGACGAACGCCTGCTCCGTCATCTTGCCTTGGGATATACCAAAGAGATGATAACGAACCTAAAAGGTATGCCGTTCGGGGTAAAGTCTGTCGAAAAGAGGCAGAACGATCTGGTGAACCGTCTTTTCAAACCCGGTGAACGTACCGGGGTGAACGCCTGCCGTCTGGTCACAAGGGCGTTTGAGCTCCGCATACTTGACATCGACAATCTGGAGCCTGATGACGACTAAGCCTTTTCTTCATCCTGCTTCCTGCTTCTTCCTGCTGACGGCGGCCGTGGCTTTTGTCTCGTGGGTGGGAAGCATCTGTGAGTGGTCGGGAGTGCGTTGCCTTATTGATGACGAGGGGTTGCGCTGGGGCTTGCGGGCCGTCGGTGATGTCTGTGTCCGTCATCCTGCGCTTTCAGCGGCCCTCGCCCTGTACCCCGGTGCAGGCCTGCTGCTGCATTCGGGATTGGGAAAGGCTTGCCTTATGTTGTTTGGGCACAGCCGTATGCTGTCGAAAAAAGAGCGTCGTGCGATGGTCTCGGCTGCGGTGTCAGCGGGCATCTGTCTGTGTGTCCTTGCCTTGTTGGTGTGGGGGCCGTGGGAGGTGGCGGACAGTGTCGTCGGCACGTTCAAGGGCTCTCCACTTGAGGAGGGGATATGGGTTGTCCTGTCTTTGGGTGCGGCAGTACCGTCGGTTGTCTATGGCTTTGTCTCCGACACCTACTTCACTGACCGTGACATAGTAAGGGGAATGTCATACTTGTTTGTCAGGAAGGCGGACTTTTTTGTGTCGCTGTTCTTTGTGCTCCTTTTCTTCTCGTCGTTGGACTATACCGGACTGGCGGCGCATGCGGGTGTCCCTTCCGATGTGCAAGGCTGGCTCTGTGACGTGTGTTGCGTGCTTGTGTTTTTCGTGTGACCCGGTACGCTTCGTGTATAATAAACGTGAAAAAGCGTATGTACTTTGAAGTGAAAGCATTATCTTTGTCTGCATAATTAAACGATAACATATTTACAGATTCATGAAAAAGTTTGTTTTGTTTGCCGTGTCAGGCGTAATGGCGCTTGCGGCGTGTCAGGAGAAAGCATCCTATACCATAAGCGGAACGGCGGAAGGTGCAGAGGACGGTGATATGGTCTATTTGCAGGAACGTACGGAAGATGGTTTCGTGGCATTGGACTCTACAGTCGTCAAAGGCGGAATGTTCGAGTTTACGGGAACACCCGACTCGATTGCGGTGGCGCGATATGTTACTTATATGAACGGAGACAACCATATGGCTGCCATGCTGTTCGTGGAACAGGGAACGGTGTCCGTGTATATGAGTCCGATGGAAAGCCGCGTGTCCGGAACTTCCAATAATGATGTTCTTCAGGGATTCATGGACGAATATAAGGGTATCAACGACGAGATGAAGGAAATCTACATGAAGGCAAGGACGGATTCCTCTCTGACTCCCGCACAGCAGGATTCGCTGATGCGTGTACTCGACGATATGGAGGAAGCAGGCTCGGAGCGTACACTTCAGATAATTTCTGACAACATCGGCTCGGCTGTCGGTGTGGAGCTGTTGAGCATGTACGGCTCTTCATATCCGGTGTCCAAAGTGCAGCCACTGTTGGAGAAGGTGCCGGCTTCGCTGGCTTCCAATCCTTTATTCGTGCGCTTGAAAGACTATGTTGAGACGGTCGCCAACACTTCTGAAGGAAAGGAATACATCGACTTTACACTGAATACTCCGGACGGTAAGGAAGTGAAACTGTCCGACTATGTCGCAAAAAACAAATATACGCTGGTGGACTTCTGGGCGAGCTGGTGCGGCCCGTGCCGGAGGGAGATGCCTAATGTCGTTGCTGCCTATGCCAAGTACAAGGCCAAAGGCTTCGGAGTGGTAGGCGTGTCTCTTGACAATGATCTGGAAGCATGGAAGAAGGGCATCTCTGACCTGAAAATCACATGGCCGCAGATGTCAGACCTGAAAGGCTGGCAGTGTGCCGCAGCCGGGTTGTATGGCATACGTTCCATCCCTTCTACGGTGCTGATAGCCAGTGACGGAACCATCGTTGCCCGTGACTTGCGCGGTGAGAACCTTGGCAGCAGGCTGGCTGAGCTGATGAAATAATATTCAGTCTGTGCACATAAAAAAGATGCAGGCCTTCCGGATATCCGCAGGGTCTGCATCTCTTTTTTTATGTCTTATATGGCCTACAGGAGTGTGGCAATATATTTTTTCATTTCGGGTTCCGCTTTTTTTGCTTCCTGATACAGCTTGTATTGGGCGAGTGTGCGCACGCGGTTGTGCTCGGGGTACTGGATCTGATAGTATGTGTCGCCGTTGATATAGTCTGTGAGGAAGCGTACGGCCTGCATGTAGGGGAACAGCTTCACGGCAAAGGGAAGCATCTCTATCTCGATGGGAGTGAGGAAATCCTTTGCCGATTCGATATATCCTTTAGCGAACGCCTTGAAAATCTCCATGTTGAAGCGCACCTTTTCCACATCTGGCTCGTCCTCGCGTGAGGTGTTGGCTGCCGAACGCAGGAAGTCGCCGAAGTCGGAGAACACGAAGCTCGGCATGGTGGTGTCGAGGTCGATGACGCAGAGCACCTTCCCCTCCTTGTCGAACAGCATGTTGCTGACTTTGGTGTCGCAGTGGCAAATCCTTTTTGGCAGTTTTCCTTCGCGGTACAGACGCTCGGCCTGACACATCTCGTCAGAGTCCTTTTCTATTTCTTCGATAGTCTGTAGCATCTTTTCCACCCGTCCGGCCTTGTCGAGGCTTACAGCTTCACGGAGCTGTTTCATGCGGAATTCCATGTTGTGGAAGTCGGGAATGGTTTCTCCCAATTCTTCCGGAAGGTCGGCGAGCATGGCCTCAAATTCACCGAACTTCAGTCCCACGAGGTATGAGGATTCCGGCGTGACGGCATCGAGGGTCTGTGAATCAGGGATTAATTCCGAAGCCCTCCAGTAGCGTTCCCCGTCATAACAGTATGTCTTTCCGTCACGTGTGGGGACAAAGCGCAACACTTTTCTGTTGATGTCCGTTTCGTGGGCTTCCTCCAGTTTCCTGCGGATGTGGCGTGTCACATATTCTATATTGCGTTGCAGGAGATCCACGTCCTGAAACACATGATTGTTGATACACTGCAGGATGTAGTCGCAAGCGTCAGGATCGGCGGTCTCCACCTTGAATGTCTGGTTGATGAGTCCTGCGGTGAGCGGTGTTATTTCGCGCACTTCCTTTATTTCCGGGAAATAAGAAATAATTTCATAAAGATGATTCATGATAATTAAATGTATAAGGTTTGTCTGCAAACATACAAAATTTATTTATACATCAGCATTTCTTATGGGAATAAAGTACAATGTCGTCATATTTCAGAGTTTCATTCCCTTGTCGGAAGCGAAAATTCCTGCCATGCGTATTCATGTCCGTAGATGTCGGTGACGGCTATGCGGATTGTTATTCTGCCATTCTTCAGCCGTCTTCCGGCGCTTATGGTGGCTGTATATTTGATGCCGTTGTGTGGCATGATTTCTTCCACCAGTACTGAAGGCGATATCATGATGCCTTTCATGCCGGTCGTTTCCGTTACGCTCGGCACCACGTCATACACCGGTTCCTCACCTTCGTTCATAATCTCGAAAATCACCTTGCTGCTTTCTTCCGGGCTGATTGTGTGGTCGCGGTCATCGTCGATGAAGCGTATGTGATGGATTTTCAGGTTATGAAATGCTTCCTGATAGCTGCCACCCTGCGGCACATAGTACGACTGTGAGGATTTGTCGGGATAGATTTCGTCTTCTGCCGGCTTCTCTCTTGGCGTGGTCAGTGCACTCCCTATGGCGGCACCGGCAATGGTTCCCGCAATGGTTCCTATCGCAGAGCCTCTGTAGCCTCCTCTCCATCCGTGATTGCTTTCTCCTACCAGCCCTCCTATTGCTCCTCCTATGTTTCCTCCTATTGCAGCCCCTCCGATTATGGCTGTGGGGTTGGATGTGCCGCATCCTCCTGTCGTGAGTAAAAGGGCTGTCAGCGGAGCCAGGAGCATGATTTTCTTTCTGTCCATGATTGAATAGTTTTGTTGGTTTAGTTTCCGGTTTAAAGCCTTTCGGCGTTTCTGTTAAAGCATCCTTGTGTTTTCGTCCGAACCTCCCGACGTTTTTTCAAAGCCTCGTGGGGATTCTGTCACGGTGCAGATTCACCGCAGGTCATATTGCCATGTGCCGTACGACCTGCGGTGGAACAAAATGTAGTGGATCAGTTGTCGGTCTTGAGGAACTTCCATACACCGGCACTCAATGCTCCTCCGAGTAGCGGAGCCACTATGAACAGCCACAACTGTTCCATAGCCTGGCCGCCTTCCATCAGCGCCGGCCCGATGCTGCGTGCCGGATTGACTGACGTTCCCGTAATGGGGATGCAGACTATGTGAATCAGTGTAAGAGTCAGACCGATTATCAGTCCTGCCATGTTTCCGGCACCCTTCTTCTCATCTGTTGCAGCCAATACAACAAGCACAAAGATGAAGGTGAACACTGCTTCGGCAATGAAGGCCTGTACTGCGCAGCCGGAACCGAATGAATTCGAGCCGGTGGCGGTCGGTCCGTCATGCGTACCCGTAGAAACGAGCAGCGAGAGTATCAGCGAGCCGATGATGGCTCCCACCACCTGAAACAGCATATACATGAGGGCACGCTTCGGCTTCATTCCTCCAGACAACCATACTCCCAGTGTGATGGCCGGGTTGATGTGGCATCCTGAAATGTTCCCGATGGCGTAGGCCATGGCCACTACCGACAGTCCGAAAGCCAGTGCCACTCCGATTGTTCCCGTTCCGGCACCTACCGTGTCGGCTGCTCCTCCTGCAAATACGGCACTGCCGCATCCCATTAATACAAGAACCATTGTACCGATAAGTTCTGCTACATACTTTTTCATGATAGAATATTTTTAGATAAAACATTGCTAATGTATTCCTTTTTTGTCAGAAAAACAAATTTTTGTTTCCGGTTTGTGCGGATAAAAGAATGCGTGACCCCACAAAAAAGAGAGTGCACCCAAAACAGGTACACTCTCCGAAAAAAGAATTTTACAGACAATCGATTAATGGATTTCGATTATGCGGTTTACTTTGGCTTTTTCTTCAGGCGTGCATTTCGGAAGTCTGATGGTAAGCACTCCGTCGGCAACGTTGGCTTCGATCTTTTCTTTCTCTACATCGTCCGGAAGAATCAGCTTCTGTTCAAATTTGGCGTAAGAGAATTCGCGACGCAGATATTTCTTGTTTCCATTGTCCTCTTCCTTTGTCTCGCTCTTTTTCTCCATTGAGATGACCAGTTCGCCGTCTTCACTCAGATGAATCTGAAAGTCGTCCTTCGTCATTCCCGGAGCAGCCACTTCCACTTTGTAGTCCTTGTCGCTTTCGATGACATTGATTGCAGGAGCGGTAGCGTATGACTTTGTCATCCAATCGTTGTCAAAGAAATCATTGAAAATACTCGGTAACCAATTCTGATTGTAATTTCTTCTGCTCGGCATCATAGTTGTAATCTCCTATTTTTAATTGTTATTTTATCATTTTGTTTTCCGGGTCCTTCAACCTTTCCGGTTTCGGAATCCACCAAAGAAAGTGCAAAGTCTGTACCCGTTGACATATTGTCACTTCCCGAATGCCTGATTTTAATGTTTGGGGAACTTCTTTAAACAAAAGCCCGCGTGTTTTAAACTTGTGAAAACTTCTTTTGCCATTATCGTATGGAGAAGCACCGCATGTATGTCGCATTTTGTGCCGAAATGTCATAAACGGGTTGGAACAGAACACGAGAATAAGTATATTTGTATTATAAAAAGACATATATTACAGATATATGGAGAATTTAGACAAACTTATATTAGAGTTGTGCAAACTGCCTCAGGAAACAGGCTGGGTGGAGTTTAAGCATAACAATTGCGACCCTAAGATGGTTGGGGAGGATATTAGTGCCTTAGCCAATAGTGCCGTCATAACAGATAGAAGCCATGCTTATATGATATGGGGCGTTGATGACAAGACTCATGAACTGGTTGGTACAAAGGTCAGACTTAAACAAGAAAAAAGAGGTAATCAAGAACTTGAAAACTGGTTACGCTATATGCTTTCCAAAAATGCTGATTTTGAATTTCATTCGGTCGATATTGATGGAAAGCATATCGAAATGTTAATTATCTCAAAAGCTGTTGGCGTTCCTGTTGCATTCGAGAAAATCGATTATATCCGTGTTGGCAGTTATACAAAGAAAATAATGGAGTTCCCTACATTACAAGCCCAGTTGTGGGACAAATTGCGGCATGTCCAATTTGAGGATATATATGCCTTATCAGACATACAATTAAAGGAGATACCCCACTATTTGAATTGTGAAGTCTATTTTGACATTCTTAATATGCCACTTCCTGTAAGTATTGAAAAATATGCTCATTACTTGATGGAAGAAGGTATTATTGTCAGACAAGACAATGGCTTGTATGCTATCACGAATCTTGGTGCAATTCTGTTTGCAAAGAGACTTTCAGATTTTCCGCGTGTCGGAAGAAAAGCAATAAGAATTGTGCAATATGAAGGGAACAATAGACTATCGATTCTAAAAGAAGAGACCACAACAGAAGGATATGCTATCAGTTTTGAGAATGCGGTAAAGTTTGTAACTACTTTACTTCCGGCAAAGGAGGATATTGATTCTGTCCGAAGAAAAACGATAAACGCATTCCCTGTTCCTGCCATAAGAGAGGCTATAGCAAACTCGCTGGTTCATCAGGATTTTTTCCTCACAGGCACAGGTCCGCTTGTTGAGATATTTGAAAATCGCGTTGAGGTTACAAATCCCGGGATCCCATTAGTCGATATTATGCGGATTGTGGATAATCCACCTAAGTCCCGTAATGAAAAATTGGCATCTTTAATGCGGCGATTAAATATGTGCGAAGAATTGGGACGAGGATGGGATAGAATGGTCATCAGCTGCGAATTACAGAAATTACCGGCTCCACGTATCCAGATTTATCAGGAATCGACCAAAGTATCTTTGTTCTCTCATCTGGATTTTGCAAATATTCCAATGGAAGATAAGATTTGGGCAACTTATCTTCATGCTTGTGTTAAATTCATAGAAGGTAATGCATTAACTAACAGTTCTCTGAGAGAGCGATTTGGTGTTGCGGAATCATCCTCAGGGAGTATCTCCCGATTGATTAAAGAAGCATTGAATAAACATATAATCAGACCTGTAGATCCCACGACAGCTCCCCGCTATATGAGGTATATTCCTATATGGGCCTGATTTAACTTGCCGGTAACTTGCTGACCTTATATGTATTATTCTTAAAGAATTAATTCTCAGTCTGTTATCTCGGCGATTTAACTTGCCGGTAACTTGCTGATAAATTTTCGTATTTCACTTTTTATACGTAACTTTGCAATAAATATATAAGAATTATGCTTATGAGAAAGACTGTTATACTGTTTTCCGGAGTCATGATGCTGCTTGGCTCGTCATGCGGAGGCTCCGCCGGGAAAGATGCGGCAGGCGATGCGGATTCGCTCACCGCTACTGTTTACATGGGAATAAAGACAATACAGGTCGGCGATGTGGAGGCCACCTGGATCCGTGACAACGGCACGGACAAGCTGATGCCTGTCAGCCTGTTCGACGGGAATGCGGCGGAGATAGCCGACACGCTGGGACTTGCCGACGGCATACCTTCTTCCGTCAGCACCTTCCTTGTCGGGACGGAGGGCAAACGCATCCTGTTCGACACAGGCATTGGAGGGCCTGACAGCCAGCTTTTGGAAGGTCTTGGGGCGATGGGGATTGCTCCAGAGGAAATAGAATATCTGTATCTCACGCATTTCCACGGAGACCATATCGGCGGTATGATGAGGGGTGATACTGTGGTGTTTCTCAAGGCGCAGGTCTATGCCCCGAAAGCGGAATACGATGCGTGGATGGCGATGGATGACGGAAAGAAGGCCATGGTGGTAAAGACGATGGAAGCCTATAAGGACCGTCTGCACCTTTTCGAGTTCGGTGATGTGCTTCCCGGAAACGTGATGACGATCAGGGCTGTGGGCCACACTCCCGGACATACGGTATATCAGATAGGGAAGCTGCTGGTCGTGGGTGACTTGATGCACGGGGCAGCCGTGCAGATGGTTGACCCCTCCGTCTGCACATCATACGACATGGACAGGCAGGCAGCAGCCGATACCCGCCGCCTGATTCTGGAATATGCGGAAAAGAACGGTCTGACCATGGCCGGGATGCATCTGCCCATGCCGGCTTTCATGTCTCTAAAATGACGCTTCCTCCTCGTTGGCGTAGCTGATGGCCCGGTTCAGGTAGGCGATGAACGGCTGTGTGGAGCGGAATGCCTCTATCGCGCGTTCCAGCAGTCCGTCCTCCGTCATGAACCGTTTGCCCGGCTCGTATATCAGACAGTATGAGCGGTACATAAGATACTGTGAGCAGGGCGCGTCTTTGGGATATCCGTTTGGCACTCTTTTCAGCATGTCCGAGTTGTCGAGGCTGAAGAGTGGTGCCTGCCGGAGCGTCCGCTCAAATTCCCCGTTGTCGTTGCAGATGTCCTCACGCAGCGTCCGTATCGCTTTCGGCTCGAAGCAGTAGTTGCCTGAGGCAAGCATGTTGCCGCCGGGATAGCCCGATTCCTGCGGGCCTACCTGAAGATAGTAGCCGGCGAAGCCCGACTTCTTTCCTTTCGGGCAGATGAAAGCCCCCATGTGGCATTTGTATGGCCGCTTGTCGGGCGAGAACCGTGTGTCGCGGTAGATGCGGTACGTACATTCTTTGACGGTCACTCCGCTTACTGTCTCGTCGAAATCCGCGATGCCTGCAATCAGTTTCTCTGTAAATATATCAAACTGTTCCTGCGCGGCGCGATAGTCGTCCTTGTGCTCGTTGAACCATTCCCGGTTGTTGTTCTTTTCCAGCCGGGCAAGAAAATCTATTATCTCTTTCATCTTGGGCCGTTTGTTTGTTAGCAGTTGCAAATGTAATGTTTTTTCCATTTTGTTCACGGCTTTTTTTTCAGGGCTGGGCGGAACGGTGTCGTTCCCGGTCGGCCGGTGAGGGGTGAGCCGTCTGTCCTCCTCCTCGCTTCATTCACTTGCCGTGCTGTTTGTCAGTATCTTATGTGATGGTGGAGTTTTGGAAAGACCTGCCCTCCCCGCGACGTTTTAACTTTTGCTTTTTTTATTTGTCCACTTCCAAAAAACATTTGTCCACTTTGTTTTTTGAAAAAGTCTCTTAATTTGAAAAGAATTTTCGAATTAAATATTGACTATGGGAAAAAACAGAAGTGTAGTAATTTTAAACGGTGCAGGGAAGGTACGCTCTCCCTGACATGATTTTGTAGGTTATAATAACAGATGTGTAGGATTATGGTTCCTGCCGGAGGGTTGGACCTGGCCTGACATCATTTGGACTTTGTGGCTATTTTAATTTTTATTTGTTTCATTAGTTTAATACCATTGAAAAAAATGAGAAAACGATTTATTTTTTTCACAATGCTTGGCTTGTGTGCCTTTGGCGGTACGGCGGCGTATGCATCGCCTGCTGTAAATACCGTGACACAATTGGCGAACATTACGGTTCGTGGTCAAGTTATCGATGAACAAGGCGAACCCCTATTGGGTGCTACGATCAGAATTAAGGATACAACGGGTGGCACCACTACGGATTTGGACGGAAATTTCGAACTGAATCTTCCGGGCAATGCCGTTCTTGTTATAAGTTATGTGGGATACAAGGATCGCGAAGTTGCCGTCCGCAACCGCTCAATCCTTGACCCTATACAGATGAGTCCGGACGACCAGATGCTTGAGCAGGTCGTTGTCATAGGTTACGGTACTCAGAAGAAGGCCGACCTGACTGGTTCCGTTGCAGTCGTCAATGCCGATGAAGTGAAACGGGCATCCAACTCAAATATATCTACCATGCTCGAAGGTAAGGTAGCCGGTGTACAGATCACCACCGACGGCCAGCCGGGTGCCGATCCTACTGTACGTATCAGAGGTATCGGATCTTTTAACGACACATCCCCGCTCTATGTCATCGACGGTGTTCCTATGGGAACCTCTATCCGTGACTTCTCTGCCAACGATATCGAGACAATCCAGGTGCTGAAGGACGCATCGGCAGCCGCCATCTACGGTTCTCGTGCCGCCAACGGTGTGGTTATCATCACCACCAAGCACGGACAGAAAGACCAGCCGCTGAAAGTGGATTACAACGGATATTTCGGTGTCGACTATATTCCTAAGGGAACATACGACGTGATGAACTCCAGCCAGTACAGCCAGTACCTTGCACAGGCCTGCGAGAATGCCGGAGTGTCATTGCCGTCAGGATATGTCCTCAACAGCAGTACGGGCAAATACAGTTTCTATGACGATACCGATACCGACTGGTTCGACGAGGTGTTCAAGACAGGTATCCGTCAGAACCACAACGTCAACTTCTCCGGAGGTGGTGCTCACAACACATATAATATAGGACTTGACTACTACAGCCAGAAGGGAACCCTTGAGGGTGCGGGACCGAACTACGAACGTTTCACCGCCCGTGTCAACAATACGTTCGACACCAAGTACGTGAAGTTCCAGACCGGTATCGTATATTCTCACTCCGATCAGGACAACATGTCACTGTCAAACGCATCAGAGTATGTGCAGGGTCTGTACGGTGACGTGTCCAACGTGCTGAAGTCAACCTTGCTGATGCAGCCGACCATCAAGGCGTACGACTCATCTACATGGGTGCTCGACGACCAGTTGTCAATGGCCAACAACTATACCTATGACGCATACGGCTACGGTGTCTACTATGACACTGTTCACGGTGACATCTCCGCTTCCAACCCGTTGCTCGTCAACAACCTGTTGCAGCGTAACACCCGTGTCAACCGTTTCGTGGGAACTCTTGCAGCCGATGTTGACCTGCTCAAGCTGATAGGTTTCGAGAGCAAGAACCACAAGCTCACCTACCGTATCAACCTCTCTTACAGCAAGACCCACTGTATGGACTTCACCTGGATTCCTTCATGGGTACAGAGCAACCGTGTATATCTGGCGAAGGACAACGAACGTCTGGAGAAAGGTTCACGCGACTATTCTGACGCCTTGATAGAGAACATCCTTACTTATGACGGTACTTTCGGAAAGCATCACATCAACGTGATGGCAGCCCAGACCTATGAGGAGGAATACACCGAACTGCTGACCGGATGGGGTATCAGCCTGAACGAGCCTTACTATCTGCAGCTCCAGAATGCCGAGACTACCTACTCATCCAGCTACGAGTACAAGCACGCACTGTTCTCTTACCTCGCACGTTTCAACTATGACTACGACGGCAAGTATTTGATATCTGCTACAGTCCGCCGGGATGCAAGTTCCCGTCTGACCAAGAGCATCCGCTGGGGAACATTCCCTTCAGTTTCTGCAGGATGGCGTTTTGATAAGGAAGACTTCTTCCCGATCGACCGCAACATCGTCAACATGTTCAAGATTCGTGGTAGCTACGGTGAACTTGGTAACGAGAATATCGGTGAATATGCATACCAGGCTACCATGTCACGTAACAACATGACATACAACTTCAACAACTCAGTGGTTTACGGTTCTGCAATCTCCACATTCGTGGACAACAACCTGACATGGGAGAAGAAGAAGACCTACAACGTAGGTGTCGACCTTGCATTCTTTAACAACCGTCTGGAGTTCACCGCTGAATGGTACAAGAACGTCAACGAGGAATTGCTGTACGCTGTTCCGGTGCCCTATCAGGCAGGTGTGTCCAATGAGACAGTGACTATGAATGCCGCCTCAATGAACAACTCCGGTTTCGAGTTCGCAGCCACTTACCGTAACCGCGACAATGCGCTCAAGTATGAAATCTCTGCCAACCTCAGTACGTTGCGCAACCGCGTGACCTCATTGGGATTCGGAACCGATTACTACCTCACCGGCAACTACATCACCATCCCGGGTCAGGAAGTCGGCCAGTTCTACGGCTATGTATATGAAGGCATCGCCCGTACTCAGGAAGACCTCGACAACCACGCCACACAGAGCGGTGCCAATGTGGGTGACTGTCTCTATCAGGACGTGAACGGTGACGGTGTTATCGACGAGAACGACCGTGTAGTATTGGGAAGCGGTCTGCCGAAAGTCAACTTCGGACTCAGCGCACGTTTCGAATACAAGCGCTTCGATCTCAGCATCTCCACCTACGGAGCATTCAATTACCACGTGACCGACGATATCTGGAACTCGCTGAACTCCAGCTACGGATATTCCAACCACGATGTTGCGGTGCTTGATGCCAACCAGTGGAGCGATGACGGTACGACATACATCTCAAATGTGCCTCGTACTTATGTGACCAACAGTGCTACCATGGCATGGAACGACCTTTTCAGCTCACGTTATATTCAGAACGCAGCCTATTGGAAGATTGCCAACATAGAGTTGGGCTACAACTTCCCCGACAGCTGGTTCAAGAACTATGTGCGCGATGTCCGTTTCTACGTATCAGCACAGAACCTCCACACGTTTACAAAGTACAAAGGATACAATGTTGACTATGCGGGAGCTACTTTCACGCCGGGTTACAACTTCTGTTCTTATCCGACGGCGCGTACCTTTATGTGTGGTATTCATTTGTCATTCTAATTTAAGTCCTAAAAACGTAACGTATGAAACTGATTAAATATTCGCTTGCTCTTGCTTTAGGGTTTGGGATGATCACCACTTCCTGCTTGGACAATCTGGATGTAGTGAATCCCAACGAACAGACTTCAAGTTCGTTCGGTTATACCACCGATGAACTGGAGGAGTGTGTCATTGCCGCCTACAACCACATCCGTATGGAGGGTTCTTATGCCCGTGTTGGTTTCACTATCGACGTCTGCCGCGGCGATGAGGCCTGGAATTCCTCACAGGTATGGTACCTGCCTTTCGATGATCTTGATGTGACTGTAACCGACGATATCGCATGGTGGCCGTGGCGTGAGTGGTACTATACCATCAATGTGTGCAACTTTATACTTTCCCGCGTTGACCCGGATGACGAGTCGCTCAGTGAGACCGAGAAGCGCATTGCGGGACAGGCTCTGTTCCTCCGCGGACTGGGTTACTACAATCTGGCAGGCTACTACCAGATGGTGCCTATAATCACTGACTATGACACTTATTCATCATTGGACGGTCTTTACGGTACGAGCAATTCCTATGATGAGGTGCTCGATCAGGTGGAAGAGGACTTCTATAAGGCTATCGACCTGCTTCCTTCACGCGATGAGGGTGGCGAATGGTCGGGTGGACGTGCCACCTGTGGTGCGGCAGCCGGCTTTTATGCACGTGCTCTGATGATGCGTCATAAGTACGATGTTGCACTGACGTATCTGAAGGCTATCATCAACGGTGACTACGGCACATATTCTCTGATGTCCAACTATGGCGACAACTTCCAGGAAGGTACGGCTTATGAGAACAATGCCGAAAGTCTGTTCGAGGTGCAGTTCCTCGACTATGGTTCGCAGGGAACCGATGAAGAGTGGACTCCGGTGAACACAAGCGCCTACGCTACGCAGGCTCACGCCATCGAGTCAAACTATGCTCCAGGCGATTTCGGAGGCTGGGCCGACATCTCGGCTTCTCCTTGGCTTTATCAGCTTTTCAAGAGCGAACGTACCACATCGGGAACTCTCGACCCGCGTCTCTATTGGACCATCGGTACCTATGAGGCAGATTGGGCTGATTATGCATACGGCAATGTGGCCTATACCACTACGCTTACAAGCGCGGACACCATCATGACCAACAACAACTACGGAGGTATTCCTATTGCCAAGTACACCAATATGCGTACCGGCCTGTACAACTCCGTTACTACCGGTCTGAAGTGCGGTATCAACGTGCGTCTGATGCGTTATTCCGATGTGCTCCTCCGTGCCGCCGAGTGTGAGAATGAGGTGAGCGGTCCTACGGCTGACGCCATTGAATGGATCAATCAGGTTCGCAGACGCGCAAATCTGGCCGATTTGAGTCTTTCCGACTTTACTGGTGATGCTGACAAACTTTTCGAGCAGATTGCCAATGTAGAACGTCCGAAGGAATTCGGCTGTGAGTTCGGACGCGGCTTTGACCTTATCCGCTGGGGATTCTTCTATCGCGAAGACCGTTTGCAGCAGCTCAAGGAGCACGGCACATTCCGTCGTTCTCCCGAAGGGGGTACTGTGTTGCAGCCTGTAAGCTATAGTGATATAAGCAGTGATTCGGAACTGAAGAGCTCGTTCGACACATACGTTCAGGGACATGAATTCCTGCCTATCGTGGATGAGCTTACCAATTCCAATGCGAATCTGGTGGGTAACTCGGCTAATTACAGCACGAGCAACGCAAGCTACTTCACGGATAACGGCTGGACCATTCATCCTGTTGTTGATTTGGACGAATAATCGTATGGATGCGGACATCCATCAAGTGAAAATGAAAACGGTCTCCTTCTCCCCCGACGCTCCGTTAGAGGAGTGGGAGACTACATAACCATCATTAATTTAATTTAATACAATGAAATCTTTCAGTAAAATAGCATTTGTCTGCGGCTCCCTCTTTTTAGGTATGTCGATGTTGGTGGGGTGCGAAGACGAACGATTCTCAGAGATTGATTCTCCTGATTGGCTCTCCGAACTGGTGGATTCGCTTTCCAGCACTACTTCTTCGGATGTGGAGGAAATCGACGGATATGAGGATGTGTACACCATCGGTGAAACTGACTACAGCTCCAGCTGGTGGACTGCATTCTCAAAGTATTACCAGGTTCCTGACGGTGAGACATGGCAGGCACAGTTTACCCTCAATATCGATCCGAGCGAGACTCTTTATTATGAAAATTTTGCTCTTGTCATTACCAACGATGTGGACAGGAATGATTCTGATTATAAGGAATATGGAGCTATCCGTTTCGATGCAACAAGTGATACGACCTCTTACAATTCGCAGTGGGGTTCGGATTTTTGGAGTTTCTATTTCTCGTTCACTTCGGCCACGTTGCTTTTCTCACCTGATGCAGACTACGCTGTAACAAATCTGTCAAGTTTGGGCGGTACGGTGACTGTCACTGTCGACCGCAGCGATCCTGATGCATTTACCGTTACGATGACCAACGGCACGCAGACCAAGACGTATGCACAGCCCTATGCTTTGGGCAATCTGAATACGGACACGAACAACGACACTATCCGTTGTTTCCTTGCTCCTGAAGGCTCGTACATCAATTTCAAGACGACAACCATCGTGCCTATCGGTGGGCTGACTTCTGCCGATGACAAGAATCCGGTATCTATGGAATTGCAGAATGTTCCTGAACAGATTCAGATGGGTGATGATCTTGAGACTGTTCTGGCCGATGTTACTGCTGTCGTAACCTTCGAGGAAGATGTGACCAAGACCGTTACGGCCGATGAACTTACTTTCTCTGTCGTTCCTGACATGACTTCTCCGGGAGAGAAGACTCTTGTAGCCGTTTACAACAAGACATACAACGGTGAGAACTGCGACACTCCGGTTGTGGCTTCTGCTACAATTACTGTAATAAGTAACGTGGTCAGCATTGCGGTAACCTCTGCTCCGACGTACTATTATTATACTACGACGGCTACCGAAGGGTTAAGCCGTACTATGGCTTTCTATTCGTCAGATGTGGTCGTTACTGCCACTTATGAAGATGGCTCTACGGGAGTCCTCAGCAATTCGCTCCTTACTTTCTCTTCCGATGATATCTATGCTGCGGAAGGAACTTATGAATTTACCGTGAAATACGGTGATTTGTCTGCTACGTCATACGTGAATGTGGAAGAGGTGTCTACTGCTGTGCAGGTAACTAATGATCCAGTAGGAGATTCTTCTTTTAGCGCTTCATATTTAGGTGATTACTCAAATACTTTCTCTGTGTCCGGAGGGGAAACAAAGTCTATTTCGTTCACCAATTATACCAATGGAAATTACAACTGGAATAATTTCATTGTTGTTATGTGTGAGGATGGTGATACGAATACCCTAGTTGCAGTATGTCGTGCCGACGACTATATGGTAACTGGGACTTGCCTTTCGAATGGTTATAGTGATGACCGAGCAAGCTGGGACGCTTGGCTTGCTGTAATGAACGGTGCCAAAGTTACGGTTTACGTGACCAATTGTAACAATGGTACTGCCGATGTTCAGTGCGTAATGGTTGGAACTGACAGTAATACTTACACCCAGTATTATTTGGGAGTAGATATATCAGAACTGTCCGATCCGGCTTTTGCAATGAGTATTGAAGCTGCTTATCTCGTATTCGATTAACAATTATTGTATTACTATTTCCATGCTATTCTCCCTTAGGGGGATAGCATGGAACTTTAAAAACAATCTGAATGAAGAAATCAACATTTGTATGGATGTCTCTCGTAGCATCCTTTGCTTTCACTGCTTGCGCCGACGATGACATGGAGTACAATGGCAACAGCGGTGTGACTGTGGCCACTCCTGTAGCTACATGGCAGTCGGGCGGCACCTCGATGACCGTTTCGTCATCGGCGACGGGCAATACGGACAAGATTCTGTGGACAGGATTCTGCTACAGTACCAGCTCGCAGACCCCGACCATCGCTAACGACACGGTGAATGCCGACAGTGACTTCACTGCGACTATCACCGACCTGAACGGTACGAAAACCTACTATGTCCGTGCATTTGTCTACACACAGAGTATGTACACGTATTCCGAGACAGTCGAAGTGCCTCTTGCCGAGCTGTCACTCGAAGAACAGCTCGCCCTCTACGAGGCTCCGACCTATGAGGACTACTACATTTCCATCACCGACTGGGAGTCACGTTCGCAGTGGAATTTGGCCAACGTGCACGACCCTACGGTGGTACTTGCTGATGACG
>CAZSYY010000018.1:0-41394 GCA_964611375.1 uncultured Phocaeicola sp. | reverse complement strand
TGTGATTACCTATTCTTTTCTGTTATTTGTTTATCCCGAACTCACGTAATCATTAATCTCCCAACCACGAAAAGTGTCTTTCTTATCCGACAGTGGGAAAAGGGAAATCTGAAATTCACAAGACTTGACGCTTCCTGTCAACACATGAATTTATATATCCCGATTGATTGCCTTTTCGCTGATAATACGTATATTTGTAATCAGACAAAAACATACACGAACAATATGAAAAAATATCTTCTGACTATTTCTGCACTCTGTCTTCTGTCAGGTTACGGAAAATCCCAGACATTCGATGACTATTTTATCGACAAATCCATCAGAGTGGACTATATCTTCAGCGGGGATTCACAAAAACAGACAATCTGCCTGGATGAACTTTCATCGCTCCCGCAATGGGCGGGAAGGCGCACACGCCTTAGCGAACTTCCGCTGAAAGGAAACGGCGAAATTGAGATGAAAGACAAGGCGAGCGGAACCATCATCTACCGCACCTCATTTTCCAGCCTGTTCCAGGAATGGGTATGCGAAGACGAGGCAAGACACGTAACACGCGGCTTTGAGAATTCCTTCCTCCTGCCGTATCCTAAACAGACAGCGACAGTCACGATCTGGCTGGAAGATACACATCACAAGGAAAGCGCATCGCTTACACATGATATCGACCCACAAGACATATTAATACATCAGCGCGGCAACGAAAACAGTGTACCATTCCGGTATCTGATGCAGAATGGAAGCTATGAGGACTGTATAGATGTGGCAATTATGGCAGAGGGCTATACTGAAGAAGAAATGGAACTGTTCTACAAGGATGCACAAGACGCCTGCGAATCAATTTTCGACCACGAACCGTTCAAGGAACTGCAAAGCCGCTTCAACGTCGTGGCTGTGTTCAGCGAATCAAAAGACAGCGGAGTAAGCATACCACGCAAGAGCCTGTGGAAGAATACAGCCGTGAGTTCACACTTCGACACGTTCTATTCAGAACGCTATCTTACCACGCGAAGCGTAAAAAAGATACACAACTGGCTGGCCGGCATCCCTTATGAGCACATCATCATATTGGCCAATACAGACACTTATGGCGGTGGGGGCATATATAACTCATACACATTGACCGCCTCCCATCACGCTATGTTCAGACCTGTCGTAGTACACGAATTCGGACACAGTTTTGGAGGACTTGCCGACGAGTATGCTTATGATGATGCTCCGAGTCCACAATATCCATACGACATCGAGCCGTGGGAACCCAACATCACCACACTGATGGACTTCAATAAAAAATGGGAAGACATGATTGAAGAGGAAACATCCGTTCCAACTCCCGTACAGACTGATTCCACGCTTATTTATACAAAAGTAGGTGTGTACGAAGGGGCAGGATACACCTTGAAAGGGATTTACCGTCCAACAACAGAGTGTCGCATGAAAATCAATGAAGCTCCGGTATTCTGCCCGGTTTGCCAACGTGCCTTAAAGAGAATTATCTGCTTCTATACAGAAAAATAACATTCCCTATCATGGTCACTTTTACAAAGATTGGTACCACAGACAAGGACTATCCTTTCGTTGAGAACCTGTTGCATATTTCATTCCCGGAAGCAGAACGCAGAGATGACAAGGCTCAACGGAAGATCACCGACTATAACCCAAGGTTTTCCTGTTATCTGATTACTGATGGAGAGACATTGACAGGATTAATCACTATATGGAAGCTCAACGGTTTTCATTATATCGAGCATCTGGCAATCTCTCCGGATTTACGTAATCACGGCTACGGGAGACAAACAATGGAGAAAGTCAAGGGGATCATACCGGGAACTATCATACTTGAAGTGGAAGAGCCCAATGATGAACAAAGCATACGAAGAATAGATTTCTATCGAAGATGCGGATTTTCTATCTGTGACAGAGCATATATCCAACCTCCATATCGTGAAAACGGAGTGGAGGTACCTCTCAAGCTCATGTATCACGGTACGGAGAGCATAGAAGAAATTTATGAAAGCATACGTGATGAGATATACAAAGAGGTATACGGACAAAAGACAAATAAGGATACTTTAAAAAATCACTAAAGGATCCGTGCAGGGAAGACACAAAAAGAGACCGCCCCGAAAATAATTTGGGCGGTCTCTTTTTGTGTCTTTTCAGCTTCGCGCAAATTATTTGCGCAGACCAAGTGCCTTTACAATCGCACGGTATCTCTCGATATCGCGGTTTTGCAGATAGGTCAGCAATGCACGACGCTTACCCACCAACTTAGTCAAAGACCTTTCCGTAGTATAGTCTTTTCTGTGGAGCTTCAGATGCTCCGTCAGGTGAGAAATACGGTATGAGAACAATGCTATCTGCGCTTCAGGTGAGCCAGTATCAGTGTTGGACTTCCCGTACTTTTCAAAGATTTCTTGTTTTTTTGCTGGATCTAGATACATAAATTTGACTTTAAATATATTTGCGGCGCAAATGTAGGGATAATCTTTTAAATGACAATACTTTTTCAGAAAAAAGTCGTAACTTTGCGCCCGGATAATAGGTATTACGATATGCAAGATATTAGAAACATTGCCATCATCGCCCACGTTGACCATGGAAAAACAACGCTGGTGGACAAGATGATGCTGGCGGGACATCTGTTCCGCAACGACCAGACGAACGGTGAACTGGTATTGGACAACAACGACCTGGAACGTGAAAGAGGGATTACGATTCTTTCAAAGAATGTCTCGATCAACTATAAAGGCACAAAAATCAATATCATTGACACTCCGGGACACGCAGATTTCGGAGGAGAAGTAGAGCGCGTGCTGAATATGGCAGACGGATGTCTACTGCTGGTAGATGCTTTTGAAGGTCCGATGCCACAAACGCGTTTCGTGCTCCAAAAGGCACTGCAGATCGGACTGAAGCCGATTGTTGTAGTCAACAAAGTGGACAAGCCCAACTGCCGCCCGGAAGAAGTATATGAAATGGTGTTCGACCTGATGTTCAGTCTCAACGCTACGGAAGACCAGCTTGACTTCCCTGTTATCTACGGTTCGGCAAAGAACAACTGGATGGGTGAAGACTGGAAAACTCCTACGGGAACCATTGAGCCGCTTCTTGACGCTATCATAAAATATATCCCGGCTCCGAAACAATTGGAAGGAACACCGCAAATGCTGATCACTTCACTCGACTACTCCTCCTATACCGGACGAATAGCCGTAGGACGCGTGCACCGCGGAACCATCAGTGAGGGGATGAACATTACTCTTGCCAAACGCGACGGACGGATGCTCAAATCAAAGATAAAGGAAGTACATACGTTTGAAGGTCTTGGGCACAAAAAGGTGGGATCCGTGTCATCGGGTGACATCTGCGCTGTGATTGGTGTGGAAGGATTTGAAATCGGTGACACCATCTGCGATTTTGAAAATCCGGAACCGCTTCCTCCGATTGCCATTGACGAACCGACAATGAGCATGCTCTTCACCATCAACGATTCTCCGTTCTTCGGGAAGGAAGGAAAGTATGTCACCTCACGACATATCCATGACCGCCTGACGAAAGAACTCGACAAGAATCTGGCACTGCGTGTACGGAAGACTGAAAACGAGGACGGCAAATGGATCGTATCGGGACGTGGTGTCCTCCATCTTTCCGTGCTTATAGAAACCATGCGCCGTGAAGGATATGAGCTTCAGGTAGGCCAGCCGCAAGTTATCTTTAAAGAAATCAACGGGACGAAGTGTGAACCGATCGAAGAGCTTACAATAAGCGTACCGGAAGAATTTTCCAGCAAGATGATTGACATGGTAACCAGGCGCAAAGGAGAAATGATTTCCATGGAGACACAGGGCGACCGCGTGAACATTGAATTCAACATTCCGTCAAGAGGCATCATCGGCCTGCGCACCAACGTCCTGACCGCCTCACAAGGAGAAGCTATCATGGCTCACCGATTCAAGGAATACCAACCGTACAAAGGAGATATTCCGCGACGCACCAACGGCTCTATGATCGCCATGGAAAGCGGGACAGCCTTTGCATATGCAATCGACAAGTTGCAAGACCGCGGACGGTTCTTCATCAATCCGCAGGAAGAAGTCTACACCGGACAGGTAGTGGGCGAGCACGTACATGAAAACGATCTTGTAATCAACGTGACCAAATCGAAGAAACTGACAAACATGCGTGCTTCAGGTTCTGACGATAAGGCACGTATAATCCCTCCGGTAGTTTTCTCTTTGGAGGAAGCTCTCGAATACATCAAGGAAGATGAGTATGTGGAGGTAACCCCCAAAAGCATGAGAATGCGCAAGGTAATCCTTGACGAAAATGAGCGCAAACGCGCAAACAAGAGCTGACACATATAAAAAACACACTATCAGATAAAGGTGTCAAGACAAAGCCGTACGCTTAACTTGACACCTTTCTGTTTTCTTCTTCTGTTCAGAAAGATCCGTTTCAATCCAATAATAACACTGTAACAGGATAATAATATCCGATCAGACATGAAAGGAAACGGAATATTCGCTAACTTTGCACAACCAAAGGAATAAAAATACAAACCATGAGTAACCAACGATACATGCAACGCGGTGTCTCTGCATCAAAAGAGGATGTACACAACGCCATTAAGAACATTGACAAAGGTATTTTCCCGAAAGCATTCTGTAAAATCATCCCTGACATTCTGGGAGGAGATGCCGAATACTGTAACATAATGCATGCGGATGGAGCCGGAACAAAATCGTCACTGGCCTATATGTACTGGAAAGAGACAGGCGACCTGTCCGTGTGGAAAGGTATTGCCCAGGATGCACTAATCATGAACATCGATGACCTGCTGTGCGTTGGAGCCGTAAACAATATTCTTGTTTCTTCAACCATCGGACGCAACAAACTGCTTGTACCCGGTGAAGTGATTTCGGCCATCATCAACGGTACGGACGAGCTGCTCGCGGAACTCAGGGAAATGGGTATAGGCGTATATGCGACAGGAGGAGAAACAGCCGATGTAGGTGATCTGGTACGTACAATAATCGTGGACAGCACTGTGACATGCCGCATGAAACGCAAGGACGTGATAGACAACGCCAACATCCGACCGGGTGATGTGATAGTAGGTCTGGCATCTTACGGGCAGGCTACCTATGAAAAAGAATACAACGGCGGTATGGGAAGCAACGGACTTACAAGCGCGCGCCATGATGTATTCACCAAGTATCTGGCGGAAAAATATCCTGAAAGCTACGACCATGCAGTTCCTGATGAACTGGTTTACAGCGGTAGCTTGAGACTGACTGATCCTGTGGAAGGCTCACCTGTGGATGCAGGAAAGCTGGTTCTCTCTCCTACCCGTACTTATGCACCGGTAGTGAAAAGGATTCTTGACACACTCCGTCCGCAAATACACGGTATGGTCCACTGTTCCGGTGGCGCACAGACTAAAGTGCTTCATTTTGCAGGTGACAACTGCCGTATCATCAAGGACAACCTTTTCCCCGTACCTCCCCTGTTCCGCACCATTAAAGAACAGAGCGGTACAGAGTGGGAAGAAATGTACAAAGTGTTCAACATGGGACACAGAATGGAAATCTATCTTTCCCCAGAATACGCAAAAGAAGTCATTGCCATAAGCAAGTCATTCAACATCGACGCACAGGTCATCGGGCATATAGAGGAGAGCAACCGCAAGGAACTGATTATACGCAGCGAGTTCGGAGAATTCAAATACCTATGAGAACATGTCAGAGAACAATACGCTATTAGAAAAGTTGGATGGACTGGTGGCTCGATTCGAAGAAGTCTCCACACTGATAACCGACCCAAATGTCATTGCCGACCAGAAACGGTACGTAAAGCTCACCAAAGAATATAAGGAATTGGGAGATATCATGAAGGCACGCAATGAATACATGCAGCTTCTGAAAGGACTGGAAGAAGCCAAGGAAATGATGGGAGAAAATGATCCGGAGATGAAAGAAATGGCGCGTGAGGAAGCATCCAGATGCGAAGCAAGAATATCTGAACTGGAAGAAGAAATCAAACTCCTTCTTGTACCCGCCGACCCGCAGGACGACCGCAACGCCATACTTGAAATACGTGGAGGCACAGGAGGAGACGAAGCCGCCATCTTTGCCGGGGATTTGTTCCGAATGTATTCCAAATACTGCGAGTCAAAGGGATGGAAGATGGAAGTATCAAGCGTAAACGAAGGTGCGGCAGGTGGCTTCAAAGAAATCATCTGTTCTGTAACAGGTGAAAAAGTATACGGCACGTTGAAATACGAATCTGGAGTACACCGGGTACAGCGTGTTCCCGTGACGGAGACACAGGGACGTGTACATACATCTGCCGCGTCTGTAGCTGTATTGCCGGAAGCGGAACCGTTTGATGTGGAAATCAACGAAGGCGAAATCAAGTGGGATACGTTCAGAAGCGGCGGAGCCGGAGGTCAGAACGTGAACAAAGTCGAATCGGGAGTGCGACTGCGATACAATTGGAAGAACCCAAACACGGGAACGGTTGAAGAGATACTGATAGAATGTACCGAGACACGCGACCAGCCCAAAAACAAAGAACGGGCACTGGCGCGACTGCGCACATTCATATATGACAAGGAACACCAGAAATACATCGACGACATCGCATCAAAACGCAAAACGATGGTCAGCACAGGTGACCGGTCGGCCAAAATCCGCACATACAACTATCCGCAAGGGCGAATCACCGACCACCGTATCAACTACACCATCTATAATCTGGCCTCATTCATGGATGGAGATATTCAGGACTGTATCGACCATCTGATAGTGGCAGAAAATGCCGAAAGGCTTAAAGAGAGCGAGTTGTAGAACATACACTACATTATAAGAGAACCACCGTTTATGTATGAAACAGTAACAAAAACCAAAAAGAGATGAACAAACAACAACTTTTTGAAAACATCAAGCGCAAGAAGTCTTTTCTTTGCGTAGGGTTGGATACGGACATAAAAAAAATCCCTCAACACCTGCTGAAAGAGGAGGATCCGATTTTTGCCTTCAACAAGGCCATCATAGACACCACAGCACCATACTGCATCGCTTACAAGCCCAACCTGGCATTCTACGAAAGCATGGGAGCGAAAGGATGGATGGCTTTTGAGAAGACCGTGCAGCATATCAAGGCAAACTATCCTGACCAGTTCATAATTGCCGATGCGAAGCGTGGTGACATAGGAAACACTTCGGCCATGTATGCGCGCTCTTTCTTTGAAGAGCTTGACATAGATGCAGTGACCGTGGCTCCGTATATGGGGGAAGACAGTGTAACCCCGTTCCTCACATACGATGGGAAGTGGGTGATTTTGCTGGCACTCACATCAAACAAAGGATCACACGACTTCCAGCTTATGGAGGGCAATGACGGAGAACGCCTTTTTGAGAAAGTACTGCGCAAGTCGCAGGAATGGGCTGACGATGGAAGCATGATGTACGTGGTGGGGGCAACTCAAGGCAAAATGTTCGGAGACATACGTAAAATAGCCCCTGACCACTTCCTGCTTGTTCCCGGTATCGGCGCACAGGGAGGCTCGCTCGAAGAAGTATGCAGATACGGCATGAACAGCCAGTGCGGACTGATTGTCAATTCCAGCCGAGCCATCATATATGCCGACAACAGTGAGGACTTCGCCAAAGTAGCGGGAGAGGAAGCGCACAAAATGCAGATGCAGATGGAAGAGGAGCTGAAAGCCATCATGTAAGCATGAAAACATCATGCCATTCGGGAAAAAATGTTTTGTTGTTTCCCAAAAAACATCAGCGCATTCTTCAAATGATATTCAGTGAATTTGATGAATTTAAAGGGAAAGCCGTAAATTAACGGCTTTTTCTGCTGAAATATAAAAAAAAAATATTTAATTTGCACGGTTGAGCGGCAGAGTCCACGTTTGTGGGTCTGAATGTCAATTACTGAAACAAAAAACAAAGGAACAAAGAAACGAAATTATGGAGTTCTCAGCAAAACAAATTGCGGAATACGTAGGAGGAACAATCGTTGGAGATGAGAGTGTCACGGTGCATACTTTCGCAAAAATAGAAGAGGGCATACCAGGAGCATTGTCATTTCTTTCTAATCCAAAATATACACATTACATATACGATACAAAATCATCGATTGTACTGGTAAACAACGATTTCTGTCCGGAACATGAAATAAAGGCCACCTTGATAAAGGTGGAAAACGCATATGAAAGTCTGGCAAAACTGATGACACTGTACGAACAAAGCACCACGAAAGAGACAGGCATCAGTCCGCTGGCCGCAATAGCTAAGAACGTAAAAATCGGGAAAGACGTATACATCGGCCCATTCGCCTGCATCGGAGAAGGGTCCGAAATCGGAGACAATTCCTTCATTCATCCACATGTGACGATAGGCTGCCACGTAAAGGTAGGAAACGACACGACACTTTACCCGAACGTAACGGTTTATCATGACTGCCGCATAGGAAACAACTGCATCATCCACGCCGGAGCAGTCATAGGTGCGGACGGATTCGGTTTCGTGCCTTCACCCGAAGGTTATGAAAAAATACCGCAGATAGGAATCACCGTCATAGATGACAATGTGGAAATCGGAGCCAACACGTGTATTGACCGTGCGACAATGGGTGCGACAACTGTACACGCAGGTGTAAAGCTGGACAATCTGATTCAGGTGGCGCACAATGTGGAAATCGGAAGCCATACGGCAATTGCTTCACAAGCGGGAATTGCAGGATCGGCGAAGATTGGTGAATGGTGCGTATTTGCAGGTCAGGTTGGTATTGCCGGACACATCAAAATCGGCGACCATGTGACGGTCGGAGCACAGTCCGGCATACCCGGGAACACGAAGTCCGGAACGACACTCATGGGATATCCTGCCATTGCCCCCAAACAGTTTGCACGTTCGGCCGTGATCTACAAAAAACTTCCTGAGATGTACGATGAGCTGAATTGTCTTCGGAAAGAAATAGAAGAGCTAAAGAAACACCTAAACAAATGAATCCCATGTTGAAGCAACAGACATTAAAAGGCAGTTTCTCACTGAAAGGGAAAGGACTCCATACGGGAATGAAACTTACCGTTACGCTCAATCCGGCACCGGAACACCACGGGTATAAGATACAACGAACAGATCTGGAAGGACAGCCGGTAATTGATGCTGTAGCTGAGAATGTAGTGGACACTACACGCGGTACAGTTTTAGCAAAAAATGGGATAAAAGTCAGCACGGTAGAACATGCGCTGGCTGCATTATATGCTGCGGGCATTGACAACTGCCTGATCCAGGTGGACGGTCCGGAAATTCCGATTCTGGACGGAAGCGCAAAAGCATATGTAGAATGTATCGGGCAAACAGGAATCGAAGAACAGTCTGCTCCGAAAGATTATTATATCATAAAGTCAAAAATAGAGTTCAGGGACGAAGAAACAGGCTCGTCTATCACCGTTCTCCCGGACGATAAGTTCAGTGTTAACACACTGATTTCATACGACTCAAAAATTCTTACCAACCAGTATGCCACTCTGGAAAACATGCAGGATTTTCCTTCAGAAATAGCATCAGCACGTACGTTCGTGTTCGTTCGCGAAATAGAACCGTTGCTGAATGCCGGACTTATAAAAGGAGGAGACCTGGACAACGCTATCGTAATCTACGAAAAGCAGATGACCCAAGAGAATTTTGACAAACTGGCAGATGTAATGGGAGTCCCGCACATGGATGCTTCCCAGCTGGGTTACATCAATCATGTGCCGTTAGTATGGCCCAACGAACCGGCACGCCACAAGCTGCTCGACATTATCGGCGATATGGCTCTGATAGGCAAACCAATAAAGGGTCACATCATTGCTACACGTCCCGGTCACACGATCAACAACAAGTTTGCGCGTCAAATGCGGAAAGAAATCCGCCAACATGAAATACAGGCACCCATCTACAACTGCAACGAACCTCCACTGATGGATGTCAACCGAATCAGGGAACTTCTGCCACACCGTTACCCGTTCCAACTTGTGGACAAGGTGATAGGCATAGGAGCCAACTATATCATCGGCATAAAGAACGTCACATCCGACGAGCCTTTCTTCCAGGGACATTTTCCACAGGAACCGGTCATGCCGGGAGTTCTGCAGATAGAAGCTATGGCACAAGTAGGAGGATTGCTTGTGTTGAACTCCATAGACGAGCCGGAAAAATATTCCACCTACTTTCTGAAGATTGACAATGTGAAGTTCAGGCAAAAGGTTGTTCCGGGAGACACGCTTATTTTCCGCGTGGAATTGCTCGCTCCAATACGCCGTGGCATTTCAACAATGAAAGGGTACATATTCGTAGGCGAAAAAATAGTCTGCGAAGCTGAGTTTATGGCACAAATCGTAAAAAACAAAATAAAAATATGATAAGTCCACTTGCTTATATAGATCCTGATGCCAAAATCGGAAAGAACGTAAAGATCGGACCGTTTGTGTATATCGACAAGAATGTAGAGATAGGCGATGACAACGTCATCATGCCGAATGCAAATATTCTTTATGGTTCACGAATAGGAAACGGAAATACAATCTTTCCCGGAGCGGTCATCGGGGCTATTCCGCAGGATCTGAAATTTCGTGGAGAAGAAACGACTGCAGAAATAGGAAATAACAACACTATCAGAGAGAATGTAACCATCAACCGTGGCACTGCCGCCAAAGGAAAGACTATAGTCGGCAACAACAATCTGCTGATGGAAGGAGTTCATGTGGCGCATGACACATTTGTCGGGAACGGGTGTATCATCGGCAATTCAACAAAAATGGCAGGAGAAGTCATAGTGGATGATAACGCCATAGTAAGCGGCGCCGTTCTAATGCATCAGTTCTGCCGCGTGGGAGGGTACGTAATGATACAAGGCGGATGCCGCTTCAGTAAAGACATTCCGCCGTTCATCATTGCCGGACGTGACCCGATAGCCTATTGTGGCATCAATATAGTAGGATTACGACGCAGGAATTTTTCCAACGAACTGATAGAAAACATACACAATTCCTACCGGATCATATACAACAGCGGAAAAATCGTTTCTGAAGCACTTGAACAGATTCGACAGGAAATCCCTATGAGCAAGGAAATAGAATACATAATATCTTTCGTTGAAAGTTCACAGCGAGGAATTATCCGATAACGACACAAACAGAAAGTAAAACCATAGAACCAAAATACAATGGTATATAAATTTAGAATCATATCTGATGAAGTCAATGATTTTCTGAGAGAAATAGACATTGATTCCGAAGCCTCATTCTACGACCTGCATAAAGCGATTCTTGAATCGACAGGGTATAAGGATGACCAGATGACCTCTTTCTTTATCTGTGACGACGACTGGGAAAAAGAGACGGAAATCACATTGGAGGACATGGGGCAAAGTTCATATGAGGAAGATTCGTATGTAATGAAGGACACAAAGCTCAGTGAACTTCTGGAGGACGAGAAACAAAAGTTGCTTTATGTATTCGACCCTCTGGCAGAACGTGTGTTTTTCATTGAACTGTCGAAAATCATCACCAAAAAAGATATGGACAAGGCTGTCTGCACGCGAAAAATTGGCGATGCACCGCAACAGACCATCAATTTCGATGAACAGATGAACGTCAACAGTACGCTCGATATGGACGAGAAATTCTACGGAGACGAAGAATTCGATATGGATGATTTTGACAAAGATGGTTACGGTCTGGACGAAGGTTCACCATATAATGACGACAAGTATTGACCTGACCAGTAATCAGGATTAAACAAGAGAAGCACGGATTGCCTGCACAAACACAGACAGAAGGCAATCCGTACTTTTTATTATGATTTGCAACATGAACAAACCTGTACTGATCGTTCTTGTAGGCCCTACCGGAGTAGGGAAAACAGACCTGAGCCTGTCCATAGCCGCAAAATACCGTTCCTCCATCATATCCGCAGATTCACGCCAGCTCTATTCCGACCTGAAAATCGGAACTGCCGCCCCCACAGCAGAACAGATGGAGAAAATAAAACATTATTTTGTGGGTACGATGAAACTGACCGACTATTACAGTGCGGCACAATATGAAACGGACGTGCTGAAAAAACTGGAAGAACTATTCAGACAGAACCCCGTCCAACTCATGACAGGAGGATCCATGATGTATATCGATGCGGTATGTAAAGGTATTGATGACATACCTACCGTAGACAAAGAGACACGGGAGTTTATGCTCAGACGCTATGATACAGAAGGGCTGGAACAGCTTTGTGCCGAATTGAAGCTGTTGGACCCGGAATATTATAACATTGTCGACAGGAAAAATCATAAACGTGTAATACATGCATTGGAGATCTGTTATATGACCGGGAAGACATATACATCATTCCGCACACAGCCGCAAAAGGTACGCCCTTTCCACATTCTGAAAATAGGGCTGAAACGTGAACGTGAGGAACTGTACGACAGGATCAACCGGCGTGTAGACAATATGATGGAAGAGGGACTTTTGGAGGAAGCGCGTGCCGTATATCCATACAGACATCTGAATGCACTGAACACCGTAGGCTATAAAGAACTGTTCGGCTTCTTCGACGGGAAATATCCATTATCCTTCGCCACAGACAAGATCAAACAGAACTCACGCATATATTCACGGAAACAGATGACATGGTTCAAGCGAGACATGGACATTGCATGGTTTCACCCTGACGAGGAAACACGGATAATGGAATTCTTGGACAGCCGTATTGCACAATTACTACAATAACAGGACATCATCCGTTGTCCATAAGATATTTTTTCCGGAACATGTCAACAAACAGCAGAAACAGCGAGACAAGCAACGGACCGAATATCACCCCTATGAAGCCAAACAAAGGCAGTCCGGCAACCACCCCGAAAATAGTAATCAACGGATGTACGTCTGCCATTTTTTTCTGAAGAATAAAACGGATAAGATTATCACACTGTGAAATGACAATCCCTCCGTATGCAAATATTATCAGTCCGTCAACCCAATCGCCTATCACAAGAAAATAAGCTGTAACCGGCACCCATACCAGACCCGTTCCAACAATGGGAATAATCGAGGCAACAGCCGTCAGCATAGCAGTTAAGACCGGATTAGGAGTACCGGTCAGAAGATAGCCTCCAAAAGATATACCTCCCTGAATCACCGCAAGCATAGGAATACCGATCGCGTTCGAGCGGACCATCAGCTGCACCTTTTCCAACACTTCACGTTTATTGTTTTCATCGAACGGAAGCAACGAAGAAATATAGTTTTCCATCTTCCTGCCCTCATAGAGCATAAAAAACAAGAGCATGATGGCAACACAAAGATTCACAAGAAAGTCGCTCACTCCAGACATGACCGACTGCCCTATAGAAGAAACGTGTGAGACTATGAACTCCAACGACTTCTCAGAGAGCAAGTCGAAACCTGTCTGTTCCTTTATGAAATCAATCACCTTCAATACAGGCTGTACAATGGCCTCCTTATCAAAATTCATCTGAGATATCTGTTTGATGAAAGCCCAGGCAATCAGCGACAAAGGTATCAGAAAGAACAACGTGATGCCTATTGTCACCGTCCATACCACCAATAACGGCCTCATCTTTGTCTGCAACCAGAACGTAAAATTGCGCAGCAACAAATACAGGGTAAATCCTCCCAATATGCCGTTCATGAAAGGCTGCGCCTGCCGGAACAGGATATATCCAAATCCGATAATCAAAAAGACAAGCGAATATTTCCAGTATTTCTCTTTCATGACGACTTCTTTTCCTTCGCTTCTTCCTGTGGTATGCGAAAAGACGTGTACAGCTCCAATATGGCAGATACGGTCAGGCATACAATCCATTCGTTACGATGCCATAGAAGCATGACCACACCAGTCAGTATAAGGAGCGAAGCACCGACAATCTGTTGGCGGCGCAGACGGCGGATAATCACATTCGTTCCCGAATATCCGGTCACGACTACCTGGACATAGGCAAACATCACTGCACCCACAAGATAAACATATGGAGCACACTCAAGCTTCAGAAACTGCATGACCAGTCCGACAAACAGAAGCAAGGCTCCGGAAAACGCCACTATATCAGATGATTTTACATTCATTCCTGTATTGCGTCTTCTTGAAAAACAAATATATCTTCATTATTCTGCTTCATGAAATAGCGTTCACGCGCCACCTTTTCGAGCGCTTTCTTATTGCCCGTTATTTCCTTCAGCATCCTGCTGTCCTCTTCATATTGCCGGCGATACCGTTCTATCTCCGTTTTCAAGGCATGTATCTCACGGCGATGAGACAGACGGCGTATCAGGCTGTTCTCATCGAACACGCCGACTATCAGAAGAAAGATTCCAAAGACAACCAAATACTTATAACGGCTGACAAGTGACCATATTTCAGATAATTTACCCATAAGATTTGCCTGCATTTCACTATGCAAAGATAGAAATTATTTCAAAGCAACCTCGTGTGAGCATAAAGATTTTATGTACATTTGCATGAATCAAAAAGAAACAATGCTGATGGAAAACTATATCGTATCGGCACGGAAATACCGTCCTGCCAGTTTCTACACCGTAGTAGGACAACGGGCACTGACCACCACACTGAAAAACGCCATAGCAAACAAGAAACTTGCACATGCATATCTGTTTTGCGGGCCCAGAGGCGTCGGGAAAACCACTTGTGCACGCATCTTTGCAAAAACAATAAACTGTCTGCATCCAACAGAAGACGGAGAGGCATGTAACGAATGCGAATCATGCCGGGCTTTCAATGAACAGCGGTCATACAATATCCATGAACTGGACGCCGCCTCAAACAACTCGGTAGAGGATATAAGAAGCCTGATAGAGCAGATGCGGATTCCACCACAAATCGGCAAATACAAGGTATATATCATCGATGAGGTACACATGCTGTCCACAGCAGCCTTCAACGCTTTTCTGAAAACATTGGAAGAGCCTCCCCAACACGCCATCTTCATCCTCGCCACCACAGAGAAACACAAGATTCTGCCTACAATCCTGAGCCGTTGCCAGATATACGACTTCAACAGGATCAATGTGGACGATATAGTGGAATACCTGGAAAAGGTCGCCAAAAATGAGCATATCGAAGCGGAGCCTGAAGCACTGAATGTCATCGCACAAAAGGCGGACGGAGGTATGCGTGATGCCCTCTCCATTTTCGATCAGGCGGCAAGCTTCACCAACGGACACATCACGTACAACGGTGTCATCGAGAATCTGAATGTGCTTGACTATGAATATTATTTCAGGCTCACAGACTGTTTTTTAGAAAACAGAGTAACAGACTGTCTGCTCATCTTCAATGACATACTGCAAAAAGGATTCGACGGGAACCATTTCATTACAGGGCTAAGCACGCATTTCCGCGATCTGCTGGTAAGCCGCGACCCCTCCACACTGAAACTGCTGGAAGCAGGAGCGTCAATCCGCAAGCGATATCAGGATCAGGCTCAGAGATGCACTCCGCAGTTCCTGTATAAAGCCTTAAAACTGTGCAACGACTGTGACCTGAACTATCGTCAGAGCAAGAACAAACGTCTGCTCATCGAGCTGACACTCATCCAGGTGGCACAGATTACCGCAGAACATGACGGCGGAACGGGAGAACACGCTCAAAAAAAAACACTAAACCCCGTGTTTAAAGAAGAACAGCCCACAACCGCATCAAAGCCCGGACAGGCAGAAACGCCGCAACAGCATACCCATACAGAACCACCCCGGCAACCGAATACGGAACACGGTTCCGGAGCAAGAGGGACACAAAACGGACAGAATCCAAATGATACCGCCCGCAACACTCCCCTGCCCCGACCCAAATCGGAAAAGAAAATACCGGTGATAAAGGCAGCAAACCTGAATACGTCCATCAAGCACACGCCAACGCCACAACAGGCTTCCCAAACCGCCGTACAAGTTGCGGCTCCAACAACTGCCGATACGACAGATGAAGATTACATTATCAAAGAAAAGGATCTGGACTATTACTGGAGGGACTTCATCAACGTCCTGCCACAAGAAGAAGCCGCCAATGCAGGGCGAATGAGGAACCTGCATCCGAAGCTGTTGAAAGACCAGGCGACATTCGAAGTGGTCGTTGACAACGAAATGGTACAGAAGAACATGATGCGGCTTGCCCCACAGATAGAAGCCCACATGCGCCGCCAGCTGCATAACAGGAAAATAAAAATGACAGTGCGTATAAGCGAAGCCGGAGAGAACGTCCGTGCGTACAGTCCGCAGGAAAAGTTCCAGATAATGAACAAAAAAAACCCCAGCCTGCAAAAATTAAAGGATGAGTTCGGACTGGAGTTTTCGTGAGTTTTTCGGCCCTGACGGAAATTACGGGTGCAAGTCGTGATTTCTCAGTCTGTATTCCGCCAGTTCCTCATACTTCGTTCCGGGACGGCCGTAATTGCAATACGGATAAATGGATATTCCTCCACGAGGTGTGAATATTCCCGTCACCTCAATATATTTAGGATCCATCAGCTTGACAAGATCCTTCATGATGATGTTCACACAGTCTTCATGAAAATCGCCATGGTTGCGGAAACTGAACAGATAAAGTTTCAGACTTTTACTTTCCACCATCTTCACATCGGGCAGATAGCTGATGCGTATCTCAGCAAAGTCGGGTTGTCCGGTGATAGGGCAAAGGCTCGTGAACTCCGGACAATTGAAGCGCACCCAATAGTCTTTTTCCTGATGCTTATTCACAAAAGTCTCAAGAATCTCAGGCGAATAGTCCCGATTGTATACTGTTTTGCTCCCTAACAGGGTCAGTTCTTCTTTTCTTTCCATATATCTAACAGTTCGCACGTTTGGACGACAAATATTTCTCCAGACCTTCACGTCGCAGCCTGCATGCAGGACAATGGCCGCAACCGTCTCCCGGTATCCCGTTATAGCAGGTCAATGTTTCATTTCTCACCAGTTCGAGTACACCCAACCTGTCGGCAAGCGCCCATGTCTGTTCTTTGTCTATCCACATCAGCGGAGTATGGATGACAAACTGTTCGTCCATAGCGAGGTTTAAAGTTACATTGAGTGACTTGATGAACGAGTCACGGCAGTCCGGATATCCGCTGAAATCAGTCTGCGACACACCTGTCACCAGATGATACACACCCAGTTCACGTGCATAAACGGCAGCTATACTCAGGAAAAACAGGTTACGTCCCGGCACAAATGTATTCGGGAAAGAGCCGTCAGGCTTTACCTCATCCATTCTGAGGGAAGTGTCCGTCAACGAGTTTTTACCGAGACGGCCGATCAACGGTACTTCCATCACATGAAAGTCCACCCCGGCCTTCGCCGCGATCGCCCGTGCCATCTCCACCTCTTTCACATGCTTCTGCCCATAGATGAAACTCAAGGCATACACTTTCCTGAAATGTTCTTTCGCCCAAAAAAGACACGTGGTGGAATCCTGTCCTCCACTGAACACCACCAATGCTGCACTGTTATCCATATACTATAATTCTTTAATTTTCAATATATTGTATGATATATTCTCGTCATAGACATCACTCCCGTCGATACGCTTCACATAACTTACCACACGAACTGTCACAGGCAGGACGATGACCTCATAAAGCGTCTTCAGCACTACCTGAACCAGTATCATCTTCGCCAGCTCTCCCGGCGGCATCAGTCCGCCGAAAGCCAATGGAAAGAAAATCAGGGAGTCCACTCCCTCCCCCGCTACTGTTGACAGTATGGCGCGCAATGAGAAATGTTTTCCCCGTGATGCCAGTTTCATCCGGCTCATTATGTAAGCATTCATGAACGACCCTGCAAGAAAGGCCAGCAGACTGGATGCGGCTATGCGTGGAGCCATATTGAACACGAAGTTGAAACCGTCCTCGCCCTCCCAGAAAGGAGCGGCCGGCAATGCCACCGCAATCTGTCCCAAAGCGACAACCAGAAAGTTCATCAAGAATCCCATCCAGATAATCAGCCGCGTTTTGCGGAATCCCCACACTTCAGCTATACAATCGTTTATTATGTAAGAGACCGGAAAAACTATAAGCCCTGCCGTTACTGATATCGGACCCAACTGTACGACTTTAGTCTCCAAAAGATTCGCTGCCACAAGACAGACACAAAACAAAATGCCCAAGACCATAAAGGGCACTGACACAAGATTTTCTTTTTTCATCGCTCCTGTTTTTTACGTGGTGTTCTAGAATACACGACCGCTATTCACGGTATTGTCTTAAAATCATTTCGTCCGCAAATTTAGAAAAAATCCATGAAACAACGAACAAAAACAAAAATGCGATACGGCAGCAGGGCAAAAAGCAACCGGATTGTTCATATACATGCCAAAGCTCGTCTTTCTCTCATTTCTTTTGTTTCCTCACACTAATCCGTTTATCTTTGTATCCTACTATTGAACAGGAACAAAATGAAAAGACTTTTATCTCTGATGTTCTCCTTATGGATAGCCTTCACTCCGCTTATGGCGGAAATTCCGGACAGGCTCATAAAAGGATATGTCCTGGACATGGAAGGGAACCCTCTGCCCGGTGCATACGTTCATGACGTGGAAGGGAAACGCATCTCCATAACCGACGGGAACGGATACTTTGAACTGTCCCTGCCGGAAGACGCAAGACAACTGAAGGCCAACTATATCGGATTCACTGCATTGAGCCATGTCATGGAACGTCCCGATGACGTGCAGGTGCTGGTGATGACTTCCGATACGGAACTGGAAGAGGTGACAGTGACAGCAGGAGGCATAGGCACGGTGAAAAACCGCCGTAGCATACTGAACACCGAAAGCGTCACCTCGCAGGGACTGACACGCGCTGCATGCTGCAACCTCTCGGAAAGTTTCGAGACGAATCCATCGGTGGATGTGGCGTATAGTGATGCGATGACGGGAGCAAAACAGATCCAACTGCTCGGACTGGCTGGCACCTATGTACAGATGCTCACTGAAAATTTTCCCAATCTGCGGGGAGCGGCAGCCGTTTACGGGCTGGATTATATCCCCGGCCCGTGGATGCAAGGCATACAAATATCGAAAGGAGCTGCCTCCGTAAAGAATGGATATGAATCGGTGACGGGGCAGATCAATGTGGAATACAAGAAGCCAAAGATAGCCGACCCTTTGTTTGTCAACCTCTTTGCGAATTCCACCGGACGATATGAAGGGAATGCCGTAAGCGCAATCGAGCTGAACGACCGTCTTTCCACAGCTCTTTTTGTGAACTATTACAATGAAGAACAGTCACATGACAAAAACGGGGACACGTTCCTTGACATGCCAAAAATGCAGTCGTTCAGCGCAATGAACAGGTGGCATTACCAGACGCCGGATTTCGTGTCACAAACAGGAATAAAAGTGTCGGTCGACCGGAGAACAAGCGGCCAGACGGCACATACACTGTACGGGGATAAAAGCCTCACGCCATACACTGTCAACAACAACACAAACCGTATCGAAGCGTTCTCGAAAAACGGATTCATACTCGATCAGGAGCGCAACGAGAGCGTGGCAATCATCATCTCCGGTTCCTACCATGACCAGAAGTCAAACTACGGTGACAAGATATATAATGTGTACGAATCGAACATATATGCATCTTTCCTCTACGAAAGTGGGTTCGGGGAGAAGCATAACCTGGCGGCAGGCCTTAACTGTAACATGGATGACTACTCACAACGGGGCAACGTCATCGGAGAGTACAGCCCGCAATGGGAGGATGCAAGCGAGAACGTAGTCGGGGCATACGCCGAATATACATGGACACCTATCGGGAAATTTGTAATTATGGCAGGACTGAGAGCAGATTACAGTTCTCTGTACCGCTGGTTCGTAACCCCGAGAATACACCTCAAATATGATGTGATTTCATGGCTAAGTCTCAGGGCATCTGCCGGGAAAGGCTACCGTACCACTTTCGTGTTTCCCGAGAACAGTTATCTGCTGGCAAGCAGCCGGGAACTTCATGTTGACAGCAACTTGAAGCAGGAAGAGGCATGGAACTACGGAATAAGCGCATCTTTTCATATCCCGATAAAGGATAAGGAACTGGCAATCAATACCGAATGGTTCTACACTGATTTCCTGAACCAGGTGGTCGTGGACATGGACAGGGATGCACATGCAATCTATTTCTACAACCTCGGCGGGCGCTCCACCTCAAGTGTGTTCCAGATAGATGCAAACTGCCAACTGTTTCGCGGGTTTACCCTGCTGGGAGCCTACCGCTGGATGGATGTGAAATGTACATACAGCGGGAAGACAATGCGCAAACCGCTCACAAGCCGCTACAAGGCTTTGCTGACCGCCTCCTATGAGACACCGCTGAAGAGATGGCAGTTCGATCTGACAGTGCAGTTCAACGGAGGGGGACGTATGCCTACACCAGACTCAGAGAATCCGCTGTGGGACAATACTTTCCCCTCATTCACCCAGCTGAGCACACAGGTTACGCGCCGTTTCAGAAGATGGAGCATCTACGTGGGCGGCGAGAATCTGACCAACTTCAGGCAGGACAATCCGGTCATTTCCTCTGAGAATCCGTACAGCAAAGATTTCGATGCGACAATGGTCTGGGGACCGACAATGGGATACAAACTTTATGCCGGTCTCCGCTACAACATATCAAAATTATAAACCTTAAAAACAAAGAACAGATGAAAGCAAAAATCTTCACTCTCGCTACACTGCTCATTCTGAGCCTTTCCGTTTCGGCAACTGTCATGAAAGACAACAAGAAAGAGAAAGCCGAAGTGACATTCCTTGTTTCAATGACTTGCGAGAAATGCCAGAAACGGATCGAGAAAAAACTTTCTTTTGAGAAAGGTGTGACAAAATTGGACGTAAATCTTCCCCGTAAAACTGTCACCATCGAATACCGGAAAGACAAGACCTCTCCCGACAAGCTGAAAAAAGCCATCAAGAAGCTGGGATACACGGCAACTCCCGTCAGTGCGGACAAAAAGGACAAAGACAAAAACAAAGACAAAGACAAAGGTAAAAACAAGGACAAAAAAACATCTAAAAACGTCCGCCCGTTTTGAATAAAGCATTCGCATGTTCCCTCCAAAACGTCAGCAGGTTTTGGAGGGAATACAACTTGTATATCGCACAATATACACGGATTATGTAATACGGCTTAATTCGTGCGGATGAATATGATTTATCTGCAAACAATAAAATTCTCTTAAAAAATCACTATTTTCAGTGATGTTACATATTCTTAAAATAACTTTCTTTGCAATATAATTCAATTATAAAAGTGAACCAATGAAAACAGGGAAAGATATACGGATGTTATTGGTAGATGACCACGAACTGATATTGCAAGGTTTGAAACATATCATAGAGTGCTCACTGCCTGAAGCGACGTATATCCGTACTGCCTCATCAGGAAAGGAAGCCGTTTCCCTCATCACATCCCAGCGTTTTCACTTGTATGTAATTGATCTGGAATTACCCGACATGTCGGGACTGGATGTCATAGCCTGTATCCGTGAGAAGGATGCCGGTGCCCGAATCATTGTGAACACCATGCACGAAGAACTGTGGTACATAAAAGAACTGTTACAATGCCAGGTGAACGGAATCCTGTTTAAGTCTGTTTATTCGGATGAGATGCTGGAAGCCATACGTTGTGTGCTGCGGGGAAAGAACTATTATTGCGAACAGGCACGCAAAGCACGTGCCGGTATTGCGCATGACGGCAAGCAACAGCGTGACACGTTGAGTCCAAGAGAATTGGATGTGCTGAAACTGCTGTCCGAAGGAAAGACCACACAGGAAATATCACGCGAACTGTGTCTATCAACCAATACCGTTGACACACATCGCCGCCATTTGCTGGAGAAATTGAATGCACGCAATGTGGTCGACCTCGTTATGACTGCCATAGCCAAAGAAATCATCCTTGTCCGCAAGTATTGATGAGAACAATATTCACCTTTAAAAATAGCGATATGAAAAAAGTAAATTTCTTTATGTATTTCCTGTTCGCTGCTGTTTTGGCAGGATGTGACAACAATGATTCACCGGAAACGTCCGATGACGATGAATCACCCTCTACAGAGTCGGAAACGGCCAAGTATCTGGTAACAAGTATTGAACGTGACCATAACTCTCCCGGACATACATGTAAGACCATTGTATATTTTGAGTACGATGATCAGAACCGTATTGTAAAGCAGACTGCCGATGAAGAAGGAAACGGCAATTCCGAAGACATGTATGTCACTACGTTTACCTACAATGAAAGCGGTTTTACGATGTATGGCTCAGATTACGACGGCAGCTATGAGGAATATGCCACCTTCACAACGAATGATGAGGGGTATGTAACGGCTTTCACCATTGAAGATTACGATGGCAGTTATGTCGGTACCATGAGCTACGACAGCGACAATTATCTTCAACAGGCTACATGTTCTTCATCAAGCAGAGAATATACCGATATGGCTTATTGGGAAGACGGCAACATGGTGAAGGTTGTGAATGATATTTATGGAGTCGGACTAAGCAACAATTACATAGCAGAAATGGAATACGATAATTCGGACTATGTGAACAATCCGCTTCTCAGCATCGACCTTAACTGGGCTTTGTCACAAAGTGAATGGGTGGGATGTTTCGGCTTTGGCGCTATGTATGTGCAATATTTCGGCTTCGTGGGACAACGCAGCCGGCTGTTGATGACAACAGAATACGACCGCTATTATACAAACGGTAAATACTATACATACAGCTATGAGTTCGATGACCTGAACCGTCCGATAAAAGTTGTCGTTCTGGAAGACGGGAACACGGACGATGTGCAGACTTATACCATTACCTATATGGCCGATTGAACAGAAAAAGCTTCTGATAACTAATAAAATACCGATATTTTATGTTACGACATTTGCTCCTGCTTACCATTCTGTCTTGTGTGGCTTTTACGGCTTGCGAAGATCCCGATGACGGCTCGACTGAAAGCAACGGAACAAGTAACGATTCCGATTATGTTTCCTCATTATCGACCACAGTGGATGGAGAAGAAGCTTTTGCCAATTTTGAGGTTTCACAGCTTGACGTGTCTTGTGTGGATCAGGAACTGACTGTAATACTATACACCAATTTAGAAACTCCATATATTAAAATTACCTCAGACGAAAGCGAAGAATTCGTTTCCGTACAAGACATTACCTATCCGGACATGGAAAATGACGGGTATTGCGAGGTAATGCTGGAATTACAGAGAAACTATTTGCAATATAATACTGAAAAGGGAGAAGACGAAGCACGTTCGCGACAAGCCACACTGTCTGTCGTTTCCGGAGGAGAGACTCTTACCACAATGGATGTTGTACAAGCCGCACCACCTTTCTGCTGGCTGAGCGGCAACGTACAGTCTACGTTCAATACGCTGAGCTTTCCTTTCACTGCCAGCGAATCGACTGTAAGAGTGTGTTATTACCTTAGCAGCAAGAAACTTTCTTCTTCCGAAGCGTCAGGCATCCTTTATAATTCCGTAGGAGGAGGAGAGTATGAAGTGTTTGAATTGCTTGATGGCCAGACGGAATTTACATTGGATTTTGATGGCCTGCTTATAAACACCACCTATTATCTCTATATACGCCCTATTGACGGAGATGGCAATCTGTTGGAGATCAACCACTACATAGAGTACACCGCTTCCACTGCCACAGGGGAGAGCGAGCAGGACCTTGTGATGCTGGTCAGTGCCAATCCTGCCAATGAGTTCACAGTATATATACCTCTGCACAGTGGATACACCACAGGTACGGTGGATTGGGGTGACGGTACGGTGGAGACACTTGACAGTGGAGGATCTTATCGTAACATTTGCCATACGTACGATGTGACCTCTGCTACCGAATTTCAAGTGCGTTTCAGTGGCAATGCGACTGAGATGGACTTCGCCCTTTCAGCTTCTGTCCCTACCTCCGCGCGGCAAAACACGTTGCTTGGCATTCTACAGTGGGGATATACCGGGCTGGAAGAGATATATTTGAGTTACTTCACAAGTCTTTCTTATGTGGCTCCGGACACAGAGGGAGCATTCCGTAACATGAAGCATTTTGGTGTGGACCCGTATGCTGGCAGCTTTTCGGGAACAGGCATTACGGAGATTCCCGAAGGCTTTTTTGACTATGCAACTGAAGCAACCAGTTTCGACTACACTTTTGGCGGATGCTCAGAACTTGTGTCGCTGCCTGAGGGGTTGTTCAAGAACTGTACAAAGGTAAACAGCTTCCAGCGTACTTTTAGCAGTTGCACTTCGTTGTCGGAGTTGCCGGCTGACCTTTTCAGCGGCTGTCCGGAGGTTACTACTTTCGAGCTTGCTTTCTATGGTTGTTCAGCATTGGAGAAGATTCCGGCAGGATTGTTCGATGCCTGTACGAAGGTTGTCAGTTTCGAGGGGACTTTTGGCTATTGCACTTCGTTGACTTCGATACCAGCCGGACTGTTCGCCCGCAATACGCAGGTGAAGTATGTCGGCACTTGTGCCAGACGTAATGCCAACACCGGTTATAGCACAGCAGGGAATGGACTTTTTGACAGGTGCACCGGACTTACGGAAATCCCGAGCAGCCTGTTTGCCTCATTCACCGAGCTTGAGGATGCCACTTATGCTTTCTATGGATGTAAAGGATTGACTGCATTGCCCGCTGATTTGTTCAGCACCTGTACTTCTTTGAAATATTTAGACTACACCTTTACCAACTGTTCGGGGCTTGAGTCGTTGCCGGCTTCGCTGTTCGACAATAACCGCCAACTGAGTGAAGTTACATCACTGTTTGAAAGTTGTACGTCTTTATCCGGCGAGTCGCCATATACAATAATAAGCGATGGCACCAAGGTTCATCTATACGAGCGCAGCAACTACAATACCGAGTTTGTCAGTCCCAGTAGCTATATATGGTGTTTCCGTTACTGCACCGGACTGTCGGATTATGATGAAATGCCTTCCCATTGGAATTGAATTACATTTTATTAAAGAAATTTTTATGAGAAAAATTACTACAACAGTCATTTGCCTCTCCATTTTACTGTGTGGAGCCGTCTTGAATTCGTGTGGCGGTGGTGGCATCGGTAATGTGAAAGAAAACGAATATCTGGGCAAAGTGCCGGGCATATATGTAAATATGGCAAAAGCTTATGACAAATTGGGTGAAGACCTGAGAGGTGCCGACATTGAGAAGCACCAATCGCTCAGGAATGAATACCAGAGTCTTGTGGTCAAAAGCGATCTTATGGCTTCGGAAGAGGGTCAGAAACTTATCGGCCGTGACATTCCCTTTACCAGCGGCGATATTTATCCCGACTATAAGGTTACATCTGTACGTGTGGGAGATTTCCAGAGTGGTGAAGGTACCGGTTCCATCATCCTGCGTGTAATGACAGAGGCAAAACATGATTTTGTGGTGAATGAGAAGACAACATTCGGCAGCCCGGATCCGCTAAGCCTGCGAGGTGCACGAATCTATTATGCCTTGCTGAAGTCAGATGACCATCTCATCGAGTTGGGGCAGACCAATCCATTCAACAGCAAACCCACAATCGGTAGCTTCAAGCCTGAAACTGCCTATAAAAACGGAGAAACGGTGAAGGCCGGCAGTCTCTGTCAACCGGACGGTTCGATGATTACAATAAACTGCCACTCGTATGATTTTACCGACTTTGCAAAAATTGTATTTCTGAGGGAGAACGACTACAATGCGATGCGTCAGCAAGCATACGGATTCTAAGGATATTCCGGTTATGCGCAAACGCTTTGCCTGAAACACATATCCGGTGGGACGGAGGGGGCTGTACTTCTGTGCAGTCCCCTCTGCCTGTATTTAATCATGCCGTAATAATCCATTACGGTGCTGTCTCCCTGCATATTTTCCCTCCCGTTTGCATATTCCATGCAAAAGACTTACATTTGTGCCGGAAATTTGGTTCCGCCTGCCTGTTCAGACAGGCGGATTAAAAGGGAATCGGGTGAGAATCCCGGACAGTCCCGCTGCTGTGAAGCTTCATTAATCTTTCGGAGAATACTTACTGCCACTGGTGCGGCACACGAATGCATCGGGAAGGTTCCGGAAGAGAAGTCAGTCAGAAGACCTGCCAATATGCAAAGTTATCCGTATGCGAGGACTATGCGGCTAATTTACAAGTCATTTGCCAACTTATGATGATAGAAAAGAAAATCCGGTTCTCCGGACTGCTTCTGATCTTTCTGTGGGGGAGCATCGTATCTGTACTCCACGCACAGAACTCAACGGACAGCCTGCAACACCTGGACGAAGTGCAGGTCACGGCCCGCCTTCTGCAGAAAGACATCATTCCGGTACAGACACTGTCCGGAGAACAGCTCCAGCGTCTCAGCTCGCACAATGTGGCTGATGCACTGCGCTACTTTTCCGGTGTACAACTGAAAGACTACGGAGGCATCGGAGGACTGAAAACAGTCAATGTGAGAAGTATGGGCACGAACCACGTGGGAGTATTCTACGACGGCATCGAGCTGGGAAACGCACAGAACGGAACGGTCGATCTGGGACGCTTCTCCCTTGACAACATGGAAAGCGTAACGCTGTACAACGGACAGAAAAGCGCTGTATTCCAGTCGGCAAAAGATTTCGGTTCGGCAGCAACGATATATCTTCAGACACGTACCCCAGAGTTTGAATACAACAAGAACTACAATGTCAAGGCCACGTTCAAGACAGGTTCGTTCGGCCTGTGCAATCCGGCCGTCCTATGGGAACAGAAGCTCAACGAACACATAAGCAGCTCGTTCAACGCAGAGTATATGTACACTACGGGAAGATACAGGTTCCGCTATGCCACACAGGACGGATACGACACAACAGCCGTCCGCCAAAACGGTGACGTGAGTGCACTGCGGATAGAGCACGGACTTTATGGAACGATGAAAAGCGGGGGATACTGGCGCACCAAGCTGTACGCATACTTCTCGGAACGCGGGTATCCGGGAGCTGTGGTCCGCAACAAGTTTTCACACGAAGACAGGCAATGGGACACTGATTTTTTTGCACAAGGCATGTACCGCAAGGACTTTACGGAACGGTATCACTTCATGGCAAAAGCAAAATATGCGTACAGCTACCTGCACTATCTTGCCGACCCGAACAGGGACGAGTCACTGATGTATATCAACAACCGTTACTACCAGCATGAGGTCTATGTCTCGGCCGCCAACTGTTTTGACCTGACTTCATTCTGGGACATCAGCCTTTCAGTTGACTGGCAGTTCAACCTGCTTGACGCCAACCTGAAGGATTTTGTCTATCCGCGACGCAACACAGGACTGACCGCAGCCGCGACCGCTCTCGATTTCGGACGTGTCAGGATGCAGGCAAGCCTGTTGGGGACATTTGTCTCCGACCACTTGAAAGGAGAGGGCAACACAGCCTCCGACAAGACGGAATGGACCCCTGCCGGAGCTATAAGCTACAGACCGTTCGACGATATCGGTCTGAGTTTCCGGGCATTATACAAACGGATCTTCCGTATGCCCACCTTGAACGACCTATACTATACCTTTATAGGAAACGCCTACCTTGAGCCGGAATATACAGACCAATACGATATAGGGGCAACATACGAGAAAATGTTCGATGGCCTATGGCTCAAACAACTCGAACTACAGGCTGACGTCTATTACAATAAAGTGAAGAACAAGATTGTGGCGACCCCCACATCCAATTTTTTCCGCTGGACGATGGTCAACTTAGGGAAAGTAGAGATTAGGGGCATCGACCTGTCACTACAGACGGCATGGCAGGCGGGACGTGAGGTGACATTATATGGCAGGTTGAACTACACATACCAGAAAGCGCAGGATTTTACCGATCCGGACAGTGAATTTTATGGAGGACAGATCCCATACATCCCATGGCACAGCGGTTCGGCTGTCCTCAATATCAACTGGAGATCATGGGAAGCAAACTACAGTTTCATCTACACCGGCGAACGGTATTCCTCGCAGGCCAATCTGCCCGTCAACTACCAGCCGTCATGGTACACCAGTGACTGTTCCGTGTCGAAACGGCAACGGATCCGGTCGAACGAGCTGAAGCTCACGTTAGAAGTCAACAACCTGCTGAACCAGCAATACGAAGTGGTGGCATGCTACCCTATGCCGGGAATCAATTTCAAGTTTATCATTCAATATATGTTTTAGGGAACAGCCGCCATGAATAAAATCCGATACATAATATTACTGCTACTCCCGTTCCTGTTTTCAGAATGCAGGAAAGAGCTTCCGGTGCTGGAAACGGAAACCGAGTACGTCACCTACCCTACAGATCCCCGCATCATTGAAGGATTCTTTCTGCTCAATGAGGGAAACATGGGGAGCAACAAGTGTACTGTCGACTTTTTCAATGCGAGAGGAGGATATTATCTGCGAAACATCTATCCGGAACGCAATCCGGAAGTGGTGAAGGAGCTTGGAGATGTGGGCAACGACATACAGATATATGACGGCAAGCTGTTTGTAGTGGTCAACTGTTCAAACTTTGTTGAGGTAATGGACGTACAGACGGCACAGCATATCGGCAGCGTCGATATCACAAATTGCCGTTACATCACCTTTCATGATGACAAGGCTTATGTCAGCTCCTATGCCGGTCCTGTACAGATAGATCCGGAAGCTCGTCCCGGAAAAGTCGTGGAGTTCGACATAAACACCCTTCAGATTTCCCGCGAGGTTGTGGTGGGCTACCAGCCCGAAGAGATGGTCATCACGAACGGCCGTCTTTATGTGGCCAATTCCGGAGGTTACCGTTACCCTGATTATGACCGCACGGTTTCAGTCGTTGATCTGGAAAGTTTCGAGGTTATCAATACAATTGACGTGGCAATCAATCTCCATAAGATGAGGATAGACAGCAGAGGAGAAATCTATGTAACATCAAGGGGCGACTATTACGGGAACGGATCGGACATTTTCGTCATCGACTCCACTACCGAAACCGTGACCGGCAGTCTGGGGATTGCTGCCAGTGATATATGGCTTGACGGCGACTCGCTTTACGTCACGGCGTCAGAATGGAGCTATACCAGCGGAGAAAACGAAATCAGCTACGTAATTTACGATACGGCCAATAAGTGCATAGCCTCGTCGAACTTCATTACCGACGGGACAGACGAGGAGATACAGCTTCCGTACGGAGTGGCTGTAAACCCGGAGACAAAAGAGATTTATGTGACGGATGCCAAAGACTATGTGACACCGGGCTACATCTATTGCTTCACCCCCGACGGAAAAAAGCAATGGAGCGTACGCACGGGTGACATTCCGGCACACTTTGCCTTCACTACGGAAGAATTTTACTGACAGATCAATAAAACATGTTCCTATGAAAATAAAACAACCGATTCCAATCTGCCTTATCTGCGGCATAATACTGCCGGGCATATTTTCATCGTGTGGAAATGACAAAGACCTATCCGTTTCCGACAATGGTAACGATGTTACGGAAGCTACACCCTATATCACACGGGTGATCGAGTATATGCCGGCACCGGGGCAGTTCGTCAACAGTCTGCCCGAATACGAAGAAGGAGACACACAGGAGGACATGAACCGCAAAGTGCTTGAGGCCATAGGCAACGGTAACGGAGGCATGATCTCGCTGGGCGGATATGGAGGCTATGTGATAGTCGGGTTTGACCACCGAATAGAGAACAAGGAAGGCCTGAGGGATTTCCGCGTATTGGGGAATGCCTTCTCCAACGGTACGGGCGGAGGCAGTTACGAACCGGGAATCATACAGGTAGCATTGGACGAAGACGCTGACGGAGTGGCTGACCAATGGTTTGAAATAGCTGGCAGTGCGCATCAAGGCTATTCCGAGACATGGTACGAAACGGCTCAAGACGCAGGAAACGACATAAACTTCTATTCCGACTACAGAATCACTTACTACGCACCCGATGAAGAACCGGAAGGTGAGGAAAGCCAGTACATCCGCTGGACCGACAATATGGGAGCTGAAGGATACATACCCAGAAACATATATCATACGCAAACCTACTATCCGCAGTGGGTGCCCGAAGATTCACTAACCTTCAATGGAAGCCGGCTTCCCCAGAATGGCATCAAACAGAGCGAGACGAGCGACTACTACCTGCTTTACCCGTTCACCTTCGGCTATGCGGACAATGCACCGAACACCGACGATGAATCAGCCATAGACATCGACTGGGCAACAGACAGCGACGGGAATCCTGCAAACCTTCCCGGAATAGACCTTATAAGGATATATACAGGAGTAAACCAGATGAACGGATGGATCGGCGAGTGCTCTACCGAAATAATGGGTGTTGAGGATCTGCATCTGCTCGGTGAAGAGATTTCAACACGATAAAAAGGCAGCATGGTTGACTTGCCCATAAAGAAAAAAACATTAAAAATTTTGTGGAGAAAAAAAAAGCATCTACATTTGCAGACGCAAAACAGAGATGGTTTGCTATCGGAATGTAGCGCAGTTGGTAGCGCACTACGTTCGGGACGTAGGGGTCGGGCGTTCGAGTCGCCTCATTCCGACAGAAAGCGAAGATTGGAGCAATTCAGTCTTCGCTTTTGTTATATCATTGTAAACATCTGATAACAAAAGCGTAAACAATTATACATTTAATATCCGAAGAACGAAGAACGAAAACAAACACACTGATAATCCAGCAATTATACTAATACTAAAGAAATTATCGGTCAGCATGATCAAGAAACGACATTTATATTATTTATGTTGACAAATCGTTCACAATATAATTTTATGTAAAATTTGTCGCAAAAGTATCGTATCGAGAAAAAACTTTCTACTTTTGCAACTCATAATATTAGAACGCGTTGACAAATGAGAATGAAACTCGTGCCACTGATTGCAGCATTTGCTGCCGCGACATCTGTAATAACCTCATGTCTGAATAATAATGACTATGAGATTAGCTATAGTTCGGAAAGCAGCATCACAGGTTTTTCGATAGGGACATTGTACATAGATAAGGTGGGAACAGACCAGAATGGGGATGACAGCGCATATATAGATACAATAACCTTTTCAAATTATTATTTCACCATAGACCAAAGTACCCGGACTATTGAAAACAAAGACTCTTTTCCGGTAGGAACATATACGGACAAAGTAACGACCAGCATAACATACGACAGCGGCAGTGGACTTCTTTTCTATCGCCCGAACGGTTCATCGAGTGACACGTTATGGACCTCAACCGACTCAATCGATTTCACAGAGCCGCTTGAGTTCAGGGTATACCTGTACAATGGTCTGATAGGCAGTCCATATACCATAAAACTCAACGTGCATCAGGTAGAACCTGACACTATAACATGGAAGGACTTCAGTCTAACCTTTAACAGTGGAAACCTGACGTATCAGAAAGCCTTGTATGCGAACGGATGTATCTATGTTTTCGGTAAAGACGAAAGCGGAAATGCGGCTATCGAATACACGGAAATAAGCGATGAGAATCCCGACAGATGGACAAGCATAGAAATGTCGGAAACAACATTAAAGCCCTATTCGGCCATATCATGGAACGGAGAGATTTATTTCCTGAACGAAAGTGGGGAGTTGCAGATGCTTGACACCTATGACAACAGCATAACATCCGTAGAGGGAGTGACTGAGACCTTTGCCCAGCTGATAGGAGGAGACGACACGAAGGAAATACTATATGCCATCACGGACGATAACATAGTGGGGAACCTTAGTGCGGACGGTATCTGGACTTCCGATGACAGTCAGCCGGAAAACCTTGCTGACATTGTATCCCAACGGATATCATCGTACTCGGAAGCTCTGTCATACAATCAAAACATCACGCGCATGACAATATTGTGTAACAACCCGGGAAGCAACACTCCCGACAGCGCAGCCGTCGTTTACCAACGTATGTCAAGCGAAGACGAATGGCTGGAGGTGATCCAGAACCAGCCGATGCCCAATATGGAAAATATTGTGATGGTTCATTATGACGACCAGCTGTATGCCTTTGGAGGTCCATCCACATATTCAGGTTCAATAGCACAAGATGCGTTCTATGCTTTCTACAACTCAGCCGATTACGGACTGGCATGGCTTGAAACGACAGAGTGCATGTATTTCCCAGAAGACTTCGCAAGCCGTTACACGGGCAACGAAGGGAACTTCTCCGCAGCATCAAGTCCGGAAATAGGGACTTCCAAAGGTAACTTCATCTGGATAATATGGGAGAACGGGAACATCAGCAGAGGACGTATCAACAGATTGGGCTTTGACTCAAAATGGTAACAAAAGCGAATGAAAACCAACTAAGAATGTCATATAGAGACCAAATAGACAAGAATCGCATTCCTGTGCACATTGCCATAATCATGGACGGCAACGGACGTTGGGCGAAAGCACGGGGACACGTGCGAACATTCGGACATCAGGCGGGAGCGGAGACTGTACATGTCATCACAGAGGAAGCTGCACGATTAGGAGTGAAATTCCTCACCCTCTACACGTTCTCAACCGAGAACTGGAACCGCCCGAATGATGAGGTAGCTGCGCTGATGAGTCTGCTCTTGGACTCGATAGAGGAAGAAACTTTCATGAAAAACAATGTCAGCTTCCGCGTAATCGGCGAGAAGGAGAAACTTCCCGAAAATGTACGTGAGAGACTGGAACATTGTATCTGTCATACAAGCAAAAACACAGGCCTGTGCCTGACCTTGGCTCTCAGCTACTCATCAAGATGGGAGATCACAGAGGCTGCAAAGGAAATAGCACGTGATGTGGCTGATGGAAAGCTATTGCCGGAAGACATTACCGACAAGACCGTGGATGCCCATCTGAGTACAAGCTATATGCCGGATCCCGATCTGCTGATACGTACAGGAGGGGAAATAAGGCTCAGCAACTACCTGCTTTGGCAATGTGCATATTCCGAACTTTATTTTTGTGACACATTCTGGCCCGATTTCAAGGAGGAGGAACTGTGCAAGGCTATTTACGACTATCAAAAAAGAGAACGCCGATTCGGCAAAATCAGTGAACAAATATAAACGAAACAATGCAATACCGTCTTTTTTTCATTCTATTGATTTTTACGTGTGTCTCGTTTGCAACAAAAGGATTTGCTCAAGATAATGACTCTATAGACATCGGACAGACACCGGTTATCCTTTACAATGGAACACCAAAACAATACGAGATTGCCGACATCAAAGTGAGCGGAGTGAAAAACTATGAAGACTACGTGCTGATAGGTATTTCCGGACTCGCTGTGGGGCAGACAATTACAGTTCCGGGAGATGATATCACATCTGCACTGAAAAGATACTGGCGACACGGACTGTTTTCGGACGTAAAGATTTTGGCGGACAAAATCGAGGGTAACAAAATATATCTGTCCATACAGTTGAGGCAACGTCCGCGCATTACCGATATTGTTATTAATGGGGTCAAAAAGAGCGAAAGGGAAGACCTCATGTTAAAACTCGGTATGGCAAAGGGAACGCAAATAACTCCGAATCTGGTGGATCGTGCGAAGATTCTGATTAAGAAGCATTTCGATGACAAGGGCTTCAAAAATGCAGAGGTCAACCTAATCGAACGGGAGGATCCGGAAAACGAAGAACAGGTGTATGTTGACATATACATTGACAAAAAGGAGAAAATCAAGGTACATAAAATAACCATTGAAGGGAACGAGGTACTTAGCGACAAGAAGCTGAAACGTACCATGAAAAAGACCAACGAGAAAGGAAAACTCATAAACCTGTTCCGCGCGAAGAAGTTCATCGAAGATCTGTATGAGGAAGACAAGCTGAAGATCATCGAGAAATACAACGAGCTCGGTTACCGTGATGCTCAGATTGAAATGGACAGCGTGTCACAATATGATGAAAAGACCGTAAATGTCTATATGAAAATATATGAAGGACAGAAATATTACCTTCGTAACATTACGTGGGTGGGCAATACCATTTACCCTTCAGACTTGCTGAGCGAGCAGCTCCGCATGAAACACGGGGATGTATATAACCAAACATTGCTGAACAACCGTATTACGAACGATGAGGATGCCATCGGCAACAACTACTACAATCGCGGGTATGTGTTCTATCGACTTGATCCGGTGGAAGTGAACATCGTCGGAGACTCAATCGACCTGGAAATGCGTATCACCGAAGGACCGCAGGCGAGCATAAGCCATGTCAGAATCAACGGTAACGACCGTCTGTACGAGAACATTGTACGGCGCGAGCTTCGTACCCGTCCAGGAGACTTGTTCAGCAAGGAAGCTCTGGAACGTTCTTATCGTGAAATTGCGCAGATGGGACACTTCAATCCGGAAAATATCCAGCCGGATGTACAACCCAACTTCGAGGACGGTACGGTTGATATCAATTGGGGATTGGAATCTAAAGCCAACGACCAGGTAGAATTTTCGGCAGGCTGGGGACAGACAGGTATCGTAGGAAAGCTGAGCTTGAAATTTACCAATTTCTCGTTCGCAAACCTTTTCCGCAAGAACAAGAATTATCGCGCCATTCTGCCTCAGGGTGACGGCCAGACACTGACCATAAGCGGACAGACCAATGGACGGTATTACCAGTCATACAGCATTTCGCTATATGATCCTTGGTTCGGAGGAAAACGCCCGAATTCATTCTCTGTATCGGCATTCTACTCAGTGCAGACCGATGTAAGTGACCAATACTATAATTCTGCCTACATGAACAACTATTACAATCTGTTGAGCGGATATGGGTATTACAGTGGTTACTCAAATTACTATGACAACTACTCATCATACTACGACCCGAGCAAGTCAATCAAGATGTTCGGTATATCAGTGGGATGGGGAAAACGTCTGCGCTGGCCTGATGACTACTTTACATTTACGGCTGAACTTTCATACCAACGTTTCATACTGAAGGACTGGAGTTACCTCTACATACGTCTGAACAATGGAGACTATCTGACCACAGGCAACTGCAACAACCTGAGTCTGAATCTTACATTGTCGCGTAACTCGACCGATAACCCGATTTTCCCACGTTACGGTTCGGAATTTACCGCGTCACTGCAGATCACTCCACCCTACTCGCTCTTCAGCAACAAGGATTACTCCACTTACGGGACAGACGATTATGATGAAGCAGCCAGCATGTTCAAATGGATTGAATACCACAAATGGAAATTCAAGGCAAAGACATATACTGCTCTGATGGACATCCAGAAATGTCCGGTCATAATGACACGTACGGAATTCGGACTTTTGGGACACTTCAACAAATACAAGCGTTCTCCGTTTGAGACTTTCTATGTTGGCGGTGACGGTATGACAGGTTACAGCTATAATTATGCGTCAGAGACCATTGCACTGAGAGGATATGAGAACGGTGCCCTGACTCCCTACGGAAGCGAAGGTTATGCATACATTCGTGTGGGTGCGGAGCTCCGCTATCCGCTGATGCTCGAAAACTCCACCAGCATCTATGCACTGGGATTTGTAGAAGCCGGTAACGCATGGAATGACGTGACGGATTTCAATCCATTCAATCTGAAACGCTCTGCAGGTGTTGGTGTCCGCATCTACCTTCCGATGATCGGTATGATGGGTATCGACTGGGCATATGGATTCGACAAGATCAACGGCTCCATGCAGTATAGCGGAAGTCAGTTCCACTTCATTATAGGACAAGAATTTTAAAAAGAATAATTATGAGAAGATTCATCCTTTCAGCACTGTTCGTGACAATCTGTATGGTGACAGCAACAGCACAGAAATTTGCACTGGTAGATATGGAATATATTTCCATGCAGATTCCTGCATTCAGAGAAGCTGACCTGCAGATGGAAGCATTGTCAGAAAAATGGCAAAGTGAAATCGACGCTAAAGCCGATGAAGCGAAAAGACTGTATGAAGAGTATCAACAGACGGCTGACAAACTTACCGCAGCCCAGCGTACAGCCAAAGAAGAAGCGATACTGAAAAAAGAAAAAGAGACAGCCGAGCTCCGACAGCAATATTTCGGACCGGATGGAGAGATGATAAAAAAGCAGGAGGAACTTCTCGGCCCACTTCAAGATGATATCTACGACACCATCAAAGCCATTGCAATCGAAAAAGGATATGATGTCGTCATAGACCGTGCCTCAGCACAAAGCATGATTTTTGCTACACCACGCATTGACATCAGCAATGAAGTGTTGGCCAGATTGGGATATTCGAATTAAATTCATAATTTTGCGAAAGAATATAAATCACCTGTATATTAATTAATTAATTAACAACAAAATAGACATTTAAAATTATGTTGAAGAAAATTGCTTTTTTACTTTTATTGGCCACACCGATGAGTGTATTTGCACAGAAATTCGCTTATTTCAGGTCGACGGAAATTATTGTGGTAATGCCGGAATACGCAAAGGCACAGACAGACATTCTGGCTATGCAGAAGACGTATGAGGATGAGATCAAACGTACTTCCGATGAATTCAACAAGAAATATGCAGAATATCAGGAGGAGCAAAAGAATCTGCCGCAAAACATTCAGGAACGCCGTCAGAAAGAGTTGCAGGAGTTGAGTGAAAAGGGGATACAGTTCCAGCAGGATGCACAGCAGCAGCTGCAAAAAGCATACACTGATATGATGGAACCCATCTACAAAAAAATGGAGGATGCTACAACAGCTGTAGGAAAAGCCGGAGGATATACCTTTGTATTCGATTTGAACCGCACTGACATCCCCTACATCAATGAGGCAGAAGCAAAGGATATCACAAACGATATCAAGACCCAATTGGGTATCAGTCTGACTGCGACGCCTTATACTCCGCCCACAGCCTCTTCTGCGAACTACTAATAAGATACGATACACCAAATTAACAATAAGGGCATTCCGGAAAACACAAATCCGGAATGCCCTTGTCGTTATTGATAGAGTCTGTCAGAAGCAAAAGACAAGCGTTTCGCGTTCTTCAAGCAAGAGTTTTTCTCCTCCCAGAGATACTGTACGTCCGCTCAGAAAATCTGTGGCAGATTCTGTCGGAATTATTTCCTTGTAAGGCTCCAGAACGAGTTCCTGCTTCTTGTCAGTACCGTTCATGATAACAACTACCGATTTGCCATTGTATTCCCTTTGATAGACATACGTCCCGCTAGCGATGGAGAAGTGCTTCATACTTCCTTTTCCAAGTACATCATTTCCCTTTCTCCACCGGAGCAACTTTCTGGTAAAGTCGAAAGCCTCGTTCTGCAGAGGAGTACGGCCTTCCGCCTTGAAGCAGTTGGTCTTGTCACCTTCCCATCCACCGGGGAAGTCTTTTCTCAAACATCCGTCACCATCATTCTTGTCACCTTCCATCAGTATTTCCGTACCATAATAAATCTGCGGTATTCCGCGTGTCGTAAGGAGGAAAGTCATTGCCTGCTTGTAACGTGTCAGATTCTTTGCCTGTTCTTCCGTACGACTGAAACGGGACGTATCGTGATTGTCCAGGAAAATCAACAGATTCATGGGATCGGCATAAACAAAATCCTGTGTCTGATAGTCATAAAGGCGATACAGTCCGTTGGCCCACTCTGTCGTTTCCTCATCGAAGGCCTTATTCATGAGATCGGTAAGAGGGAAATCCATCACTGTGGGAAGGTTGGAATTCTTTGGAGCTGCCAGTTTGCTGTCTTTCTGCCAGTAGGAAACCAGCACATTGCTGTTGAGCCATGTCTCACCGACAATGTTGAAATTCGGATACTCGTCAAGCACCTCCTTACACCATTCTGACATGAAATCATAATCGGCATAGGGGTGAGTATCCTGACGAATACCGTTCAGTCCGGCATATTCAATCCACCAGATACTGCTCTGTATCAGATAGCGTGCCACATGACGGTTACGCTGGTTAAAGTCAGGCATTACATTGGTGAACCAACCGTCTGTAGCAATTTTCTTTTCGTAGCTGCTGGCATGAATATCCATAACGCTGGCAGTTTTGAAAGAAGTCTGCACATATTCCGACTTGAAATTAAACCAGTCTTTCGAAGGTTTGTCCTTAAAGAGATAATTTTCGCTGCCGCAATGGTTGAAAATCATGTCCATCACCACTTTCAGTCCGGAGTCGTGTGCCTTATCCACCAAATTCTTGAAATCTTCATTTGTCCCGAAACGGCGGTCGATCTGGTAGTAGTCCGTAATGGCATAGCCATGATATGAACCGTTTTCCATGTCGTTCTCCTGAATAGGATTCAGCCATATCGCAGTCACACCCAAGTCACTGATATAGTCCAGATGATCCGCCACACCCTTCAGGTCACCTCCGTGTCGTGCGAACTGGTCGTCGCGGTCCACTTTCCTTTCGAGCATACCTTCCACCACATCATTGTCAGGATCGCCGTTAGAAAAACGGTCCGGCATAATCAGGTAAAGCACATCGCCAGCATTAAACCCCTGTATGTTTTTGTGCATGCGTGCTTTTATTTCGTAAGGAATCACAGCAGACTTTTTCCCTTGTTTAAGCACGATGTTGAAATGTTGGGGTGAGGCTTCCGAAAGATCTACGTAAAGCAACAGATAGTTCGGGTTTTCCTGACGGACAATTTCCTTTATGACAATGTCCTCACTTGAAAGCGTCACGTCAGCCGATGCGATTTGGTCACCGTAAAGCATGATCTGAAGTTCAGAATTGTTCATTCCCGCCCACCAGAATTGCGGAGCCACCTTTTTGACGGTAATGGCACGAGACACAGAATTAAAACCGAACAGGCCGAATAAAGTCATAATCAGCAATAAAGTTTGTTTCATGATATTTATGTGTTTAGGGTTTTATTACAAATTTAAAATGTTCTCGATACAAATAGCGATGAATAAAATGAAAATATAAATATAATAAAACAAACACATCTGATAATCTGATGATTATACAGAAACTAAATATCAAATATATAAAAAATGAGGAATAAAAAAGTAAATTTCAAAAAGAATAGAGGTGTGCCCGAATATTGACACACCCCTAATGCAAAGCTTGGCAAGTATGCTCCAGTAGGAGCAATCTGATTAATTCAACTCTTTATGAAGCCTGTCCAGGAAATCGTCTGCCTCCTCAATGCTGAGACACAATGGTGGTAGCAGACGGATAACATTTGTCCCGCTAACCCCGGTAAACACCTTCCGCTCAAAAAGCAGACGGGTTCGAAGTTCCTTGACAGGCTCTTCAAACTCCATGCCTATCATAAGACCTTGTCCGCGCACCTCCTTTATGTTTTTGAAGCGTTTCAGCTCTTCCATAAGGTAGCCGCCTACTTTTGCCGCATTGCTGACTAGATTTTCTTCTTTCATTACATCAAGTACGGCAATGGCAGCGGCGCAGGCAAGGTGGTTGCCGCCAAATGTCGTGCCCAGCTGCCCGTAAACGGGTTTGAATTTCGGGCTTATCAGCACACCACCCATAGGGAATCCGTTACCGATACCTTTCGCCACAGTGATGATATCCGGACGAACATCATGATACTGATGCGCAAAAAACTTTCCGCTTCGCCCGTAACCTGACTGGATTTCATCAGCAACGAACACAGTATCGTGTTTGTCGCACTCTTCACGTATGGCTTTCATGAATTCTGTTGACGGCATACGTATGCCGCCCACTCCCTGTATTCCTTCAATTATAACCGCACATACATCACCTTTTTCCAATTCGTTTTTCAAGGCCTCCACATCATTCAAAGGCAGATAAGTCACATGTCCGTTTTCGTTGACAGGCGCTATTATTTTAGGGTTGTCTGTCACCTCCACAGCCAACGAAGTACGTCCGTGAAATGCCTTTGCGAAAGATATCACACGCGTGCGACCGTTGTAGAAAGAAGCAAGCTTCAGAGCATTCTCATTGGCTTCCGCACCAGAATTTATAAGAAAAAGCTGATAATCGTCATAACCGCTGATAGCGCCCAATCGGTCGGCCACTTCCTGTTGGAGCCTGTTGATTACAGAATTTGAATAGAACCCCAATGTGGCAGCCTGCCTGCTGATGGCTTCCACGTAATGCGGATGCGAATGCCCGATTGAGATAACAGCATGTCCTCCGTAGAGGTCAAGATATTCCTGCCCCTTTTCATCCCATACATGACAGCCTTTTCCCCTTACGATATTTACATCAAACAAGGGATATACATCAAATAGTTTCATTCCTATATAAAATTTTAAGTATCATCATACCCTTCTTGGCCGAGCCGAAAACGAAGCAAAGGCTCCAGAACGGCAAATATCGTCAGAAAGCCGAAGGCTTGAGTCTAAGTCCGGTTGTTTCCTCCAAGTTAAACATCAGATTCATATTGTGGACAGCCTGTCCGCTTGCTCCTTTCAGAAGATTGTCTATGCAAGAGACAATCAGCAACTTGTCGCCGTGTTTTTCCAGATGGACAAGACATTTGTTGGTGTTGACCACCTGTTTAAGGTCTATGTTCCTATCTACAATGTGCGTGAACGAATCTTCCGCATAGTATGTTTCATACATACGGACAATCTCATCTATATCCACTTTCGTCCTTACCACAATAGTAGCGAAAATACCACGAGCGAAGTCACCCCTATAAGGAATAAAGTCTATTTCAGAGTCGAAGCTGTTCTGAAGCTGCTTCAGTGACTGTTTGATTTCAGGCACATGTTGATGTGCGAACGGCTTGTATATGCTAAGGTTGTTGTTTCTCCAGCTGAAATGACTGGTTGCGCTCGGTTTCACTCCTGCACCTGTACTTCCGGTAATGGCATTGACCATGATGTCTCCGTTAAGAAGCAGGTTTTTTGCCAACGGGAGCAGTCCCAACTGGATGCAGGTAGCGAAACATCCGGGATTGGCCACGTGTTTGCTCCGACAAATAGCCCGACGGTTCAGCTCAGGTAATCCATATATGAAATCATGATCATCACCCGCAATACGGTAGTCCATTGAAAGATCGATGACTTTTAGATCATCCGGCAAGACATTACACTCCATAAATTTTCTCGTGTCACCATGCGCCGTACAGAAAAACAGCACATCAATATCTTTCAGCGGAAGTTCGTCAGTGAATGTCATGTCTGTTTCTCCATACAGTCCTTCATGCACATCCGTTATTTTATTCCCGGTATTGCTGGAACTGTTAACGAACACTATCTCTACGTCAGGATGGTTCAGCAACAAGCGGATCAATTCGCCTGCCGTATATCCAGCCCCACCGATTATTCCAACTTTAATCATATTATTCTTTCGGTATAAAAATCCATAAATAACGTGAGTTCGATGAATTATAAGTACTTGTAAATTTGGTGATTAGCGAA
>CAZSYY010000017.1:0-44106 GCA_964611375.1 uncultured Phocaeicola sp. | reverse complement strand
CAATGAAAAAGGGCGACCCGTTAGTCGTTACTGACTTTTGGGTCACCCTCTTTTTAGCTTCAAAAAAAGTAAATAGAATCAGATATCATCTTTGTTTTGTTCTTCAAATTCTTTCATCAGCTTGTTCTGCACGTCAACGGGTACAAGTTCGTAACTTGCGAATTTCATGATGAATGATGCGCGTCCGCCTGTCAGTGAGCTTAATGAGGTGGAATAGTTGGACATTTCTTTCAGAGGAACTTTCGCCATCAGTTTCTCATAGCCTTTTTCGCTGCTCATTCCTACAATCATACCTCTGCGTCCCTGCATGTCGCTCATCACATCGCCCAGTCTGTCGCTTGGCACAAAAACTTCCACATCGTATATCGGTTCCAGAATCTTTGGTCCCGCATTCTTGAAGGCATTGCTGAACGCATTACGGCCTGCCAGCATAAATGAGATTTCGTTGGAATCAACCGGGTGCATCTTTCCGTCATAGACAATGACGCGCACATCGCGTGCATACGATCCTGTCAGAGGTCCCTGTTCCATACGGCTCATGATGCCTTTCAATATTGCCGGCATGAAACGTGCGTCTATTGCACCGCCTACTACACTGTTAACGAAGACTAATTTTCCACCCCATTCGAGATCGATGGTCTCCGTTCCTTTCACGTTAATCTTAAACTCTTGTCCGTTGAACTTATAGGACTCGGGAGCTGGCATTCCTTCGTAATAAGGTTCCACTATGAGATGCACTTCGCCGAATTGTCCTGCTCCGCCTGACTGTTTCTTGTGACGGTAGTCGGCTCGTGCAGACTTGGTGATGGTCTCGCGATAAGGTATTTTCGGTTCAAGGAATTGTACCTGAAGCTTTTCATTGTTTTCCAGTCTCCATTTCAATGTGCGTAGATGAAATTCTCCTTGTCCGTGTACAAGTATCTGTTTCAATTCTTTCGACTGTTCAATTACCCATGTCGGGTCTTCTTCACGCATCCGGTAGAGGATGCTCATCATCTTTTCCGTGTCGGCCTCGTTTACAGCTTTGATGGCGCGGGTGTATTTCGGGTTTGGATATTTAATGAAGTTGAACCGGTTGTCACTGTCTTTTCCATTCAGGGTGTTTCCTGTCTTAACGTCTTTCAGCTTTACGGTACATCCTATATCTCCGGCAAGCAGTTTTTCCACCTTCTCACGGTTTGCTCCGGCACACACAAACAGCTGTGCCATACGTTCCTTTGATCCTCTGTCGGCATTGGTAAGGTCATCTCCTTCATGGACTGTTCCGCTCATGACCTTGAAATACTGTACATCGCCTATATGCGGCTCGACTGCTGTCTTGAAGAAGTAAAGGGAGGTCGGTCCGTTCGGGTCGGGAGGAACGATAACACCGCGGGTATTGTGAACCGGAGGCATTTCGTCTACGAAAGGCACGACATTACCCAGAAATTCCATCAGACGTCGTACGCCCATATCTTTTCCTGCGCATACGCAGAACACCGGGAACATGCCGCGTGCGGCAAGCCCTTTGCGGATACCTTCGCGCATTTCGTCTTCTGTCAGAGATTCCGATTCGAAAAATTTTTCCATCAATGATTCGTCATGTTCCGCTGCAGCCTCCACCAGCGTCTTGTGCCATTCCTGTGCCTTTGCCATTTCTTCGGCAGGAATTTCTTCGATAGTCGGGGCTCCCCCTTCGGTTCCCCACGAGTATTTTTTCATTAAAAGTACATCAATCAACGAATTGAAGTTTGGTCCTGTATTCAGCGGATATTGTACCGGAACAACTTTTGAACCGTAATTTTCCTTCAACGTCTCGAGTATATGGTCGAAATCACATTTTTCGTTATCGAGTTGGTTGACAAGGAATATGACAGGCTTGCCTAACTTTTCCGTATAGCGGAAATGGTTTTGAGTCCCCACTTCCGGTCCGTACTGGCCGTTTAGCAGCAATATTGCGGTATCAGTCACATTAAGGGCTGTGATGGCTGCTCCTACAAAGTCATCACTTCCCGGACAGTCTATTATGTTGAGCTTTTTCCCGTTCCACTCCACATGATAAACGGTAGAGAATACGGAGTAGCCATACTCCTGCTCTACCGGAAAATAGTCACTGACTGTATTCTTTGCCGTGATTCTTCCGCGGCGTTTTATAATACCACTCTCATAGAGCAGTGCCTCTGTGAGAGTGGTTTTACCCGATCCGTCATTGCCAAGAAGGGCAATGTTTTTGATTTCGTTTGTCTGATATACTTTCATGGCATTTCATGATTAGTTAATGAATTAAGGATATGCTTCTCATATCTCTTTTAAACAATCCGCAAATTAGAGATTAAAATCAAGAAAAGCAATAAAAGCGTTTGTGTTACAAAACTATGTTTTCGGGCATGATTTTGTTGGACGAAAGTATGGCACTGGTACTCTTCCTCCTTTGGAATATCTCCAGTAGAGTATAACCTGAATCTCTGCGTGCTTACCGCCCGCATGGTGTTTAATCTCTCAGATATAGATACATGTCTGCTTTTCGAAGGGATATTCAGTAAATGTCCCTAATTAAATAAAATAAAGAGCATTGACAATCATCAGACTATCAATGCTCTTTTTTACCGGTCGGGGTGACTGGATTCGAACCAGCGACCACACGCCCCCCAGACGCGTACTCTAACCGGGCTGAGCTACACCCCGAATTGCGGACGCAAAGGTAGTGTTCTATAATTTAATCCGCAAATAAATTACAGAAAATTTGTTTGTGAGTATTATGGTATGCTTTGGTTATATTATTTATAATCAGTGGTATAATACGCCTATGGGAATCGTTATTTATATTAATGTCTAAATAATGGAACATTATATCGGTTTTAATGTTAAGCTGCAAATCAGGTTATTGCTTCTTGTATTTCTTTTCAAATATTTCAAAATGTTCTTCGCCCCATTTGATCATTGAGTCTATGATCGGGAGGAGTGATTGGCCTAGTTCCGTTATTTTATATTCAGAACGTAGTGGCAGTTCTGGAAAAATAGTCTTTGCCACCAAACCGTCTTCGGTCATTTCTTTCAGCTGAATGTCAAGTACACGCGATGCTGCTTCAGGCAGTCGCTTATGAATCTCACTCGGACGCATTGATTCGCCGTTGCGCAGTTCATCGAGTATGCAAGATTTCCATTTTGATCCTATCAGACTCATTGTCAGTCTAAGTGGACAATCCAGATCTATGGGTATTTTCTTTTCGTATGCCATAATGATTATTTTGCTACAAATGTAATAAAAATGATAATATGTGGCTGTGTGAGCTGCTTTGATGCAGAGTTTCAATATTATTTTCAAAAAAGACGGTATTATTCAAAAAAACGATTACCTTTACGCCATAATTACTTACTTAATTAAATATTGGTATTATGGCAAGCAGAAAGAATTTGAAAAAGACTGTCGGTTGTATCTTGAATATAGCTTCGGGTTTATGTCTTGTCGGGCTGGCTGATGCGCCGGTGGAGAAGCGTGACGAATACGTCGATATCTATAATAATATTGACAGTTTGCAGGCTGATATATTGAAACGCATTAACCACATTGAAGGTGGTGATGAAAAATTGTACTTTAAGAAACTTAACGAGGATATATGGCAAGAGTTCTGTAATATTTTCACTCGACTCTACGAATTGGGAAAATAATCAATATGAAACAGTCGCTCTGCCGTTTTATTTATCACGACCTGTTGAGGTGGAAGGCAAAGGTAAGTGTACCGGACTTCAAGAAGTGCATTATTTGTGCCGCTCCACACACCACTAATTGGGATTTGTTTATGGGGAAGCTGTTTATTAACGCTATCGGGCGGAAATCGGGCTTCCTGATGAAGAAAGAGTGGTTTTTTTTCCCGTTCGGGGCAATCTTCCGCCGCATGGGAGGGATTCCCGTACATCGCGACAAGCATACTTCAATGGTCGATCATCTCATAAGACAGGTAAAGAAGAGTGATACGTTCCATCTTGCCATAACACCTGAGGGTACACGCTCTGCCAATCCGGACTGGAAAAAGGGATTCTATTATATCGCTCTTGGGGCGCAGATTCCAATAGTATTGATCGGGATAGACTATGAAAAGCGATGTATTGTAGCAGACAAATATCTCATGCCAAGTGGGGATGTGGACAAAGATATGAGAGACATTAAACTTTATTTCAGAAATTTCAAAGGGAAATATCCTGAAAAGTTCGATATAGGACAAGTGTAGCAAATTATTGCGGAGACACAGCTTTTTTACAGAAAGAAAGCGGTGTCTCCGTTTTTTGTTTTTCCCGTTCATCGGGATGTTTTTGATGTGGAGAATAATTGTATAATTACGAAAAATAAAACTGACAGGATTTATGGAAACTGTAGATGTGACAAAATCAGATAACATGGAACGATTGTCCGGCAAAAAAAAGTTGTATTGGTGGAAAGCGATAGCGTCATTCTTGATGGTGCTGTTCACCATGCCTTTAGGACATGCGCTGATGATTATTATGGAGCATATGATGGATGAAACCACGTTGCATTATTCGGCCTTTGCCATGGGTGCGGTTGGTATGGCGATGGTAATCATAGGTGTATTCGCAAGAGGTGATACCCGGCAGACATTGTGGGGATTTTTCGGAGGACTGTTGTTCTGGACGGGATGGGTGGAATTTCTTTTCAAGTATTTTGCCGAGCGTTTTGGGACACAGCCGTTGCTTGACCCTGTCACCGGCGAGGTCCTGACACGTGCCGAATATCTTATCATGCCTGCTTCATTCGGCTTTTGGATGATGGTTATGATTATGTATCTGTTCAGTACGAAGAACGGATGCAATTTCATCAACTGGTGGCAGCGACTGCTCTTTCGTGGAAAGAAGGATGAGATAGCTGTCCGTCCCATGACTCGCCATACATCCATTGTCACGTTCATGGAGCTGATGATGATTATGTGGGGATCATACCTGTTGCTTATGTTCTGCTATGATGATGTATTTTTGGGCGACCACCATCCGGTAACATTGCTCGTTGGATTGGGCTGCCTGATAGGATCGTTTTTTATTTTCGCAAAGCAGCTTCGTATAGCCTCGTGGGGAGCGAATATCCGTATGGCTATTGCCACGGTCGTTGTGTTCTGGACACCGATAGAGATCATGGGACGTATGAATCTGTTCAGCGAAATATGGATTGAGCCTATGAAATACAAGACGGAAATGATAATCCTGCTTGCGGTTTTCATTGCACTGGCAATATATTTGTGGTATAAGTCTCACAAAGGCAGAAGTTCTTCCACGAAGTAAAAAGTCCGTTTTTCCGGTTACTGCCGGTCGCTTGTCGATGCCACACGGTCTTGCTCGCGAATGTTGGAGCCTGAGCTTTTCATGAGCGTGAATACAAATTCCAAGCCTCCGCCGGGCATGTTTTTGGCAAAGATTGTACCTCCGTGAAACAGTACCGCATTTTTGACTATGGCAAGTCCGAGACCTGTCCCTCCGAGCTTGCGGGAACGTCCTTTGTCCACCCTGTAGAATCGTTCGAAGAGACGGTTCAGGTGTTCTTCCGGAACTCCCACTCCTGTGTCTGAGAAACTGAAATAGTAATATTGTTCGTCTTCGCGGAAGCAGCTTATGGTGATTTTTATGTCAGTTCCGGCATACGCTATGGTGTTGTCTGTCAGGTTGCGGAAAATGGAGTACAGGAGAGAGTTGCTGCCGGTAATCATGAGGGTTGCCGGCATCTTGTTTACCACCGTAATGTTTTTCTCCTTCAGCCCCAATGCCACCTCATTCAGAATGTTTTCGACAATTTTGCTCAGGTTGATTGTCTCCCTTTCCACCATTTCCGGCGCTTCGTCCATGCGTGTCAGCACGGAAATGTCGCGTAGCAGGCAAGTCAGCCGGTTGCTTTGCGCATAACTTCTTTCGAGGAAAGTCTGCACATTTTCCTTTGGTATGTTCGGATTGTTTATGATTGTCTCCAGATATCCTTGTATGCTACTCACAGGCGTTTTCAGTTCGTGCGCGATATTTTGCGTAAGCTGACGTTTCAGACGGGCCTGTTCTTCCTCTTGTGTGATATCATTGATGGATATCTCAAACGACATATCCTGAAAGATTATGCATTCGATAGTGAATGACCGTGCATTTTTGTTGATATGCATCGAAAAACGTTTTTCTTCCTTGATGAAACTTTCCGAACTGATGTTCTGTGACAGAAACTCGGTTATAGGCTGTAGCTCTGGAATTGAAAAAATCTTTTCCGTAAAGTGGATGTGCCTGTCGGAAATGTTGTTGATGTATTGTGTGAAAATGTTGTTCACCAGAATCTCTTTCCTGTCTTTTGTGAAGACACCGAGACCTTCGTGTGAGGTCTGAAGATGCAGGATGAGCTTCTCGCGTTCGATGTAGAGAGCACCTTTAATACGGTGCAGCCTTTTGTATATCTTTATAATGTGCTGGGATATTTCTCCCAGTTCATTCTTGGGAAAGGTCTGCAGTATGTCCATGTCAATAGGCTCGTTGCGGTCAGCCTTCATCGCGAACTGCTGAAGTTTGGTGACGGATACCCCCAATTTGTGGGTGAAGCGATAAAATAGGACAAGCAGCAGAAAACAGATGATGAAGGCAAACCATAGATATTCCGAATCAGCCTTAAGGTGTTCTGCCAGACTCACGTTGTAGGGGAGGGCTGAACGCACAATGATTCGGTAAGATGGATAGTAATGTGCCGAATAGAAGTATTCTTCTCCTTCGTTACTCTCTGAATGCCGCCCAATGAAATATCCGCTGCCATACATTAGCGCGTCCTGCACCTCTTCCCTGTCGGCATGGTTCCCGAATGATTTCCAGTCATCGTTCGTGTTGTCATAAATCACCTCTCCCGTAGGTTTGATGATAGTCACTCGTAGGTGCGGAATCATGTGTGTGGCCACATAGTGCTGAATGGCTTCTCCAGTAAATCCTTTGTTGTCTGCAATGAAGTCGTACACCTGGTTGTTATAGTTCTGCAACTGCATGTTCAGCAGCTCGGACTTAAAGGATTTTTCTCTCTGATACTGAAACAGTATGAAACAGATTGCATAGCTCAGGAAAAGGAATACGACAGAAAGGAACAGCCTTTGGCTGAACGGAAGGAAACGATATGAAAAGTGGGTCATGATAGTTTTGTGTGCTGTCTTTTTTCATTCACATTCGAAGCAGTATCCATATCCGAGACGCGTTACGATACGCTGTCCGTATTCTCCTATTTTTTTGCGGAGACGGGTGATGTTGACATCAATCGTACGGTCGAGCACGTACACCTCGTCATGCCATACTTTGGCCAGTATGTCTTCCCGCGAGAATACGCGTCCTTGATTCTGCAACAAAAGCTGGAGGATTTCAAATTCTTTCTTTGTCAGCGGAGCTTCCTCTCCGTTTATTGTGACTTTCTTTTTTGGAATGTTGATGACAAGTCCTTTATAGACGAGCTGTTCCGGCACCTGGTTTTGTACTCCTGCCGTGCGTCGCAGCACCGCCTTTACACGCATGATCACCTCGCGCAGGGAGAAAGGTTTTGATATATAGTCATCGCCTCCCAGATTGAAGCCGGTGAGGGTGTCGTTTTCCGTATCTTTTGCCGTGATGAAGATAATAGGGATATTCTGTGTATCCTTGTTCTTCTTTATCATGCTCGCCATCTTAAACCCTGATATTTCCCCCATCATCACATCCAACAGAAGAAGGTTGTATCGTGTCAGATCCAGTTTCAACGCTTCTTCGGCTGAATTTGCCGTGTCAACCGCATATCCCTCCATTTCAAGATTGAACTTGAGAATTTCGCACAAGTCTTCTTCGTCATCTACGACCAGTATTCGATATTCATGCATAACTGTTTTCGCTTTTTTTGTCTGGAATAATACTGTATGTGCAAATATGGAGGGATTTTGTTTCTCCTTTATGAAATAATTGTTACAATCGCGTTACAGCTTATAACAGGTGAACTCTCCAGCTATTGAGCGGTTCATGTTGTTGCGTATCTCCTGCGGTGTAAGATTGTGCCCCAGAAGAAACATCAGTTTGGTGAGCACACTTTCCACAGTAGAATCGTAACCGCTGATCACTCCTGCTTCCAGCAGTTGAAGACCTGTCTCATAGCGTGCCATTTCCACCATACCGGTCTGGCATTGTGTGATGTTCACGATGACAATCCCGCGTTGTGTGGCATCTGCCAGCAACCGTATGAACCATTCCTTTTGCGGCGCGTTGCCCGAACCATATGTTTTCATTACGACAGCCTTCAGTCCCTTCATGTGGAATACGGTGCTCACAATATTTTCCTGAATACCTGGAAAAAGTGTCAGGATTATGACATTCGTGTCGAAGGCGTAATGTGCATGCATCGGTAGGGCAGGGTTCACTTTGCGGATCTTGTCGTATTCATATTTTATGTGTATCCCCGCCGTGGCAAGTGCCGGATAATTGTATGAGCGGAATGCGTTGAAGTTTTCCGCGTTGATTTTGGTGGTCCTGTTTCCTCGCAGCAGATGATTCTCGAAGAAGATGCACACCTCCGGCACAACGGCGGTTCCGTCTGGATGCTTTGCCGCTGCTATCTCAATGGAAGTGATCAGGTTTTCCTTCCCGTCGGTACGAAGCACGCCTATGGGAAGCTGGCTTCCTGTAAGGATGACAGGTTTGCTCAGGTTCTCAAGCATGAAACTCAGGGCGGAGGCGGTGTACGCCATTGTGTCTGTGCCGTGAAGAATCACGAAGCCGTCAAAGCTATCATAATTGTAGTCTATGATTTTCACGAGCTTTGCCCATAGTTGGGGTTCCATGTCTGAAGAATCAATGGGCGGATCGAACTGATACGACGAGATACGGTAGTTAAACCGCTTCAGTTCCGGGACATTGTTCTGTAGCTGGTCAAAGTTGAACGCTTCCAATGCCCCTGTTTCCGGATTCTCTATCATACCGATTGTACCTCCTGTGTAAATGAGAAGAACGGAAGGATAGTCAGGCCTTATCATTGTTTAGTCTGTATAGATTAGTGGCACAAAGATACAGTTTTTCGGCTGAATGGAGAAGGGACAGGGGCTAAAAATGACAAAATGTAGTTCCTTGGCTTTCTTCTCAGTGTCTCAATGCATCCAGCAGACGGTCTGTCGCTTTGTCTGCATCGCCTTCCTCTTCTTCGAGCAGGGTGACGAACTTGCTTCCTATGATACATCCGGCGGCATGTGCCGCAGCCGATTCAAAGGTTTGCCTGTTGGAAATGCCGAAGCCGATCATGCGCGGATTTTTAAGGTGCATCCCGTCGATACGCTGGAAATATGCCTGCTTCTGCTCGTCAAAATTCTTTTGTGTCCCGGTGACTGCCGCCGAAGATACCATGTAGATGAATCCGTCGGTGTTGTCGTCAATCTGGCGGATGCGCTCTTCGCTGGTCTCGGGAGTAATTAGCATTATTATCTTGAGGCCGTATTTCTCGGCAGGTGCGCGGAACTCTTCCTGATATTCCTTGAACGGCAGGTCTGGAATAATTGCTCCGTCAATTCCGCATTCACGGCATTTAATGCAGAAATCCGTGAACCCGTATTGCAGGATCGGGTTGAGATATCCCATCAGGATGAGTGGGATAGACACGTCTTTGCGTATGTCTTCAAGTTGGGCGAACAGTTTTTTCAGTGTCATTCCGTTGCGTAAGGCGCGTGTGGAGGCATTCTGGATGACTGGTCCGTCAGCCATAGGGTCACTGAACGGAATACCTATTTCAATCATGTCCACACCTTTTTTCTCGAGTGTGCGGATAATTTCCGGTGCACTTTCGAGTGTCGGATCTCCAGCGCAGAAATATACTGACAGGATATTGTTTTTCTTGTCGTTGAACAGTTGGTTTATACGATTCATATTTGTTGATGTTTTATAATTGTTAATTTATTAGTTCAACCAACGGGTTGTGGCAACATTTTCTCCTTTCAACGGATGTCAATTAGTCTGTGTGTCTGTAAGCTGAGCCTCCAACGTGGGTTGGAGAGCACACACGCAACGGTTTCCGCCGTGTTTCGGCACGAACAGGGTTGCAGGAAATAGTGCGATGCAGACAGCTGCTCGTAAGGCGCAAGCTCTTGACCTTCGTACACCACCTTCACCTCATCCATCTGCGTCAGCCGTAATGTCCCACCGGATTTGGGAGAACACGTCACCCAATCGATGCCCGTTGGCAAAGGGCGTGTGCCGTTGGTTTCGATACACACGTATTTTCCCGCCCGGTGCAAGGCATCCACCAGAGCCTCGTCTATCCAGAGCGAAGGTTCACCACCTGTCAGGATAACCATGCGTGCGGGATATTTCTCCACCTCAGCAAGGATTTCTTCATCGCTCATCTGTACTCCGTCCTCGTGGTGCGTGTCGCAGAAGTCACATTTCAGGTTGCATCCGCTGAAGCGAATGAATACGGCAGGCGTCCCCGTATGAAAACCCTCTCCCTGAAGGCTGTAGAATATTTCGTTAATCTTTCTCATAAATCACTATATTCCCTTCCGACTCCTGCACTTCCACCTTGAAGCAGGTCGGTATCTGGTCACACACATAGCGGGCAATATTCTCCGCCGTAGGATTGAAAGGAAGCACTTCATTCAGGTTCTTATGGTCGAGTCTTCCCTTAACCACTTCCTTGATATGCGTAAAGTCAACGACCATGCCGTCGGCATTCAGCTCACGTGCTCGACAATAGACTGTGATAATCCAGTTGTGACCATGCAGATTCTCACACTTGCTGGGATAAGAGAGGCTGAGGCTATGAGAGGCCGCCACCTCCATTCGTTTGATCACTGTGTACATAAGCATTCATTCTATAAAATTGTCCTGCATCTAATGTCACCTCGATGCAATGGCAAAATTACAAATTTCTTTGCGAATTTTCCTGCCTGTGCATCATGAAACTCCTGCATGTCATCGATCCGGGCGTCAGTTCGTTTTGTCTTTGACATACTGACGTTTTATTCCGAATGTCCTGATGTTTTCTGTGGCTGATATATCTGTCTTATTTGTTGCACGAAACCGGCGACAGCTTCACCATCCTTTATACCGGGAGACAGTTCAAAACCGCTGTTCAGGTCAACACCTGCCCATCGTGTATGGGAGAATCCCAATAAGGCGTTAATGCTTTGGACGGTGAGGCCCCCGCTGAGAAGGAAATCTGTAGTGCCTTTATAGGATTCGAGCAGGCTCCAGTCGAATGCCTTCCCTGAACCTCCGTATCCGGTACAGGGCGTGTCGAACAGAAAGTAGTTGCAACTCCCCTCATAGGGTACTGTCATTTCCATTTCTTCCGGTTTTTTCACGGCAAAAGCCTTGATGACTTCCAACCCGTGCTGACGTAGAGACATGCACTGTCCGGGTAGTTCGTTTCCATGCAACTGCACCATGTCAAGTTTCCATTTGCCGGCGGTATTCCTGATTTCGTCGGTGGAAGCATTGACGAATACTCCTACGCGTCTGGCACGTTCAGGCAGGTAATCTGGCATTTCCCTTGCGAACCGCGGTGACGGAGGATAGAATATGAATCCTATCCAATCCGCTCCCGCCTGCTCGATGAGGCGGATGTTCTCTCCGTCGGTCATGCCGCAGACTTTCACTATCATGGGTTCAGCTGTTTGATGAATTCAGACAACGCCTTACCCGGTTCGGCTGTTTTCATGAATGCTTCCCCCATAAGGAATCCTTTGAATCCGGCCTCCCGGAGCTGTCTCACCGTGTCCGGAGAGGAAAGTCCACTTTCTGATACGCGGAGAATGTCTTCAGGAAGTTTCTCTGCCATGCGGAAAGAGTTTTCCACATCTGTATGGAAAGTGCCGAGATTTCTGTTGTTTACTCCGGCCATATCGACAAACTCGTTGAGGCAGTCCAGCTCTTCTTCCTTGTGCAGTTCGAGAAGCACTTCCAGCTGTAGAGAATGAGCTTCTTCCGCCAGTTTGCGGCATTCTCCGGCAGTGAGGGCAGAAGCTATCAGAAGTACGGCATCTGCCTGCACCAGCTTTGCCTGCAACAGTTGGTAGCGGCTTATCACAAAGTCTTTCCGCAGTATCGGGAGAGATGTCACGGCACGCACTTTGTCGATGTCTTTGAGCGTACCACCGAAAAATGGCTCGTCTGTCAGAACCGACAGCGCTGATGCGCCTGACCGGTCATAGCTTGCTGCCACTTCTGCAGGGTCTGCATCCCTGTTGATCCATCCTTTTGAGGGAGAACGGCGCTTGAACTCTGCAATGATGCCTGTCGGCGATGCTGCAAGCGACTTCCGCATACTGGCACGTTTCGTTATTTTCCCGTCGAGAAGTTCTTCCAGTTTCGCATCGGGGATTGCTTCTTTCTGTCGGGATATCTCTATGCGTTTTTGTGCGATGATTTCCTGTAGAATGTCTTTCTCCATGACCTTAATTATTTAACTGTTCAGGGTGATGAATTTCTTGAGGGCTGCAAGTGCTTTTCCGCTTTCGAGTGATTCCTGTGCTATGGCCACGCATTCGTCAATCTGCTTGCCAGGTTCCATCACTTGTATGGCGAACGAAGCATTGATGAGTACACAGTCCGTTTGTGCCCGTGTCGCTTCTCCTTGTAGCACCCGGTCGAAGATTCGTGCCGCTTCTTGCGGAGTGTCCCCTCCGTGCAACTCTTCCTGACGTACAGTGGAAAAGCCCAGATCTGACGGCCGGTGGATGGTCTCATAAAGGTTTGTCATGACCTTGAATTCATCGGTAAGCGAGATTTCGTCATACCCGTCAAGGTTGTTGACTACTGCAAATCCGATGCCGAGTTTCTGAAGGGTTTGGGTATAAAGGCGCATTTGAGAAAGATTTGCAACCCCCAAAAGCTGGTAGTCCGGCAGACAAGGGTTTACGAGAGGTCCGAGCAGGTTGAACAAAGTGCGCACCTGTATCGCTTTGCGGATGTGGGCTACTGTCTTCATTGCCGGATTGAAAAGAGGAGCATGGAGATAAGCTATGCCGCACTCTTCGATGGAACGCTGCAGCTTGCCCTCGTCGTTGGTGAACTTTATCCCGTGAAGTTCCATCACGTTGCTTGCTCCGCTTACCGATGTGGCTCCGTAATTTCCGTGTTTGGCTACGTGATAGCCCGCTCCCGCAACGATAAAGCAGGCGCAGGTGGATATGTTGAACGTATTCTTGCCGTCTCCTCCCGTTCCTACGATGTCTATCGGATGATATGCAGTCAGGTCGACCGCTGTCCGTGATGCGAGCAGGGCCTTCCGGAATCCTATCAGTTCGTCCACTTTTATTCCTCTCATCTGGAATACGGTCAGAAGGGCCGCTATTTGTACATCATTGTAGGCTCCTTTCGTCATATTCTCCATTAGTGTGCATGCCTCTTCCAGAGTCAGCTCCTCATGGTTGAAAAGTCGTATCAATATCTCTTTCATGGTGATGATTGTCTTTTGTCGTTTTTACATGTTCATCCAGTTGAGAATCATCTGTTTTCCATCTGGTGTCAGGATAGATTCCGGATGAAACTGGATACCTCTCACGTCAAGATCCCTGTGTCTTATAGCCATTATGTGTCCTTCATCGCTGATTGCTGTAATCTCCAGACAGCCGGGCAAGCCTTCCTTGTCCACTATCCATGAGTGGTATCTTCCCGCTTCTATCTCTTTCGGTAGTCCGTTGAAGATAGGATCGTCGGCGATGATTGTAATTCGGCTTTGTATGCCGTGGTACACGTGAGCGAGGTTGGTCAGCTTTCCGCCGAATACTTCAGCTATTGCCTGTTCCCCAAGACATACCCCGAGAATAGGTTTCTCCCCGGCGTATGTCTTGATTACGTCAAGCAGCAGTCCCGATTCTTCCGGTATTCCCGGTCCCGGTGAGAGCAGTATCTTATCAAATATCTCTAGATCACTCAGGTGAAAACAATCATTGCGAAGTACGGTTACATTCGCTCCCAATTCTTTTACCAAATGACTCAGGTTGTATGTAAACGAGTCATAGTTATCAATGATGACAATATTCATGGCGCAAATTACAGTTTTTCGGCCAGAAAGATCGCCTTTCTCAAAGCCGCCAGTTTGTTGTTTACTTCTTGAAGTTCGTTTTCCTCATTACTCTGTGCTACGATTCCTCCTCCTGCCTGAAACCACAGTTCGTTGTTCCGACTTACGAAGGTACGGATTGTGATGGCCTGGTTGAGTGAGCCGTTGAGTCCGATGAATCCGATACATCCTCCGTAGGCTCCGCGATTGTGCGGCTCCATTTCACTGATGAGTTGCATGGCCCTTACTTTAGGCGCTCCGCTCAGCGTGCCTGCCGGGAAGGTGTCGATGAATGTCTTGATGGCATTCGCGTTTTCGTCAAGGTCGGCACTTACCCTGCTCACCAAATGGATTACATGGCTGTAATATTGTGTCTCCTTGTAAAACTCCACGTGTGTGTTGTGACAGTTGCGGCTCAGGTCGTTCCGCGCAAGATCCACGAGCATGACGTGTTCAGCATTTTCTTTCGGGTCAGCCAGCAATGTGGCCGCAAGCTTCTTGTCGGTTTCCTTGTCTCCGTTCCGCCGAATTGTTCCGGCAATCGGATCGATTGTCGCATGGCGGTTCTCGATTTTGCAGTGAGTTTCTGGGGAGGAACCGAAAATACGGAATCCTCCGAAGTCAAAGTAGAATAGATAAGGAGAAGGATTTATACTGCGCAATGCTCTGTACAGCTGGAAATCGTCTCCCTCGTAATGCTGGATGAAGCGTCGTGACAACACGATCTGAAACACGTCTCCTCTCAGACAGTGTGCGATACCCTTTCGTATGTTGGCCTTGTGCTCCTCATCTGTAAGTGTGCTGACTGTCGGGCCTACGGAACGAAAACCGTATGTGGTATAGTTACGGTTGCCGATAGCCTTTTCCACTTCGTTTATGTGGCTTGCCTCATCGGGGCTCTGCATTTCCACTAATGTCAGTTCGCTGGTGAAATCGTTGAATATGATAAGATACTTGTACAGGATATAAAGCATTTCCGGAGCATCGTTCTTGTCATCCTTGCTGTCTTTCACAGGAATATTTTCAAAGTAGCGTACAGCGTTGAATGTGGTGTAGCCATAGAGTCCGCAATAGCGGGAATAGTCTCCCTCTACCTTGAAGTGGGACAGGAAGCCGTTGATAGCATCCTCCGGGCGGAACGTGTCGTCAAGTTCACGTTCCTCTCGTACGTGGTCGGGATAGACCGCAGTGGCTTTCCCGTGATTGATGGATATGCTGGCGATGGGGTTCAGCCCGATAAACGAACGGTTGTTTTCCGAGCCGTGATAGTCCGAACTCTCCATCAGTGCGCTCTGAGGAAACAGATCCCGCAGTTTCAGGTATGTGGTTACCGGTGTGTGCAGGTCGCCCGGCAGTAGCCTGTACTTCGTCTGATAGTGATATGTTTTCATTTGTCTTTTTAGATTTGATCGTATGATGATTGAGTTATTCCATGTATTTGAGATAGGTGTCGATGTCCTTGTCTCCTCTTCCGGAAACGGTCAGCACCACGATATCGTCTGGACTGAATTTGACTTTCTCGAGTGCTCCCAATGCATGTGCCGATTCCAATGCAGGGATGATTCCTTCCAGACGTGTCAGCTCGAATGCGGCCCTTACAGCCTCGTCATCGTTGACTGCCAGTACTGTGGCCCGGTGTTGTTTCGCCAGGTTAGCATGCATCGGGCCGACTCCGGGATAGTCAAGCCCCGCCGAGATGGAATATGGCTCTTGTATCTGTCCGTCTTCGTCCTGCATAACCAGGGTGCGTGAACCGTGTATGATACCGGAATGGCCCAGATGGATTGTGGCGGCTGAAAAGTCAGTATCCACACCTTTCCCTCCCGCTTCGGCCAGTATGATTTTTACACGTTCGTCGTCAATGTAATGGTAAACTGTTCCTGCAGCGTTGCTCCCGCCTCCAATGCATGCGATAAGATAGTCGGGATAATCACGGTTTTCATGCTCGATCAGCTGGCTTTTTATTTCTTTGCTGATCATGGACTGCAGGCGGGCAACCATGTCGGGATATGGATGAGGCCCTACTGTGGAGCCTATTATGTAATATGTGTCCGAAGGGTGGCAACACCAGTCGCGTATGGCCTCATTGGTGGCATCTTTCAGTGTCATGTTTCCCGATGTGACTGGCACTACCGAAGCCCCTAACATTTTCATGCGCTGTACGTTCACGTACTGACGTTCTATGTCGGTCTTGCCCATATAGATCACGCATTCCATTCCTAACAGTGCGCAAACGGTGGCGGTGGCCACTCCGTGTTGTCCTGCTCCGGTCTCTGCGATGATTCTCTTTTTCCCCATTCTCCTGGCAATGAGCGCCTGTCCGATGGCATTGTTGATTTTGTGTGCTCCCGTATGGTTCAGGTCTTCCCGTTTCAGATAGATTTTGCATCCATATTTCTCGGATAGCCTTTTTGCCAGATATAGAGGAGACGGACGGCCTGCATAGTCACGCAACAGCGAGTTGAATTCCTGCTTGAAATCGTCTTTTTCCATTATGCGCAGATAGGCGTTTTTAAGTTCTTCCACGCAGCGGTGGAGGATTTCCGGTACAAACGCTCCTCCGAAGTCTCCATAATAGCCTTCTTGATCCACTTGATAAGTTTTCATGATCTATTTTCTTTTAATGTTTTCTTAAAATTCCTGTCTTAAACAAAGAGAGCTATCGTAAAGTACGACAGCCCTCTTTTTATATTGTTTACCCAACGGTACATATACGCGCGACTGGTTTCCCTTACGACTTGTGAAGCTGCAGGAAGTGCCACCAGAAGAATGTATGTGCCATAGTATATCTCATGTCGATTATGTTATCGTATTCTTTTGTGCGCAAATATACGTATAAAATTGACAAATCAAACAAAACTGTCAGGTTTTTTGTTGAAAAAGAGAAAAACTTTAATTTTGCATCATACTTTTGGAATATTTTGACATTTGGATGCAGCTATGGAAGAATTCATGCTGGATGGTCTCACGATAAGGGAGCATCTTCTCAGATTGGCGAAAAGGGGAAACCGGAAGTTTACAGCGAGCCTGCACCCTGGCGTGGAACATATCCTTGGTGTCCGGGTGCCGGATATGCGCAAGCTGGCGGTAAGGATAGCGGCTTCTGACTGGGAAGCATATCTCGAGACGGCCGGAATGTACTATCTGGAAGAGCGGATGTTGCAGGGCCTCGTGCTTGGGTACATCAAACCGGACGAAGATATAGAGTCATACATGTGCCGTGTGACGAAGTTCGTTCGGATAATAGGAAGCTGGTCAGAGTGTGATGTATTCAAGTTCGCAGGAGGAAGAGCATATCTCAAAAAGCATGAAACGCGTATCTGGGAGTACCTGAAAGGATGCCTTGTCTGTACGGGTGAATATGAAGTGCGCTTCGGGGTTGTGCGCATGATGGAATATTTCATGGACGATACCTATATCGATGAAATGCTTTCTCTTTTCGAAAATATACGTCACAATGGATATTATGTGAAGATGGCTGTTGCATGGGCACTTTCGGTGTGCTTTGTCAGCTTCCCGGAGCGCATCATGAATTATCTGTCACATTCACGGTTGGACGATGACACGTTCAACAAGACACTGCGGAAAATCATCGAATCCGACCGTGTGTCGGATCCGGTGAAGCTGCAGGTGAAGAAGATGAGGCGGACGTAAGCCGCTGTCTATTTCATGACGAATTTCACAGCCGCCCAGTTATGCTTTTCCAGGGAATGTACGAACTCCATTCCGAGACTTTCACATTTTTCCTTGATCAACGGAATGTCTTCCACGTAGAATCCGCTCATGTAAATTTCAGATCCCGGATGCATGCACGATGCGTATGAGGGAAGGTCACTGAGCAGAACGTTGCGGTTGATGTTGGCAATGATTACGTCGAAAGGCTTACGCCCTTTTAGCGAAGAAGCGTCACCAAGTTCTACGGTTATGTTTGTCAGATGGTTCAGGGCGATATTGTCGCGCGAGTTGTTGACGCACCAGTCGTCTATGTCTATTGCCGTTACGTTGGCGGCTCCTCTCATGGATGCAAGGATGGCAAGAATAGATGTGCCGCATCCCATGTCGAGTACCGATTTGCCTTTCAGGTTTGCATCGAGCAGTTCGGTTATTATTGAACTTGTTGTCTCGTGGTGTCCCGTACCGAAAGCCATCTGGGGATTGATGATTATGTCATATTCAGCTTTCGGAAAGTCCTTGTGGAATGTGCTGTGGATGACGCATCGCTCTCCTATGACGATGGGCTGGAAAAAGTTCTTCTCCCATTCCTCGTTCCAGTCTCTGTCCTCCGGCTCGTCAATGGTGTAGGTGATGGTAGTATCGTTAATTGGAAAACTTTCGATGATTCGCTTTAGTGAATCTTTATCAAGAAGAGTCTGGCGTATGTATGCTTTTATCCCTCCTTCGCATTCCATGAAACTCTCGAAGCCGATGTCTGCGACAAGTGCAGTGAGTATGTCGGAAGCTGTTCCACTATATGGATTTACGGTAAAGGTTACTTCAAAGTATTGCATAAGTGTAATTTTTATGCGTTAAATATGAACGGTGCAAAGATATGTAAAATATCCGGACAAATCTCAGTGTAATGCAGATTTGCTGTCGGGAGCGATGTACAATAGTATTTTCTTTAGGAAAATCCCTATCCGAAAATAGGGATTTTCTGTTTGTGTGTTCCGAATAACTTCCTAATTTTGTATATGAATAAATGGACGAATTTATAAAGCTGTTGAACTATGATGAAAGAAATATTTTTTGCTTCGTTGCTGCTGGTTGGCCTCCCGTGTACGTCTGTGGCTCAAAGCAGCGATGACCTGTATTTTATTCCGGAAAAGACGAAGACGGATAGCAGGTCGGAAACTTCAGTTGAGAAAACGTCGGTGGTTTCGGAACAGTCATCAAGTGTGGTCGCATATACGGCTCCGGCTGTGGTCGTAAGGGATGTGTCCGGCAACCTGCGTGACATTGACGAATATAACCGTCGGTACACTTCACGTGACAATACGTTCAGCATACAGAACGACACCCTTTACATCGAAGAGAAACCTTTCAATGAAAGGGGAGAATGGGTGAACGGATTCGAAGGCTCTCAGGAGGATTACGAATATGCCATGCGCATAATCCGTTTCCGGAATCCGGCATACGCCATTCCCGTCAGCAGCCCGCTGTACTGGGAAGTGGTGTACGGAGCCTACCCCTCATGGGACTGGAACATATATGAGGACGGCGTCTACGCATATATATTTCCTACATCAACCAATCCGTTGTGGTGGGACTGGAGATGGTATTGGGGCGTCTCACGCCCGTGGTGGTATTGGGGCTGGTGGTATTCTCCGTGGTATTACGGATGGTATTCCCCTTATTGGTATGGCGGTTATTGGGGATACGGATATCATCATTACGCATGGGGCGGACGGCCAAGAGGATACACAGACCATCGTCCCGGACGTTATATGACGTCTGCCGGAGTATCGGCACGGGGAATGCGCAGTCCTTCATATACTCGTAGATCATCTGGTGACGTGGCAGGAAGCCGTGGACAGTCTTCAGTGCGACGTTCTTCAGTCGGCCGTGTCGTACAGGGTTCGTCTGGTTCAAGAAGCAATGTGCAGACAGTAGGTTCCGGAAGGACAGCGGTACGCAGAGACGGAACGACAAATGGCACACGGACAGGTTCGCGCTCACAAAGTGTTTATGTACGTCCGAGCATAGGAACTGACCGTAGCGGCTCAACTTATTATAACCGTCCGAGCAGTACGCGCAGAAGCTCGAATTATGGGACTCAGAGAAGTTATAACACGAACACTCGTAGCAGTTATCAGAATTCATCTTCTTCAGGTAGCTTCAACCGCAGCTCGTCTGGTGGGGGAGGCGGCAGTGTGACCCGTTCTTCCGGTGGTGGCGGAGGTCGCATGAGATGACTTTACATAGGAGAATGAATAAAAGTTAAAGAATAAAAATGAAAAACAGATTATATCTTTTTGGAGCCGTCATTGTTGCGGTTTCATCCGTAGCGGCGCAGACACAGTATGATGCGACACGTTTCTCGACTTCGGAGCTTAACGGCACGGCACGTTTTGTCGGTATGGGAGGAGCTATGAGTGCATTGGGAGCAGACATATCTGTCATAGGAACCAATCCTGCTGGTATCGGACTTTTCAGAAGCAACGATGTATCTGTCTCTTTCGGGTTCAACAAGAACAAGACCGAAAGCGATTTTGAAGGTACGGTGATGAAAGACAGTCGTACACGCGCTTCGTTTGACCAGGCAGGCTTTGTGTACAGCACAAAAATAGGCAACAAAACAAATTTGCGTTACCTGAATTTTGCTTTCAACTATCATAAGGTAGCCAACTTTAACCGACAGTTCTCTTCAGGAGGGAGTCTGAACGGTAATTCGCTGACATGGCAGATGCAGGACATGATGGTAGGAACGGGGCTATACGTAACGCAGGACAGTTATGATGGGCTTCTGGACGCACTGAATCCGTACACGTCTTCCTACTATTACGGCACTCCGTTTCTTGGATCTATGGGTGTCCGGACAGGTCTTGTAGATGGTATGACCGATGACAACGGGGATTTCTATCTGATGGGGTGGAATGGCGCAAGCGGCGAGTATTACAGCCGTGAAGAGGGTGGTATCAACGCCTATGATATGAACCTTTCATTCAACATACGCGACCGGTTGTATTTCGGACTGACGCTTGGTATTTATGATGTTAACTACAACCGATATTCTTCTTATTCCGAGACCATTCTCGATGACAGCGGGAACGACAACGGCGGGTTCGTACTCAATAACTGGTACAGTGTAGACGGAACAGGAGTTGACCTTAAGTTCGGAGCCATAATCCGCCCGTTTGAATATTCTCCGTTCAGAATAGGTCTTGCAGTTCATACTCCGGTATGGTACTCCATGAGTGACCGTTATACGGCATCCATATACACTGACGTGCTGGCCATGCCAGAGCCATATACGGAACTTTTGTCGGAATATTATTCTTCCGGATATTATTTGTGGGAGTATCAGATGAAAACACCTTGGAAAGTTAACGTGAGCATGGGGACGACCGTAGGCAAAATACTGGCTTTCGGAGCAGAGTATGAGTATGCCGCCTATGGATCGATGAATTATAAAGATTATGACGGGTATGACTTGAGCTCGGTAAACGAAGCATTGGACAAATATCTGAAAGACACGCATACCGTCCGTGTGGGGATGGAGGCAAAATTTACGCCTGCTTTCAGTTTCCGTGCAGGATACAATTATGTAACTTCGCCTATCAGGAGCAATTCGGCGCGCTATGTGCCAAATTTGAGCACCAACTACGCTGACCAGATAACATTTGACGAGACACGCACTGATCCCGAGTATCACAATCTGAAGGCACGTAACACTGTGACCTTGGGTTTGGGATACAGGGGCTCAATTTTCTATTGTGATGTGGCCTATAAGTATGATTTCTACAAGTCAGACTTTTATATGTTCGATGACTACCTGTTCTCTGATGACGGCAATTCAATTACTGACAGAAACTCGCCGGCAAAAGTTAAACACGACCGTCATCAGTTGCTTTTCACGTTTGGCGTCAAATTCTGATATGCTGTTCACAGTTTGTTAAGTATACGGTCCATCACCCAGTTGGTCGGTGTGGCACTGATTCCGTCGCATGTGCATATGGCTTTCCCTTGAAGATGTTCTACTACAGTCTTTATGAGGGGAAGCTGCACGTGCGGAGGGTTCAGAGGAAGGATTTCCTCGTGCCCGCGTTCCGTATGCAGTCTGATAGGCTCGTATGTGAAAACAGAAAAACATATCATACCCTTGTCGCCGATTATTTCTATGCGGTCTTCTTTTGCTGATTCGTGAGCGACGAAGCACCATGATCCTGATCCCGGAAGTCCGGAATCAAACTTGAAGCAGGCGCTGATGGTGTCTTCCGCTTCATAAAGTCCTCCACGGTTGCTCTTATATCCTTCTGCTTCAAGTATGCATCCGAACATGTCCTGCAACAGATCAAGCTGGTGGGGTGCGAGGTCATAGAAATAGCCTCCTCCGGATATATCCGGCTGTAGACGCCACGGAAGGTTTGTGCTATTGTAATCGAGAGTGCGCGGAGGTTGTGCAAAACGTATCTGTACGTTGATGACGTTTCCTATCTCGCCTTCTTCGACCAATTGGCGTACCTTCTGGAAGTAGGGGAGGTATCTGCGGTAATAAGCCACGAAGCATGGCACTCCCGTTTCCTTTGAGATGCGGTTGATGCGCGCACAGTCCTCGTAGCTGGCTGCCATAGGCTTTTCTATGTATACCGGCTTCCCGGCTTTCATGGACATTATGGCAAAGGTTGCATGTGAGGATGGGGGCGTAGCTATGTAAATGGCGTTAACATTTTCGTCTCCTATCAGTTCCTGTGCATCCGTGTACCAGTTAGGTATTCCGTGCCGCATTGCATACGACTTCGCTTTCTCTTCTTCGCGGCTCATTACAGCCACTACCCTTGATCCTTCTATCATGTTGAAGGCCGGACCGCTTTTCTTTTCCGTCACCTCACCGCATCCGATGAAGCCCCAGTTTACATTTTTCAGTGTTTTCATGGTTGTGAAGTTTAGTTGAAGTATTTTTTGTACAGTTTCCCATATTCCTCTGTCTGCATATAACGTCCGAGCCACCTGTCGAGTGTGTCCAGCAGTGCATGTGAGCGTCTGTTCACCCCCCATGCGTAGAACTGCGTGAAACTGATGTCTGTGTTGATGTCGAGATTGGAGAAGGCCGGCAATGTTGCACGTGCTATACTTTCCTCGCAGACAGCATAGTCGATATCTCCTCCTGCTACCATTGCCATCAGCTGTTCCGGGCCGTATCCTTCCACCTGTTCCACATAGATTGTGTCGGCTATTTCATCTATGAGATGATGGATGCGGAGCAGACCTGGCGAGCCTGCCGTTATGTACAGTTTCTTGCCGCCCAATTGCAGCTGATTGCTGATGTAAACAGTTGTGTCTTTCCCTTCATTTTTTCGTTGTACAAGCACTTGCTTGCCTGTCAGTATGTGGCGCGTGAAGAGCAAAGAATCCCTTGAATGTGAGGTGACGAGCGTTCCTGTGGCCAGCACATCATATATTCCTTTGCATGTTCCTTCAAACCTTTTATCAAAGCTCATTTCGGGGGTGATTTCCAGTTGCAGGCCATATTCTTTCGCAAAGGCAGTAAGCAGGTCGAAATCGAATCCTTCGGGCAAACCATCCTTTATGTGGTAGCTGACGGCATTGTATTCAGTCACGGCACGTAGTATTCCCGATTCACTGATTTCGGGGTAGTCGCGTGGAACTACCTTTTTTTCATTCTCCTTAACCGACTTTCTTGTTTCGTATATGAGAATGACGGCTGTTGCCGTTATAACGGCGAGCAGATAAACAAGTATACGTTTCCTTTGCATTGCGGTATGTCGTGCATGGTTAATCAAAGAAATACCAGGAAAGTCCGAACTTCAGCAGACGTGGATTCAGCGGATAGTGCGGAGCGTAGATGTAGCTTTTCTCCCCTTCACCCTGCAGGATGTTGTACATCATCACGAAGAAACGTGTCCGTTTCAGGTGTATGTTGATATATCCGTTGATCATGGGGTATCCTCCCAGTTTGTAGCGTGTTTCGGAGTTTTGCAGATAGAACTGTCCGATTGCAGGAGAATAGTCAGGAGCATAGTATCGGGTGAAATAGCGCATGTCGGCTCCTATCTCCATTCTCAGAACCTTTACAAGTGTGAACCTGAGATACAGGTCATGATATAGTACCAGATCTGGTAGCGGAAGAACCTCCTCGTCGCTCGACTTCTGATATGTCACTTCGTTGTCGAGGTGTAGGATCCCCAGTTTGAAGTCCTGCCTGAGGGTTGCGCTGAACACCTGTATGTTGCCCGTATTTTGGCGCACGACCATATCGTTCTTGTAGCTTGTCTCTCCATCATCATCGGTATAGCTTACTGAAGCATTGTCCAGATAAGTATAGTTTTTTATGTTTTCCACTCCGGCCTTGAGCCGCGTACGCCATCGGTCTATTGAAAGCTCTCCCTCTATTCGTGTTCGCATCATCTTTGAGAGATCGTTGTCCCACCAGTAGTGTTTGGAATGGAAGTGTCGGAAGTAGAATGTCGGGTTGAGGTTCTTGATGTATGCGTTTACCTCCAGCCTGACGGTATCTTTGAACAAGGGGAAGTTAAGGTCTCCGTTACCTTCCAGTGTGAACTGTCCGGCATCTTCTCCGAACATTGCCACCTCGCCCACTACGTTGTAGTGAAGCGTTCTTCCCTGCTGCTTGCTCAGCTGTCCGCCTATGGAAAATGTGTTTTCGTTGTATGGCGTTGCCAGGCGTCCGCCTCCTGCCACTGTATCGGTAAGTGTAAAGTTACGGTGTTCAAAACTCGCAAACGCAGTAAGTCCCGCTTTCGCCCATTTGTTGAATCCTTCGTGCAGTGTTATTCCGAAAGTGTTCTTGATGGTGAAATTGCGTGTTATGTCGGTAGAGTCCGTTCCAAGATAATTGTGTTCAAAATATTCCTCGTTCTGGTCGGTGTCGTATGAAATGTATTTCCTGCGGTTTATATCAACCTTCATGGTGTGGAAGAAACTCGACACAGGGACAAATACCTGCCTGACTATGGTGTCGTTCTCTTCGCTAATGTTACGGTAAAATCCGAGATTGTAGCGATGGTTGAGGAATATGTGGTATCCCTTGTTGGTGTTCCATATGTCTGTCAGGTTAGTAGGCATATTGTATGTCTCATACGTACGTCCTCCTTCGGCCATCTCCAGAGGGGATGTCACATAGCGGTCATCAGTAATTCCACCGTTCTCGGCTACCTTCAGGTTTTCGAAGATCACGCTTGTGTGCATATTGTACCGGTCTCCGTGATAGTAGGCAAAGATGTTTCCGTTGAAGAGGGCTGTCGACTGGCTGTCATACTTTCCACGTCCGTATGTGTAGTCCATGTCGAATCCGAATCCCATCCGTTTGTTCACGTTAACAGCAAAATAGGCCTTGAAGCGTTCTTCCGCATAGTTACCGCTCCCTTGCTTGTAGTATGTCAGGTTGGTGAATGGCGATTTGGTGTTGGTATATACTACATCGCTTGGCTTGCGCACGGTGAAGTCGTATGGATCGGTGAAGAAGAACTGTGTGGCATCTTTCCTTTCGAAGAATACGTGCGAGATGCGCGGTGCCCCAAGATTTCCCAGATAGGTGTAATGTCCGGTAGGTCCTCCCGTATCATTAGAGTTTTGGAATCCGTGCATCAGCGTGTCTACCGGTGTGAAAGTCATATCTCCGAAACGCTCGTCTATGGTCCACGAGTACAGTCCTATAGGGATTGTGTTTGCATCTATGACCGCAGTCGTGTCAATGAGACTCCCGTCACTGTCGGTAAGTCCGGTGGCTGATGTGCTGTATTGGCCTATGGTGTTCTGCGCTGCGAGTGTGCTGCACATGAGGACGAGTGTCGCAGCAAAAAGGATTTTTCTCATAACGGGACAAATATACAATAAAAATGCGAAAAAATAAGTTCATGTTCGTTTTTAACCCAAAATGAGAGAACGTGAGCATTTGTTACAAACTTCAATAAAACACATTCCTGAAATGACAAGGAAAGATATCTATTCTTATATTTGCCATGAACTAAAACGTAGTGTATGAAAGAAGATTTTATCAGGCTGGACTCGGTTGATACGTATAGCAAGCTTTTCGGTATAGAGACACTTCACCCTCTCGTGAATGTCATTGACTTGTCGGAGGCCACGAAGTTTCCCTCTCGCCTTGCGCTGAACTACGGAGTGTACGCTCTGTTCCTTAAGGATGTGAAATGCGGTGATATCCGCTATGGCCGTCAGACGTATGACTATCAGGAGGGCACTATCACCAGTTTTGCCCCTGGACAGGTGACAGAGATGACTATGACCGATGGGATGAAGCTTGCGGCACGTGGAGTCATGTTTCATCCCGATCTGATTCGTGGTACTTCGCTGGGGAGGGAGATAAAGACGTACTCGTTCTTTTCATACGACTCGCGCGAAGCCCTTCATCTCTCGGAGGACGAGGCAGACATTGTCACTGACTGCTTGGCAAAGCTGCGGGCAGAGCTTCTAAGGCCCATAGACAGGCTGAGCAAACGTCTGATTGCAAGCAATATCAGACTGCTTCTTGACTATTGTATGCGTTTCTATGACCGTCAGTTTGTGACACGAGAACACGTCAACAGAGATGTACTTTCCCGTTTCGAAAGTTTGCTTGACGAATATTTCTTAGGTGGCAGGACGCATGGCGAGGGCCTTCCTACGGTGAGGTATTTTGCTGACAAGGTGTGTCTGTCGCCCAATTATTTCGGTGACCTGATAAAGAAAGAAACCGGAAAGACTCCTCAGGAGTACATACAGGACAAGCTCATAGGCGTGGCAATGGATATGCTCGCCGATACAGACGATACAGTCGGTCAGATTGCCGATGCTTTGGGATTCCAGTATTCACAGCATTTCAACCGTGTGTTCAAGAAAAGGGTGGGATGCACTCCCAGCGAGTATCGCAAACGGCAGGCGTGAGAGAGGGCATCCGCCCTCATCATCTTGTCTGCATTCCGGTGATTTCTCCTATGTACATCGTGTATGTCTTTGACGAGTCTGCCGTCTGGTTGAGCGACTTCATCTCATCGGGTGTCATTTCCTTCGACATCGACTTGCGACACGATATTATTACGCATGGAGTGTCGATGCCAGCCATATAGAACAGCACCTTATAGTCTGTGGCATTCTCCATAAGCGCACTCGCCCCTGTCTTGCTGACTTCGAGCAGCGTATAGGCAACATCCTTGTTAAGCAGTTTTCCGAAACCTCCCCAGTTGCCCGCTGTTATTTCTGTTTCTTTGCCGTTGGCCGAGAGCGTGATTCTTCCTTTCTCAGCTATTTCGTTCAGGTTCGAAGGGAGCTGCTCCAGTGTAACTTCTTTTAGTTCTCCATTGGCTATGAATACAGACGTAGGCTGTGTCACTCGAGGTGAGGCTTTCATGCCGAGAGCTTCGGCGGCTGAGGCGAAAAGCTCGTCTTTCAGATCTATTGTCTCTCTCCTGAACTTACCGCAGATTGGTGCCAGTTTCGTTTTCTTCTTGTTCAGTCCCATGTCATCCGTAATCCATCCTTCGGCTGTGTATTTCTCCCCTCCGTCGCGGTTTTCGTCATACCAGTAGCGTATGCGTGTCATTGTCATGTCGCATGAACCTTCTTCTGCGTGTATGCGGAACTGGTAGTAGATGCGGGTACGGTCGAGAGACAAGGCAGAAGATGCGAATACTATGTATTCTTCGGCCGTGGCTACGATGTCACCGTCTTCTCTGTTTGCATAGACTACACGGTTTTTTGTCAGATCATCTTCCGGCTTGAAACGCTCTTCCGCCCATTTGAGCATTGTGTCATAAATCTGGTCTTTCTGCATGGATAGGATCTTGAGCCCTTTCGTAAAACTCACCTTCCCGTCCTCGTCAAGCGTTACCGCTCCGGCAAGGTATTTGGGATCAGTGTTGTTCTTGTCTTTTGCCACTGTTGCAAGCGGTAGCAGGGCGAGCAGGATGAATAGGTATTTTCTCATGTCGGCATGTTTTCTTTCACACGCAAATGTAATGAGATTGGCGTGCATATTGCAAAAACAAATGCAGATTAACGCTTTTTTACATGCACGGAGACTGTTCCGTGTGATGTAGCGTCAATCTGCATTTCTTGTTACGCAGCCTTTTGTGCTGCGCGTATTATCATTTGACGGGTATCTTGTCTACCCGTGTCTGGTGGCGTCCTCCTTCGAAAGATGTGTTGAAGAATTCTTCCATTATCTTGTCGGCCATGTCCGTATCGATGAACCGTCCCGGCATAACCAATATGTTGGCATCATTGTGCTGCCGTGACAGATGTGCTATTTCCGGTATCCAGCACAGAGCCGCACGGATTCCCTGATGCTTGTTGAGGGTGATTCCTATACCTTGACCACTTCCGCAGATAGCTATTCCCGGATAGCACTCCCCGCGCTCGACGGCGAGCGCAAGGGGATGTGCATAATCAGGATAGTCACACTTGTCCGGAGAGAGTGTGCCAAAGTCTTTATATTCCCATCCTTTTGCTTCCAACCATTGTCTGACGTGCTGTTTCAGCTCGAACCCGGCATGGTCGGAAGCCAGTCCTATAGGTTTCATCATAACATTTCCTTTACTTGTTCATAGACGTTTTGCGCTGTGAAACCGAGTTTTTCGTCCAGTACCTTGTAGGGCGCGGAGAAGCCGAATGACTCCAGTCCCCAAACCTTACCTTTTGCTCCGACGAGTCCTTGCAGGTTTACAGGCAGTCCGGCCGTCAGTCCGAACACTTTTGCTCCCGTCGGTATGATGCTCTCCTGATATTCACAGCTCTGGCTGCGGAAGAGTCCTTCGGATGGAACTGAAACAATGCTGGTCTTGATGCCGTCTTTGTGCAAGAGTGCGGCTCCGGCAACGAGTGTAGATACCTCAGAACCTGATGCCACCATCACGATGTCCGGATTCTCGTCTGATCCGGCCACGATGTAGGCTCCGCGTGCAGCCTGCGTATAGTCGTTGCCTTCCGGCAGCATTTCTATGTTCTGGCGTGAGAGGATCAGGGCTGTAGGTGTGTCCGTGTTCTCCATTGCCATCTTCCAGCATACGGTAGTCTCTTCCGCATCTGCAGGACGCAACACCAGCATAGAGTTCTTTCCGCTGTGGTTCTTGAGTTTTTCCATCAGACGTATCTGTGCCTCTTGTTCTACAGGCTCGTGTGTCGGTCCATCCTCACCGACGCGGAATGCATCGTGTGTCCAGATGAACTTGACCGGTATCTGCATCAGCGCAGCCATACGTACAGCCGGTTTCATGTAGTCAGAGAATACGAAGAATGTTCCGCATGCCGCAATCACTCCTCCGTGCAGTGCCATACCTATGCAGCAGCATGCCATAGTGAGTTCGGCCACTCCCGCCTGAAAGAATGCTCCGCTGAAATCGCCGTGTGTGAAGGCATGTGTCTGTTTCAGGAATCCGTCGGTCTTGTCAGAGTTTGACAGGTCAGCCGATGCGCATATCATGTTGGGAACCTGTTGTGCCAATGCTCCAAGCACAGTTGCCGATGCGTTGCGTGTGGCATCGCCTGCCTTCTGCTGTACCTGGCTCCAGTCGATGCTCGGCGCATTTCCTGAAAACCATTCCTTTTGCTGTTCCGCTTTCTCCGGGTTGGCAGCTGCCCATGCCTCTTCTTCTGCATGACGTTCGGCCACGATGCGCTCCAACTCTTCCGCACGTTTCGCATACAGATCCTTCACATCATCGAAGATAACGAACGGGTCGTCAGGATTTCCTCCGAGATTAATTATGGTATTACGGTATGCATCTCCGCCAAGCGGTGCTCCGTGAGTCTTGCAGTTGTGCTCGTATGATGAGTTGTCGGCTTTTCTCGCACCTTTTCCCATGATGCACCGCCCTATGATAAGGGTGGGGCGGGTGTGTTCTGCTTTGGCAGCATCAAGAGCGCGTCGTATTTCATCGCAGTCGTTTCCATCGATTTCCATTACGTTCCATCCCCATGCGCGGTATTTCATGGCTGTATCTTCTGAACTTACGCTCTTGGTTTCTGTGGAAAGCTGTATTTCGTTTGAGTCATAGAACATTATCAGGTTGTCCAGTCCCAGATATCCAGCTATACGTCCTCCGCCTTGAGATATTTCTTCCTGTATGCCTCCATCGGAGATATATGCGTAGATTGTCTCTTTCGCGAATGTCGGGTTGCCGGTGCGTGCAGCGAGGAATTTTGCTGCAATGGCCGCTCCTACGGCAAATATGTGTCCTTGTCCCAGCGGTCCGGAGGTGTTCTCGATACCTCTCTCCACGTTTACTTCGGGATGTCCCGGCACGTCCGATCCCCACTGGCGGAGTTGTTGCAGCTCGTCAGTCGTGAATTTTCCAGCCAGTGCCAACTGCGCGTAGAGCATGGGTGCCATGTGCCCGGGATCAAGGAAGAAACGGTCACGTCCTTCCCATTTTGGGTTCTTCGGGTCGTATTGCAGGTACTCGGAGTACAGCACGTTGATGAAGTCGGCTCCTCCCATTGCTCCTCCAGGATGTCCGGATTTCGCTTTTTCCACCATAGAGGCCGCCAGGATCCGGATGTTGTCGGCCGCATGGTTCATTATTCGTCTGTCGTTCATAGCTGAATAAATATTTTGATTAGATTATGAATGTGATATATTTTGTACAAAGATAAAACTTTTATGTGTAAAGTGTTGCATATTGTTTGATTATTTTACACATGTATTATTATTTTTGCGATATGGGCGCAGAATCTCTCCATATTTTGTCAGCACACGATTCTCAGGTCTGTGACGTAATATGCTTTTCCTCGTCCGATGTCTGGTTTTGTGTCTGAATTCATATGTTTATAGTTTGAATTTCGGGTCTTTACGATATGCCTTGTCGTTGAACCTGTAAAGGTAGGCTCCCCGTTTCGATCCTGTTTTGTCTTTTTGTTCCGTCTTTTCGATGAATTCCATGTCTGCGATGCGTTTCCTGAAGTTGCGCTTGTCCATCGGCTCACCGTAAATTGCTTCATAGAGATTCTGCAGTTGGGTAAGCGTAAACAGTTCCGGCAGCAGGTTGAAGCCGATAGGTGCCCTCGAAGCTTTGTATTTCATTGCAATCCTTGCCTTTTCCACCATTCTGTTGTGGTCGAAAATAAGTTCCGGCAGTTCGTTGATGTCCATCCAGTGTGCGTTGTATTGGCTCACCAGGTCACGGTCGTATTCGTTGACGTTGATAAGTGCATAATATGCCAGCGATATGACCCGTTCTCCCGGATCCCTGTCCACCTCTCCGAAGGCACCGACTTGTTTCATATAAACGTCGGTCAGTCCTGTCAGTTCACGCAATACACGTTTTGCAGCATCGTCAGCGCTTTCGTTTTCCTGAATGAAACCTCCCATCAGCGACCATTTGCCTTTTGCAGGTTCGAAGTTCCTTTGTAAAAGAAGGAGATTCAGCTTGTTTTTCTCAAAGCCGAAAATGATGCAGTCGATGCCCACGTGGAATTTCGGATTGTTGTTGTAGTATGCAGTAGCCATGGTTATGTCGTTTCCGAATGCAATGTTACGTATAAGTGTAAAATTACACCAACAACAATGTATGTTATAAAGCATAGATTGAAAAGTTTTGGGCAATTATATACAACCTTACACAATGTACATATCTAAGTTCTTAGTGTGAATTCTAACCCTCTTATATTCAGCGTATATCACAACATGGTAAACATAAGTAGACATGAGTTGTGTAGAATGATATATAAATACCAAGTTTTGTTGTAAAAGATGCATTCGCTGGCAAAGCAGAGCGGATTTGAGCATTGGATTGGCGTTTGTGCTGTCGTTCCGTAGAATTTCGCTATTTTTGTTCCGATAATCAAATTAACGGAAAAATGACCCTGCCAGCTGAATTTATAGAACGTACCCGAAAACTGTTGGGAGAAGACGATTGGAAGTTTCTTGCCGAATCTTTACAGGAGGAGCCTTTGGTGAGTGTGCGTGTCAACAAACGGAAATGTGCTTCGCTTCCGACGGACTCAACTGTGGTGCCGTGGTGTGCGGATGGGTATTATTTGTCATCACGTCCGTCGTTTACGTTCGACCCGTTGTTTCATGCGGGCTGCTATTATGTGCAGGAAGCCTCGTCAATGTTTCTTGACAGAATACTCCGACAGTATGTCACAGCTCCATCGGTGATGCTCGACCTTTGCGCCGCTCCGGGAGGAAAATCCACTGTGGCATGTGCTGCCCTTCCTGAAGGCAGTCTGTTGGTAACCAATGAGATTATCCGCAACCGCTCGCAGATATTGGCGGAGAATATGGTGAAATGGGGATATCCTGATGTGGTTGTCACCAACAATGCTCCTGAAGACTTTGCCTGTCTGGGGCAGATTTTCGATGTGGTTCTGGCTGATGTACCGTGTTCCGGCGAAGGCATGTTCCGGAAGGACGGAACAGCGGTGTCCGAGTGGAGTGTCGGAAATGTGTCTTTATGTTGGCAGCGTCAGCGACGTATTGTGGGAGATGTGTGGCCATGCCTTAAAGATGGTGGCATTATGATATACAGCACTTGTACGTACAATCGTGAGGAGAACGAGGACAATGTGGCTTGGATTGCCGGTGAACTGGGAGCAGAAGTTCTTTCTGTGGATATTAATCCCGAATGGAACATCATGGGGAATCTGTCCGGCGGTGGTTTTCCGGTTTATCGTTTCTTCCCGCATAAGGTGCCGGGAGAAGGCCTGTTTATGGCAGTGCTGAGAAAAGTTTCCGGAGAGAGCGATGTGGAGGCATTGTCGGTTGCTCCTGACAAACGCCGGGCGAATAGGGCAGGCAGAGGCAACAGCTCTCCGAAAATTTCAGACGGTTTGAAGGAATGGATTCTGCATCCTGACCGATATACTCTGACAGCGGATGGCACCAGTCTCCGTGCTTTTCCAAGTGAGTTTGATGCCCTGCACAGCCGTCTGAAGCGGTCTTTAAAGGTACTTCATTCCGGTATAACATTGGGTGAATGGAAAGGCGGTGACTGGCAGCCTGACCATTCGCTTGCCATGAGTACGGATTGCAACAGGGAAAGATTCCCGCAAGTGGAACTGGATTACGGTCAGGCGGTGTCCTACTTGCGGAAAGAGTCAGTCCTGTTGCCGGCAGGCATTCCCAAAGGATATGTTATTGTCACTTACCGTGGTTATCCGCTGGGTTTCGTGAAAAATGTAGGAAGTCGTGCCAACAATCTTTATCCGCAGGAATGGAGGATACGTAGCAGTTACCGGCCGGATGATGCCGCCTCAGTACTTACGTGATACACACCGTATTGTGAGTGCTTTGAATGAGCGTGGGAATCTCCTGCTTCGGTATGAGGAACAACTCGCTGTCGTCTTGTCTGGAATGACCGTCCGTTTTGATGAAGGCGTCGGCTTGTTTTTGTCGGAACAACCGCACGTTTGCAATAAGAGGGGTGGTCAGTCGCTGTGCTATGAAAAAATACGGAGAAATTCAGAATAAATGAAGAAAAATTTGTTCTTTAGCGAGTGATTCCATACATTTGCTATCAAAATGATTAACCATTAACATTAATAATGCCATGGCAATAAACAATTCAGTAGAGAAACCCTATGTGGTTGGAATGGATATCGGCGGTACTAATACAGTGTTCGGCGTAGTTGATTCGCGCGGTAACGTGTTGGCTTCCGATTCGGTGAAAACCCAGCAGTATGAACAGATTGACGACTATGTGGAGGCTGTGTGCGAGAAGCTGATACCTTTGATTTCGCAGTTCGGCGGAGCGGGCAAGATTAAAGGACTTGGCGTCGGCGCTCCGAACGGCAACTATTATAATGGGACAATTGAGTTTGCCCCGAACTTGCCATGGAAGGGGATTGTTCCGCTGGCTTCCATGTTCGAGAATCGGCTTGGCATCCCTACCACTCTGACAAACGATGCCAATGCAGCGGCCATCGGTGAAATGACTTACGGCGCGGCACGCGGCATGAAAGACTTCATCATGATTACACTCGGGACAGGCGTAGGAAGCGGTATCGTTGTCAACGGCCAGCTGGTGTATGGGCATGACGGCTTTGCCGGCGAGTTGGGTCACGTGATTGTGGAGCGTAACGGACGTTTGTGCGGTTGCGGACGCAAGGGGTGTCTGGAAACCTATTGTTCTGCGACTGGTGTGGCTCGTACAGCTCGCGAATTTCTTGTGCAGCGTACCGAACCGAGTCTGCTGAGGAACGTCCCTGCTGAGGAAATCCAGTCAAAAGATGTTTACGATGCGGCTGTCAAAGGCGACAAGCTGGCATGTGATATCTTTGAATATACAGGCCGTATCTTGGGAGAGGCTTTGGCCGATTTCATCGCATTCTCAAGCCCGGAGGCAATCGTACTCTTCGGAGGACTTGCAAAGTCTGGTGATTATCTGCTGAAACCGATTCAGAAGGCCATTGACGAAAACGTACTGAAGATTTATGCAGGCAAGACCAAACTCCTTCTTTCCCAATTGAAGGATGCTGATGCCGCCGTATTGGGCGCAAGCGCATTGGGATGGGAGTCAAAGTCTGAGTAGCACAGTATGTAGCAATTGAGGGGTGTATCGGATTGTGTATTCGATACACCCTGTTTTTGCCATAAAAGTTTTTTGTATTAAAATACGTTAACGGTAGTTTTTATCGCTTAGATAACTTTAATTCCTTATCGAAGTTAATATAATTTTATATCTTTGTGAGAAATATTTTCAATGTGATAAAACATCTTCTACTATGAGTATCCTGTACAATGTCATATCATATTCCTTAGTAAATGTGTTTCTTGGAGTTTTGTTTGCACTTGCAGGAATTTTGCTGATGTTTTTCATCATTCGCTCATGGTTTTCCAACCGCACTTTCACACCTCTCAACTATATAGTGGGCGTTCTGCTGTTTTTCTTTCTGTCTTTCCAGGTAGTTTTGTTATGTGGTGCAGTCACGGTACGTTCGTATGTCAATGATGTTGAAGAAAATGTCTGTGGCTGGATTAACGACAAATCCGGAATGTTGCCGGTTGACGAGGGCAAAAAAATGTTGGCTGATATTCAAGAAAAATGGCCGTTTGTAGAATCTATTGTCGGTGTGGCTGATTCCGGCAGCGTCACATTACAGAGCATAGTGGCATATGTCAGTGAAGTGCGTGCCGGCATTGACCGTTTCATCTGGCGGCGTGTGGGATGGAGCATACTGTTCGTTGTGGTTGGTGCTGTTGCAACTGTCAGGTTGATGGAACGTGGCAGGCGATTCCGTAGGTCATCGTATTCGCGCTACGGAAGCTCGGGCAGTATGCATCGTGGCAGGACAAGATACAGGAAATATGACACTTTCTAAGATAACGAATAAAATATATAAGATATGGCAAATCATTTGGTAATTGGATTAGGAGGCACAGGCGGTTCTGTCTTGTGTGCCTTGCGCAAGCGCATTTATGAAGAATTCCGGTCAATCGACAAGATCGGCAATGCGCATATAGAGTATTTGTACGTGGATTCCAGTTTGGCTGACCTGAACAACGAGGACAACTGGCAGGTGCTGGGCACCTCAGTGCAGTTGAGTCCGGCACAACGGCTTTCCATCAACGGTATAGGTGCCGGCGTGTTGGATAATCTGGATCAATATCCAGGCATCAACTCCTTTATCAACCGTCGTGATGAGGCAATGTTGAAAGATGGTATAGGCGCCATCATAAGCGAGGGTATAGGCGGACAGCGCCGGCGTTTCGGACGAATGCTCATAGCCAATAACATGTGCGGGTTGCCGCAAAATACCTTTGTCGGACAGGTCCACGCCCGCGTCCGCGCTCTCAAGGAGATGGAGGATGTGGACGATGTGACATTCCACATCTGTGCCGGGTTGGGTGGCGGAACGGGTTCCGGTTCGATTGTCGATGCCGTAGCTCAGATCCGCAATGAATTCCAGCGTACGGGTGACGACCGTTCAAAGTTCAAGATACAGCTTTATCTTTATGTCCCCGAAAAAATCATACAGATACCCGGTGGAGAAGACAGCAACCGTTTCTATCAGCCAAACGGTTATGCGGCTTTATTGGAACTGAACGCCATGTCTGTGGGACGCTATCTGCCCACTGATGTAAAGGGTAATACGGATGAATATGGTAATGTGCGCCGTCTGCTTGGTGGACAGGATGCGTTCGATATGGCATATCTCTACACTAATGTCAACGAAGCCGGAAAGGAAGTGAATATCCACAAAGTTCTGCCGGGAATCGTCGGCGACTTCCTTTTCCAGAAGATTATCGTTTCATCGACGAGTGGGGGGAGAATGTCCAGACTGGAAACGAACGAGAACAACGGCCTGCTGCCCGAGATGAACGAGATTAATGAGCCTGTACATAGCCGTAGGTTCATGACTTTCGGAGTGAAACGTATCGAATATCCTGAAACGGAGGTTGTGGAGTACGGAGCCTACCACATGGCCCGTCAGGCATCAATGCAGATGCTCTACGGATTATGGGATGATGCGAGAGGGTACATTGAATGTACGGAAGACATGGTTGGCAAAGAGTATGTTGAACTCATGGAGAAAGCATCTGAGGTGGAGAATAATCTGCTTAGTGATGATTATCTGACATTGGGCAAGCCGCTTCCTTCCATTGAAAAACACGTGACCAACTGGAGACCTGTCGTGCAGGGATGGGAGTTCTACACCGACCGATATAAGCAGAATGTGCAGAACGAATATTCCAAGAAGGAATGGCTGGAAGAATTTAACCAACTGTGTGTCGAATTCTATGACAATATGTATCGCGGCTGTGGCGTTAAGAAGTTCTATATCAATTACGAGTCGCAGATATCAGGTTTTGCCGAAGAGATCTGCCGCCGTATCGAGAACAATCTCTTCGACAGCTGGAGACAAGGCAATATGTCTGTCATTGAGGTACATAAGTATATTAAGGTGTTGGCAGCAAAGTGTGAGGAACGGGTAGACGGATACAAACACAAGATAAATAAACTGTCGACTTACCTGAACGAGGATCTTGCCGCGCAGGTGGATAATATACGTAACGAATGGAACAATATCGGGTGGCTGCGCGATGCAGTGACCAATGCTTCGGTCAAGACTTTTGGCAGTTTTGTGGATGTCAAGCGTGAACAGTTGACACTGATGACGGAAATTGTCGCTTACGGGTATGCCGTTAAGCTTCTTTCCGAAGTGGTGAACATGTTGACATTGCTCAATGCAAACACTGTGGAACCCCTGATGCGAATGTTCGAAGAGTTTGCTTCGGTAATGAAGAAGCAGGCAGAGGAAAAATGCAAGCTGAGCGATATCGAGAACAACGATATGAAGGGCGAAGTTGTTAAAGAATACGACCCCAGACAGGTGCGCGACACTGTGCAGGGTTTTCTCAAGAACCGGGAGAACCAGAAAGTGCATGCTACCGGACTGCGATCCGACATCATCAATGCGGCAGGTGCCACTAATGTCTCGTTCAGCCTGCTGGCAAAGAAGATAAACTTGAGTGCATTGAAGGAAATCACGCTGAAGTCATGCATCGAGAAGTCACGTGACGAGTTGTATGCTTATTCAAAGAAAAATCCGAATCTCCGTCTTGTCAACGTAAACATCCTTGACAAGTTGAGAAACACTGAATGCAGCACTTCAGAAAAGCGCAAGCGTTTTGTCAAGGAAATATACAATGCAGCCCAGAGTTTCCTTACCTTTAACAGTTCGGAGGAAGGGAAAGGGAGTCCTGAAACTGCAGCCAATCATCAGAAGATCATCCAAATTTCACTTCCGCTTTATGAAGATGACGACACCTTCCGCAACGAGTTTATCCGTGATTTCGGTGATAGTGGGAAGATTGTTTTCAACAAGGACAGCGATGTGTCGGTCAACTTCAAGAGTAATCAGATTGTGGTAGTGACTGCTCACAGTGGCTTCCCTCTGCGGTATGTGGACAATCTGCGTGTGCTTAAGGAAAAGTATGATGTGCTGACTCGCAGTGATGTAAACCGTATGGTGGTACATACGGAAAGTTTTGCCAAAGAGTTGCCTGGACTGTTTAACCGCAGCAAGGAAGAATCGGAAAAGAGTCTTATGCCAATCGTTCTGCTGGCTTATGCTCTTGGCAATATCATCGTGACGCGCGAAGATGTAGAGACCGGAGAAAAGATCATGTGCTTTGCAGGCGAGAAAAACAGATTGGGACGCATCAGCCGCTGGATTGCTGTTGGTGATGACATGGTGGCCACTTTGAAGGAATTGAGCAAGCAGACACGCGCATTGGATGCCGCTTCGCTGAAAAATGCCGTGCTGGAAGAAATGAATGCCAATTACAAGCATATAGAGAAACGCAAGCAGCTTATGCTGAAGATGGGCGAAACGCTTGACAACGTACTGTTGCCTTTAGTGAACGGGAACGAGAATAACCCTGTATTCGTGGCATTCAACAAGGCTGCCGAGAAATTGTGTGATGACGACCTGCATATCAGCTGATTGGTTGCCTGTAAGAAATGACAGTTGATAATCAAATATAGTATAAACGAATTTAGAAAATAAAAAGAGTTATGCCAAAAAAGGAAGGAATTTGTAAGAACATTGAATGTGAGAAATTCAATGAGTCTGTGGAAGTAGAACCCGGTGAGGAGTTTGTTTGTCCAAAATGCGGGAAACCATTGCGGGAGAAATCCGGTGGAAAGAATGGACGGCAGGCTAAGGGCAAAGGCGGAAAGGGAAAGATGATAGGCATTATCGCGGTTGCAGCAATCGTATTGGCCGGCATCTGTTATTTTGTTTTCATGCCTGCGGATAAGAGTACAGAGATCGTACAAGAAGATCCTATTATAGAAGAACCGAAAGATAACGTAGGACAGGAGGCTGAAAATGTCAGTGAGGAAGATAATTCGGTAACCGACGGACCGATAGAAGTCATCGAACAACCGAAACCGTCTGTCTATGGGACAGTGGATTTGGGTTATGCTTCTTATACCGGTGACCTGAAAGACGGTAAGCCGCACGGTCATGGGACACTGACATATAAGGCGGAACATCGTATTGTTTCGTCTAAAGATTTCATTGCTCAGCCTGGGGATACTTTCGATGGTGAATTCCGTAATGGACGTATCAGTGGGCAGGGATATTGGAAGCACGACGGGAATACTGTCCTGGTGAAGCCATGATTTTTCCTCGTGTCGTTATGACGCTGACAGCCCTGACATTTGCCTTTTGTGCAGGTGCTTCGCCTGTTTATCGTGTGCCGTGTCTGGAGCGGATAGCGCAGGCGGTGGGGCTTCAGTTGTCGGATACGCTGGGAATCAATATGGACAATGATTCCACATGGAATTATAATGGCAGGCCGTTGCGGGTGTGTACCAATACTTACGGAGATGTGTCGCACATCGGTTACAGACTGTTCGACAGTCGTTGGGCTGCCACTTATGATATCCGTCCGCTGTTGGACTTTATCGAGCGTTATGCCCTTGAGGAGGACATTGTGCCGTATGGTGACAAGGCTGAGGCTGTAAGCCGTAAGGCTGTCACCTTTTTGCAAGGCGATGCCGCATTGCTCAAGACACTGATGCCTGACATTCCTTTTTCTATCAGTGAAAGAGAGCGTCGTGCCTATCATGTGGAGTGGGGGACGGAAGACGGAAAGGTAAGTTTCATAGTGTCGGCTGATTATCAGTGTATGTTGGGTGCGAATCTGATTGAACTGGAAGATATGCTGGAACGTGACCTTTGCCGCTGTTCATCCGAAACGATGCCGGATACTCTGCCGTCGGCATGGAAGGCTTTCCCCGTTTCTATCTCAGAGAAACTGGCAATAGTGGATGGAGGAACCTTTCTTGGAGACCTTATCCGTTCGCGCTTGTTCCTTCAGGCTGATGATGATGGCATTTATCATATCTTGTGTGACAATATCCATATCAGGGAGAGCATCAACAACATTCTGCTGACAGGTTCGTGCGGAGGACGGTCGATACCGCTCCGACTGACGTTAGACAGGTATGGTAATGTCAAGAGGGAAATGACATTGACTTTTCAACAGTTTGTCCGCTATTGCGAGACAGAAGGCTGCCGTCTCTATCTGGGAGTGAAAGAGCAGACGGACACGGATATGTTTGCCACCATTTTTGCAGTCAATGACAAACTTGCCTACTGCCACACTCTCAGTCTGTCCGTGCCGTTCAGTCTGTTGCGGGGCGAAGGTTGCATTACTGGTACGCTCTATGCCTTCACTCCATTGCAGAACATTACAGAGAAATTCTTTATCAATCCATAAATACGATGTGAATATGAGAATACTCCTTACACTCATTCTTTCTTGTCTGGTATTGGCCGGTATCTCGGCTGAATCATCGGACGATGTAAAGGAACAAATAAACAAGATCAAAAAGAGTTCGCAATATATTTATGCCGAATCTACAGCTTCCACAGAAGCGGATGCCCGCTCTTACGCTGAGGAACGCCTGTATGATGAAATCAACAAATGGGTGGCTACTCAGAAAAAGATGAAGGGAAGTACCAGTCTGGTGGTGAGCAACCGGAGGGAACTGTGGAACACTCTCTCCATGCCTCGTGGTAACAACATGTTCCGTTACTTTGTCTATGTCAGAAAGAGTGACATCATCCCTACGGACAATGCTGTTGTCATTTCCAATGATAATGTTCCTGCTGTGAATGAAAAGATACAGCTTGTGATTCCGGAAGCTGTCAGTGTCGTTGCTTCATATACAGACTATTATGAGATGGCGGAAAAAGTGAAGCAACTGAAAGCAGAAGGGAAAATAAAGGACTATGCCCGTTATGCTTCTTTGGACAATCCGGACAAGTGCTATCTGGTCATCTACAATAAGCAGGCAGAAGTAGTTGCCGTACTCACTCCGGGACCCGATCGCCTGAATGTGAAGACTAATAAACGGGATGGCATTGCCAATTATCAGGGATGCGGTGCCATAGGCATTGAAGTGGAATAAAAGAATGACTGCATAAATCAATTAGACGATATGAGAACAAGACTGATGCATATTATGTTTGTACTTGCCGCCTGTTTTGCATGGGTGGCAGGCGAATGCAAGGCGGTGACGGTGACGCTCACCGTTGACAGCGGTGTAGATCGTCCTTCTGCCATTGATGCTGCTGCAAGGAATTTGGGAACGGTGCTGACCGAAATAAACCGTGCACAGCAGGCCAAGACCATTCTTACGACAAAAGGGTTGCCTATGGACGAGTTTTCGCTTCGTTCGTTGCTGCGTCTGTGGGATGTCACGCCGTTCTATTGCGATGATGATGAGGTGGTGGAGCGTTGCTGGGTCTTCGCTGACGGATCGATGATGGTAAGTCATATTCCCCTTATCATTACACCTCAAGGTGAGGACTTCGGCATGGGAACTTACCAGGAAGCCATTATCGAATTTGACGCACGGGGCAACCTTACAGACTTCAGGTTGGCTTTGGATGCACAACTTTCCGAAAGCTTGGAACATTGCGGCAGTGTGGTAGAGAAGGAACGCCAGATGATCATCATGCAGTACATAGAGCGCTTCCGTACAGCCTACAACCAGAAAGACATCGATTTCCTCAATCAAATCTTCAGTGACGATGCTCTTATCATTACGGGAAAGGTCATTACGACTAAAAGCGGTGGAGATAACGTGAAAATGACAAAGAAAGTGACATATGTCAAGCAGACGAAGGAGGAATACATCCGTAACTTGCGCAAAGCCTTTGCCCGTAACAAATGGATAAACGTGAAGTTCAGTGAGATCGGTGATAATGGAGAAAGTGGTGGTTGTGCCGGCATTACCCGCTCGAAAGTCGATCCTACCAAGTACGGCGTACGCCTGCGGCAGGAGTGGCAGTCGAGTACTTACAGTGACGAGGGTTATCTGTTCCTTCTGTGGGAGTTCCCGGAAAACGGTGGCAACCCGGTGATTCACGTGCGTACCTGGCAACCGGAATGGGTTGGCGGCGAACGCCAGAAGCCGGATGACGACATCTCCACTTTAGGAGGGTTCAACTTGTAGTTTTGTCTTCTAAATATATGATTATGAAGCGATTCTTGTGGATGATATGTTTTTGTTGTGCTGCGTTGCCGTTTTGGGCACAGACGGGTGTCAGCGAATTGAGCCGATACCCGGAGGCTGACATATTTGAATCGTTGAACGGCAAACGCGGCATACTGATACTTGCCAGATATTCCGATCTGATAATCGAAATACCGAACTGTAAGGATGTATCCGTACTTTCCCCAAAGAAGGGAACGGACGGGTATTATCGTTACCATGTTATCATAGGTGTTGACGATACAAACAAACCAAAGCTGGAGGTGAGTCGGATGGGTAGTCCGTATAGGACTTCCGTACTGGCCACAGTGAACAATGCGGATTATCTGGTCGCATACCGTATGGAAGAAGTGTCCAATCCCATTCGCTTGGATTCAGACCAGATGGAAGCCAGTGATGTACATTTCAATGCTTCCGAAGCTGCCGTTGAAATATTATCCAATGTCCTGAGTCTGCAGGCGAAGTGTTCGCCTGATTTGCAGGCAACGGTTTCAAGCGAAGTCAGCAAGGCGGACAATTCGGTGCTTGTCATAAAGATTGTGATTCCATTGGCCAACTTTACAGCGGCCAAAAAGAATGTAGAACTTATAGAAACGCGGTTGAATGAACTTGACAGTCAGATGGGTTCGTTGTCACAGGATGCACCGGAGTGGGACGAGATTGACCGTTTGGAGGTTGAACTGGACTCTGCCAGAGCCGTTTTTAGCTCGATGTGTAATGTGGAACTGTATGGCGAAGGAACCAACTATCTTTCCGTTGACATCTCGGACATCGGTCCTCGTGTTAAAAAGACTTATGTCGTGGTGCCAATTGTGATAGAGAAAGAAGTGTTTGTCACCCAATGTGCCGCCTTAATGGATCAGGGGAGCAATTTTTTCAAGTTACGAAAATACAAAGAGGCTCGTGAAGCCTATGTTGAAGCCATGAACACGGGAGAGAGCGCGGTTGCCGACTTGAAACCTACGCTTCAGTCGTATGTCAATATGTGCGACTCGTGTGCGTACTACGATTACCAGTACCGCAATTGCTACTACAGTCTTCTGAACTTGAAAAAGTCCGGAAAAGCTACCCAGGCGGAAACTGCGGAGTATGTCCTGTATGCCATTTACTGCCTGCAGCAAATATCGGTTTATAACCCGGATGATTATTATTCAAAGACTGTCGAACAGCTGCAAAACCTGCTTGCCGACCAGAATTTGCAGGTGAAGTTTACTTTTGTTGAGTGGAAAACCTTGTCGGAAGGCAATTACATTCCTGATGTGGAGATATGGACTTACTATGGCTTTTCACGTATTTCGTCCGGAACATTCTCGTCAGACAAGAAGTTCCGCCGTATGCTCAAGGCTGAGTCGGGCAACTTCCAGCAGGTGGGACAGTCCGGGACTGACGGAATCGCTGAAATAGAATTGGATCGCACCAAGCTTCCTGTCGGCATATTGTTCCGTCCCCGCGAAGATTCGGGTATAAAGATTGTCTATATGGATTTCGAAGATTTTATGCGTCAGGCACGGGGAACATTCATGAAGAAGCAGTTTCGCGTGAAGATGTTTACCAAATGATGGAGAGGTGTTTACTGTCATGAACGTTTAATTAATATTATTAATGATATGAAAAGAATGGTTTTAAAGAGCTTATGCGCATTGAGCTTGATGTTATTTTGTGTAACGGGCGCATCGGCACAGAAGTTTTTGAAAAAAATACAGAAAGCCACAGAAACAGTTTCATCTGTGATTGGTGATGGGCAGTCTGAGAACGTTGCCTTAGAAGATTCCGTGTATGTCAGGGACTTGTTAGCCAAGACTGATTCTTTCTATGTGGCGCAAGTGTATGAAACAGACGAAAATGGTGATACCATACGCAATGAAGACGGTACTTATCGTTACACCTATCGTGTGCTGGATAAGGACGGTAAGGTTTGCGATCCAAACGCAGCCAAGAAGTACTTGACAGCTGCCATGAAATCCGGCGGTAAAATCGTAGCTAAAGTTGGGACAGGTGCCGCAGTTGGCGCAGCAGCTGGTATACTTGGTGGAGGCTCCAAGAAGGATAAGTGGGTATCTGCAGGTGTCGGTGCTGCGGTTGGATTGGTTGCTTCTGCGGATGACATCAAAGAACTCAAGACACAACTGAAGGCACGCCGGGAATACCTCAGGGTTATAGCGGGCTATCAACAAACATTTACCGATGAGGGGTTGCCTGTGGATGCTGATGCTGACCTTACCGATTATGCGGAATGTGAGACAGTCACCAAACCAAGTTCGTTGGTGATTGCTGAGTTGGAGGCTTCGGTAGAGGGAGCTAAAGACCTTCCGGAAGTTTCGGAAGATGATTGGGAGAAACTGTATAATAAAGCCTGATTTTCTTTTGTGTGAGGCAGTGTAAACTGAACTGTGTCAAGTTTTGTTTTCTTGGGTCAGGGTAGGCGGCCATGACCGCCTACCCTGACTGCGAATTTAT
>CAZSYY010000016.1:0-44466 GCA_964611375.1 uncultured Phocaeicola sp. | reverse complement strand
TAATTTGTAACTTTGTGATAGACAATAACACAAGATTAAAGTGTATAGTTCCGATTCATTTTATGCTTTTGAGTCAATATACTTTGTATTTTTCGTAATTTTGTTGTCGAAATCATTAGAAAAAAACACAATGAAAAAAACAGATCTTATGACAATGACAGTTGCCGTAGCACTGACTGCCTCTTCATGCACTGCCCCTGAGAAGGCAGTAAACGAAGAGCCGTTTATCGGCAGACAGGAAATTGCTGTCGAAAACGGAAGGATGACACCGGAAGTGCTTTGGGGCATGGGACGTATAGGAACATTCAGCGTATCACCCGACAAAAAACGTATTGCCTATACAGTGTCATACTATAGCGTGAAAGGAAACAAGGGACACACGGTAATTTACGTAATGAACGCGGACGGTTCGGACAACAGACTGCTTACCGCATCGGCCAGGAGCGAAAGTGATCCGGCATGGATAAAGGAAGGGAACAAGATCGCTTTCCTGAGCGACGGACAAATCTGGGAAATGAATCCGGACGGTACGCAACGCAGACAACTGTCTGATGTTAAAAAAGGTGTGGAAGGATTCTTATTTTCTCCCGATGAATCGAAAGTACTCTTCGTGTCACAAGTGAAATACGGCAAACGTACAGCAGATGTCTATCCCGACCTTGACAAGGCAAGCGGACGTATCATCGATGACCTGATGTACAAGCATTGGGATGAATGGGTGGAAACCATCCCACATCCGTTCGTGGCCACATTCGACGGTAACAAGATTGGCGAAGATGCAACGGACATCCTGCAAAACGAGCCATACGAATCGCCCATGAAACCTTTCGGAGGAATGGAACAACTGGCATGGAGTCCGGCTTCAGACAAAATCGCATATACCTGCCGAAAGAAGACAGGACTAGAGTATGCAGTTTCCACAGATTCGGACATCTTTCTATACGATATAAAATCAAAAGAGACAGAGAACCTGTGCAAGGAAGACACCAAAGACAAGAACATGGGTTATGATACGAATCCGCAGTTCTCTCCCGACGGCAAATACATCGCATGGCAAAGTATGGAACACGACGGCTATGAAAGCGATCTGAACCGCCTGTATGTCATGGATCTGGAAAAGAAAGAGAAATTCATCGCCTCTGCAGGATTTCAGACCAACGTGGATGCATACGTATGGAATGCAGCTTCCGACGGCTTTTATCTGACAGGCACATGGCACGGCACGGAACAGATCTACCGTCTCGACCTGAACGGGAAAGAACCCGTCAAGATTACCGAAGGCCTTCACGACTACGGCTCCATTGCCTTGAACGGGAAATCTCTGATTGCCACACGTCATTCCATGAGCCAGGCGGACGAGATTTATTCTGTTTCCACAGAATATGAGGGAGAGTTTGCTGAAGCCTCGCAGCTGACTGCAGAAAACAAACACATCTACGACAAGCTGGAAATGGGAAAAGTAGAGGAACGCTGGATTAAAACCACCGACGGAAAAGATATGCTGACATGGGTTATCTATCCTCCGCAGTTCGATCCGAACAAGAAATACCCTACCCTGCTCTTTTGCGAAGGGGGACCGCAAAGCCCGCTAAGCCAATTCTGGAGCTTCCGCTGGAACTTTCAGATAATGGCGGCCAACGACTATATCATTGTAGCTCCCTGCCGTAGGGGAATGCCGGGCTTCGGAGTGGAATGGAATGAAGCCATCAGCGGCGACTACGGAGGGCAGTGCATGAAAGACTACCTGACAGCCATTGACGAAGTGTCAAAGGAACCGTTTGTCGACCGTGACCGTATGGGTTGTGTGGGAGCCAGCTTCGGCGGCTTTTCCGTCTATTGGCTCGCCGGACACCATAACAAACGTTTCAAGGCTTTCATTGCGCACGACGGTATCTTCAATATGGAGATGCAGTATCTTGAAACGGAAGAGAAGTGGTTTGCCAACTGGGATATGGGCGGTGCCTATTGGGAGAAGAACAATGCCACTGCACAACGCACCTTCGCCAACTCGCCCCACCGCTTCGTGGACAAATGGGATACCCCTATTCTCTGCATACACGGCGAAAAAGACTACAGAATACTTGCTAACCAGGCAATGGCAGCTTTTGACGCGGCCAAGATGCGCGGCATACCTGCCGAACTGCTGATTTTCCCCGATGAAAACCATTGGGTACTGAAACCACAGAACGGAATTTTATGGCAGCGTACGTTCTTCAGCTGGCTCGACCGATGGCTGAAACCCGAAAAATGACGGCCGTGTTCCGTAACTGATCCGACAGATTCTTGACATACAGTCATGTCGGATAGCTTTCAAAGGAACTATGTGGAGGGCCACCTTGTGTGAGCCCTCCACCAGTCCACAAGAACTATCCCTCCTCAATTACTTTCAGTTCCAACAAACGTTTGCAGAAATCCTGCACGTCAGACAATACCTGCGAATAGTCTATGTCAAACCGTTCAGTCAGTTTCTTATTATTGTTTTTCGTCAACTGTTTCCGTTACATACATTCCACCATCACTCAGATGGACAATCTTCCTGCAATGTTCCATCAGCATACGGTCATGAGTAACAAACACCTGTATCTTTTCCTTACCTTCCAGAAGCAGATTGCAGACCAGCTTACGGGCTGTATGTACGTCAAGCGCAGAAGTCACCTCATCGAAGATGCAGATATTACCCGGCTGAAGCAAAGCACGCGCCACAGCCAGACGCTGTGCCTGTCCTTCCGACAAGCCATAACCCGACTCGCCTATGACCGTATCAATGCCTTTTGGCAAGTCAAAGACAAAATCCGCACATGCTGTCCGCAATACACGACACAGATGCTCATCATCAGCATCGGGAGATGCAAGAAGCAGATTGTCCCGAATGGTTCCACTGAACATACTGTTTCCCTGAGGTACATATACGAAATTCTTACGGGAAAGGGAAGCCACATCATGACTGCCCTCCCTTGTCAACAACCTGATCTCTCCTTCCGAAGGCCGGACCAGTCCCATCAACAGACGTGTCAAAGTGGTCTTTCCTATTCCCGTCGGACCCACAACGGCAACCGGTTCACCGGGAAGGAGAGTGACATTCAGTCCGCCACCGTACAATTCTTTGGTCCCATAAGAGAAACGGACGCTTCTGTACTCTACGGCTTCCGGCAAATATACTTCCTGTCCGTCAGGAGAAAATATCTCCGAGCTTTCCAGCTCTTCCAGACGTTCGATGGAAACACGCACACGTATAAGTCCCGGCACAAAGGATATCAACTGCAATACAGGCCCTTGTACACGACTTACCAACTGAACGAAAGCAATCATAGAGCCAAAGGTTATGGCATGGGATGACAAGCGATAGAGTCCCCAAAGAAAAGCCGTGAAATATCCTCCGCCAAACACGAATTGCAGGACGCTCTTAGAGTACACGCTGAAATTCAGTTGCTTCATCCCCACAGCATATATCTCATCCTGACAACCTGCCAGTTTCCTTCTTCGCACACCCGAAGCACCCAGCGAACGAATCAATATCCGAGAAGATATATTTTCCTCCAACAAAGAAAAAATACGGCTTTCCATTTCCTTGTAGGACTTGCTCAGCACGCGCATCTTCCTATAATAGACTTTTGACAGCAACAACAGAGGTGTGGAAAGAAGCAACATCCATGCAAGACTATAGTCAAGCACACACAGGAAAAGGAAAGAGGCCAAAAGCTTGACAAAAGTAACTCCGGCAGAAGGAATCGTATAGACCAACATTGCAACCACTTCCGACACATCTGTCCCCAGACGAGTCAAGATATCCCCCGTGTGCCACCGCGAAGAATCATTCCATGTGGAAACCATCAGACGGTCGCTGAGCCGCATCTGCAAGTCAATAGTCATCCGCATCCTCACCCTTTCACTGATCCATGACGACAACATACTTGTTACCATAGACAGTATTATACAGCCCACCATACCGCCGGATACATACCACAACTGCCCATCCGTCGTGCCCGTAGCGATGTCAATGGCATATTTCGACAAATAGACAGAAAAAAGCGAACACCCCATTCCTGTAAGGTCAACCAATGCTCCCAGAAAAATTCTCATACGGTACGGACGGACTGCATCACGCAGCCACCGCACACTCTCCAAAACTTTCAGATTCCGGCGCATCACTTCTGCGATATTACCCCGTAACTCAATTCTACCGCAGCCTTTTCAGGACGGTTCTTCAGTCTGTAGACAGGTACGCGCTCCACTATCGCTCCCAAAGTCTGTGCAATCATCCGGTAGCTCGACAGGTCGGAATACATCAGAGAAGTAGAATTTATAAGTTCGCTGAACGCATTCACCGGCATAAGCTTTACGAGACGGTTTTCCTGAGCCTGTTCCATGCAGAAGATGCCATTCAACTCTGCCTTGTCATTACGATAACACGGTGTTTTCCCACTCCAGGGAGTACCGTATATATATACACTCCCGTCTGAAAGCACACGGACGGCTGGCTGGTCATCATTTATCAGCCTGGTGCTGGGCACATACGCAAGCCAAAGCCTGGAATGTGTACTTTTACCAATTCCCGAGCGACCAATAAAAGCAGCCCCGCAACCGTTCTCCAAACCGACGCATGAAGAATGTATCAGTACACCTCCGCCATACGCCAGGCTGTATGCAAATGCAAGCATCAGTATATCATTCATTTTTTTCGCCAAGCAGACATCATCCTCACACAAATCTGTCTCTACTGTTTTCCATTCGCGGGAGGCACGGAGACGGCATACACAATCCGAATAAGCTATCTCTACGAAAGCTTCCTCCCCATCCTTGTCTTTCCAGATGCGAAGTTCCCTTCCGTCAGGGTGTAACACCTGATGAGGCTGTCCCTCCGGTATTTGCACCGTCCTTCCCAATCTCACCATACAGTCAACGGCTACTCCTTCTCCGCCTTCCATCAGAAACGGATGGAAACAGCCGATTTTCTCAAAAAGTGAACGGCTACACGAAACCTCCATATTCCAGTCTGCTATACGCAAAAATGTCATATCACAGTTATCTTGTTAGCACAAAAATATAAAAAATACAAAATTGTCTGCTTTAGGCTTGCACTATTGTCTATCACAAAGATACAAATTATCTGGGAAGAGGCCGTCTCAAAACAAACATGAGATGGCCTCTTTGTACCTTTATATAAAATGTGTATTACATAAATCAGCAAGCAAGAGAGTCATCCACATCATTTATTTATTCTGCTCACAATGGGATTAACCGAAGAAGTGATGTCAAGTGCTTCCGGATGTTCCTTGATGAAAGATTCTATGTGACGGACACGCTTTTCCTCCAGAATCTCATCAACAGCAATCAGTATTCCGGTTTCCTCCACGTCACCAAAACCATCGTTGACAGCCGTCCCGAACATACGCATCGTAGGCGAAAGTCCCATATAGGCATTCACCAATGGAGGAATGTTATATCCCAACTTCCTGATACCCGTATTCAGCACCTTATAGTCGTCCTTGAAAGTGTCATAACAGAACATATTTTCAAGCATTGCAGGATCGGTATCTATCTGTATCGGTTTTTTGGGGATAATAAGCCCGTCCTTGTCACCGAAGTGCTTATTCAGGAAATACAAGATCATGTCGCGTCCCAAACGGTTGTAGCTCGGATACATCGTCATCTTTCCGAACAAATACTTCACCTGGGGCATCACCACAGTGAGCGCCCCCAACCCATCCCACAGGTTGTCGAGTGCAAACAGTCCCTTCGAGCCGGCACGCGTTGACTGATATTCAAGCGTGACGAAAGAACGTCCCAACTCTATCGTAGCCGGAAGATATTCCTTCAGGAACTTATCGGAGAAATTGAACATGTGGGCCGTGGCCAGTATAGGCGCCCCATTCTCGTCAAACTCTACCTCGTCACCCAATATATAACGGTAGCCGCCAAGGATTTCCTCCGAATCTGGATTCCATACTATCAACTGATAATAGGGATGCTCCATCAGGTCATACTCGTCAAGGTCGAGAGATTTCCCCGTTCCTCCCCCTGCCGTACGAAAAGCTATCTCACGCAGACGCCCGATTTCCTTCAATACGTTAGGAGCATTTTTCCACGTAACAATATAGATTTCGTTGTTACTCTTGTTCGTGAACCTCAACCGCCTGTCTTCGGTCAGTTCCGATTTCAGAAGCTCTCTGTCAATCGGCGCAATAATTTCTTCCATATATTATATTATACTATCCCTTCTGTCTGTTCAAAGTTTGTAAACAAGTTCGCGTACATAGTCAGCCCACTCCATAGGTGTCTTCGACTTGTCGAACGTCTGCCATGGGATTGGCTTGCCAATGACAATCCGGAATGTCTTGTGACGGTTTCTGTACATCTCGTCCGCCAGATACAGCATGGCCACATTGAACTTTATTTCGAAAAACTTGCACACATTGGACAAATTATAAAAAAAGTCGGAGTTACGCCCTTCGAAATGAATTGGCACAACGTCCCTCCGTGTCTCCACGCTTTTCGTAACAAACGCCTTTTTCCACGGCAAGTCCTTTATCACACCGTGCTGCCTCCGCGAGCACAGCCCCGCAGGAAACATGATGATATGCGAATCCGAGCAGAATCCCTCTTCCACCATCTTTGGAAAGTCACGTGACTGCGAACCCGTCTTGTTGATAGGTATGCAAAGCGGAGCAATCCCGTGCAGGTTCATAAGCAAGTCATTGACCAAGTACTTGATCCGCCCTCCGTAACGCTTTCCCAATATGTATCCGAGAGCGATTCCGTCCGGTCCCCCAAGAGGATGATTGGAGACGAACGTACACAATCCATCTGCGGGCAGGTTCTCCATCCCCTCCACGTCAAGGCTGATGTCCAGATAATCCAAGCATGCCTCAAGAAAGTCGACACCCGTCTTGTCCGAGACATTTGCAAGAAAAGCATTAATCTCGTCCTGATGGATTATCTTTTTCAGATATGATATTAAAAAGCGAGGTATACGGTCTGCTTTCTTGCCAGCTTTCTCACGTACCACCTTGTCAATATCAATCAAAAAAATCGGTTTCTCAGCCATATTTTTTATTTTACATTGCAAATGTAACTCATCTTTTGAAAATTTATCTATTTTCATGGAAGAAATACACTTCCGGCATACAAAAAAAAATCCGCAGTCTTTTTCTCCACCTGAAAACGACAGGAAGATACTCATAAAACACACGCTCGTTCCGACCAGAACGTGTGGTCATTTTAAATAAACGTACCAGTCACGTCAACGAAGCTTCATGTCAATCCTACCGGAAGCATCAAATGTTTTTTAATGTTAATTTTGATAAATTCATTATACCGCAATGGATAATTTTTAATATATTTGTAATAAGTTTTGAATTAACCGTTCACACGCAACACACTTAAACACTTAACTTAATAAGGCAAATGCCGAAAAACAACACATTATGACACAATTGATCATCGGACTCGTAATATTGTTCATCGTCCTCACATAGTATTTCATTCTGCGGGCAATCCATCATGCTCCCACCAAAGAACGTAACCATAAGGAAGAAGAATAGTACGCCAAAACAGGAATCATTTTCATTTTATATTGCTTGCCATGTCTGTATGAGTATCCGCAAGGACACCGTGAATTATGACATGAGTTTCATCTTTCGGCCGGGAGGCTGGAAAAGTGGACAAACGGCTTCCCGATGTCATAACGGACATTGGGAAGTTGTTTTTTCATGTATTCACATGCGGGCACACCGTTTTATGAACTCCATATTGCAAATTGGCATGTCACGTCTCAAACCGCTGCCCTAAAATGCTGTTTTTTTCCTTTTCAAGTATGAAATCATCACAAATGACTTTTTTACTATTTAAAAACTGTCTAATTTCGCGGCGGATAACATAAAAACAAATCGGATATGAGCTTTAACATTGAAAAAGAGAAAGGTAAAAAAAGAATTGTGATAGTCGGAGGAGGATTTGGAGGTCTGAAACTGGCGAATGAACTTTCAAAATCACAATTTCAGGTCATACTGCTGGACAAAAACAATTTTCACCAATTCCCTCCACTGATTTATCAGGTGGCTTCTGCCGGCATTGAACCAAGCTCCATCTCTTTTCCTTACCGTAAGATATTCAGCAAAAGCAAAAAGGACATCTACTTCCGTATGGGAGAAGCCCGCTTTATCTATCCGGATCGGAATATCCTGCAGACTTCCATAGGCAAGGTGGAATACGACTATCTTGTCCTGGCATCAGGAACCACGTCCAATTTCTTCGGAAACAAGCATATCGAGGAGGAAGCCATACCAATGAAAACCCTGTCTGAAGCGATGGGACTGCGCAACGCCTTGCTGAGCAATTTCGAGCGAAGCGTCACGTGTGCAACAGAACAGGAACGCAGGGAACTTCTGAACATCGTCATCGTCGGAGGCGGCGCCACAGGGGTCGAGGTGGCAGGAGCATTGGCTGAGATGAAACGTTACGTGCTTCCAAAAGACTACCCTGACATGGACAACAACCTTTTGCACATATACCTGCTCGAAGCGACAAACCGCCTGCTGTCAGGCATGTCGGAGGAATCTTCAGAAAAGTCGGCGGAATTTCTCCGCGAGATGGGGGTAAAGGTCTGTCTTGGCAAAAAGGTTCTGGACTATCAGGATCACAAAGTGATATTGGAGGACGGAAGCGAGATTCCAACACGTACTTTCATCTGGGTAAGTGGAGTGCGTGCCAACGCGATAGGCAACATTCCCGAAAGCTCCATCGGAAGAGGATTCCGAATCAAGGTGGATGAGTTCAACCGCGTTGAAGGGTTATCCAACGTATTCTGCATAGGCGACCAGTGCATCATGGCCGGCAGCGATCCGGAATATCCGAACGGACATCCCCAGCTCGCTCAGGTGGCCATCCAGCAGGGAAAGCTCCTTGCCGAAAACCTGAAGCGCATGGAGAACGGTAAGGAAATGAAAAAGTTCAAATACCGCAATCTGGGTTCAATGGCAACAGTGGGAAGAAACAAGGCTGTGGCAGAATTCAGCAAGATAAAGACACAGGGATGGATTGCGTGGCTGTTATGGCTGGTTGTCCACCTGCGTTCCATTCTGGGTGTACGCAACAAGATCATCGTCCTGTTCAACTGGATGTGGAGTTATCTGACGTACGACCGTTCTTTCCGTCTGATAATATACGCCCGCAAAGCGAAAGAGGTCATCGAGCGTGAGAAACGGGAAGCAGAGGTACATTGGGGCGAATAAGGAGCCTGCATCCCCCTGCTATGTTAAAATGCGGAATAATTTCAATTTATTCCGCATTTTGTCATATCTTTGCGGCCGAAATAAATGTGGAAAGATTTGAGTAGCTTGCAACCACGGAAAAAAATGCTAAAAAACAGTCTTGTTTCCCTGATTATATTCTATCTACTCTATCCGTACACGGATAAACAACTAAACAAAATCATTTAATCCTTGAGCGAAATGGGATACTTGTTCACATCCGAATCGGTGTCTGAAGGGCACCCCGACAAAGTGGCCGACCAAATCTCGGACGCTGTACTTGACAAACTGCTGGCTTACGACCCCAATTCAAAAGTAGCCTGCGAAACTCTCGTGACCACCGGGCAGGTGATTCTGGCGGGAGAAGTGAAGACAAAAGCATACATCGACATGCAACGCGTGGCACGTGAGGTGATCAACAGGATCGGATATACCAAAAGCGAATACATGTTTGAAGGGAACTCATGCGGCGTGATCTCTGCAATCCATGAACAAAGTCCGGACATCAGCCGTGGCGTGGAAAGGGAAAAGCCGATGGATCAGGGTGCCGGCGATCAGGGCATGATGTTCGGCTACGCCACCAACGAGACGGAAAACTATATGCCGCTCCCGCTCGATCTTGCACACAAGCTCCTCATGGTGCTTGCCGAAATCCGCCGCGAAGGGAAAGTGATGACATACCTCCGCCCGGACGCAAAAAGCCAGGTGACAATAGAATATGACGACGAGCGCCGTCCGGTACGCATCGACACCATAGTGATATCCACCCAGCACGATGAATTCATCCTTCCGGACAATGACACAAACGAAGCCCGACTGAAGGCTGACAGCGAGATGCTGTCGCAAATCCGCAAGGATGTGATAGAAGTGCTTATGCCGCGCGTCATTGCGGAAATACACAATCCGGAAGTGCTGAAACTTTTCAACGGCGACATAAAGTATTTTGTCAACCCAACAGGGAAGTTCGTTATCGGAGGTCCTCACGGAGATACAGGACTGACAGGACGGAAAATCATAGTCGACACCTACGGAGGAGCAGGCGCACACGGCGGAGGTGCTTTCTCGGGGAAAGACCCGAGCAAAGTGGACAGGAGCGCAGCCTATGCCGCACGTCATATCGCCAAGAATCTGGTGGCTGCAGGCGTGGCCGATGAAGTACTTGTACAGGTTTCATACGCCATAGGTGTGGCACGTCCCATCAACATTTTTGTCAACACCTACGGACGCAGCCATGTGAATGTGAGCGACGGGGACATAGCCCGTAAGGTGGATGAGATATTCGACATGCGCCCGCGCGCCATCGAAGAACGCCTGAAACTGCGCAACCCTATCTACAGTGAAACGGCCGCCTACGGACATATGGGAAGAGAGCCGAAAGTCTTGACGAAACATTTCGATTCGCCCTATGAAGGCAACAAAGACATTGAAGTGGAACTCTTCACGTGGGAGAAGCTGGATTATGTGGATAAAGTAAAGCAGGCGTTCGGATTGGAATAAGCCGGACGCAATGAGGGTGCACGAAATGAAATAACGGACATATTTGCGGCGAGATGAGCAAAATCTGCCATACTGGTTTTCCGCAGGTTCAAAGACTCTGCGGAGTGCAAACGGACGAGGCATCGGTTCAAGGCATAGAGACCGTGGATATATCGGGAATGCAGGGTGAACCGTTGCCTTATTCGCTGCGCACAGACTGGGCGGTAACGGGAGTAATCTTTTTCTGTTTCTTCCTGACAATATATGCGATAAGGAACGGAGGAAAAATCCTGTACCATAATTTCAAGAATCTATTCCGGAACAGGAAGAGGAGCAATATGTTCGATGGCATTTCCACTTCCTACTTCCGGTACACGCTCGCACTGTCGTGCGTATATTGCATAGTTTCCGGGACGGTCATCTACGATTATCTTACAGACCTCTCGCCTGAACTTCTCCGGAAGACACCACACATATTGCTGCTCGGGATATACGTTTCATGCATCATGCTTATCGTATGCGTGAAATGGTTTTTGTACAGATTTGTAAACTGGGTATTCTTTGAGAAAAACCAAAATGACGGATGGATAAGTTCATATTTCACCATACTCGGCGCATGCGGCCTGGTTCAGAGTCCGTTCATCCTTGTGATGTTCTGTTTGGATTTGTCTCCTGCAATATCTCTCAGGTTTGTTGCCTTTACACTTATATGCAGTAAAATATTGTTATTTTATAAGAGTGTTAGAAACTTTTTCAACCATTTTCATGTCGTTTTACATTTAATTCTGTACTTTTGCACCCTCGAAATAGCACCTCTTCTTTTTCTTTGGAAAGGATTGGGATATATAAACGACATATTAATTCTAAAATTTTAGTACATTGAAAATAAAGAAAGTCCTTGTTTCTCAGCCGAAACCGACAACCGAGAAGTCGCCATATTTTGATATTGCTGAGAAGTATGGGGTGAAGATAGATTTTCGCCCGTTCATTAAAGTAGAGGGATTGTCGGCAAAAGAATTCAGACAACAGAAGGTATCCATTCTGGATCATACGGCAATCGTGTTCACCTCACGGCATGCAATAGATCATTTTTTCAATCTGTGCACAGAATTGCGCGTACATATCCCTGAAACAATGAAATATTTCTGTACGTCGGAAGCCATCGCACTATATATACAGAAATATGTCCAGTACCGCAAACGGAAAATATTCTTCGGAGCTACAGGGAAATTCGCCGACCTTGTACCGCTGATTGTCAAGCACAATACGGAAAAGTATCTGATTCCGATGTCTGACGTACACAGCGACGAGGTGAAGAACCTTCTTGACAAGAACAACATCCACCATACGGAAGCGGTAATGTACCGAACGGTAAGCAATGACTTCACTCCGGAAGAGGAATTCAACTATGACATGCTGATTTTCTTCAGCCCGGCCGGTATTCAGTCTCTTATGAAAAACTTCCCCGACTTTGAACAGAAAGACATCGCGATAGGAAGTTTCGGACCAACTACCGCAAAGGCGGTAAAAGAGGCAGGGTTGCGTCTGGATCTGGAAGCACCGACAAGTACGGCTCCATCAATGCCCGCCGCGCTGGACATGTTTATCCGCGAGCACAACAAATAAACGAACAATGACAGGGAAAAATCATCGCAGAGAAACGAATTTCCATGATATTCCGAAACTCTGCGGTGATTTTTTATCGGCTTTCTGAGACTATGACCGACATCAAGAAACATACTCTTCCGAAACGCGAAAGGCTGAACAGCCGGAAGGTCATCGAAGAACTGTTCACCGGAGGCGGCAGGTCACTTCCGCTTTTCCCTCTCCGCATTGTTTACATGCCTCTGGAAAATGACTCGTTTCCTACGGCATCAATACTGATCATCGTACCGAAAAGACGTTTCAAAAGGGCTGTAAACCGCAACCGCGTAAAGCGGCAGATACGGGAAGCCTACCGGAAAAACAAAGACATACTGCTGAATCCTCTGGAAGCATCAGGGCGCAAGATGGTTTTCGCCCTGATATGGATAGATAACAAATTGCGTGATTCTGCCGAAGTTGAAGACAAAGTAAAGAAATTGTTACAGCTTGTTTCCGAACGCATCTCATGATCAGGAAAATAATTACTTTCCTTCTTCTGCTTCCTGTCTATTTCTACAGGAAGTGTATATCTCCGTTCACGCCTCCTTCCTGCCGCTTCACTCCTACCTGCTCGCAATATGCCATCGAAGCGATAAAGAAGCACGGTCCCGTAAAAGGGCTGTATCTGACCATACGTCGTCTCCTCCGCTGTCATCCGTGGGGAGGGTCCGGATATGATCCCGTCCCCTGAACTGCAAAGACCTGTTCCATGACATCTGGACTGCTCGACATACATACCCATAACTTGCCGCAACAGCAGGACACAGCCTTGTGGAGCTGCTGCATGAAAGACCGGAACAAGCCGGAATTTGCACACGCTGCATGGATTTCAGTAGGAATCCATCCCCGTTATCTTACTGCCGATGACTTGCCGCAACAACTTGCATGGGCAGAGCATGTCATTGCTACTGACCGGAGGGTGATTGCCGTAGGAGAAAGTGGGATAGACAAGCTCTGCGAGACTCCTTTGGACATACAGATGCAGGCATTCGAGTATTCGGCTGCACTGGCAGAAAAATATCATCTGCCACTCATCATACATGCGGTGAGAAGTCATAATGAACTTATCGCCATAAAGAAAAAGCTGCGTCCTTCCAGTCCGTGGATTATCCACGGATTCAGAGGGAAGAAAGAACTTGCGGAAAGCCTGCTCCGGCAGGGCTTCTATCTTTCGATCGGCGAGAAATTCAATCCAGAAACAGCCGGATTCATTCCTGACGGACAGCTGCTGACAGAAACCGATGAAAGTCATTCTGATATATTGTCAATACAAAATACACTGGCGGATCTTAGAGGAAAGAATCCTGATGAGTTCAGAAGACAGCTATGCCTCAACACCGGACGACTCTTTTTTGGCCACTAAAAATTGTTTATTCAGATAAAGTATCGTAATTTTGCTTCTCACAATTATTTATGTCAAACTAAGAAACTCATTCGATGAATTTTGTAGAAGAACTAAGATGGCGCGGAATGTTGCACAATATCATGCCCGGTACGGAAGAACTGTTGGAAAAAGAAACAGTCACCGCTTATTTAGGCATTGACCCGACAGCCGATTCCCTGCACATAGGGCACCTGTGTGGAGTGATGATGTTGAGACATTTCCAGCGGTGCGGCCACAAACCTCTGGCACTGATAGGTGGAGCGACCGGAATGATCGGCGACCCTTCGGGGAAATCACAGGAACGTAATCTGCTGGACGAGGACACGCTGCGTCACAATCAGGAATGCATCAAGAAACAATTAGGGAAGTTTCTCGACTTTGAATCGGATGCCCCGAACAAGGCGGAACTGGTGAACAACTATGACTGGATGAAGAATTTCACCTTCCTTGAGTTTGCACGCACCGTAGGGAAACATATCACTGTCAACTACATGATGGCGAAAGACTCCGTACAGAAACGCCTGAACGGAGAAGCCCGCGACGGCCTTTCATTTACTGAATTCACATACCAGCTCCTGCAGGGATATGACTTCCTGCATCTGTATGAGACAAAAAACTGTAAGCTCCAACTTGGAGGGTCTGACCAATGGGGAAATATCACGACAGGAGCCGAACTGATACGCCGCACGAACGGAGGCGAAGTGTATGCGCTGACATGTCCGCTGGTCACAAAAGCTGACGGCACAAAATTCGGGAAGACAGAGTCGGGGAACGTATGGCTCGACCCGAAATATACTTCTCCATACAAGTTCTACCAGTTCTGGCTGAACGTAAGCGATGAAGATGCTGAACGCTACATAAAGATATTCACTTCACTTGACAAAGAAGAAATAGATGCGCTTGTAACGGAACACAGAGAGGCTCCACATCTGCGCATACTCCAAAAGCGTCTTGCCAAGGAAGTCACAGTCATGGTTCACTCAAAGGACGACTATGATGCGGCAGTGGAAGCATCAGGCATACTCTTCGGCAATGCCACTTCCGATGCCTTGAAGAGGCTAGATGAGGACACTCTGCTGTCTGTCTTCGAAGGAGTACCACAGTATGAGGTAAGCAGGACAGAAATCGAAACCGGCATCAAGGCTGTCGACCTTTTCACGGAAAAGGCAGCTGTATTCCCTTCAAAAAGCGAGATGAGAAAGCTGGTGCAGGGAGGAGGAGTTTCACTCAACAAGGAGAAGCTGGCAGCTTTCGACCAAATCATCACTTCGGCTGACCTGCTGGACGGTAAATATCTTCTGGTGCAGCGAGGCAAGAAGAACTATTACCTCATCATAGCCAAATAAGCTATCACATTATCATACAAGTATGGCGCACAAACGCACGCATTATCCGACGTGCAGTTTGTGCGCCATATTTTTTACTACAATTCTTTCAACAGCTCCTCCACAGCAGCCTTCAGCTGTGTATCCTCGCCATTTACAATCGTTTCAGGAGCATTAAGCACATAAATGTCAGGCTCAAGTTGTCTGTTCTCCAGATAGCCTCCGTCAGGCAACTGATAACCTGTCACTGGAATGCCGAATATGAGAGACGAATCCTGAAGACGCACCCAGTTGACACTGGTCATGGTTCCCGGTACGGGAGCACCTACCAACTTTCCTATGTTCCGATGCTTGTACACCCACGGAGTTCCATGCGCATTCGAGTAGTTCGCTTCACACTGGAGCATGATGGAAGGCTTGTTCCAGCGGCGGCTCGGCATATCACAGGCGGCACGTCCGCGAATGACCTGAGTGAGATATTTCTTTCCGCTGAACAGAACCTCGATATCTTCATGCAAGCGGCCTCCACCATTGAAACGTGTGTCAATAACTATGCCCTCGCATTCATTGTATTTTCCCAAAATATCTGAATAGACAGTACGGAAACTCCCGTCATCCATCGATTCTATATGTACGTATCCGATGCGTCCTCCAGACCATTTCTCGACATCTGCAGCACGCTGTTTTACCCAACGTTTGTAAAGCAGCCGGCTCACTGTCGACGCACTTACGGGCTTTACAGCCTCATCCCAACGTTCTTTTGTCACAGGGTCATAAAACGACACAAGAATCTTTTTCCCTTCCTTTCCGTTCAGCAGGGCAGCATGGTCAACTGTATCAGCCAGTTCCGTCCCGTCGATTTTCTCGATAACCACACCTGCTTTCATGTGCGATGATTTCCGGTCAAAAGGTCCATTTTCAATCACCTCCGCTACCTTCAGTCCATAGTCCGTATAACTCCAGTCATATAGCAGACCCAAGTCAGCAGTCTTGTCCTTGACCGCCTTTCTGTATCTACCTCCGGTGTGCGACACGTTCAGTTCCCCCAACCATTCACTCAACAAATCCGCAAAGTCATGGTTGTTATTAATGTGCGGAAGAAACTTACGGTAGGCAGCAGTCATGGCATCCCAATCCACCCCATGCATGTTAACGTCATAAAAACGCTTGTTTTCTTCCTTATACACATAATCGAACATGAAACGACGTTCAGCCGCCAGATCCATTTTCATTTCCGCACGATATTTTATCGCTTTCAGTGCGTCAGAGTCCAAAGACATTTTCTGCATGTCGCTACCACCAAGTACAAAAAGATTTTTCTCGTCTTTGTCAAGCTCCATGCGTCCCCATTCGACATCCATCTTATGGAGCAGCTTCGTTTCGTGCTTGCGCAAATCCATCTTCCACATATCGAAACCACCCTCGAAGGCAGATAGATAATAGAGCCATTCCCCGTCTTTCGGGATGACGGCAGAAGCAATGCTTGAAGAGTTAGGTGTCAGGCGGACAATACGGTCTTCGATGCCGTCAAGCTCAACCACGATGTCTTTCTGTTTCTTTTCTTCTGTATCCTTCTTGCTGTTTTTCTTATTCTTGCCTGTTTCATCATCCTTTTCTTTCTCTTCCTCAAGTTCTTTCTGCAGCTCATAGTCCTCTTTACTCAGACAGAACCTGTCATAAGCATCCTGATTTACGAATGCAAGCATCACATCGTCAAGAGAACCCCACGAAGCATGGTTACGCATCCCATACCTGTCAGTAGTGAACAGGATGGCTTCTCCCCCCATCACCCAACGCGGTGCTTCACTGGTATATCCGCTATTGGTCAAGTTCACAAGTTCTCCTTTACCGTCAGCACTCACTATCGCTATATCTGTATAGGGATCGTGATGATGAGCGATGAACTCCAGTGCAAACCATTTTCCATCGGGTGACCATGAATAGTCAAATCCGCCACCCAGACCGTACCATGTGGATCCGTCGGTTATCTGACGAACTTCTTTCGTATCCAGATTCACCACCTTCAGGCATATACGGTCCTCGATGAATGCCACCTCTTTCCCGTCAGGAGAGAACTTGGGATACATCCGTTCCACCGTTTCCGACGGAAGCAAAGGTTCTTCTTCGATAAGTGTGGCATTCGGGAAGTTGGGATCTTCCTTACGCGCTATTTTGGCAGTGTAAAGTTCCCAGTTTCCGTTACGAAGGCTGGAATAGACCAGCGTACGATTGTCGGCTCCGAACGAGAGGCCTTTCTCCGCTTCGGGCGTACAAGTAACCTGCCGCGTGGTGCCATACTCCACAGACGTTACGAACACGTCCCCTCTCACAATAAACGCCACCTGCTTGCCGTCAGGAGAAACCACCGCCTCACTTGCACCGCTCGTGAAGCTCAGCGATGCCGGAATGTCATCATCGTCACGCGTAATCGAAATATTCACTTTCTGCGGATTTCCTCCCGCCTGCTGAGTGTATATTTCACCATCATACGTGTAACACAGTGTTCCGTCACCACCTACGGAAAGGAAACGTACAGGGTGTGTCTGAAACGATGTAAGCTGTTCCGGTTCATCCGGACTGGACAGCTTCGATCTGTAAACGTTGAACGAGCCTCCTTCGCGTTCGCTCAAGAAATAGAATCCGTCTTCTCCGGGTGTCCATACAGGATTACGATCCTCACCCGGACGGTTTGTCAAATTGGTATGCTTTCCGGTCTTTGCGTCATACATCCACACATCACGTGTAATGGACGAAGTATGATGCTTGCGCCACTCGTCCTCAAACCCCTTCTTGTCCTGATACAGGAACCTGTCGCCTGCCTTGTCGAAGCATATCAGCTCGGCAGGTGTGCCAAGAATCTGTTCGGTTCTTCCTCCCTCCACCGGAACTTTGTAGAGTTCCGTCATGGCTGAGGTCGGGAAGAGAGCACTCCCGGCAGGATCCTGTATGCTTGCCGAAAACACCACCCACTGTCCGTCCGGAGTAAAGGCAGAAGGAGTTTCCGCAGCCGAATTGAACGTAAGCCTGCGCGCCGTACCGCCTTCGGACGACATGACAAAGATGTCCGCACTGCCATACCTGTCACTTGAGAATGCGATCGTCTTTCCGTCCGGAGACCATACGGGAGATGCTTCATACGAATCCTGCGAAGTGAGTCGCACAGCCTCACCTCCGGAAACCGCCACCTTATAAATATCTCCCTTGTAACTAAACACGATTTCTTTGCCGTCGGGCGAGATACGCACGTCCCGCATCCACAGGGGAGTGACCGCTCCGGCTCCTGCCGCAACTGCTCCCAAAGCAAAGCTCAACAATAACTTTCTCATTTTTCTGTTTTTTTAATTAAAAGTGCCGAAAGTTATCAAAATAGCGCTGGATACGCAAACTTTTGTTTTCCGATTTAAGAAAAAAGGAGATGCATCGATTGGATGCGCCTCCTTTCTTTCATATACTGCAAATGATTACAGCCTATTGGATTTCTTTCACAAAATACGTCAGAGTGGGCAGATGGTCGCTGTACCCATTCTGGAAAGTCGTACCGGAAAAAGTCCTAAACGGGTAACCCTTGTATTTCCCCTCCTGCTGAATAAGGAACGGGCGGTTGAATATCTCCGATTTCCAGAATTTCAGCGTACTTCTGTCCTTTCCAAGCAGATTGCCCGAAACAATCTGCTGGTCAAACAGATTCCACTGTCCCTGATAGCAGATAGAACCGATTCCATCGTCATAGAATTTCCACGTAGCGTTATAATAACCGTCGGACGCAACATCCTTCGCTTTCTTTTTCGCCCCAAGCACCTTGCTGCAGCTCGTGTCGGAAGGATCATCATTGAAGTCACCGACAATCAATACCTTCGCCTCAGGGTTGTCAGTATGGATGGAGTCGGCTATATGCTTCACTATGCCGGCGGCAAACTCCCTGAGAGGAGAAGAGGCTGCACCTCCGTAGCGTGACGGCCAGTGGTTGACAATCAGATGGAAAGGTTCGCCTGCAAGAATACCGCTCACCAAGAGGATGTCACGCGTACGGTAATCGGGCATGTCAGGCTTGTTGAACGGATATGTCTGTGCCGAAACAAGCCGGAACAGTCGCGGATTGTATATGGCCGCCACATCTATACCGCGGTGGTCGGGCGATTCGAAATGTACAATCTGATAGTTCATTGACGCAATCGGCTCCGTTTTTACAAGATCCTCGACCACCTTACGGTTCTCCACCTCAGATATGCCGAGTATGGCAGGCCCCACAGGACAATATTCCCGTGCAAGCTGCGAGATGACCTTGGCGATATTCTGCAACTTCATTTCATATTTAGCCTGCGTCCACTCATACGGGCCGTCAGGAGTAAACTCGTCATCACCGGGATTGTCCGGGTCGTCAACAGGATCCCAAAGATTCTCCAGATTGTAGAACCCCGCCGCATACACGCCCAGCCTTTTCTGTGCAGAAAGGCTGAACGTGACACATGCCAACAAGATACCTAACAGTATGGTTCGCTTGCTCATAGGACAGACATAGGTTTAGTTCGACAGGTCCGGATAGATGGATGTACCTCCAGAAGAAGTACTGCTTCCGGCTGTCGTTGCAGTCACCTTCACATCGTAAAGCTCCCATGTGGCAGCGCCTGAATCCGTACTTGTGTACCTGAACGCGATTCTGACGCTATTCCCGGTGTATGCGCTAAGATCTATGTCACCGGAAGAAGTCGCAGTCCACGAACTCCCACTTGGATAGTTAGGAATAGTCACCTGTTTCCATTCTGAGGAAGAGCCGCTCGTCACGGACGAGTCTGCCACCCAAAGCGTCTGCTCATTCTGCATATCGCTTGCGTAGTTAATGATGTGCATGAAAGTAAGTGTGGCAGTCTCATAGTCAATCAGATCGATTGCAGGAGATATCAACCAGCTTTCCGCAGCATAATTTGTATAACTTACGTACGCACTTGCCTTCATGTAGCCGTAAGACGAATCATGCGACCATACGTAGCTTAGCGCAGACGGAAGAGTTACGTTGTCAATAGTGAATTCACCCTGAGAGTCACTGAACGTTTCTTCAAATACGGTTTCCGTCACTCCAGAAGTAGTTTCGTCACTGCTGTCATCGGAACTGTCTTCCGTAAAGTCGGACACATCGTCAATGGTACGCAACAGCAGCTGCCAGCTTCCGTTGTAGCGGCCGAGAATACCTGTCACATTACCGGTTCCCGTAGGCAGATAGTCGCCGGCAAAGTCAGCATAATTGCTGGTACGTACCGTGAGGGTATTGCCATTGCTGTCCACGATGTTTTCCTCACCGTAGCCATCGTCCTCCGCATAGGTGTTTACACCTCCGTTTTCAAAGTAAACGCCCGTAAACTGCACCAGCATGAACCTGTACGCATCGACATCAGTATTGACAGTGCTGATATCGCTTAGCACAATCGGCTGCACGTTGTCGGGGTTCGCCCATCCATTCTTGCTCACGTGCTCCTGGAATTCCTCCCACGGTGTACGGTAAAGGTAACCGTCGGGATGGCCTATCTGCTGTTCGCTTCCGTAAACAGAGATGCAAAGATCATCCAAGGCAACATACACCTCCTGTCCTACGGAATAGTAGTTGTAGACACTGCTCTGGTCAACAAGCATTGGGATAGCCCCCGTATTGTCCTGAAGATATATGGTCTTGTAGATGTTTCCCGATTCGTCATTTCCCGACACATAGGCTTTCAGTATGAGGTCATCGGCAATGACAAAAGGTACGTCCGAGGTGGCGCTTGAAGCCAGTTCGCGCAGTTGGGCTATGGTAGTGTTTGCATCCGACCCGGTGTATTCAGGTTCCGACAAGGGTGGAGCATCATAGTCGCGTTCACACGCGGCGAATGCGAGCGATGCGGAAAGCAGCGGTAAACTGAGTTTATTCAAAAGTTTCATATATGTAAGTTTTTTATATTCATCGTTAATCTTTTGCGGATTATCAGAAGCGGTAGCTCAGGTTCAGGAACAAGTTGATGCCCTGCATGTAATAGTACTTTCCGCCAAAACGGTCTGGATAGTCGAGGTCTATGCGTCCCTGCTCGTAACCGCCGATACAGATATCCTTCTTGTTCAGCAGGTTGTTGATCGTCAGATTGAAGTTGACGGACTGACGGTTGCGCAGGTAGAACACTTTTCCTATCGACACATCAATAGTGTAGGCCGACGGGAAACGTTCCTGAGTGGTCAGCTTCTCGTAGGCTTCCATAAGTTCCGTGTCATACGGGTTCACCGTCTCGTAGTTCGAGGCAACACGGCGCAGAGGAGCGACCTCTATATAGTTACGCCCGAACCAGTTGACATTTGCCCCGAGGAACCAATAGTCGATGAAGTAACGTACCCCGAACGTTCCGGCAAACTGCGGCATTCCGCCCACATACACGTTCTTCATATACACCGTCTCCTCTTCCACCACTTTACCGTTCTCGGAGTGCTTCAGTCCGGTCGGGTTGTTGGTGTAATAGTATTCCGATATGGTACCGGCCACGTCGAAGCTCCAATGGTTATCCAGCTTGTATGTGGCTCCCAGCTCGAAGCCGCGATGTATGCGGTTCACTCCGTAAAGGATGTGGTTGATGTACGTACCCTCTATACCGTCATAGTAGCTGTTGCGTTCCATCTGATCGTAGAAGTTTGTCTGGAACACGCCAATACGTCCCGCAAACTTAGGCATCGAGAAGATGTAGTTCAAATCCGCCGAAAAGATACGTCCGCTTTCCAGGTTATCTATTGTGGTGTCCGTGATTCTCGGAGAGATGTATGCCTCGTTGGGCAGTGGGGCCTCAGTCCCGTAGCTCAGGTTGGCTGTCAGCATGTGACGACCGTTGAACTTATATGTCAGACCTCCCTTCAGCATGATATCGGTGAACGTATGCATCGTTCCCTTTCCGTAAGAGCTGTCCGGATAGCGCCCGTTGCGCATTTTTCCGTCACGCCAGAAGCTGGTATATGTCAGTTTCGTGCCGTAATAGTAGTCCCAGTGGCGCGATGTGTATTGGTTCACCACCCATGCGTTGAGCGAATAGATGTTGAGGTTGAAGTTGTAGCCGAAGATGCCGCCTTCATACACCTTACGGTCAGGACGATTCAGGTCGTTCTGCATCTTGTCGTGGTCGCCGGAAAAGTCCTGCTCCGAGTATTTGTCGATGTCGAGCACATATTCCGCTCCCAGCAGGTCGTCCACTGTCTTGAATTGGCGCGACTGCGTAAAGCGTGCCCCCACACCGGCAGTCAGGTTCATGTGCCTGCCCATACGCGCGTTCAGCGTAGAGTTGAACGTGGTCTCAAACAGGTCGCTGCGACGTTCTTCCACCATGTATATGGCAGAGCCGTCACCGTTGCGCACGCTGTTGGCATTTGCCTCATACATGCCTTCCCAGTCCAGCTGGGTAAAACTTGCGTCACCGTTGCGCCACAGGTCGCGATATTTCATCTGCATATTCTCGCTGTCGAAGTAGGAAGGCAGGTAACGGTAGTAGTCTGGACGCGGGTCCGGCCCGTTGTACCAGTTGAGGGCAGTAGTCCCGTAACGTCCGTAGTGGCTTCCCAATCCGGTGGTCAGCGTTGTGTTGTCATTGATTTTCCATACGTGCGAGAACACGGCGGTAGGGTCATAAGCCGTCACCACCCTTGCGTTACGCTTTTTTCCGTTCTGGTATCCCCAGTTGGGGTTGTACTGGTAGTTTCCTGTCAGTTCGTACACCTCGCGGTACGAGCTTCCCTGCTGTCCGCGTTGCACCGGTGAGACAAAGGCAACCATCGACAGGCTATGCTTTCCTCCCTCCCACTGTTTCTCGGCGGAGAATGCCACCGAAAAATTCTTGTAGAACGTACCGTCGACATATCCTTCGTCGGCATAGCGTCCGCCAATAGAAGCGGCAAACGCCCATCCGTTCTCGTTCAGTCCTGTCGCGTAAGTCAGCATGCCGCGCAGGTAATAGTTGCGGTTGGTATAACTCAGTGAAGCCTTGCCGCCGGGCGCATAGGTGGAAGCGCGCATGTTGATGTTCTCCGCGCCGCCCAGTGCCCCGAAGGTGAAACGGGAAGGGGCTGTGAAGTTGGTTACGTCACCGTTGCGTGTCATGTCGTTAAGTGCGCCGATGGAGGCATAATTGAACACGCCCCGGTTCTGGTCATTGAATTCCACCCCGTTGATGTATTTGAGTTCCTGCGAACTGCTGTAGCCTCTCGGCGAGAAGCGTGCCGTAGAAAGCTGGTAGGCCGTGCGGTTCAGGAAGATGTCGTTAGAGAGGATGACTGTGGAACTGATATCCTGCGATGCGCTTTCCACATCATCGTCAACCATGTCCGCGTCAAGGATTCCTATCACCGAGATGTCGTCACTGGCGTTAAGCTCGGTCACTTGTATCGGATCGAGTTCCGTATCGCCCAGACTCTCCACCTCGATAGGCACACTCTTGGGGGAAATCATTACGGAGTTAAGTTCGAGCACGTACCTTCCCGGCTGCAAACCGCGCAGCGTGAAATTACCGTCCATGTCGGTTGTGACCTGGATGTTGAGTTCCGTCACAGTCACAATGACACCCGGAACAGGTTCGTTGCTCACTGCTCCGACCACATTTCCCTTCACGCTGCGTCCGCCTTGCGCGAATGTCAGGCAGGGCAGCAGAAATGCCATGAAGAACAGTAATTTTCGTTTCATAACAGCTTTTTGTTTGTTGATATTTCTTTTGTTGTTATCCTATATTCATTGCACGTCGGTCATATAGGAAAAAGAAGAATCCGGAAACTCTCCCGGGTTTGCCGGATTCTATCAAAACTATAAAAGGTTTATCTTGTCCCTAATCCACTGACGTCATTCTGATCATATGAGTCCCACTCATCAACATTGTAAGTCGAAGATGGGGCATTAACAGTCGATTTTCTTCTGAGTGTTACATCAGTTCCATAAGAGTCACTTTCATTTCCTAAATAATCAATTATTTCACCATTTTTACGCAAGGATACAGGATCGTTACCGTTGAAATTCATCACTTCATCACTTATAGCAATAAAATCTGTATATTCTGTAGCTTTAGAATTTCCATATACAACAACGCTTCCAGGCTCCAATGTACCTGTCAACGTAACTGAATAGTCTGAAGCATGACCACCAGAGCTATTGTAATTTTCCATATATAGAGTATATTCAGACAAATCAATAGTCTCACTTGTTGGATTATAAATCTCTATATACTTGTTGTAACTGCTTCCTTCTACATATTCAGAAATATACAACTCGGTTCCTTCCGTTACGGTAGGATCATCCCCCTCGTCAGGATCTTCACCTCCGGAAGACGTGCCGTCAGGATTGCCGACAACCTTCACGTCATAAACCTCCCATGTAGCGGCACCTGACTCCGTACTTGTGTACTTGAACGCGATTCTGATGCTCTTTCCGGCGTATGCGCTAAGATCTATGTCACCGGAAGAAGCAGCAGTCCATGAACTTCCACTTGGATAGTTAGGAATGGTCACCTGTTCCCATCCTGAGGAAGAGCCGCTTGTCACGGATGCATCCGCCACCCAAAGCGTCTGCTCATTCTGCATATCGCTTGCGTAGTTGATGATATGCGTGAAAGTAAGCGTAGCCGTTGTCGCTGCACTAAGGTCTATCTCCGGAGAAATCAACCAACTTTCCGCAGCATAATTTGTATAACTTACGTACGCACTTGCCTTCATGTAGCCGTAAGATGAATCATGTGTCCACACGTAGCTGAGCGCAGACGGAAGAGTTACGTTATCAATAATGAAGTCACCCTGTCCGTCGTCAAACGGCTCGTCCAAAGCAACAAATTCTTCTCCTGTAACAGTCGTTTCATCATCGAAATCTACATTGATGTTACCGCCTGCCACATCTGTCCAGTCTTCAATGGTTGCCTCTCCCATGGAAACAGCCGGCTGTCCTCCTTCTGTTGAAAGGGTGGCAGTATATGTGTACTTCGTTCCTGCATCAAATCCTCCGCCGCCGTTCACTGTGGCATCCCATGTAAACGTCATGCCGTTCAGTGCAAATGTCAAAGTCACTCCTGTCAGATCTTCGGTAGGAATAACGATGGCTTCCGCCGTCGTGCCGTCAGCGTCCACGTTCATGTCAAAGTCGGCCGTGCTTCCGGTGACAGTCAGCGTCCCGTCAGTAAGCTCGAAATTGGCCTGGGTCTTCATTCCCGAAATGGTGATGGCAAGACCGCTTGTGCTCGTGATGGTAGCGTCGGTCTGGATATTGATGACAATCTGGCTCAGCTGGTGAGTGAAAGCCAGTTCTACTGTCGTATTGGTTTCTATTCCCGTCGCATTGTCAGAATAGAGCAGGTCTATCGCCGTCGGGTCGCTCTGGTCTGACACATCCACGCTGTAAACAGTGCTGCTCAGGCTGGTATACGGATAGTAGGCGAAGAAGTCAGCCGTACCTTCCGACGGGTATCTCAGAGCCTGTCCCGAAGCTGCTGTCAGGCTGCCGGATGCGCTCGCCGTGTAGAGCCTGTTGTCTGTTCTCGTCCCCAACGAGTTGGCGGTCATGTAGATACCGACTTCATCGCCGTCACTCCATGCGGAGCCTGAAGCTCTCGATGTAAGGCCTTCGATGTAGGAGGTGAACACAACCCCGTCACTTCCGAACCATTCGCTGTTGTCATCCAAATCCTTACAACCGGTAAAGGCTAAGGCAGATAACACACCTGCATAAAATAAAATTCTCGTTTTCATAACTCACATATTTAAAATGGTTACTGTTTGTTTACCATACTGTAGAATTGTCCTTGTACTGCCCGTCAATCTCGGGGAAGAAAGTGAAGCCCGTGATTTCCTCCAGCTCGTTCACTGAAAGGGAGTACTGGGAATAGCTGCCTGACGGCTCCTCATTGTCCATCCGGAATGCGAGGGTCTGATAAGTTCCCGTAGAACTTAGCTTTCTCGCCAGTGCCTTGAAATAATATTCCGGCACCGCCACAGGATTGCCGTCACTGTCATCCACATATTCTACAGTCGCAGCCGGCATTGCTCCCGTCACCACATAAAGCGTATCAACACCGCTATACCAGCCCCTCACAGCTTCCTCCAGTTTGGCCCACACCCCTTGGTTGAGCGTTGAGTTCTGCGGTGTCATGTTGGTGTAATAGAAAGTGGTCTTGTTCATTTCGTCTGATTTGAGACGGTCAGCACTGGGTATCTGGTGTCCACGGTCATAGCCGGTGAATGCGCCCGAAAGGTTGGCCTGAAGGGTTGTGCTCAACGAAGGGTCATACCCCCACGCATTAGTGCGCTTTCCCCCTCCTTCCGTATAGTAGGAGCACAGAGGGTAAGCCACCCAGTATGCAATCTTGAGATCCGAGTCGTAAAGCATGCTGTAATTGCGCACGCTCGTATCGTCAGGTCCATAGTTGCAGATGTAGTGTATATTGCTCTGTTCCATCTGCGACTGAGTGATGACGGGAGTCTCCATCCATCTGGCATATCCGGTGGCTTCCGGATCGACAGAAATCTCGCTTCCGGCATTGCTTATGCTAAGGTTACAGATGTACCTCGTCCCTCCGGCTATCTCTCCACTGATGTTGGTATTCACCTCCTTTGATTTTCCGTCTATGGAGAGCATGATTTTCAGGTTGCCGCTGATGTCCTGCGGTACGAGGATGGCTTCGGCCTGCGTACCCGTTTCGTTGACATACATCGTTATTTCAGACGTTCCGTCTCCCGGCGTGACCGTCTTTCCGGAAAGGCTTACAGTAGCCGTCGGCACTGTTCCCGTCACGACAGCAGTGATGCCCGCCAGCGAGTTGCCTTCAGAGGAACTGAGGTTGAGCACCAGCTTTGAAAGCACATGCGTGAACGTCAGGTTGTTGTCACCAGTCTGCAAACTTTCCACACTGACACCAGTCAGATTGTCCGACACCAACAAGTCGATGGCGCTCTGCACGCTCTGGTCGCTCACGTCAACAGAGAAGACCATGTCGTCACCCATGTTCTCGTCATAAGGGTAATAGGCCACGAAGTCCACCGTCTCCGTACCGTCGTCCGGTACTCGGATAACCCCTCCGCGGCCAAGAAAGTTACCGTCACCTTGGGCTGTAATATAAGGTACGTTACTGTCCATCACTCCGCCCCCATCGGAAGCCAGCATGAACACACCTATCATGTCGCCCTTTTCCCATGTACCGTCGTATGCCCTCGAAGCAGAGACATTCTCGATGGAAGACGTGAAAGTCACTTCATTATTGTCCGCATAATTGTCGGCCGCCGCTTCAGGAGTCTCGTTGTCACAAGCCTGAAGAATGAACAAGGCAAGGATGCCTCCCAATATAATCCGTCTATCCATAAGTTAAAAGAATTAATATCTGTTGTTTTAAATTCAGTAAAATACACATCTGTTCTTTACCCTTATATTTAAATATGGCGACAATTTATAAAAAAATTTCCACTTAATAAAGGAAGTACACATTTTTTTATTCCGAATCAGAAATACCGCCCATTTAATTACATCAATGTAACAGCGAGATGAAAATCTTTTTTCATTCCACCTGTGGACAGGCACCGGCCTGCTCCCCTACCCTTGCCAAAACCGTCCTTACGGTGCAAGAAAAACTTACCGTCAATAAAATATAAGCCTCGTGGCATTCCATACGAAACGGCAGCAGGTTTTAAAGACTATTTTTTCAGACTCCTTTTCACTACTGCGGGCACTCCGGCGGCAAGCGAATCATCGGGGATGTCCTTCGTGACCACACTTCCGGCAGCGATGATGCACCGGTCGCCCACAGTCACCCCCGGACAGACAATTACCCCGCCTCCCAACCAGCAGTCCTCACCAATGGTAATCGGATAGGCCGTTTCCTTATCTTCCCTCCGCTCCACGTAGTCCATAGGATGCTGGGGAGTGTAGAACTGGCAGTTGGGCCCGACAAGCGTATGTTTCCCGATGCGGATATACCCTGAGTCGAGCATGGTGCAGTTGCAGTTGATGAACACGTTTTCACCCAACGTAATGTTTGTCCCATGATCACAATGGAAGGGCGGACACACGGAGGAGCTTTTCGGGATTCCCGGTATCAGCTCTTCGATGACACTGCGGTAATCGCTGTCAAGGAGGCTCATCATACGCAGCCGCGCACACAATCTGTTCGCACGGCTCATGCTTGCATATACTTCCGGGTCAGAGAAATAATACATTTCCGAGCTGTGCATCTTTTCGAGTTCCGTTTTCATAAAAGTACAGTTTTTTACAGATGAAAGTTTTATGCAAATATATTGAAAATTGGTTCCTACACAAACACAGGAACATGTTCCGGACAAAGCCACCGTTCATGACTCTCAGAACACACACAAAATCATCCCAAAACACAAGGCATTTTTCCTTTCAAGATTTATAATAAAAGCGGTATCTTTACAAAAAAAATAACAGCTCACAACGAACGCTCCTTACTAAACTTTCTTTACCTTTGTGACGTTGCGAATAGCAATGAGATTTATTACGGGATGCGTTTGATTTTATCCTTTTAAGAATCCGGTAATTCATTCGCATATTGGAATAAAAAGGACGTTCTTCCTTTGGTGTGTAATATATGTTCCTTAAAGAATCGACATGAAACACAAAAAGATAATCCTGCTTTTCGCCTGTGTGATACTATCCGTCAACACACAGGCAGATAACTTGAAACTGTGGTACGACAATCCCGCCTCAACATGGACTGAGGCGCTTCCTTTGGGCAATTCACGACTCGGTGCAATGCTCTACGGGGGCAGTGCCTGCGAAGAATTACAGTTCAATGAGGAAACCTTTTGGGCGGGCAGCCCCTACCGTAACGACAATCCCGATGCCCGCACTGCCTTGCCCGAAATCCGCCGTCTGGTATTTGAGGGACACAACCGTGAAGCCCAAGACCTGGTGGACCGCAACTTCGAGACTCCCCGCAACGGGATGCCCTATCTGCCCGTCGGAAGCCTGTACCTCCGTTTTCCGGGGCATGACACCGTGAGCAACTATCGCCGTGAACTTGATGTCGAAACTGCCGTCGCTTCCGTGAGCTATACCGCAAACGGAGTCAACTACCGGCGCGAAGCCTTTGCCTCACTGGCCGACGATGTTGTCATCCTCCGTCTCACTGCCGACCGTGAAGGTGCCATCTCCTTTACGGCTACTTTCGACAGCCCTTTGCAGCACCGTGTGCAGGCCGACGGAAAACGCTTGTCGCTGACCACCGAAGGCAAGTCCCATGAGGGCGTGCCTGCATCCCTGTTCGTAGAGACCAGGCTGGAAGCTGACGTTGCCGGCGGGAAATGCATCGCCGGTGATACGCTGCTGCGGGTCGAGCACGCGGATACCGTCACCCTTTACCTCTCCATAGCGACCAATTTCCGGGACTACCTGCATACCGACAACAATCCCCGGCGCATCGCCATGCAAAAGTTGAAGTCTGCACGGCGCACAGCCTACGCGACCGCCCGCGACAACCACATAGCCGCTTACCGCCGACAGTTCGACCGTGTCAGGCTGGACTTGGGAAGCACACCTGCCTCCGGGCAGCCCACCGACATCCGCGTCAGGCAGTTTGCCACGGGCAATGACCCCGAGCTGGCCGCTCTTCTTTTTCAGTATGGCCGCTACCTGCTCATCTCGTCTTCCCAACCGGGAGGACAGCCTGCCAACCTGCAAGGCATCTGGAACTGCGATACCCTGCCGCCTTGGGACAGCAAGTATACGGTCAACATCAACCTCCAGATGAACTACTGGCCCGCCGAAGTTACCAACCTCAGTGAATGCCATGAGCCTCTTTTCCGCATGTTGCAGGAACTGTCAGTGGCGGGACGTGAGACTGCCCGCACCATGTACGGCTGTCCGGGATGGGTGCTTCACCACAATACCGACCTCTGGCGTTGCACCGGCATGGTAGACAAGGCTTTCTGGGGGATGTGGCCCAATGGTGGAGCCTGGCTGTGCCAGCACCTGTGGCAACACTATCTCTACACGGGCGATCTCGACTTCCTCCGCCGGGTCTTCCCCATCCTCAAGGGAGCTTCCGACTTCTTTCTTTCCTTTCTCACTCCCCATCCGCGCTACGACTGGTTGGTCACCTGCCCGTCTAATTCGCCCGAACACGGTCCTGATGGTGATGAAGAGCATCCTGATTACTCCACCATAGCGGGTTGTACCATGGACAACCAGATTGTTTCGGAGCTGTTGGGCAATACCCTCCGGGCTTGCGAGCTGCTGAACGTGGAGACAAGTTACCGCGACACCCTGCAATCGACCCTCCTGCGCCTGCCGCCCATGCAAATCGGCCGCTATAACCAGTTGCAGGAGTGGCTGGAAGATGTCGATAATCCGACAGACCAGCACCGGCACATCTCGCATGCCTACGGGCTTTACCCCGGCAACCAGATTTCTCCATATACCCATCCTGAACTGTTTCAGGCCGTCCGTAACACGTTGATTCAACGCGGCGACGAAGCCACCGGGTGGTCCATCGGCTGGAAAATCAACTTGTGGGCACGCTTGCAGGACGGCAACCACGCCTACAAAATCATCTGCAACCTGCTGAACGGTCGCATTTATCCCAACCTGTTTGATGCGCATCCGCCTTTCCAGATCGACGGCAATTTCGGCTATACGGCAGGTGTGGCCGAGATGCTTCTGCAAAGCCATGACCGGGCTGTCCACCTCTTGCCTGCGTTGCCCGATGTCTGGCCTGAGGGACACGTGGAAGGATTGATGGCGCGGGGAGGATTTGAAGTCTCTATGGACTGGGAAGGCGGGCAACTGCTGCAAGCCCGTATCCGCTCCCGTTTGGGAGGTAACCTGCGCATCCGTTCCTACATACCCTTAGAGGGTCGGGGGCTTGTGACGGCTACGGGTGAGAACCCGAATCCGTTTTACGTGGTTCCAGATGTGCCGGACCCTTTGGTTTCCGACGAGATTGTCCCACAATCGCCCCTGCTCCTTAAGGTCTATGAATATGATGTCGAGACCAGCCCCGGAGAATGCATAGATGTGAGGAGATGCCTTTAGTGTCCGACTTGCGCGATTGGTAATCGGGGTTGGGTTGAAAGGCTTTCAAATCGGCTGTATAAAAAGGGACATTCAGTAATTTCTTTTGTAAAGCGGCATTTTATTGAACATATTTTTCTAACTTTGTCCCTGAAAATAACTTTTAAGCATCTCTATCGGAATGGTCGACATTATTTTGCGTGGATGGAACTGGTGCAAACGTATTCGCCATCGCCGCGGATATGGAGTGCATTCCCCGTCTGATTATTTTTTCATTGCCAATGTTGTCTACGAACAACAGACCTTTTATGCGTACAGTTCACTTCACCATCTGCGGAGAGTGGTCGCCTTTCTGCCGCATTACCGTGAGAAGGTGGACAAGCTTCTTTTCCGCCTTGTAAACTACCTCCACCCCTCCGTCCTTTTCGAGATAGGCACGGGAAGCGGAATAAGTGCACGATACATGACAGAAGCACGTAATGAAATGTCAATCTATACGTTTTCCGACAGGATACACGAGGCGACAAAACGCATCCTTTCCCCGAAATCCTCAGTCACATATATAGAAGGGGATGTAATGGAAGAGATAAGGAAACTGACAGACAAGGACATTATCCCCGATCTGGTACACATAGCCTGCACGCCGGACTATGATAAGGTGTTCGAAATGATGCTCCCGTTTGCAGACTCACATACATGCTTCGTGATAGGGAAACCATATCTGAACAACAAAAAGAAGCAGTGGTGGAAAAATGTCATAAAGGATTCGCGCACGGGAGTGACATTCGACCTGTACGACATAGGCATCGTATTCTTTGACAAAAACCGAACAAAAGAACATCGCGTAGTGAACTTTCTGTAAACCAGGACGATATGAAGAAGAGCAGGATTTACACCATGACGGGCGACGACGGCACGACATCTCTGGCAAAGGGGACAAGGGTGACAAAGACGCATGCACGCTTGGAGGCATACGGTACAGTTGACGAGCTGAATGCTTTATTGGGAATGCTTGCTGCCACCGTGAATGACGATGAGACAAGAAAACAGCTTCATTACGTGCAGCACAAGCTGTTCTCGGTAGGGGCGTATCTGGCTACCGAACACCAGAATGAGTTGCAGGGAGCGAGCCGCCTGCCTGATGAAAGCATCAAATTTTTGGAACAGGCAATAGACGGGATTGACGCAGCCCTTCCTCCGTTAAGAGGATTCATACTTCCCGGCGGAAGCCAAGCCTCAGCACTATGCCACATCTGCCGCACGGTATGCAGGCGGGCGGAACGCAGAATACTCGCCCTTGAAGAAAAGGAGGTATGCAAACTGGACAACAACATAAAGCGTTTTGTTAACCGCTTGTCCGACTATCTGTTCGTTCTTGCGAGAAAATTAAACAAATTAACAGACGAAGATGAAATTTATTGGGATAAAGATTGTATGTGAGATAATTTGTTATACTTTTGTGGCTCAATAAAATCAAGATGTAAAACTTAAAATTTGCAATAACATGTATTGGACATTGGAATTGGCCTCTAAGCTGGAGGATGCTCCTTGGCCAGCAACAAAAGACGAACTGATTGACTATGCTATGCGTTCGGGCGCTCCTTTGGAAGTGATCGAGAATCTGCAGGAAATGGAAGACGAAGGTGAAATCTATGAAAGCATAGAAGACATCTGGCCCGATTATCCAAGCAAGGAAGATTTTTTCTTCAACGAGGAGGAATATTGATAGTCTTCGAACTGGTTAAACAATTAAATATCAGCGCGATAAACAAAGGTAATTTGTTTGTCGCGCTGGTGTTTTATGGTATTTAATGGTGTGGTTTGTTGCACTTCTAACTTAACAGTAAACAGTCGAACAAATGCACCTTTTAAACTTTGAAGTTTGGTTGTAGCTTTGCGATAGCGAATACAAGTAAGCATTTTTGATGGTCTTTCCATATAGGTTCTTCATACCAATTTGCAGGGAACCCTATTGCTTTTACATCTACATTTAGACGCGCATTTAGCAATACTAATTGATAGTTTGTCAAACGGAATAACAAAATAAAGGCAGTCCATACGATTGTCATATAATTAATGTGAATATACGTCAGAGTTGCTTCGGAATAGTGGATCTTAATCTCAATAAACGTCACAGGAAAGAAATTCTCTATCCACAAAAAACATTTATTTCTCTCGAAACAGTGGATAAATCGAAAAATTTTCCTACATTTGCTTACAATATGATATAAACAAGAACCATCTTAAAATATGGAGAAGATTGACAAACTTGACAAACAGATTCTGGAGATAATCTCACAGAATGCCAGAATTCCATTCAAAGACGTAGCCGCAGAATGCGGAGTGTCGCGCGCGGCCATCCACCAGCGTGTACAAAGGCTGATAGACCTTGGGGTAATCATAGGGTCGGGCTATCATGTAAATCCAAAGAGCCTGGGATACAGTACATGCACCTATGTGGGTATCAAACTGGAAAAAGGTTCCATGTACAAAAACGTGGTGACCGAACTCAAAAAAATTTCTGAAATTGTGGAGTGCCATTTTACCACAGGACCATACACCATGCTGACAAAATTGTACTCCACAGACAACGAGCATCTTATGGAATTGCTGAACTCCAAGATTCAGGAAATTCCGGGAGTGACGGCTACAGAGACGCTGATTTCTCTGGAACAGAGCATTAAAAAAGAAGTGCCCATCCGAAAAGATTTTGAATGAAATGGAATTAGCAAACACATTCCATCTTGATGGTATTATCATCGGAATCTGTACTTTTCTCATTATCGGCCTGTTTCATCCGATTGTGATCAAGGCTGAATATTTCTGGGGAACACGGTGCTGGTGGCTGTTCCTGTTTTTTGGTATAGTGTGCATAGTATTGTCACTGCTTGCCAATGATGTCCTTCTTTCGTCCGTATTGGGGGTATTCTCTTTCTCTTCGTTTTGGAGCATCAAGGAAATATTCGAACAGCGCAAACGGGTGCTGAAGGGATGGTTCCCGATGAATCCCAAACGGAAACATGAATATGCAATCAAAACTGAAAAAGGATAAAGACAGACGGAGGACATGACATAATGATCCTTATGTCCTCCGTCTTCCTGTCATGGATTATATTCCTGAAGCGGAAGTTCACCTTTCAGTACACCTATGGCGTTGGCGGCAAGAGCCTCCATTTCATCCTCACCGGGGAAGACTTCTATCGGAGCAAGCCTCTCAATCCATCCACGCAAAGTCATGACACAATATTCACTACAGGCGATACCTCCGGTCAGAATCACGGCATCAGTCCGGCAACAAAGAGCTGCATGCATCGCACCTATCTGTTTGGCTGTCGCATAAAGCATGGCATCCAACACCATCTTATGATTCTTTGCTCCGGCGCGTGCCCACCGTACTATACTTTGCACGTCCGTTGTTCCCAAATGAGCAAAGAGACCTCCATGTCCGTTCAGCATCTTTTGTATTTCCTTAGGTGTATATTTCCCGCTGAAGCAGAGGTCTGCCAGTTGACGGGAAGGAATGGTTCCGGCACGTTCAGGACTGAAAGGGCCGTCTCCGTCAAGCGCATTGTTTACGTCAATAACCCCACCGTAACGATGTGCGCTTACCGAGATTCCTCCACCTAAATGTGCAACGACCAGATTCAATTCCTCATACCTCTTTCCTATGCGAGCCGCATACTTACGTGAAACGGCACGGCTGTTCAGTGCATGGAAAATAGAAACACGCTGAATCTCCGGAATACCCGTCATACGGGCAAGATCACACAACTCATCGGTCACTACCGGGTCGGCAATGAAAGCAGGACATCCTACCGTAACAGCTATTTCGTCGGCTATCCATGCCGCAAGGTTCGAAGCATGCTCCCTGTCCGCATTCCACAGGTCATGCTTGATGCGTCCGGTTATACGATAAACACCGCCGGAAGTGGGTTTTAGCAATCCTCCCCTTGCCATTACAGCATCGAACCGCAGAGGGATACCGGAATGTTGCAGTGCATCTTTCACATGCCGGCAACGAAATTCATACTGGTCGTTGATGTGGTGGAATCCGGCCAGATCTTTCGCCAGATGACTTATGCTTTCTTTCCACAAAGAGCCGTTTTCATCATAAACAGCCAGTTTGGTTGATGTGGAACCGGGATTGACCACTAATATCCTCATAGACTTTGTTCGTTTGAGGTTCCTGTCAGGCAAGCGAATGCCAGACTGTAATATTTCGAGTTTCCGGAATCACTTCTTGAAGGAACGACCACCGGAGCGACCGTACCTGTCAGCATCCCGGCTATGTCCGCATCGCCAAACAGGGATAATGTCTTGTGGAACGTGTTCCCGGATTCAATATTAGGGAAAATCATAATATCGGCATTGCCCACCACCGGAGAAGATATCCCTTTTATGTCTCCGCTATGTTTGTCGCAGGCGGTTTTTACATCCATCGGTCCGTCAACAAAAGCAACGCCGAACATTCCCTGCTCCGCATCTTCCTTCAGTTGCACGTAACTCAACGTATGGACAAACTTTTCATCCACTTTTTCCGAACTGTGTATCAGTGCCACACGCGGTTCATCGTTTCCAAGCCTGCGGCATAGAGAGACATCGTTCCGTATCATCGACCGGAACTGTCCGAGCGTAGGACGCGGGATGACAGCCGCATCAGAAAAAAGCAGCAACTTATGATACAAAGGAATCTGAGCTATCGCCACATGGCTCAATACTCCGCCTTCAGGAAGCAGTCCCGTTTCTTTCCTCAACACTGCATGCAGAAGATTATCCGTGTTTATCAGTCCTTTCATAAGTATATCCGCCTCTCCGGAACGCACCAGCTGTACGGCCAAAGCTGCCGCATCGTCCGGAGTGGAAGCTTCGTAAACGCGGATGAAGTCCGGAGATGCAGACCGTAATTTACGGGCAATATCAAGATGAGCGGAATCGGTAACCAACAGATATTCTGATATTTCATCCCTCAGACTGCGTATGACTACATATTCCGTGTGAGGATCATTAGGACACACCACCGCCACCTTGCGCCGGACGCCCCTGGAACGCAGACAATCCACCATTTGGGAAAGTGTTCGTATCAGTTCCATTTTCATCAGATTTCAAACAAATATGCAAAACTTTTTTGATAAATCATTATATTTGTCACCATAGCAGAAACATTTAACGTATGACAACAACTTCATCCTTCGACATCAATGCGGAATATAGCAACCTGCACAACCGTTTCCCCAACCATAAAGAGGCCCCGCTCATCGGAATCACCGGGAACTATGAAAACGGCAGTCTTACGTTGGCACAGGGATATTACCAGTCTGTGTTAAAAGCCGGGGGGATACCTTTTGTCATTCCACCGCATGAAGACATGAACCTGCTGACAGGAACACTTGAAAACATAGACGGTATATTGCTGACAGGAGGAGGCGATATCAACCCTCTGTTTCTTGATCAGGAACCCCTACCGAGTCTTCATGGAATAAATCCATACCGCGACCGGCAGGAGCTGATGCTCGTACGTCTGGCTGCTGACCGGCAGATACCCATGCTGGGAATATGCAGGGGGATGCAGGTGATGAACGCCGCATTAGGTGGCACTCTCCATCAGGACATTTATACTGAGATCTCCGGCCAGTTGCTTAAACATAGCCAGGATATGGAACGAAGTTTTCCTTCCCACACTGTGTCGGTAACGAAGGAAAGCCTTCTGTACAAAATCATGCAAAGGGAGAAACTGCCCGTCAACTCGTTCCATCATCAGGCAGTAAACATTCCGGCACCGGGTTTCCGCGTATCTGCCATTGCGCCCGACAATGTGACAGAAGCCATAGAGAGCACTGAATGCAAGCCTATGTTGGGAGTACAGTGGCATCCGGAATGTTTCATTCTGAACAACGACAAATGTATGATGCCATTGTTCGGATGGCTGATAAAGGAAGCCCGCTTGTTTCGTGAGGCCAAACGCATACACGGACGCATACTCACTCTCGACACGCACTGCGACACTCCAATGTTTTTCGATCAACGCATCAATTTCGCCTCACGCGATTCTAAAATCAAAGTTGATCTTCACAAGATGTCAGAAGGCCGCCAGGATGCAGCCATAATGGTGGCTTATATTCCGCAGAAAGAGCGTACGGACGAAGCTCTGCTTGCGGCCACGGCAAAGGCAGACCAAATCCTGGATGAGATTGAAAATATGGTTGCTACAAACTGCACCTCCATTGACATTGCCTATACTCCGGCCGACCTTTATCACCTTAAGAGAGAGGGGAAAAAGGCCGTCATGCTTGGAATAGAAAACGGATATGCGATAGGCAAAGACTTAAGTAACATAGAGCGTTTCAGAAAGCGCGGAGTCGTTTACATGACACTGTGCCATAATGGTAACAATGACATTTGCGGTTCCGCACGCTATAATGATGACGGTCTTGGGGTCAGTGAGTTCGGAGAAAAGGTGATTGAAGAGATGAACAGGACAGGGATGATGGTGGACTTGTCACATGCAGGTGAGCGCACGTTTTACGAAACGCTGGAGATAAGCGACATGCCGCCGATCTGTTCACATTCATCATGCCGGTCATTATGCGACCATCCTCGTAATCTTACGGACGACCAGCTGAAAGCTATCGCTCGGAAAGGAGGCACCGTGCAGATATGCCTTTACAGCGGGTTCCTCCGTTCCGACGGACAGGCTACAATCTGCGATGCCATCGAACATCTACATCATGCAGTCAACATAATGGGTATTGACCATGTAGGGATAGGTACGGATTTTGACGGAGACGGAGGTATTGTCGGGTGCAATGATTCTTCGGAACTAATCAATTTCACACGCCGATTGCTTCTGGAGCGCTATTCTGAAAAAGACATCAAAAAAATCTGGGGAGGAAATTTCCTGCGGATAATGGAAGAGGTTCAATCGCAAGGATCCGTGCAGTTCAGTCAACGGGAGCAAGAAAAATCATGAAAACGAAGAGAAGTACATAAATAAATTATAACTTTACGCTCGATAAAACGATAATTATATGACTTTACGCAATAACTTGCTTGCGGTATTGGCACTTCTGGCAGGTAACCTGCTGATGTCTTGCGGGAGCAGCAAGAAAAACAGTGTCCGGACAGAGGAGGACGAAACAACCCAAAACTTTATTCAGGCTCCGGCATTCAATGCAGACAGCGCTTACAGCTATATCAGCGCACAAGTGGGATTCGGACCGCGCGTACCGAATTCTTCCGCCCACAATGCCTGCGGTGACTATATAGCAGGACAGTTGGAGAGATTCGGCGCAGAAGTACATAATCAGTACGCTGACGTGATGGCCTATGACGGAACAATTCTGAAAGCACGCAATATCATTGGTGCTTTCAGTCCGGAAAGCAAGAAGCGCGTACTGCTCTGTGCCCACTGGGACAGCCGTCCGTATGCTGACCAGGATGAAGAGAAACATCATCACACACCCATAGATGGAGCCAATGACGGAGCGAGCGGCGTAGGAGTGCTTCTGGAAATAGCAAGACAGATCCAGCTTCAGAGTCCGGCAGTAGGAATTGACATTATATTTTTCGATGCAGAAGACTATGGAATACCTGACTTTTATACGGGACCTTATAAGCCTGACACATGGTGTCTGGGTGCACAGTATTGGGGACGAATCCCGCACGTCAGCGAATACAAGGCACGTTTCGGAATCCTGCTGGACATGGTAGGAGCTAAAGACGCAGTCTTTTATTACGAAAGGTTTTCCGCACGGACAGCTGAAAATGTCATGAAAAAGATATGGGATATGGCAGCACAATTAGGATATGGAAAATACTTTATCAGGCAGCAAGGTATAGAGGTAACCGATGACCATGTATATGTCAACATGTTCCGTCAAATCCCGTGCGTTGACATTATCCATTATGACATAAACGGAGACACAGGTTTTGCATCCACATGGCACACAACGGACGATACGATTGACCATATCGACAAAGCGACCCTCCAAGCCGTAGGACAGACCGTAATGGGAGTAATTTATAACGAAAAATAACTGCATAGAAACAGAAAGTGACAGAGATGAAAACAATCAACGAACTTCAAGACGAGGTGATAGAAGAGTTCAGCGACTTTGATGACTGGATGGACAAATACCAGCTGCTGATTGATCTGGGAAATGAACAGAAACCTCTTGACCCTAAATACAAAACAGACCAGAACCTGATCGACGGATGTCAGAGCCGAGTATGGCTTCAAGCAGACCTGAAAGATGGGAGAATCGTTTTTCAGGCAGAAAGCGATGCGTTGATAGTGAAAGGCATCATAGCTCTTCTGATTAAGGTCCTTTCCGGACATGAGCCGGATGAAATCATAAGTGCCGACCTGTATTTCATAGAAAGAATAGGCTTGAAAGAACATCTGTCACCTACGAGAAGCAATGGCCTGCTGGCCATGGTGAAACAGATACGGATGTATGCACTTGCCTTCAAGACAAAAATGATACAACAATAAATCTAATATGAAAGAATTTCTGAGATCCACATTGGCCACGATCGTAGGTGTATTAATCTGCGGATTTGTTTTTATCATTGTCGGCATTATGATTTTGGGTGGCATATTGGCGGCTTCAAATGCCGAGCCAATTGTCAAAAACAATTCTGTGTATGTACTCGAACTTAACGGCGTTGTCAAGGAACGGTACATGCAAAATCCCGTTGACAAGCTTTTGGGGAAGGAAATGAACAGCTATGGATTGGACGACATACTCGCCTCCATACGGAAAGCGAAAGTAAACGAAAACATATGCGGAATATACCTGAATACGGGAATACCGGTATGCTCAAATGCATCATTGCAGGAAATACGTAACGCACTTTTGGACTTCAAGGAAAGTGGAAAGTTTCTGATAGCGTATAGCGATAACTATACGCAAAGCGGATATTATCTGGCGAGCGCAGCCGACAAAGTAATCGTAAATCCTGCCGGCAGTCTTGCATGGTGCGGTCTTTCTGCAGAAAGTGTTTTCTATAAGGATATGCTGGAAAAGGCAGGAATAAAGATGCAGGTATTCCGAGTCGGGAGCTATAAGTCAGCTGTAGAACCTTTCATCGGCACGGAAATGAGTAAGGCAAACCGTGAGCAGACACAGGCTTTTGTCAACTCCATATGGGAAGTAATGGTGGATGACGTTGCACGGTCACGCCAAATCAGTGCAGATTCATTGAACCTTCTGGCTGACATGAATATGATCTTCCAGACAACAGAAATGTGCGTAACGGCAGGGTTGGCAGACACTTTGATGTATAAGGACGAAGTGCTCGACTATTTAAAGTCACTGACCAATACCGAGAAACTGGCGACGTTGACATTAGAGGATATGAACAACCTCAGATCCGACAGGCCGGAAAACAAGAGTGGGGATGTCATCGCCGTTTATTATGCTTATGGGGGAATAGACAACACGTACTCATACGATGATGGAATCGATTCGGAAGATGTTATATGTGATTTGCGCAAACTCCGCGAAGACGAACACGTAAAGGCTGTTGTATTCCGTGTCAACTCACCGGGAGGCAGCGCATACGGTTCAGAACAGATATGGCGCGAGATATCCTTGCTGAACGCTGAAAAACCTGTTGTAGTCTCAATGGGGGATAATGCAGCATCAGGTGGATATTACATTTCATGTGCAGCATCGAAAATTGTAGCCGAGCCGACTACCCTGACAGGCTCCATAGGCATATTCGGACTTGTCCCTGATGTTTCGCAGCTGCTGAACAAGAAATTGGGACTTCGCTTCGACGGTGTGAAGACAAACCGTCTTTCTGACTTGGGACGTATTGACAGGCCTCTTAATAAAGAAGAAGGGAATCTGCTCCAGAAAATGGTTGACAACGGGTATGAGCTGTTCACACGACGTTGTGCAGAGGGCAGAGGCATGCCTATAGACTCCATTAAGAAAATTGCCGAAGGCCGAGTGTGGACAGGCGCAATGGCAAAAAAGCTGAATCTCGTGGATGAACTTGGCGGGCTGGACAAAGCCATCGAGATCGCAGAAGAACTTAGTGCGACAAAAGAATACACTTTGGTAAGCTATCCTGAAAAACAGGATATCCTGACTTCCCTGATAAATACAAAGGCTGAACGCTACATACATAGCCGTATGGAATCGTACTTCGGCGAACTGTATGGAAGCATGAAACTGTTCAAAAGCATCGAAGAGGCCGACATCATTCAAGCCCGTATGCCCTTTGAACTGCATATCCGCTGAATAGTCTTATGTACGGAAATAAGCCCAAAATATATTGGTGGTTATGGCCTCTCAGCATTCTGTACAAGACGGGAGTAGACATACGCAACAAGTTGTTTGACGTAGGAATACTGCATTCACAGTCATTCCCGATTCCTCTGATAAGTATCGGGAATCTGGCTGTTGGTGGAACAGGTAAAACGCCTCATACGGAATATCTGGTCCGCCTTCTGAAAAAAAACTTCAGAATATCCACACTAAGTCGCGGATACGGACGGGAAACGAAAGGTTTCATCCTTGCGGGTTCCCATTCTACATCTGACGAGATTGGAGACGAACCATGTCAGATGGCGCATAAATTCCCGGACATTACTGTTGCCGTAGATGAGAACCGCTGCCGGGGAGTAAGCAGGCTTATGGAAAGTGGTGTAGAAGTGGTTTTGCTTGACGATGCGTTTCAACATCGCTATGTGAAGCCGGGTATGTCTATTTTATTGACTGAATACAATCGCCCCTTTTATAAAGATTGGATGCTTCCTGCCGGAAGACTGAGAGAGCCGGAAAGCGGAAAAAGACGCGCGGATATTATTATAGTAACAAAATGTCCAGAAGGGATTACGCCAATGGAGCAGGAAGAAATTTTGCGCCGTCTGAATCCGCTTCCTCATCAGGAAGTATATTTTACAACGATGAAATACGGGGCATTGCATCCATTGTTTTCAGATGTACCTGAACGCAGTCTGAACACCCTCGAAAGAGATGAAGATATTCTGCTTCTCACCGGCATAGCCTCGCCGGAGACATTGCTGCAGATACTGAAGTCATATAGCGACAGGGTATATCACTTGTCTTTTCCAGATCATCATTCGTTCAATGAAAAAGACATGAGAAGTTTGGCAACAAAATTCCGGAATCTCAGGGAAGGGAAGAGACTGATTGTCACGACTGAAAAAGACGCAGCGCGTCTGGTATCCCAATCTTTCCCTGATGTTGGCATCAAACCATACATTTACACCATCCCGATAGAGATTCATTTTTTAAACAACAAAGAATCAGCATTTAACCATAAAATCATTGATTATGTTAGAAAAAATTCAAGAAACGGCCGACTTTATCAAAGCCAGAATGCACACCTCTCCTGAAACAGCCATCATCCTTGGTACCGGGTTGGGAAGTCTGGTGCATGAGATTACCGATGCATATGAAATCAGCTATTCGGACATTCCGAATTTTCCGGTGTCCACAGTAGAAGGACATAAAGGGAAACTGATATTCGGGAAACTCGGAGACAAAGACATAATGGCCATGCAGGGACGCTTTCATTTCTATGAGGGATATTCCATGAAAGAGGTGACATTCCCAGTTCGCGTGATGCGAGAGCTTGGCATAAGGACCTTGTTTGTCTCCAATGCGGCAGGAGGAACAAATGCGGATTTCGAAATCGGCGACCTGATGATCATTACTGACCATATCAATTTCTTCCCTGAACACCCGCTGCGCGGAAAGAATATCGATTACGGCCCGCGTTTCCCGGACATGAGCGAAGCCTACTCCAAAGAGCTTATCCAACAGGCACTTGAGATAGCTGAAGAGAACGGTATAAAGGTACAACAAGGCGTTTACATAGGAACGCAAGGCCCGACATTTGAGACACCTGCGGAGTACAGGATGTTCAGAATTCTGGGAGCGGATGCTGTGGGAATGTCAACAGTGCCGGAAGTTATCGTAGCCAATCATTGCGGTATCAAGGTATTTGGAATTTCTGTCATTACAGACTTGGGAGTGGAAGGAAAGATTGTAGAAGTCTCACACGAAGAAGTACAGAAAGCCGCAGATGAGGCGCAGCCTCGCATGACAACACTCATGAAGGAACTTATAAACAGGACTGAATAATCATGCACGAAGGAAACAGAACAGAAATATCGACATTAGGCGAATTTGGCTTGATTAGACACCTCACACAAAACATCATCCCGCAAAATCCAGAAACAAAATACGGCATAGGGGATGATGCGGCCGTAATGGACTTCTCCGGCAAACAAGTGCTGGTGACTACCGATTTGCTGATGGAGGGCGTTCATTTCGATTTGGTTTATACTCCCCTTAAACATTTGGGATATAAATCAGCTATGGTCAACTTTTCAGACATATATGCCATGAACGGCACTCCGAAGCAGATTACCATATCGCTTGCTATATCTAAACGCTTCTGTGTGGAGGATCTGGAAGATTTCTATGCCGGAGTGAAACTTGCCTGCCAAATTCATAATGTCGATATCATCGGTGGAGACACGACCTCATCTGTCACGGGAATGGCTATTTCAATCACCTGCATCGGTGAAGCGGATAAGGATAAAATTGTTTATCGCAACGGTGCACATGATACCGATTTGATCTGCGTATCAGGTGATCTGGGAGCAGCATATATGGGGCTACAGCTTTTAGAACGCGAAAAGGCTGTCTTCCAAGGAGAAAAAGAAATAAATCCGGACTTCTCCGGAAAGGAATATCTGTTGGAGCGTATCTTAAAACCGGAAGCGAGAAAGGACATAGTAGAAAGTCTGGCAGATGCAGGCATCAAACCGACATCCATGATGGATATTTCTGACGGTCTTTCATCAGAACTGATACATATATGTACACAAAGCAATGTGGGGTGTCGAATATATGAAGAGCGGATTCCTATCGACTATCAGACAGCGGTAATGGCTGAAGAATTCAATATGAATCTGAGTACATGCGCACTTAACGGAGGTGAGGACTATGAACTGCTTTTTACAGTCCCTCTTACCGCTCATGAAGCGGTTTCTCGAATTAAAGACATAAAGATTATCGGATGCATTACAAAACATGAATTGGGATGTGTCCTTGTAACCCGTGACGGGAACGAACTGGAATTAAAAGCTCAAGGCTGGAATCCCCTTAACAAATAATTCCGCATACGGTGCTAAAATCAGCAGCCTCTAAGTATAAGACGCTATCACTTAACGGATTACTACTTAGAGGCTGATTTTCTGCATTTATAAATTGCTGATAAAATTATTTTTTCTGCATAAAAGTTTGTCAGTTCCAAAAAAAGTACTACCTTTGCAACCGCAATAAGGAAACCAAATATGTTGGTGCCATAGCTCAGTTGGTAGAGCAAAGGACTGAAAATCCTTGTGTCCCCGGT
>CAZSYY010000015.1:0-45071 GCA_964611375.1 uncultured Phocaeicola sp. | reverse complement strand
GTATGGTAGTCACCGTGATCCATATATAATACACAACCAAAATAACTAAGAAAATCATATAATGAACATTGTCCATCCACCAGCCAACCTTCATTGTTGACACGCTTGATGATATCCGGTTCCTCTCCCGGAGCATCCATCGAACCAACAAGACCTTCCAGAATATCACGCAAGGTGATTATGCCAACACACGCCCCGAACTCGTCACACACCAGCGCACGGCTGATCTTTTTCTCCTTCATCTGCTCCAATGTCTTATAAACATTCATATTCTCATGAAAATACACCGGATCATGTGTAAGAGAGTTCAGGTCAAAATCATTCTTCGACAAGTTCAGCACCAGATCCTTCAGGTTAACTACCCCCTTGACATGATCCAAATCCCCTTCCTCTACTATCGGATAAAATTCGTATAAATGCTTGCCAAGAACTTCCCGGACATCATCAGATGTCATACCTGTTTCCAGACATACAATATCACTCTTGTGAGTCATGATAGAACCAACCTTCAAATCTCCCAACAGAAATACCCGTTGCACAATATCCTGCTCTACAGGCTGTACCTCACCGTCTTCTGTGCCTTCCTGAATTATCGACTTTATCTCTTCTTCCGTCACTTTATTGTCCGACTCCTTGATACCAAGGAAATCAAAAATAACTTCCGTGCTCTTTGAAAGCAACCAAACAAAAGGCAGAGCTATTTTTGAAAGCAGATTCATCGGACGAGACACCAACTTTGCCACCTTTTCAGCTACACCCATTCCGATACGTTTCGGAACCAGTTCCCCAAAAATGATGGAAAGATAGGTAACTATGACCACAATCACCACTTGAGCTATTACAGGAGCATAGGCAAGCGGAAGTCCCCACGAAACCAATATTCCGGCAAACTCTACCGCAACCTTGTTGCCTGAATAGATACCTGTCAAAATACCGATGAGCGTAATTCCAATCTGAATTGTGGACAAAAAGCGATCCGGGTCATCAGCCAGTCTCAAAGCCACGCGAGCCGATTTGCTTCCTTTTTTCGCATCTGTAGAGAGCCGAGATTTACGGGCTGATATCAATGCCACCTCGGACATGGCAAAAATGCCGTTAAGCACTATCAGACCGATAATAATGATTATTTCATCCATAAAAACAAAAATGTTGAAAGCAACAAAATTACGAGATTGTTCACATCAAAAAATTTGCGCTTCTCACAATTAAGCTGTTTTAACAAAAATAATTCTGACAACCCGTCAAAATGCCGTAAAATATTTCATCTGTTCAACACACTATCAATCTGAAGGAGTTCTTCTTCTGAGAAACGGACATTATCGAGTGCTTTTAAATTGTCAGCCAACTGTCCCACCGAACTGGCTCCCACAATGACGGAAGTCACCAATCCGTCTTTCAACAGCCATGCCAGCGACATTTCCGCCAAAGTCTGTCCCCGCCGAGCGGCGATACCGTTCAATTCCCTAATTTTGAATATCATATCCTCGGTCAATGCTTCCTTCTTCAGGAACCCGCCACGAGCGATACGCGAACCGTCAGGAATACCATTCAAATAACGCCCCGTCAGCAATCCCTGCGCCAATGGAGAGAAGGCGACGAATCCTGCACCGTTCTCACTTGTCTGAGCCAATATACCCTGACTTTCCGGTTCACGGGACAGCATGTTATATTTTCCCTGATACAGCAGACAGGGGACAGCATGCTCCCTCAAATACTTATACGCAAGAGAAGCAACTTCCGGAGGATATTTTGAGATTCCCACATACAATGACTTTCCCTGACGCACTACGTCTACCAAAGCCTGCATCGTCTCCTCCAAAGGCGTTTCAGGATCGTACCGATGAGAATAAAAGACATCCACATAATCCAGCTTCATACGCTTCAGGCTCTGGTCGAGACTTGCCATCATGTACTTTCGGGAGCCCCAATTGCCGTAAGGCCCGGGCCACATGTCATGTCCCGCCTTCGTTGAGATGAAAAGTTCGTCACGGTAAGGCCTGAACGATGATTCCATCACCAGTCCGAATGTTTCTTCAGCAGACCCGCAGGACGGGCCGTAATTGTTGGCAAGGTCAAAATGCGTAATCCCATGATCGAACGCATAATGCAATATCCGCCTCCCGTTCGCTAAAGTATCCACGTCACCGAAGTTATGCCACAAGCCGAGTGACATCTCAGACAGAAGGATGCCGCTCTTCCCTGCACGGCGATAATGCATGCCGTTCATATATCGGCATGTATCAGGAGAATAAATTGGTTCTATCATAATCTTGGGTTAAAAACAATATCACTGCGGGAAGTCGCCCCAGTCAGTCAAGCGCATGTCCCCTTTTTTCAAGAAGACCTGGTGCATTCCCAAAGCCGCAGACAAGCTGTGACAAGTCTGTCCTTTGGTAGAGATCTTCAAGTAATCCCACAACAATTGTTTGTAGTCCGGATGTGCACAGTTCTCAATCACCGCTTTTGCACGTTCCGTCGGACTCTTGCCCCGCAAGTCTGCCACTCCCTGCTCTGTAATAATCACGTTTACCGAATGTTCGCTATGATCCAGATGAGACACCATCGGGACAATCGAACTGATACATCCTCCCTTTGCCGTTGAGGGACACGAAAATATGGATATATATGCACTGCGCGTAAAGTCTCCCGAACCACCGATGCCGTTCATCATCTTCGTCCCGCATATGTGGGTGGAATTGATATTCCCGTAAATGTCTGCTTCGATCGCCGTATTCATGGATATGACTCCAATGCGTCTCACCACCTCCGGACAGTTGGATATTTCAGAAGGACGCAGGACCAGCCTGTGACGGAAAAAATCCATGTTGTCATAAATATCCTCCAAGCAATCATTTGTCACACTTAACGAACAAGTACTGCCGAACTTGATCCGTCCCTCCTTTATCAGGTTGATGACAGAATTCTGGATCACTTCCGTGTACATCTCGAACGGCGGGATACTGCGGTCTTTGCCCAATGCGCCTAACACTGCATTGGCAATATTCCCGACGCCAGACTGTAAAGGCAGGAATGTGGAAGGGATGATTCCACGTTTCATGTCTGCTGACAAGAATTCGGCCACATTACGTCCGATCTGCTCCGTCACCGCATCCGGATCATTAAAACCCCGTGCCTCATCCGGGATGTTTATTTCCACCACCCCTATAAGCTTGCTCAAATCCAGCTGGATATAGGGCAAACCTATGCGATCGCTCGGACGGACGATAGGAATAGGCCTACGGTAAGGCGGACGTTCCATTTCATACAAGTCATGTATGCCTATCAGTTTCTTGCTGTGCGCGGCATTAAGCTCGACTATGACTTTATCGGCAAGACGGGCGATGGTAGGGGTAATCCCCACACCCGCCGTCAGATATACACGTCCGTCGTCCGTTATCTCACAGGCTTCGATGACAGCCACATCCACATGCCCCAGGAAGCCAGAGCGCAAACGCTGTGCCACCTGCGAAAGATGTATATCCGTGTAACTGATCTCTCCGTTATTGACCGCTTTACGGAAATCTGTATTCGTCGTATATGGAGCACGAAACTTGAGTGCATGTACACGGGCCAAAGCGCCGTCGCACGAATCTCCGGTAGAAGCACCCGTAATCACACTTATCTGAAACTCTTCCCCTCTTGCATGTTTGTCTTCCGCCATCTTAGCCACCTCCATCATGACGGCTTTCGGGCTTCCCGCCGGAGTAAATCCACTGAGTCCGACAATATCTCCATTCCTGATTATGCTGGCAGCCTCAACTGCCGAAATAAAACTGAAACTCATTACTATGCACTTTAATTATGTTAGAACACAAGTCCACAATGTCACGCCGGCCTTTCATTCATACTTGCGGCGAAATATTTCCGAATAGATAAATGCCCGTCTTGCTTCGGCAACATCTCTCAATGCAGCCGGACAAATATCTTTCTCCTTACCATCAGATTTTTCTTTCGGAAACCGGTCCACACTTTCTTTTTTGGGGGTGGTATGTACAATCTCATCGGGAACTACGCAGAGAGGTATTTCCTCTTCTTCTACACCAGACGATGATTCCCGTACCAACTGACGATTTTCACGCAAGGGTGGACGCTTCTTAGGAACGGCATTTTTTGTCTTACCGTCCACGAGTCGCCGATAAACCACCGATGACATGACAAGCAGAAACATCAGGACAATTATAAAATCCATAAGGTCAAATGTAAGGTTTCGTCAAAGATACAAATAAAATCCATTATCTCCTATCCATTTCATGGAAGTTAACCAAGAAACCGGTATCTTTGCGCCGAAAAACAATCAATTTACAATACTGTATGACAAAAGACACGACAGGAGCAGACTTTAAATCTGCAACTGAAAGCGAAAACAAGAAACTTTTTATCGAGACCTACGGATGTCAGATGAATGTAGCAGACAGCGAAGTCATTGCATCCATTATGCAAATGGCAGGATATTCTCCTTGTGACTCTTTGGATGATGCCGACGCCGTGTTCCTGAACACATGTTCCATCCGTGACAATGCGGAACAGAAGATTCTGAACAGGCTGGAGTTCTTTCACGTACTCCGGAAAAAGCGCAAAAACCTGATTGTTGGAGTGCTGGGATGTATGGCAGAACGGGTAAAGAACAATCTGATAGACAACTACCATGTTGACCTTGTTGCCGGTCCGGATGCTTATCTCTCACTGCCAGAACTCATAACATCGGCAGAGCATGGGGAAAAGGCCATCAACGTGGAACTTTCCACAACGGAAACCTACCGTGACATCATACCTTCACGCATTTGCGGAAGCCGCATTTCGGGATTCGTTTCCATAATGCGCGGATGCAACAATTTCTGCCATTACTGCATCGTACCATACACAAGAGGGCGCGAACGGAGCCGCGATGTGGAAAGCATCCTGAAGGAAGTACACGATCTGGAGACAAAAGGCTATAAGGAAGTGACTCTGCTGGGACAAAATGTCAACTCGTATCATTTCGAGAAAGACGGACAGACAGTAACCTTCCCAATGCTGTTGCGCACCGTAGCCGAAGCTGCGCCGCAAATGCGCATACGTTTCACGACCTCGCACCCGAAAGACATGAGTGACGAGACACTGCACGTAATAGCCGACACGCCGAACGTGTGCAGTCATATCCATCTTCCCGTACAGAGCGGAAGTACCCGTATACTGAAACTCATGAACCGCAAATATACCCGCGAATGGTACCTCGAACGTGTAGAAGCCATTAGACGCATCATCCCCGGTTGCGGCCTGAGTACAGACATTTTTTCCGGTTTCCATTCCGAGACGGAAGAAGACCACCAAATGTCCCTATCACTCATGCGCGAATGCGCCTACGACTCAGCCTTCATGTTCAAATATTCCGAACGTCCCGGCACATACGCATCCAAACACCTGCCGGACAATGTTCCAGAAGACGTAAAAATCCGCCGTCTGAACGAACTGATTGAACTTCAGAATCGTCTCTCTGCAGAAAGCAATGCAAGAGATGTTGGAAAAATATTTGAAGTGCTTGCCGAGGGCGTGTCAAAACGTTCGAGAGAACAACTTTTCGGACGAACCGAACAAAACAAAGTGGTAGTATTCGACCGCGGCCTGCACCGCCCGGGCGACCTTGTAAAAATACGTATCACCGAATCAAGTTCGGCGACACTGAAAGGCGTTGAAGTGGCAGAAATGTAAGCTGACGCATATTTCTACCTCCGTCTTAAAAGCTTTATTGCGTTTTATTCCATATTACGTGGAGTCCCCGGCATTATCAACCATAAGACAATATAGATAATGCCGCCGCTAAACGCGGTAGATAACGACAACAGCAGGTAAACTATGCGTACAAGTGTAATATCCCAGCCGAAGTATTCTGCAATTCCGGCGCAGACTCCTGCAATCATACGGTTGTTGGATCGTGTCAGTCTTTTGCTTCCCATAAAAACATATCAAATTTGAATCAGGGACGAAGATAGTAAAAACCAGAATGATAACAGCCGATTCTCTTAAAAACTTCTAAAGGATTTAGAATAATACCTATTTTATTTGTTATTTTGCAAGAAATTAGGGACTGAAGTGAACGTACACAATATAGAAAAATGTCCGCTTTGTGAAGGGAGCAGATTTGAAAAGGTGATAACATGCATCGACCATTACGCAACGGGGGAACCATTCGAAATCTGGAGGTGTAATGATTGCGGTTTCCTGTTTACGCAAGCCTTTCCGACAGAAGCAGAGATGGGACGTTACTACGAATCACCCGACTACATTCCACACAGTGATACGAACAAAGGCATTGTAAACCGGATCTATCATTGGGTACGTCTGTTTATGCTTTCACGCAAGGCCAGCCTAATAAGACGTCATAGCGGATTGAGTAGCGGCACACTTCTTGATATAGGTGCAGGTACAGGATACTTTCCATATTGCATGAAAAAAAAAGGATGGGACGTATCCGCCATTGAAAAAAGTGCAGCGGCACGTGACTTCGCCAAGGAGCATTTCAGTCTGGACATGGACACGGCAGAAACACTGCAACGACAGAAAGACAAGTTTTTCGATGTCATCACTCTGTGGCACGTAATGGAGCATCTGGAGAATCTGAACGAAACGTGGGAGACACTGCACCGGATTCTTAAAGACAGCGGAACACTATTTGTGGCGGTTCCCAATCCGATGTCGTCCGATGCCATGAAATACAAGGAGACATGGGCAGCCTACGATGTACCACGCCACCTTTGGCATTTCTCTCCGTCCGTCATGCGCCGGTTCGGGGACAAGCACGGCTTCACTCTTTATGCACGCCACCCGATGCCTTTCGATGGTTTTTATGTATCCATACTGAGCGAAAAATACTCAAAAAGCCGGTTCCCGTTTTTCAAAGGATTCGCAAGCGGAATCGGGACATGGCTCAGTTCAGCAGCCGACAAGGATAGGAGCAGTTCTATGATATATATATTCAAGAAGAAAGAAGTATGAACAAGAGAAACGGGACATTCCCCGACATGCAGTTTGTCACATCATGTATCAGTACGACACTGGTTCTGTTGCTGCTTGGGATGGTGGTATTCTTCGTAATGACCGCCCGGAATCTTTCCGTTTATGTACGCGAAAACATTTCTTTCACCGTAATATTCAGCGATGATATGACAGGACCGGAAATCATTGCATTCCAGGAAGAACTCCGCATGAAAGACTTCGCCAAAAATACCATATACATATCAAAGGAACAGGCCTTGAAAGAACAGGCGGAAGCAATGGGAACAGATCCTTCCGAATTTGTCAGATACAATCCGTTTGCAGCATCCATAGAAATAAAGCTGAATTCAGACTATGCAAACGCCGACAGCCTCAAATGGATTCAGGAGGAACTGCTTGCCAACAAAAAAGTCATGGAGGTGAACTATCCGGAAGACCTGCTTGACTCTGTCAACCGTAATATCCGGAAGATCAGTCTTGTCCTCCTTGCTCTTGCAGCCTTGCTGACTTTCATCTCGTTCGCGCTCATCAACAATACGATACGACTGGCAATCCATTCCAAACGCTTTCTCATCCATACAATGAAACTGGTGGGAGCAAGCTGGGGATTCATACGCAAGCCATTCTTGACACGCCACGTATGGATTGGCATACTGGCAGCCGCCATTGCTGATGCCTTGCTCATAGGAATGGCATATCTTATGGTCAGATACGAACATGGGCTGCTTGAAGTCATTACACCGGCTACGATGGGTGTGGTAATGGGAGCAGTATTCATATTCGGCGTAGCCATCACTTTCCTGTGCGCCTTCTTCTCAATCAACAAATACCTGCACATGAAAGTCGGAGAACTTTATAACCTATAACTGCAAATGAACAAAAACAATATATTTATGGACAGAACAAAATTTGCCTTCGACAAGACAAACTTCATCCTGCTGGCAGCAGGAATGATTGTCATCATCATCGGCTTCCTGCTGATGTCAGGTCCCGGGTCAACGGAAACAGTATTTGAACCGGATATTTTCAGCGCACGGCGCATCAAGGTGGCACCGGTCGTATGCTTTATCGGATTTATTTCCATGATTTATGGAATACTGCGAAAGCCCTCAGATGACACAAAGGTTAAAGCGAAAGAATGATGGAAGGAGACTTGACCTTATTCCAGACGATTGTCATTGCAATCGTCGAAGGACTGACAGAATTTCTACCGGTATCGTCAACCGGACACATGATCATTGCACAGAATGTGCTGGGAGTGGAGAGCACCGAATTCGTGAAGGCATTCACCTTCATCATCCAGTTTGGAGCCATCCTGTCGGTGGTTGTTCTATACTGGAAACGTTTTTTCCGCCTGAACCATATGCCCCTGCCCGAAGGGAGCAGCACGTTGAAACGGTTCCTCCATAAATATGACTTCTACTGGAAACTGCTGGTGGCGTTTATCCCTGCCGCTGTATTGGGACTGCTTTTCAGTGACATGATAGACGAAATGCTCGAAAGCGTAATGGTGGTTTCCGTCATGCTTATAGTGGGAGGCATATTCATGCTGTTCTGCGACAAGATCTTTGGGAATGGAAGTGACAAGACACAGATGACTGAGAAACGTGCGTTCATTATCGGATTGTTCCAGTGCATATCCATGATACCGGGCGTATCGCGTTCGATGGCTACCATCGTAGGAGGTATGGCACAGAAGCTGACGCGCAAGGCTGCTGCCGAATTTTCTTTTTTCCTCGCCGTTCCTACCATGTTTGCCGCTACCGTCTATAAAATGGCCAAACTGTTTATGGACGGGGGAATGGAAATCATCACGACCAACATGAGCGCATTGATCGTAGGTAATCTGGTAGCTTTCATCGTGGCACTGGCAGCCATCAAGTTTTTCATCAGTTTCGTTACGAAATACGGATTTGTGGCCTTCGGCTGGTATCGAATCATCGTAGGCGGCATCATACTCGTCATGTCGCTGATGGGTTATAATTTGGAGTTGGCTTAATGAATTTCAAGGAAGGAGAAGTGTTGTTCTTTGACAAGCCGTACCAATGGACATCGTTTGCGGTTGTCAACAAGATAAGATACCACATCAGCAGAAAACTTGGAGTGAAAAAGATCAAGGTGGGACATGCCGGGACACTCGACCCGTTAGCCACAGGAGTGATGATCATCTGTACCGGAAAGGCTACGAAACGCATCGAAGAGTTTCAGTATCATACGAAAGAATACATTGCCACACTGTGCCTGGGAGCAACCACACCGTCGTTTGACCTTGAGAAAGAAATCGATGCGATTTATCCCACCGGACATATCACAAAGGAAAAGGTAGAAGAGACCCTAAAAAACTTCGTCGGTACAATCGAACAGATACCTCCTGCATTTTCCGCATGCAAGGTTGAAGGCAAAAGAGCTTACGAACTGGCACGGAAAGGAAGCGAAGTGGAACTGAAACCCAAGACACTGGTCATTGACGAGATCGAGCTGTTGGATTACAGGCTGCCTGAAATAAAGATCCGGGTCGTATGCAGCAAAGGGACATACATCCGTGCGCTGGCACGCGACATAGGAGAAGCCCTGCACAGTGGAGCGCATCTTACCGGTCTTGTGCGCACAAGAGTAGGAGACATAAGGCTGGAAGACTGTATGAGAGTGGAGGATTTTGAGTCATGGCTTGACCGACAAGAGATAGAAGAAGTTATAAACGATTAAGGAAATAAAAAAGATGAAACTGTCACAATTCAAATTCAAGTTGCCGGAAGATAAAATCGCCCTTTATCCGGCAAAGTACAGAGATGAGTCACGCCTTATGGTGGTACATAAGACAACGGGACAGATCGAACATGTAATATTCAAGGATATATTGAATTATTTCGATGACAAAGACGTATTTATCTTTAACGACACCAAAGTCTTTCCCGCCCGTCTGTACGGAAACAAAGAAAAGACAGGAGCGCGGATTGAGGTGTTCCTTCTTCGCGAACTTAACGAAGAACAACGTCTGTGGGACGTACTGGTAGATCCCGCACGCAAGATACGAATCGGCAACAAGCTCTATTTCGGTGACGATGACTCAATGGTGGCTGAAGTGATAGACAATACCACATCACGCGGACGCACTCTCCGTTTTCTTTACGACGGGCCTCATGACGAGTTCAAAAAAGCCCTGTATGCACTCGGGGAACCGCCGTTACCACCGTTCATCCACCGTCCTGCCGAAGCGGAAGACGAAGAGCGCTTCCAGACCATTTTTGCAAAAAACGAAGGAGCTGTAACTGTTCCTGCTGCCGGACTTCACTTCAGCCGTGAACTGATGAAGCGCATGGAAATAAAGGGAGTAGAATTCGCTTTCATCACAATGCACGCAGGATTAGGAAACTTTAGAGACATCGATGTAGAGGATCTGACAAAGCACAAGATGGATTCGGAACAGATGTTGGTCAATGCGGAAGCGTGCAAGACGGTCAACGATGCGAGAGACCGCGGAAACAAAATTTGTGCGGTAGGCACTACCGTCATGCGTGCCATTGAGACGGCAGTAGGGACGGACGGCCACCTGAAGGAGTTTGAAGGATGGACAAACAAATTCATCTTCCCCCCGTACGAGTTCTCTGTTGCCAATGCCATGATAAGCAACTTCCACATGCCGCTTTCAACCATGCTGATGTTGGTATGCGCATACGGAGGCTACGATCTGATCATGGATGCCTACGACATCGCACTCAAAGAGAATTACCGTTTCGGCACATATGGAGATGCCATGTTGATCCTTGACAAGTAAAGTCCGATGGTTTATTTAGGATTGGGCACAAACTTGGGCGACAGAGAAGCAAATCTGCTTCACGCCGTCAAGATGATAAACGACAGGATAGGGAAAGTGATTTCCCTGTCCTCTTTTTATGAAACCGCCCCGTGGGGATTCCATTCTGAAAACAGTTTTCTGAACGCGGCAGCCTGTGCAGAGACTTCCCTGTCTCCGATGGAAGTGCTACACGTCACACAATCCATAGAACGGGAAATGGGACGCAAGCACAAAACGGTCGGAGGTATATACAGCGACCGTCTGATAGATATTGATATCCTGCTTTATGGGAATGTCATACATAATTCAGCCGAACTCATCCTGCCTCATCCACTTATGACGGAACGCGATTTCGTGATGAAACCTTTGGCAGAAATCGCGGGTGAAGTGCGTCATCCTGTGCTCAAAAGGACAATCGCAGAACTTTTCCATGATTTCCATTCGGTGATTCCAGAAAAAACTTCCTGATGTCTTAACAAAAACAAAAAGTCCATGTTGTTAAGTTATTTACATAAAGGTCTGATCGAAGCCGGATGCGATGAAGCCGGAAGAGGCTGTCTGGCTGGCGCAGTGTTCGCAGCTGCGGTAATTTTCCCGTCTGATTTCAAGGACGAACGACTTGATGACTCAAAAAAGCTCACTGAAAGACAGCGTTATGAATTGCGCAAAGTAATTGAGGACAACGCATTGGCATGGGCGGTGGGAACTGTCGAACCGGAAGAAATTGACAAAATCAACATTTTGAACGCATCTTTCCTTGCCATGCACAGAGCCATTACACAATTGAACATACGCCCACAGCATTTGTTAGTTGACGGGAACCGCTTCAATCCATATCCGGGTATTCCACACACGACAATAGTAAAAGGTGACGGAAAATACCTTTCCATTGCCGCTGCATCCATTCTGGCAAAAACTTTCCGTGATGATTACATGAACAGGCTGGCTGAAGACTTTCCTATGTATGACTGGAAAAAGAACAAAGGCTATCCCACAAAGAAACATCGGGAAGCAATAAAGATATACGGTACAACCCCATACCACAGAATGTCCTTCAACCTCACAGGTGACACACAGCTTTCATTTGATTTCGGGGAGTGACAGCTAACACGCTGTTTGTTCCCCATATCTCCTGTTCTTACACGACACCTCGCACGGAAAGGAAAAAGAATATTCCTGTAGCAATCATCAGACATCCTAAAGCTCCATACAACAAACGCGCTTGTTTGCGCCCGGCACTTTTCACAATAAACTGCGAGTTTCTCGCTGTAAAAAGCCAATCCCAATTGAATATGGCAGCCATCACAACCACCAAACCAATCAAGACAAACAGAGACTGTATGACGTAATGGAAATACATGACTATTGTCCGACGTCAAAATGAAGAATACGCGTCCCGTCTTCCTGTTCCTCGATGCATACTTTCACGGCATCTTCCGGAAGCAGCTCTTCAACCAGTTCAGGCCATTCAATGAAGCACAATGCACCGCTGTAGAAATAATCTTCGTATCCCATGTCAAACACTTCTTCAAGCTTTTTGATGCGATAGAAGTCAAAATGATATATCAGTTCTCCACCCATATCCGAACGATATTCGTTGACAATCGCAAATGTCGGTGAATTGATTACATCGGTCACTCCCAATTCCTCACAAACAGCCTTGATGAATGTGGTTTTTCCCACTCCCATCTTACCGTAAAAAGCGAATACCGTGTTGTCTCCCATTACCGCAACAAATTCTTTTGCTGTTTCATGAATATTGTCGGGTGAAGTGATCTTAAGCTCCATATCTGCCTACCATTTTATTCTGTTACAAAAATACAATAAAAAGCGAAACACTGTTTCACATATCTGTTAAAACCTCAATCTAACGCTTTTCTTTTGCGTTCATAAAAAGATTTGCCGGATTTCGCGCATATATAAATAAGGATTGACACAAAAATGATACATGCACCGGACGGCACCTGCAAGCTGTATGACAAGAACAGTCCTCCTGTGCAACTGATACATCCCAACAGGATAGAGAGAAAGATGATTCGCTTAAAACTGTAAGTGAACAGGCCGGCAGTCATCTGCGGCAAAGTAAGCAGAGAAATGGCCAGTACAATGCCCACCATACGCAGACATGCAACAATGGTCAGGGCTATGAACATCATCAGCACATATTCGAACACGGCGACCGGCATCCGACGGGAACGGGCAAACTCACGGTCGAACGCGATGGCGAGGATGGTGCGGAGAAAGAATCCGAAGAACAACACCAAAAGGATACTAAGTATGGCGAGCATCCATATATCAGTCTCCGTAATGGTAAGTATGTTGCCGAAAAGATAAGACGCCAAATCGGGAGTGAATCCCGGAGCAAGGAAACTGAATATGATCCCCACAGCCATACCGAATGTCCAGAACACCGCGATAGCAGAGTCTTCACGCATATCGCTCCGCCTGCTGAGCCACTCCACTCCGAAAGCCGAGAGCACAGAAAAAACAGCCGCCGTAATGACAGGAGAGATTCCGGCATAAAGTCCGATACCGATTCCACCGAAAGAAGCATGAGTGATTCCCCCGCTGATGAACACAAGACGGCGAGTAACTATGTAAGTACCGATAATCCCGCACGCAATGCTTGCCAACAGGCTTCCCAGCAACGCATGGCGGAAGAATGTATATTGAAAAAGTTCTATCAGTTCCATAATGCAGATATTTGCCAGTTAACCGAAACGTCTTTCACCCACGATAAGAAAAAGTTCGTCCTTCAGACCGTCCGGGAAGTCTATCCCACGCAACAGCAGACTGCGGCACCATCCGGCCACCTCATCCTCACGCATGGTGTACATTACTTCACGGAATTCGTCCGTCTCCTCTTCCGTATATTTGTCGGAAGCACGTCCTATGAAACGATCCAATTCCTCATCATCGTAATATTCTATGTGACTGCTTACGGCAGCAAGCAGGCTTTCTTTTTCGCAGACGGCATGCTGTCCGCAACACTCACTGTCAGCGTTTCCGATCTCCGGAATATCCTGTTGTCCGCCTTCTCCGTTTTTCTTCCGCATACCTCTGTCATAAAAATAACCGGAAACCAGCCCCAAAAGAATTACCCCTGCCAGAACAATGACCAATATCCACATTTCTCATTCCTCCGTAATGCGGAATCCGGCAGCAGACAAGTCATCCCAATAATGGGGATATGACTTTGAAACCACCTCCGGAGAATTGATCCGTACCCCTCCCAATTTCAGCGAAGCAGGAGCAAAGGCCATGGCCATCCTGTGATCTTCGTAAGTGTCAATGACGGGAACGTCTTCCCTTTCGCACCGTCCGCCATTCCATATCAGTGTATTGCCGGACTCTTCCGTTACGACAAAGCCCAATTTCCTCATTTCCGCAATCAAGGCCTGAATACGGTCTGTCTCCTTAATCTTCAGACTTTCCAGTCCACTGAAGCGGAAAGGAATGCCCATCATTGCACATGTAACCACAAACGTCTGTGCAAGATCCGGCTGATTGATAAAATCATACTCCATGACAGAAACCGGCGTTCCCATCTTTTTCAGGACAACCTCATCGTTTCCGAAAACGGTATCTACCCCCAACCGGGCAAACAGTTCCGCCACTTTGGAATCGCCCTGAAGACTTGTACGGAACAATCCCGGTAACGTAACGCTTGCTTTTTCCGACAATGCGGCCATCTCATACCAATATGATGCCGCGCTCCAGTCGCTTTCTATGCAATACGAATGGGATATGTAAGGCTTGGGAGCGACATTCAGACTGTTTTCCGACACCCATCCAGCCTGCGCACCGAACTCCTTCATCAGTCCCAGAGTGAGGTCTATGTACGGACGGGAAATGATATCACCTGTCAGAGTCAACCTCAGACCGTTTTGCAACACCGGGCCTATCATCAGGAGAGCGGAAATATATTGTGAACTTACGCTTCCGGGCAAGGAAACGGCATCACCTTCCAGACGGCATCCGGTAATCTCCAATGGTGGATAACCTTCGTTTGCCGTATATCGTATGCGTGCCCCAAGCATGCTGAGTGCGTCTGCCAATATTTTGATGGGACGCTGTTGCATACGTGCCGTCCCAGTAATGACACGTGTGCCTTCCGTCACCGACAGATAGGCTGTCAGGAAACGCATGGCCGTACCCGCTGCCCCTATGTCGATGACACGAGGCATATCTCGCAAGGCATTAACCATAACCTGCGTATCGTCACAGTCCGAAAGATTACTGATCTCACCATGACCTTCTGCCAGCGCATTCATGACAAGCACCCGGTTACAGATGCTTTTGGAGGAAGGCAGCTTGATTGTCACATTGATACTGTCAGGCGGAGTGATTGATATACGATTCATGAATTCACATTTTGTTTTGGAAGTCTGCAAACTTAAACAAAAAAAGCTATTCCTGCATGGTTTTGAGATGAAAAGTCCGGTTTGCAGCACAAATTCTTTCCGGAATGACGGAGGTGACAGGAAAATGCGACATCACAACATAATCTCACAGCACCACAGTACCCATAAGAAAACCTCCCGACACCTTCTCCAAAATGTTGTGAAACTTTTCAGAAACGTCCTGATGTTTTCCACACAATATAAGCCGTATATTAAAAAATTTCCTATTTCCACCGACCAGCCGACCGGGACCTTAATTTTCATTATTATACCCGCATCACTTGTCAAGGTCGCATTTTTATACTAACTTTGTAATAGAATAGGTTACAAATGACAATATATGACAGATATAAATCATTACATTTCTGAGGCTGTGACGCTGCTGTACGCACTTATCGGCATACCGTCAATCAGCCGTGAAGAAGAGGCCGCAGCCGATTTTCTGCAAAACTATATAGAAGGGACAGGAGTACTGACAGGACGGTCGGGGAACAATATATGGTGTATAAGCCCATGTTTCGACATGGAAAAACCGACAATTCTTCTCAACTCGCACATCGACACAGTAAAGCCGGTGGACGGATGGCGCAAACAGCCTTTCACGCCCAAGAACGAGAACGGGAAGCTGTACGGGCTGGGGAGCAATGATGCGGGGGGAAGCCTGGTTTCGATGTTGCAGGTTTATCGTCACCTAAGCTCGACAGAACAAAGCTACAACCTGATCTTTCTGGCATCGTGCGAAGAAGAGATATCCGGAAAGAACGGAATAGAAAGCGTACTGCCCCAACTTCCTCCCATAACATTGGGAATTGTCGGAGAACCGACAGAAATGAATCCGGCAGTGGCAGAAAAAGGCCTGATGGTCCTGGACATCACCGCCCGCGGCAAAGCAGCCCATGCTGCCCGTGAGGAAGGGGTAAATGCCATCTACAAGATTCTGCCGGACATAGAATGGTTCCGTTCATACCGCTTCCAGAAAGAATCTCCATTGCTTGGACCGGTAAAGATGAGCGTCACACAAATAAACGCCGGCACCCAGCATAATGTCATTCCGGATATATGCAGTGCGGTAGTGGACATACGTACCAATGAATGTTATACGAATGAGGAAGTTTTCAAGGAAGTCTGCGCCCATATCTCAAATGAGGCAAAAGCACGTTCATTCCGCCTCAACTCATCAAGCATCCCGACTGACCACCCGTTTGTAAAGCGGGCTGTCGAACTTGGTAAAAGTCCCTTCGGCTCACCCACACTTTCAGATCAGGCCCTTATGCCATTCCCGTCGGTCAAGATCGGTCCGGGAAAATCATCGCGCTCACACACCGCCGACGAATACATTATGATTACAGAGATTGAGGAGGCCATTGCATTGTATATCCGGATCTTAGACGGACTGAATATTTGAAAAGGAGATAAGGGAAACAACTATCTGGCAATCCATAGTTCAGGATTCAGGCTGGTTGTTTCCTTGCGCAACTGGAAATGAAGCACGGTGTTACCGTCCGAATCCGTATTCACGTCACCGATGATGTCTTTCGTCTTGACGGGACTTCCTTTTTTTACATATACAGACGAGAGATTGCAATATACCGAAATATAACTGCCGTGACGAACCAGCACATTTGTCAGTCCGTCATATTGGAAAATTGCGGAAACCTCCCCGTCAAAGATTGCACGCGCCTTGGCACCCGGCTTGCCCTTTATGTCCATACCTTTGTTGTCGAGACGTACATTTCTGAGACCTTCCACCTCGTATTTTCCATAATGACCGACCACTACATACGATCCGGTTATCGGCATAGGGAGAATCCCCTTGTTCTTTTCGAACACACCCGAAAGACGGCGGTCACTTGAATCAGTACGATAGGCATCCGCCTTTCCCGTTCCGCCGGAAGCGTCCGGATCTTTTTCTGCCAACGTAGCCTTTTTCTCCTCTTCGGCTTTCTTCTTTGCCTCCTGCTCGGCACGTTTCCTGGCATTTTTCACTTCTATCTCTATAAGGCGGTCTATCTCCTTGTTCAGTTTTTCAGCCGTACGGCGCTTCTTGTTCAGTTCTGCCGATATGCCCTTCTGTTTCTTCTGGAGAGTCTGCAATAACGCTTTACGTTCCTTCTCCATCTCCTGCAATTTGAGCTTTTCCTCCTTGCCCTGATCCAGCAAATCCCTTTTTGCCTGTCTGCTGGCCTGCAATGTACTTTTCTTTTCTTCCACTAGCTCCTGCTTGCGCTTTATCTGTGTACCCTGCAGACGTTGATAATCGGCATACTCACGCACGTAACGCATACGGCGATACATCTGGTTCAGATTATCGGCAGAAAAGACAAACATCAGTTTTTCCTGAATAGACTTATTCCTGTACATATAACGGACAGACTGTGCATATTTCTCGCGTTTGTCAACCAGATCCTTTTCCAAACGCGAAAGTTCGGCGGAAAGACGGTCTATTTCCAACTGGATAGACTTCATATCCGTTTCAAGAGTCTGAATGTATCGGCTTCGTTCTTCTATCTGTCCGGAAAGCAACGCAAGATTGTCCAACTGACTTTTCACATCCTTTTTTGCAGATTGCAGCAACGTTTCCGATTCCGCAATCTGCCGACGCAGCTCCGTGCGCCGCTCTTCCAACTGACGGATTTTAGGCGTAGTCTGGGCATAGGTTCCGGTTACGCATATACACAGCAACAATATGACCAAGACAATTTTTTTCATTTCTGCAGCAGATCCAGTAACTCGCGCAATTCCATCTTCCGATATTTGGAAGACAATTTAGTGGATGTTTCCCAATTGGCATCGGTTGACAAGCGGGAGAATTTCATGTCCAACGAATAATCCTTACCCTCAGGTCCTACCAGACTGGCAAGAATATGTCGCGGGAACGGTTTTCCGTCAAGTGTGGAAAAATCACCGTAATCCCACTCCAACCCATATTTGGTCCCGTTCATCCCCAACAAGGTCTTTTCCAGCAGACCGTTTTCCGCTTTTGTATAGAACCTATATGACAAATTTCTCCCGGATTTTGGGACAAGCAATGCCTGTTCTCCTTCCGAAAATATGAGGAAACGACGCACATCATCTGTATCAAGACGAGCTTTCCCGGGCAAGAAAATCTCATTCAGGAAAAGCGACTGCAATGAATTGAAATCCAACTCGGCACCAAGCATTCCGCTAAGTCCATCAAAAGATATCTCCATATAACGTTTGTGCATACGATCGACAGCCAATATACGGACAGGAGTGATTTCTATTCGTGCCACTTCAATACCAAGCAACGGAGCCACAGACAATTGTATCACTTCACCCCGTTTCATACGTATAGTGGCATTCAATTTCGTGGAGCCTTTGTTTCCCATCTTCAAGTCGAAAGCTACCTTTCCGGTCACAGCCTGCCAGCGAGGTGAGTATTCTATCAGCTTCTCCAGATATTCCTCACCTTTCAGAGTGCCAATCATCGTCGATTTTCCGACATGACGTGAGGTGGAGCACGCAACTATAAAGAACAGAAGCGTCACCACACATCCATAACGAAATAATGAACCCTGCTTCATTCTGCTATATATTTTTTCAGTGCGATCTTTCGTTTCAGACGCTTCAGTTCTGCTTCAGTACGGGGAGTGGAACCGTCATCCGGGTCGGGATCCATCGTTTCTGCCTTTTTCCAGTATTCCAAGGCTTTTTCCCTCTCTCCCAACTTATAATAAATGTCACCGCAATGCTCTACAATGACCTGGCTCGTGTCTCCTCCATTCCTCATGGCCTGATCAATATAAATACGCGCCTCTACATAGCGTCCCTTCTCAAAAAGAATCCATGCATATGTGTCAAGATAGATTGCGTTTTCAGGCTCCGCCTTTACCGTGCGGTAACTCATCTCTTCTGCCCGGTCAAGGTCCTTTCTTTCTACAGAAAGATTATATGCATAATTGTTCAATGCCCCGATATTGCCTGGATTATAGATCAATGCCGAATCATAGGCAGCATACGCTTCAGATTTCATCTCCTTCAAATTATATATGTCACCCAGAATGGCATAAAAGTCAGAAGCAACATTCTTGTCACTTTCGGCATCCAACTGTTTCACTCCCTTCAGAAACACCTCCAACGCTTTATCCGTATTCTTCTTCTGATAATAGGCAAATCCTAAATAATAATAGAACTCTATGGCATCAGGATTATATTCCAATGCCGGAGAAGCCACACGAACCACTTCATCCAGATCATTGTCACGTATTGCATAGCTCAACAGCTGTAGGCGGGCAGGCTTATTCTCCGGGTCGAGCAAAAGGATCTGATTCAGCACCGGGACCGATTCTTTTTCCATTTTCTTTGTAACCATGTACTGGGCGCAAAGCATGGCAAGATCAGCATTCTGTTGAGGACGTTTTAGGATACGGCTGAACATATCTAATATTTTCGTACTGTCTTTCGTTGTCTGCTCAGACTGAAAAATCAACTGGCGCATAAGCTCCATCTTAGTATCAGACTCTACGTTGTCATTCAAAAGAATTGTATCTATCTGCGCATGATACAGGCTGTCGTTCCCTAATTTCTTGTAATACGAAGCTAATGACAAAAGTGCCGGAGCATAACCGGGCATCTCATCCAATATATGCTGATAAGTGTCGTATGCCTCCTGCATCTTTCCATTTTCCATATACACATCCCCAAGAATCGTCTGATAACGCATGTCATAAGGATACTCTTTCGACAGATTTTCCATCTCTTCAAACGCCTGCTCACTATTTCCCATCATCAGATAACAACGGAATTTTTCCATGCTGATTTCTTCAGACTTACCGTCAAGCTCTTCCAGACGATTCAGCACCCTGACTTCTTCCGGATAATTTTTGGTCTGTCCATATAAATCAACCAGCGAGATAAGAGGTTCCAAACGGAACGGGAACAGATGTGCCATGTCCTCATAAACCGAAATAGCTTTGGGAATGTTATGTTTGCGCTGATAATAGGAAGCCAGCGTCTGTCTGTACCAAAAATTCATCTCATCAGAACGGACTGCCTGCATCAAAGCCTCTTCCCCTTTCCTTTCCTGTCCAAGCACCATATAAAACTGTGAGATCTCATATAATGTGGCTGCTGACTGAGGATAAATATCCAGACAATGGCGATAAAGTTCGAAAGCAGCATCATAATCACCTTTTTCCTTCATGCGGACTGCTTCCAGAAAATAATAGTTGTATTTCCGCCGCTGCTCGTAAGTCAGCGGATCTTTCTCCTGCAGTTGTACAGACGACTCGCCATAATACTGTTGTTTTCCTGTTGTACCGCAAGCTATCAGCATAAAAATAACACCGGTTATGTAGATAAATCTTTTCATCGTGCCATATATCATTCAATTCCCGTATGCCCGAATCCTCCGGCACCGCGTGCTGTCTCGTCAAGCACTTCCACCTCATGCCATTCAGCCTGTTCATGACGGGCTATCACCATCTGTGCAATACGTTCTCCATCCTCTATCACAAATGTTTCTGAAGACAGATTAACCAGGATGACACGGATCTCCCCCCGATAATCGGCATCTATCGTTCCCGGAGAATTCAGTACGGTAATACCCTTTTTGAGAGCCAGTCCGCTGCGCGGACGAACCTGAGCCTCATATCCGGCCGGGATAGCAACATACAAGCCGGTTGGAACTATGCACCGTGACAACGGTTCCAGCAAAATGGGGGCATCAATGTTCGCACGAAGATCCATACCTGCCGACAATTCTGTAGCATAACTCGGCAACGGGTGCTTTGACTTGTTTATAATCTGTATTTTCATCTTTTTTACGTGTACTATCGCATTGATAATGCGAATTTACGCAATTCATGGGATTAATAGCGGCATTTACCATTTTTTATTATTTTTGTATTCGGGTTTCACGAATCCCCTTTACAAGAACAGAACTATGAACTGGGAACAACTCATATCCAACAAACGTTTCGGACTGGAATTCATGCACGACACAAGGAAGGACGACAGAACAGAGTTTCAACGCGATTACGACCGGCTTATATTTTCCGCTCCATTCCGCCGTCTGCAAAACAAGACACAGGTATTTCCTCTACCGGGAAGCATCTTTGTACATAACAGACTGACACATAGCCTGGAAGTCTCGTGTGTGGGACGCTCACTCGGGAATGACATCGCAACCATACTCTTGAAGAGTCATCCGGAACTGGCGGATACACACATCACAGAAATAGGTTCAATCGTATCAGCCGCATGTCTGGCTCACGATTTGGGGAACCCTCCTTTCGGGCATTCGGGAGAACAAGCGATAGGAAACTACTTTTCTGAAGGAGGGGGGATGAAACTGCGACAATTGCTGTCAGACACCGAGTGGGAGGATCTTATCCATTTTGAGGGGAACGCCAATGCATTCCGCCTGCTGACACACCAGTTTCAAGGCCGAAGGCCTGGAGGTTTTGTCATGACCTACTCTACACTGGCTTCCATCGTGAAATATCCGTACTCGTCAAAATTGGCAGGTAAAAAACAGAAGTTCGGTTTCTTTCAGAGTGAAGAGAAAGACTTCCGCAAAATCGCAGAGGAACTGGGTCTCAAACGACTCAGCAAAGAAGGTGAACCTCTGCGCTATGCCCGTCACCCGTTGGTATATTTAGTAGAGGCGGCAGATGACATTTGCTACCAAATGATGGACATAGAAGACGCGCATAAGCTAAAGATACTGACAACAGAAGAGACCAAAGCCTTATATTGCCGTTTTTTCACTCCGAAGCGTATGGAAAGAGTGGAAGAAATATGCAAGATGGTAAGTGACACCAACGAACAGATAGCATACCTGCGCACGTCAGCCATAGGAGTGCTTGTAAAGGAATGTGTATGCACATTCATTGAACATGAAGAAAACATCTTGGAAGGCAACTTTGACGGTACATTGATTTCGCACCTGCCTGAGCGTGTGAAAGAGGCTTATGAAAACTGCTCACGAACCGCATTCGCCAAAATCTATTGCTCCAAGGACGTAGTCGACATCGAACTTGCCGGTTATCAGGTCATTACCACGTTAGTAGATATGATGATCGAGGCGGTACGTTATCCGGATAAGGCCTATTCCCAATTACTGATAAACCGGGTATCCAAGCAGTACGAAGTACAAGCTCCGACACTCTATGCGAAGATTCAGGCGGTACTCGACTACATCTCAGGCATGACCGACGTGTATGCACTTGACCTTTACCGGAAAATCAACGGGAACAGTCTGCCGGCAGTGTAAAAAACGGGGATACACAGCACAAGCCATGTATCCCCTCTATCTATAACGTGTCAATGGATTATTGGTTGTCTTTCTGGCGGATTTCCACACGACGTATTTTACCGCTGATGGTTTTCGGAAGCTCGTCAACGAACTCTATAACACGAGGATACTTGTAAGGAGCCGTGACACGCTTTACATGATCCTGCAGTTCCTTCACGAGGTCGGAATCTACCCTGTCCTTATATTCTTTCGACAAGACTATGGTTGCCTTAACCACCTGTCCCCTTATTTCATCAGGTACACCGGTAATGGCACATTCCACCACTGCCGGGTGGGTCATAAGTGCGCTTTCCACCTCAAACGGGCCGATACGGTAGCCGGAACTTTTGATGACGTCATCTGCACGTCCCACAAACCAATAGTAACCATCCTCGTCACGCCATGCCACATCACCTGTATAATACACATCATCATGCCATGTCGTTTTCGTCAGAGCCGGATCCCGGTAATATTCCTTGAAGAGTCCGATCGGCTTGCCTTTGTCCGTGCGAACGACAATCTGTCCCTGTTCGCCGTCCTCCGCCGGACGTCCGTCCGGTTTCAACAAATCAATGTCATACTGTGGATTTGGAACTCCCATGCTTCCCGGTTTAGGCTCCATCCACGGGAAAGTGGCAAGAGTCAACGTTGTTTCAGTTTGCCCGAAACCTTCCATCAGCCGGATCCCTGTAATTTTCTTGAACGTTTCGTACACCGAATAGTTCAAAGCCTCCCCAGCAGTAGTACAATATTCCAAAGACGACAAATCATATTTTGTCAGATCCTCCCGAATCAGAAAACGATATATGGTAGGAGGAGCACAGAGAGAAGTGATGCGGTAGTCATGGATTTTCCGGAGAATATCTGCCGGAGTAAACTTCTCATGATCATACACGAAGATATTTGCCCCCGCAATCATCTGTCCGTAAAGTTTGCCCCAAACAGCCTTTCCCCACCCGGTATCGGCTATGGTAAAATGCAGGCTGTTCTCATTAAGGTTGTGCCAATAGCATCCTGTAGATATATGCCCCAGCGGATAAGTGAAGTCATGCGCCACCATCTTTGGCTCGCCCGTCGTACCGGAAGTGAAATACATAAGCGAGATGTCGTCATTGGTATTGGGACACTCCGGACGTACAAACGGAGCCGCATTTTCGATACCCTTATGAAAATCTTCAAATCCTTCAGGATATTCCGGACCTACACTGACCAACCTCTCCACCGTAGGCGATTCGGGCATAGCATCCAGAATATGAGTGGTGATGACCGGTTCACCGGCAGCTACAATCATCTTTATTCCGGCAGCCTGGCAACGGTAAACAATATCCTTCTTAGTAAGCAGGTGAGTAGCCGGAATAGCAATCGCCCCGATTTTGTGAAGAGCAATGATTGAAAACCAGAATTCATAGCGTCGTTTCAGTATCAGCATCACACGGTCTTCATGACCGATGCCCATGCTCTGAAAATACGACGCCGTCATATCCGTGTACCTTTTAAGGTCGGCATAAGTGAATTGGATATGCTCTCCCTTGTCGTTCGTCCATAGCAATGCTTTTTTCTCAGGATGTTCGGCCGCCCATACGTCCACCACGTCATAACCGAAATTGAAATTTTCCGGAACCTTTATTTTGAAATTTTTGATAAAATCCTCTTGTGAAGTAAAATGTACCTGTTCAAGAAATTTTTCCAGCATATTTTTGAATTTATTACATAGTTATTGCATAATTACCGCAAGAAACTTGACAGTCTTTCCGTCAAGAGCTTTCATGCCGTGTGGCAGTGAAGAATCGAAATAAAGGCTGTCGCCCTCATTCAACACGAGTTCCTTCCCGTTGATGCTTAAAAGCAGACGGCCTTCAATCACCAGATTGAATTCCTGCCCGTTATGTGTGTTATAATATATCGGAGTACTTTCCGGACTTGGTTCCACCGTCACTATGAAAGGATCGGCGATACGTTTGCGGAATCCGGAAGCCAACGACTGGTATTTATAAACTTTGGTACGCTCCACAGAAATCCCTGTTCCTTTGCGGGTAAGAAAATATGAACTCATCTTAGGTTCCTCACCGAACATCAACACATCCAAAGGTATCTCAAACCTGCGGGCGATTCTCTGCAACGTACTGACTGCAATGTCAAACTCCCCCGATTCCATCATGCGGTATTCCTCTGCCGGCATTCCGCATTTTTCCGCCATTTCCTCCACTGTCAGGTTAAGCGCATCACGCAGTCCCCCGATGCGTTCGGCTATTTGTCTTATCTGTTCATCCATAGTGCAATTATATTAGTCAATGCCAAATTTAGAAAATATTTTGCATAAAAGACAAACAAACTGAAAAAGTTTTATAAGGTACAGCCGGCTGACATAATCGAGGAATCACACAGGGAGACAACTGTCATTCCAAATACAGATAATCATAATGGACCAACGGTTTCTGTCCGTGCATCCCAAGCATACGACGGGCCTCTTTCGAATCCACGCCTGTCCTCCCGACACCAATCAGCACACCGTCCTCACTTGTGATTCTCACGATGTCGTCCTTCTCAAATTCCCCGACAACTTCAACTACCCCGACCGGAAGAATACTGACCGCCTTCTCTCCCCTGACCGCATCCACCGCCTTACGGTTCAGCCGCAACTCGCCTTTAGCAAATCCCTCGCTGTGAGCAATCCATTTCTTCACGCTTGATACCCCCTCCGGAGAAGGGATAAAGCGTGTGCAGACCGTCGTATCGGGCGACTGCATCAAATCTATCAGAATGTTGTCTTTCTTGCCGTTGGCAATGATTACGGTTATGCCTTCGTCCGCCACTTTCCTGGCGATGGCAGTCTTGGTGAGCATACCTCCGCGTCCGAAACCCGACTTTTCTGTCCGGATATAGCCGGACAGGTCTTTCCCATATTCCACCGTGCGGATGACCTCCGAGTCCGGATCGGATGGAGCGCCGTTATATATTCCGTCAATATTGCTCAGAATAATCAGAGCCTGCATGCCCATCATAGACGCAATCATGCCCGACAGTTCGTCATTGTCGGTAAACATAAGTTCTGTTACGGAAATGGTATCGTTTTCGTTGACAATCGGGATCACACCGTTTTCCAGCATTACCCTCATACAATTGCGCTGGTTCAGATAGTGACGCCGCGTCGCGAAACTTTCCTTCGTTGTCAGCACCTGTCCCACGGCAATGCCATGCTCGCGAAACAGCTCATAATACCGGTTTATAAGTTTGGCCTGTCCCACAGCAGAAAAAAGCTGGCGTTGCTCCACGCTGTCCAACTTATGCATAAGCTTAAGTTCACTCCTGCCAGAAGCCACAGCTCCGGAAGAAACCATTACGACCTCCACTCCGTTCTTATAGAGTTCCGCCACCTGGTCGACCAATGCCGACATACGGGTCACATCCAAAGTCCCGTCTTTCCGTGCCAGCACATTGCTGCCGACCTTCACGGCTACCCTGTTAAATTGATAATCCATACTGCCCGATTTTACTCCGGCAAATATAGCATTTTATCATAACAGTGCCAAAATCCGCATATCCGGCAACGGCTTTTGCAAACATCAGGAGGCTTTCAAGAAAACATAAAGGGATTTCCGGCAAAACATAAGGAGATTTCCGCTAACTTTGCAGCCGAAACAAATCAGGTGACATTTATGGTTAAAGCAATCTTTTTCGATATAGACGGAACACTGGTTTCCTTCCGCACCCACAAGGTTCCGCAATCCACACGCGCCGCACTGGAAAAGCTTCGCACTCAGGGAGTGAAAATCTTCATCGCTACAGGAAGGCCAAAGGCACTGATGATGGAAGCTGTAGGAGATATTGAATTTGACGGATACATAACCTTAAACGGTGCCTACTGTTTCACCGCCGACAACAAGGACATTTACAAGAACCGAATTCCGGAAGAAGACCTGGAACGGCTGATAGAATATTCACACGACCATCCTGAGATACCTTTTGTATTCGTACACGATGACACATGGTTCCTTACCCATGTGAACGAAGCGGTCAGAGAGGTAGCCAGACTCATAGAAATAGAGATTCCGCCCATCCACCCGGCCGAATATGCAAGAGGAAAAGAAATCATGCAGATCATGGGCTATTTCCCGGAAGAAGAGAACGAATATATTTTTTCACACACGCTGACACATTGCGAACCGATGCGCTGGTTCCCTCTCTTTACCGACATCATAGCCAAAGGAAACAGCAAAAGTCGCGGAATAGACAAAATCCTGGAATACTACGGAATAGACCTGAAGGACACCATGGCCTTCGGCGACGGCGGAAACGACATTCCCATGCTCTCTCACGTTCAGATAGGAGTGGCCATGGGGAACGCAGCCGAAAAGGTACAGGCCGCAGCCGATTATGTAACTTCAAGTGTGGACGATGACGGAATAGTCAAAGCATTGCGGAATTTCGGATTCGATATGTAATCAAAAACCATCTCATTAGGCACACACCTTGATGCGATAGACACTTAAAAGGCCCGCTGTCAACACTTTGACAACAGGCCTTCATTATGCGGAGTGAAATGTCCGCACTTATAAGGTTAGAAGGAATTTACTTGCTTTCACTGCTCCATACGTCATTGATGGCTTTGGCTATTGCAGCGAATTCCTCCGGCTGAAGCTGAAGCTTCGGATTGGAGAACAACATATCAGTCTCATTCTGCATTGGGATAAGATGGATATGTGCATGAGGAACCTCAAGCCCGATCACTGCCTCCCCGACTTTCCTACATGGGAAAACCTTCTGAATGGCCAATGCCACATGCTTAGCGAAAACATGCATCTGAGCCAGTTCCTCATCCGACAGATCAAAGATGTAATCGACCTCCCGTTTCGGGACTACCAAAGTATGCCCTTTCACCAACGGATTGATGTCCAGAAAAGCATAAAATTTGTCGCTCTCAGCCACCTTGTAGCTGGGAATCTCACCTGTAATGATTTTACTGAATAAAGTTGCCATAGCGATAAAATATAAAAAGAGATAAGGCAAGTCTGCACGCAGACCTGCCTTACCGTCAAAATGATATACCTGTAATTTCCAAATAGATTTTGCCCTGAGGTATGGTTATTTCGGCCACATCGCCTATCTTTTTACCCAACAACCCCTGTGCAATCGGAGTCTTTACTGAGATCTTACCCTGTTTCAGGTTTGCCTCACTTTCCGACACAATAGTGTAGGTCATCTTCATGCCTGTTTTCACATTTTTAAGATCCACACGGCTAAGAATCTGCACCGTATCTGCCTTCAGTTTTGACGTGTCGATGATTTTTGCATCACTGATAGTGGCCTTCAGCTGATTGATTTTCATTTCAAGCATACCTTGTGCCTCCTTCGCAGCATCGTATTCTGCATTTTCCGACAAATCTCCCTTATCACGAGCCTCGGCAATCGCAGCTATAACTTTTGGACGCTCTACCGCCTCCAAATGTTTCAATTCGGCCACCAGTTTCTGATAGCCCTCTTCTGACATATAAGCCATAATTTTCCTCCTATTTATTATTATCCGTTATTAAAATCTCCGATAAAATGCAAAAACCTGTTTCAAAATAAGGATTCCCCATCAAAAGTAAAGTCATTCTGAACGAAGAAAAGGTCAGCACAACTAAAAAAATGCACTGTCTTTACTTTGTTCAGAATGACAATTCTGAATGGTCAAATCATGTATTTTAATACTGGCTTCAAATAAAAGCCCTATAAAGCTTTTGCAAAAATAGTTTTTTTATGCAACAATGCAAAACCGCAAAACCATGCTTTGCAACATAAAATCAAAGCAGTTTTTTTATTTCTTTTTCCAAGTCTGACTTTTCATCCAACCTGACACTCAATTCATTGTTACGGTTCAACAGGAAAGTTCCAGGCAACTGAACCAGACTGTAAAGACTGATGTAAGAAGAATACGGGCCTTGTGGATCACGCACACAGATCCATGGCAGATTGTCGGCCGCCGTCTTCCAGAAATGCTCGTCCGTATCGAATGAAACCTGATAGATTTCAAGCCCCTTAGATGCATACTTATCATATAACTCACGCAAAGCCAGATTACGGACCCCCGAAGACGGAGCCGCATAAGCTGTAAAGTCAAGCAGCACTACTTTGCCTTTCAGATCGGTCAGATGGTGAAGTCTGCCATCAATATCCTTCAACGGAATGTCTATGACGGATGCTTCCTGTATTATGTCAGCAGGAATTGTCACCTCCTGCGCAGTCTGTGGCGTACGGGTGTTCTTCATTCCCTTTATAACCATATTATACAGATTACGTGAACGGTCAGCATGAGGATATGCATTGTTCAGGCTGGTGGCGACAGCAGCAAAACATTTCACATCTTCCTTACTCGTGAGCGGATTGAAAATCAAGAAACCGTTCAATGTCTGGAACAAGGCAAAATAGGCGAACGGAGTATTGGGTGCGGCAAAAATATAATTGCGTTTGACATTGTCCTTATATGCGTTAACCATGTGCACCAAACTGTCTTGAGCAATGCCTGCAGGAAGCCCCGACCGTCCCAATCTGTTTACCTTATCCTGAAGTTCTGCCTGAAGAAGAGAAAGCTCCTTTATCTTCAAGTTGTTCTCTGATCCTTCAATCCTGTAATCGGTGGCGAAACGTTCCAATGCAGCCTCTATAAACACAGTCTCCGTTGAATCCACAGAAAAATTGATGATCTGATTGTCCACTCGCAGCCGATAAAACTCAGGGGAAACAGGACGTTTTTCAGCGAAACGGAAGTCTCCGTTCTTACCCAATTTAACTGAATCCAACTTCTCAATGCCTTCCAGTCCAGTATGTTCAAAATACAACATCTTATTTTCGGCACCGGTCACGCTTCCTTCAACTTCAAATTCCGGCCTGTCATGACAGGCTATCAATGCTGCAGACAGCAAAGTCGCGCATATATAAACACTTTTCCGCATCGCTTTATTTCTTGTTATAATTTGAGTGCAAAGTTACTCCTTTTCATGACTTCACAAAGTTTTTAGCTGATATTTGTCTATCTTTCAGCTTTAAAACAATAGTTTGTTTAATTTTATTTGAACTGACGGTGGACATACGCGGGAAATCACATTTTTGTTATTGGGCACGGGAACTGTTTCCTGTGTTTAAATAACAATCTATTATGAAAAATTTTCTTTTATGGGGAATGTGTTCATTACCCCTGCTGGCCGGATGCCAGCAAAATGAGACTGAACCTGGACAACCTGCCAGAGTTGAAGGAATCAGTTTGTATGCCTCTGTGTCAAATCCTGCACTGACACGCACAGTGACTGATGCCGAGGACACGTCCACCACATTTGAAACAGGAGATGAAATAGGCTTTTTCATGCCTGATGAAGAGACCTCTGTAAAATGGACATTGATGGGAGACGGATGGCAGTCCGAAATGCCTTTGACATGGGAAGACAAAGTGAATGAATTTGAATTCTGTGCCTATTACCCTTATTCCGAATCAGCCACACGCAGCGCTGTTCCGATGCCTGACCTGAGCACCCAAGAAGGCATTTTTTCGGAAATAGGCAAATACGACTTCCTTGCTGCGCGCTGCACAAGCAGCTATGAGACAAATTCGGGCGCTGTGTCATTCACAGGAATCCATGCCTTCAATCACGTGTACTCCTTACTGTCCATCACCGTTAAAAAAGACAAAGCAAGTGAAGTTGTAAATATTAGCAAGGCTACTCTTAAGGGAGCCGGCATGTTCAGCCGCACTGAATATCAGTTTGGCACAAGTATTGATTTAGACAGAATCAATCCGACGGAAGATCCTTCTGTCAACGAGCTGTCACTGACTTATGACATACCGGCTGAAGTGTCGGATGAAACTGGATACACTCTGACACTGATGTGTAATCCATCATCACTGTCAGAAGACTCTGAATTCTCCATATCGTATACCCGTGACGGAATCTCATATACAGCTACGACCGACAAGCTCGGGAAAGAATTTCCGGCAGGCACTTACAACAAATTCACCCTAAAGCTAACCAAAGAAGGGTTGGTACTTATAGGGCAGGAGGTTGACGACTGGAATGAAGAAACGATACCGGACATAGCCTTTGAAGAAATCCCGGTAGAATAAGTTGCATATTTGCTTGTATATCGCCCAAGTTTGTTTAGTTTTGTACAGACTTGGGCGATTTGACTGTCATTTTATAATAAAATGTATAAATGGATTAATATTCAACTTTGCTAAGTCAAAAATAACATCTTTTTATTTTGAAATATCACGAAATTGCTTTTTCTTTGTACAGAAATAGGAAAATGACAGCTTTGACGATGAAATTTGGGACAACTTATGTATTATCTGCACTCATATTTGCTTCTATAACGATTTCTGTAGCGGAAATGAGTACTTCTTTTATAAGCAAAATCCACAAGACAGATAAAAAAAAGTGTCCGGTTCACGTACAAAGATGGAAAAATGCCATGAAAAAATTCTTGATTGAACGGAGCCGTTGTTTTTCTTGTTTTTGTGATGAGAACTCACTAATTTTAAACATAAATAATTTATCTTATGGAAACTAAAAAAACTAACAGCAAGAAAAAACAAGGTTTCAAAGGAATTGAAGCTGCAGGTTTGGTAATCATCGCATGTTTTATCATAGCGGTTTGTATCTATCACTTCGTATTCGGTAACCCCGCCAACTTCATGAACAACGACCCGAACAATCACCCTCTGCCAGGCAACATGCTGGGTACGATCTATAAAGGTGGTGTAGTCGTGCCTGTAATCCAGACTCTGTTGCTGACAGTATTGGCATTGAGCGTTGAACGCTATTTCACACTTCGTTCTGCTTTCGGTTATGGAAAACTTGCCAAGTTCGTTGCACAAATCAAGGAAGCCCTGACAAAAGGTGACTTGGACGCTGCCAAAGCATTGTGTGACAAACAGCGCGGTTCTGTTGCCAATGTAGTAGGTGCTACTCTGCGCAAATATCGTGAAGTAGAAAACACTCCGGATTTGAACAAGGATCAGAAAGTTCTGGCTATCCAGAAAGAACTGGAAGAAGCTACAGCTCTTGAACTTCCGATGTTGCAACAGAACCTTCCGATTATCGGTACAATTTCTACTCTGGGTACATTGATGGGATTGCTCGGTACTGTGATGGGTATGATCCGTTCATTCGCTGCATTGTCTGCCGGTGGTGGTACAGACTCAGTTGCCTTGTCAACCGGTATTTCTGAGGCCCTTATCAATACTGCATTCGGTATCTTGACTGGTGCGTTGGCCGTTATCTCTTATAACTATTACACAAACAAGATTGACAAACTGACCTACAGCCTTGACGAGGTTGGCTTCTCTATCGTACAGACATTTAACGCTACTCATAAGTAATTGTTGCGAGGAGATATTCCTCGTGAACAGTGATGACATAAATAAATATTTAAAAGAGTCAAACTATGAGTAGAGCGCAAATAAAGAAAAAAACCATGTTTATCGACATGACGGCCATGAGTGACGTGACCGTGCTGTTGCTGACTTTCTTTATGTTGACAGGTAACTTCATAAAGAAAGAGCCGGTACAGGTCGTTACTCCGGCATCCGTTTCCGAAATCAAGATTCCGGAAACGAACATCCTGTCGATACTGGTCGATCCGAATGGCAAGATTTTCATGAGTCTTGACAAGCAACAGGATATGGCAGCTACATTGGAGGCCGTTGGAAAAGAATACGGATTGACCTTCACTCCGGAAGAAGTGAAAAAATTCTCAGTATTCCAGACATTCGGCGTTCCATTGAAGAATATGAAAGCTTTCCTTGCGCTTCCGGGAGAAGAGCAGGATAAGGTATTGAAGGATTATGGGATTCCTTGTGACAGCGTGGATAATCAGTTTAAGTCATGGATACGCAATGCACGGGCTACAAACCGCGATCTACGTATCGCCATCAAAGCCGACCAGTCCACTCCGTATTCTGTCATCAAGAATGTCATGAGTTCCCTCCAAGACTTGAAGGAAAACAGATACAATCTGATTACTTCATTAAAAACAGTGTCTGACGAATAAAAAGTGAATGGAATATGGCAGAAATACAAGATACCGGAGGTAACAAGAAGGGAAAAGGCAGCAAACAGAAGAAGATGACTGTCCGTGTGGATTTTACTCCGATGGTGGACATGAATATGCTTTTGATCACTTTCTTCATGCTGTGTACTTCTTTGAGTAAGCCTCAAACAATGGAAATCAGCATGCCGACTAATGATGAGAATATTACCGAAGACATGCAGAACAAGGTGAAAGCATCGCAGGCTATCACCCTCCTGCTTGACGCGAACGATAAGCTCTATTATTACGAAGGCGAGCCGAACTATAGTGATTATACTTCTTTGAAAGAAACTAATTACACCGCTGACGGTCTGAGGGCAGTATTGCTCCGCAAGAACTATGATGCCGTCAAGCAAGTGAATGAATTGAAAATAAAGAAGGCTAATCTGGAAATAACTGAAGATGACTACAAGAAACAGGTCTCTGAGATAAAGGCGGGCAAAAATACTCCGACCGTAATAATCAAGGCCACGGACAAATCTACTTACAAGAACCTGATTGACGCATTGGACGAAATGCAGATCTGTAGTATCGGTAAGTATGTGATTGTAGATATCACAGAAGGCGACCAGTTCCTGATAGACAATTACGCCTCTAAGGGTGAGTTGAGCAATAATGCTGTAAGTTGAAATATGTAACACCTAAAAAAGAATAGATATGTCAAAAATAGATTTAACTTCTTTGGAATGGTGTGAACTCATTTTCGAAGATAAGAATAAAGCATACGGAGCATATAGAATGCGCCGTGATTTGGGACGTCGCCAATTAGCCGCACTTATTATTGTGACAGTAATCGCCATTGTCGGCTTCACCCTTCCTCGCCTGATACAGATGGCCATCCCCGAAAAAACGAAGGAAGAGATGGTGGAGGTAACCCAACTTTCCCAGTTGGAAGAACCGGAGGTAAAGCAGGAAGAACTGGTAAAGCCGGTCGAGCCGATTGCTCCTCCCCCAGCTCTGAAGAGTACAATCAAGTTTACCGCTCCTGTCATCAAAAAGGATGAAGAGGTGAATGAAGACGATGAACTGAAAACTCAGGATGAGCTGACAGAGTCTAAGGTTACAATCTCTATCGCCGATGTCAAAGGAAACGATGAACTGAACGGACAGGACATCGCCGATCTGCAGGAAGTAATCACCCAAGCTCCGGAAGAAGAAAAGCCATATACAATGGTGGAACAGATGCCGCAGTATCCGGGTGGTCCTCAGGAATTGCTCCAATATATTGCAAAGAATCTGCGCTATCCGACAATCTCTCAAGAAAATGGTATTCAAGGACGTGTGATTTTACGTTTTGTCGTATCAGCAGACGGAACAGTACAAGACATACAGGTTCTCCGTTCTCTTGACCCGTATTGCGACAAGGAAGCTATCCGCGTGGTAAGTACATTGCCCAAGTGGATTCCAGGTAGGCAGAATGGACGTAACGTACCTGTATATTACACGTTGCCGATTCAGTTTAAATTGCAATAATTTGAATTTGCGTGTATGAAAAGAATAATTTTTATCTGTTCGGTCTTACCTTTTGTGTTACTTTCATGCAGCAACCGAAATAACGGTGACGGTGAAACGTTGTATTCCGGTTCCATAAAAATAGCCGTAGATGAATCTTTTAAACCAATTATGGAGGAAGAACTTCAAGTCTATTTGGCACTTTTCCCGGAGGCGGAAGTGACGCCGATTTACTGCAGTGAAGTAGAGGCAATCAATCTGTTGTTGAAAGACAGCGTGCGTTTGGTTATTGCAAACCGCAGATTGACGGACGAAGAAATGTCTTCTTTTCATTCACGCAAATTTTTTCCTCAATGTATTCGTATGGCAGTCAGTGGTATAGCACTGATTACTAATCTTTCGAATACGGACTCCCTGATAACCGTAGGACAGTTCCGCAACATTTTAGGAGGAAAAATTACGGATTGGAAGGACTTGAACCCACAATCCAAACTGGGGAAATTGCAGGTCGTTTTTGATAACCCCAATTCAGGACTCATACATTACGCCATTGATTCCATTTGTGAGGGTAACGCATTAGCGCCAACACTCACAGCCATGAAATCAAATGAAGAAGTAATACGATATGTATCCCAGACACCAAACGCAATGGGTGTTATCGGCGCAAACTGGATTGGAAACGTCAGTGATACAACCCGTCTTTCTTTTAACGAAACTGTCAGAGTGATGGCTGTAAGCAATTCTGGTCATGCCAGTGTTGGGAACAGTTTCAAACCATATCAGGCATATTTGGCCTTGAAACAATATCCTTTGACGCATGATGTCTTCATTCTTGTCAATGACCCCAAAAATGGTCTTCCAACAGGATTCATGACTTTTTTGACAGGAGACAGAGGACAACGAATAATTCTTAAGTCCGGATTGGTACCGGCTACCCAACCTATTCGTTTGGTAAATGTTAAAGATGAATTTTAGTAAATAGAATATGATTATGAGAAAGAAAACTTTTGGCATGCTTTGTTGCTGTTTCCTGTTGTCTGCCACTTTACAGGCTCAGGAACCGCTTTCCACCGAACTGACCCAACAAGTCGAACAAATAGCAGCCACAATTAAAGACAATCCGACCGCAGCATCTGAAAGTTTCGATGCTTTGTTGAAGGGAAAAAACAAAAAAAATGCAGCACTGATTGTAGCTATAGGAAAAGCATATTTAAAAAACGAAATGATAGCTGAAGCAAAAAAATATGCAGACCTTGCCATAAAAGCAAATTCAAAATCTTCCATTACCTGCATGTTTGCCGGTGATGTGGCTTTAGCTGAAAAAAATGTAGGTACAGCATGCGGATATTACGAACAGGCCATCCTGTTTGATGATGACTGCTATGAAGCCTATTACAAATATGCACGCGCATATGTCGGCGTAAATCCGGAACTTTCAGTAGAGAAACTTTTGGAATTGAAAGAAAAACACCCCGAAGACGTTGAGGTAGGACGTGAACTGGCAAGAGCATATTACCAGATGGGCAACTACAGTAAGGCAAAGCAAGCTTATGACGAATTCATGCAAAAAGGAAATCCGGAAAAGAACGACTATGGATATTACGCCTTGCTTCTCTATCTGAGCAAAGATTATAATAAATCTTTGGAAATGACGGAGAAAGGTATCTCAATGGATCCGGAAAACCACCTGCTGAGACGTCTTAAAATGTATAACTTGTATGAGGTAAAGTCATACGGAGAAGGATTGAATGCCGCCGAGCTATTCTTTGAGAATCCGAATAATCCTGACTACGTATATATGGACTTCCTCTATCATGCCCGTTTGTATCTGGCTAACGAGAAAAATGATCTGGCCATGTCCGAGTTTGAAAAAGCAATGGAAGCAGACTCAAACAATGAACATCCTGAGATAGTCAAGGAAGCTTCTGAAGCATATAGCAAACTCCAGAATTTCCCTGAAGCAATCCGCCTGTACAAGGTTTACATAGATAAATCTGCGAATACAACAGTCAATGATTTGTTTTCATTAGGACGATTGTATTATATGGCCGCAAGTTCAATGACACCGCAATCCGCTGATGTAGCTTCTAATGAAGACTCTATCATTTCTGCCATCGACACAATTCAAAAGCATGCATATCTGATAGAAGCCGACACTATTTTCGCTCAGGTTGCCGAACGCATTCCGCAAAGTCATTTGGGCTATTTTTGGCGTGCACGTACCAATTCCATGATAGATCCAGAAACGACACAGGGACTGGCGAAGCCGTACTATGAGAAGGCTCTCTCTGTACTTGAACAAGATCCAAATCCGGCAAAGTCCGTAGTCATCGAGTGTGAAAGCTATTTGGGATATTACCATATCCAAAAAAACGAATATGAGCAGTCAGCTGTCTATTGGAATAAGATACTGAGTATAGATCCTGAAAACGCTGTTGCAAAACAAGCGTTGGAATGGATAAAGGGTCTTAAATAAAGAAAATTATTTTTCTATTTCATATTCATATTTTAAACACGGCAAAGGCTGTTATTTTCGAAATGGAGGACATGGAAAATTTTCATATTTTCAGTGTCCTCCATTTACTTATGAAAAGAAATTGCAATGGACATTTTTATAGATTTCATCCTGCATATCGACCAGCACATGATTGCTATCGTGCAGGATTATCACATGTGGACCTACGCCATATTGTTTCTGATTATATTCTGTGAAACCGGTCTTGTAGTTACTCCGTTTCTGCCTGGTGACTCACTCCTGTTCGTATGTGGTGCCATCAGCGCACTGCCGGATATGCCGCTGCAAGTGGATATTCTTGTGCTAATTGTGTTTGTGGCAGCTGTTCTCGGAGATTCATGCAACTATATGATAGGTCACTTTTTCGGGAGGAAACTTTTCAGCAATCCAAACTCGAAGATATTCAAGCAAAGTCATCTTGACAAAACGCATGAGTTCTTCAAGAAATATGGGGGGAAGACAATCATCATAGCACGTTTTGTGCCTATTGTACGCACTTTTGCACCATTCGTTGCAGGTATGGGAAAGATGCATTACTACTACTTCATGCTTTATAATCTGATCGGTGCGATATCATGGGTTGCATTGTTCTGCTATGCAGGCTATTTCTTCGGTGACTTGCCATTCGTACAGAAAAATCTTAAGATATTGTTGGTAGCCATCATATTCATATCACTGCTTCCAGCCGTAATTGAAGTTATACGAGAGAAAATAAAAAAATGACCTGTTAATTTAATTTTCCAGGCCGGTCTTCAACAAAAAGACCGGCCTGGTTTCTTTTAAAACGAGCAAGCGTTCCATAAATAGAGAAACATTTGCCAAAAACTGATTTTATGGACATTTTTATCCCATACAGTAAGAAAATATCCTCTACATTTATGCCACGATAAATCAACCCAAACTTTAAATCGCATGAAAAAACAGCTTTTTTACATTCTTGCCATCGCATTACTCTGTATTCCGGAGGCATATGCACTCGATGTTCCGAAAACGTATGTTACGAAGAACAAAAGCATATATCACAAAGGCTGGATAGATTTCAACAAAAACGGTCGGAAAGATATATATGAAGATCCAGAGGCCGATATCGACGCACGTATCGAAGACTTGCTTTCACAAATGACCATCGAGGAAAAGACCTGCCAGATGGTTACACTTTACGGTTACCAGCGCGTACTGAAAGACTCTCTCCCGACAGAGGAATGGAAAAACCAGTTGTGGAAGGATGGAATCGGAGCAATCGACGAACATCTTAATTCGTTTCGGGGATGGGGTGTGCCTCCGCTAAACAACGAACTGGTATGGCCGGCCTCTAATCATGCATGGGCGATGAACGAGGTACAGCGTTTTTTTGTGGAAGAAACCCGTCTGGGCATTCCCGTTGATTTAACAAACGAAGGAATCAGAGGCGTAGAAAATTATATCGCCACCAACTTTCCGACCCAACTGGCATTGGGGCATTCCTGGAACAGAGAACTGATCCAAAAAGTAGGATACATCACAGGACGTGAAGCCCGTCTGCTCGGCTACACCAACATCTATGCTCCAATTCTCGACGTGGGGAGAGACCAACGTTGGGGACGCTATGAGGAAGTGTACGGTGAGAGTCCATATTTAGTCGCCGAATTAGGTATCGCCATGGCAAAAGGTCTTCAGACCGACTTGCAGGTGGCCTCAACCGCAAAACACTTCGTGGCATACAGCAACAACAAGGGAGCACGCGAAGGATTCTCCCGCGTTGACCCTCAGATGTCATGGCGCGAGGTAGAGAACATCCACGTGTACCCGTTTTCGAGAGTTATCCGCGAAGCAGGCATATTGGGTGTAATGAGTTCATACAATGATTACGACGGATTTCCGATTCAGGGCAGCTACTACTGGCTGACCCAACGTCTGCGCGGCGACATGGGTTTCCGCGGATATGTGGTCTCAGACAGTGATGCCGTAGAATATCTGTACAGCAAGCACAAGACTGCTAAAGACATGAAAGAGGCAGTCCGCCAGAGTGTTGAGGCCGGGCTTAACGTGCGCTGTACATTCCGTTCTCCCGAATCGTTCGTGCTTCCGCTCAGAGAACTGGTCGAGGAAGGGGGGATAAGCATGGAAACCATTGACAACCGTGTACGTGACGTGCTCCGTGTCAAGTTTCTTATCGGCCTGTTCGACAAGCCATATCAGACAGACCTTGAACTGGCAGACAAGGAGGTGAACAGTGCCGAACATCAGGCCGTAGCGTTACAGGCATCCCGTGAAGGACTTGTATTGTTGAAAAATCAGGACAACCTGCTTCCGTTGGACAAGACAGAGATAAAGCGCATAGCCGTATGCGGCCCCAATGCCGACGAGGAATCATTCGCACTGACACATTACGGTCCAGTAGCAGTGGAGGTGACAACTGTGCTGGAAGGTATCAGAAATCTGGTCGGAGAAAATACGGAAGTGGTCTATGCAAAAGGGTGCGACTTGGTTGACCCTCACTGGCCGGAATCAGAAATCATACATTATCCTCTTACTGAAGAAGAAAAGAATGGTATCGCCGAGGCCGTAGAATATGTAAGGCAAAGCGATGTGGCCGTTGTTGTGTTGGGAGGAGGTATCCGTACCTGCGGAGAAAACAAGTCACGCACCAGCCTTGAACTTCCCGGCCACCAGCAACAGTTGCTCGAAGCAATCGTGGAAACGGGAAAACCCGTTGTCCTTGTTTTGATAAACGGCCGTCCGCTAAGCATAAACTGGGCAGACAAGTTTGTTCCCGCCATCATTGAAGCCTGGTATCCGGGTTCGCAAGGAGGTACCGCTATTGCGGAAGCTTTGTTCGGCGACTATAATCCCGGAGGAAAACTGACTGTTACGTTCCCAAAGACGGTAGGACAGATTCCTTTCAACTTTCCGGCAAAACCGGCTTCACAGGTCGACGGCGGACAGACTCCTGGTTTGGACGGAAACCAGTCACGCATCAATGGCCCGCTATATCCGTTCGGTTACGGCCTGAGTTATACCACATTTGAATATTCCGACATGCTGCTTTCTTCTTCAGTCATCACTGACCGACAACCCGTCACCGTGACGTGTAAGGTAAAAAACACGGGGAACCGTGCGGGAGATGAAGTAATACAACTCTATACGCGCGATGTGGTCAGTTCCGTAACGACCTACGAAAAAAACTTGAGAGGATTCGAACGTGTGCATCTCGAACCGGGAGAAACAAAGGAAGTGAAATTCGAGCTGCTTCCACGCGACTTTATTCTGTTGGACATCGACAAGCATTGGGTTGTGGAACCCGGCATGTTCCAGCTGATGATAGGAGCCTCATCTGAAGACATACGACTGAAAAAGGGACTTGAAATCAGAGCATACGGAAAAGGAGCGACAAACGAGACAATAGAATCCGATCCGACTGACTTCATCAGTGCAAGCAAAAATGCGAGCCATATCATTCACGTAGTGGACGGTGACTACTCAACCACATGGACCGGCGACAAAGGTGAATACATATCTTTTGAATTGGCGGAAAACACAAAGATTGACCACATCCACGTGACATGGAAGAACGCATCCGCAAACTCAACATACGAAATACAGATTTCCAGCGGAGGCGGTCAGTTTCTTCCGGTACAGACCGGATTCGTCAGACCGAACACTGATGACGACATCAAGTTCAACCAGACCGGCGGAAGTGACATACGCATACTGATAACTAACGGAAAAGCAGAAATTGCAGAAGTGAAATTACCGGAACTGAGAAAAGAATGAATACAGAAATATCTGTTCGCATATAAAAGGCGCTGTCTCCTTCCATAAATTTCATGAATCAACGGAAACAAAATTTTTGATATTGGGCAATTATAGCTACTTTTGCTGAGGAAACAAGCATTTTATGCAAAATATTTTGTCATGATATCATTCAAGGATTTCTTTTCATTCAGAAAAAACGGGTTCTTCTGGCTTAATCTGGCCGGAATGATTATAGTGTTGGCAGCCGTATGCTGGGGAACACTGTTTTGGCTCGACCGCTACACCCATCATGGAGAGTCGTATGTGGTCCCTGATGTAACAGACAAAAGACTTTCCGAAGCTCGTCATGCTTTGGAGAGCAAGAAACTGAAATATCTGGTCGTTGATTCCAGCTATGTGAAAGGTTCTCCGGCAGGAATCGTACTTGACCAGAAACCGGCAGCAGGAGCAAGAGTGAAGGAAGGAAGAACAGTATATCTGATTGTGACGACAACCAACATACCGCAGACCCCACTACCGGACTTGATAGACAACAGTTCGATGAGGCAGGCAGAAGCCAAACTGAAGTCGATGGGATTCAAAGTGACGGAACCGGAATACGTACCCGGAGAACAGGACTGGGTATATGGCATCAAATACAAAGGCCGGAAACTGGCAACGGGAGACAAGGTGCCAGACGAAGCTCTGCTCACTTTATGTATAGGCAGCAGGGCCATGCGGGATTCCCTTGCAACGGATACTACACGAATTGACATTCCCTCTTCGGATGAGGAAAAGCCGGAAATAGACGACTCGTGGTTCTAATGCATAAAGAAAGATGGACGAGGATTATTATATGGACAATGAGCTGGATGATTCGATGGAAGACATCGAACCTGTCAGCAATTCCTCTGAACTGTACGAGCATTTCCGGGTGGTGGTTGACAGAGGCCAGAGTCCTGTCCGCATCGATAAATATCTGTCGGAACGAATCGTAAGTTCATCACGTAACCGCATACAGACGGCTGCAGACGAAGGCTTTGTCATGGCCAACGGAAAAGCAGTAAAAAGTAGCTATAAGGTAAAGCCTCTTGATGTACTGACGGTCATGATGAACCGTCCCCGTTACGACAATGACATCATCCCGGAAGACATACCGTTGAATATCATCTACGAGGATGATGACCTGATGGTAGTCAACAAGCCGGCAGGAATGGTAGTACACCCGGGATGCGGGAACTATCACGGCACATTGGTAAATGCCATTGCATGGCATCTGCGTAATGTTCCGACCTACAATCCGAACGACCCGCAAGTAGGACTGGTACACCGAATAGACAAAGATACGTCAGGCTTGCTTGTCATAGCAAAGACCCCTGAAGCTAAAACCCATCTCGGAATACAGTTCTACAACAAGACCACGAAAAGGGAATACTACGCGCTGGTGTGGGGAATTGTCGATAAGGACGAAGGTACAGTCATCGGTAATATCGGACGCAATCCCAAGGACCGCATGCAGATGGCAGTAATGAGTGACCCGGAGCAGGGAAAATATGCCGTAACCCACTATCAGGTATTGGAACGTCTAGGTTACGTGACCTTAGTAAAATGTATACTCGAAACCGGACGTACACACCAGATCCGCGTCCACATGAAACATATCGGCCACATACTGTTCAATGACGAACGCTACGGTGGCCACGAGATATTGAAAGGAACCCATTTCAGCAAATACAAACAATTCGTAAACAATTGCTTCGAAATCTGTCCGCGTCAGGCTCTTCATGCCAGAACGCTTGGATTCGTGCATCCTCGTACCGGTAAGGAAATGTTTTTTACATCCGGACTCCCCGATGACATGTCCCGCCTGCTGGAGAGATGGAGAACTTATATCAGTAACAGAGAAGAAATATGAAACGTACTATTGCCATCGTTGCAGGCGGAGATTCATCCGAGCACGAAGTCTCCATGAAAAGCGCAGAATGTATCTATTCGTTTATCGATAAGGAAAAATATACGCTTTACATCATTGAACTGACACAGAAAAGCTGGGAAGCAATTCTTCCGGACAATTCGCGTGCGAAAGTAGATAAGAACGATTTCAGTTTCATGGATGGGAAACAAAAGGTAAGACCTGATTTCGCCTACATCATTATTCACGGCACTCCGGGTGAGAACGGTATTGTGCAGGGTTACTTCGATCTGCTGTGCATACCATATTCCACGTGCGATGTTCTGGTGTCGGCATTGACTTTCAGCAAATTCACAGTCAACCAATATCTGAAAGGATTTGGTGTAAGGGTTGCGGAGTCAATGCTTGTCAACAAGCGTCATAAAGATGTAAGCGACGAGGATATAATAGAAAGAATCGGACTGCCTTGCTTCATCAAGCCGAATGCCAGCGGTTCCAGCTTCGGAGTGACCAAAGTAAAGACTAAAGAACAAATCCGCCCAGCACTTGCGGCGGCATTTAAAGAATCGGATGATGTGATGATAGAAGCTTTCATTGACGGTATCGAACTGGCCAACGGATGCTACAAGACAAAGGAAAAAGCAGTGGTGCTTCCCATTACAGAAGTCGTGAGCAAAAATGAGTTTTTTGACTACAACGCAAAGTATAACGGAGAAGCTGTCGAGATCACACCTGCCCGTCTTTCTCCGGAACTTACAGAACGGGTGAAGAAACTCACCTCGGCCATATATGATATTCTGAACTGCAAAGGTATTGTCAGGATTGATTATATCATTACGGAAGGAGAAAAGATCAATATGCTTGAGATCAACACTACTCCGGGTATGACCACCAGCAGTTTCATTCCACAACAGATCCGTGCCGCCGGTCTTGATATAAAAGATGTTATGACTGATATCATTGAGGATCATTTTAACTAATTTCTTCTTACATTTGGAAAGAAAACAAAAAACATCATGAACATACCTGCCGAATTTGACGAAATACGCCCATATTCTCCGGAAGAACTGCCGCAAGTATTTGAGGAACTGTTGGCTGATCCTATGTTTCTAGAAGTCATTAAAAGCGTCATTCCCGATATGACCGTCGAAGATTTGAGAAATGTTCTGGCACAATGCAAGACAAACCTGGATGTGCAGGAAAAGATTTTTTACAAGCTAATATATAACATAATAGACAAGCAAAGCGACGGATTCGATATGGATACGTCATCTTTGTCCGACAAAACACGCAACTATACGTTCGTTTCAAATCACCGTGACATTGTACTTGATCCGGGACTGCTTTCTTTGGGACTTATCAACAATGGTTTCCCCACGACAACAGAAATAGCCATAGGTGACAATCTGCTGATTTATCCGTGGATAAAGAAACTGGTACGTGTCAACAAAGCGTTTATCGTACAGCGCACCCTGACAATGCGCCAAATGCTTGAATCATCGGCACGTATGTCGCGATATATTCACTTTGCCATTACCCAGAAACATGAGAACGTATGGATAGCCCAGCGCGAAGGCAGAGCTAAGGATTCGAACGACCATACTCAGGAAAGTGTTCTGAAAATGTTGGCGATGTGCGGAGAAGGAGAAGCCATTGACCGGTTGAAGGAACTGAACATCGTCCCTTTGTCCCTATCATACGAATACGACCCGTGTGACTATCTGAAAGCAAAGGAAATGCAGCTGAAACGCGATGTTGAAGGTTTCAAGAAGACTCAGGAAGACGATCTGGACAATATGGGAACAGGAATATTCGGATATAAGGGCAGAGTACACTTTCAAACGGCCCCCTGCATAAACGAAGAACTGGAAACCTTCAGAGGCCTGCCAAAGACCGAGTTGTTCGGAAAGATCGCTGAACTGATAGACTACCATATCCATCTTAACTACCGCTTATATCCCGGGAACTACATAGCCTGCGACTTGCTGGAAGGAACACACCGGTTTGAAGACAAATACACCCAAGAGGACAAGAAGCGGTTTGAAGAATATCTGCAGAAGAAAATGAGCATGATAGATCTTGACAACAAAGACGAGGCTTTCCTTAGAGAACGCATTCTCGTAATGTACGCCAACCCTGTCGTGAATCATTTGAAAGCGATAAAAAAATGAAAAGACAGTGTATCATAACCCTACTGTCGCTTGGAGGCGCCTTTATAATCGCTTCCTGCAAGGATGATGAATATGTGTATCCGAGTGTAGTGACCGAATTTATCGATGCCAGGACAGACAATACGGGAACACTAACCCAGTTGATCAGCGACAATGGAGAGATTATGAACGTTCAAGAGCGCAACGGGCTGAGCGGACTGACACCTGACACGGTTTACCGTACCGTATCCATTTACGAGCCTATGGAAGATAATGAGGTTTACCTTTATTCTTCTCAATCAGTCTTGTCAATGATTCCTGTAGCGGAAGATTACTTCAAGGAGGATATAAAGACAGACCCGACTGACATCCGTAGTATATGGCAATCGGGGAACTATCTCAACATGATTCTTACCCCTCTGATCAAGGACCAGAGCCATGCATTTCATTTTATAGATTATGACATCACAGAGCAGAACGGACAGAATATTCTTTATTTGAAGCTTTACCATGACCGGAACAATGACGAGGAAGCCTTTACGCATGAAGTATATTTATCTGTTCCTTTATGGTACTATCAGGACAAGATGAACACTACAGACAGCGTGTTCTTTGAGATCAACACGTATGACGGAGCAAATGTCTATAAATTCCTTTTCCCGGAAATCAAATCCTATCAATAACAAAGAGACAAAACTAAAAACAGAAACTTACCCAAGAATACGGACTCGGATGTATTCTTGGGTAAGTTTTATTTGCCCCATCTATAGGAGTTCACTTTTTCCTGACTTCGTCGCTCCCAAAATCACAATTTTATAATTGGCTAATACTTAATTA
>CAZSYY010000014.1:0-46161 GCA_964611375.1 uncultured Phocaeicola sp. | reverse complement strand
ATCGGACAATCAAAACAACTGACTTTGTGGTAAGCTTAAGCCGAACTCACGTAAAAATAATCTACACAACCAATCTCATTGAGAATCTAAATGGAAAAATCAGAAAGTACACGAAATCAAAGCTTTCATTCCCTTCGGACGATGCTGTAAAAAAGACCGTATATCTTTCGCTTATGGAGATTGAAAAGAAATGGACAATGCCTATTTCAAACTGGGGCTTGATTATGAATCAATTTATGCTTATGTTTGAAAACAGAATCCAAATATAAGAAGAAACTTACAACTGAATCCTGTTTCCATTTACACAAAATTTTGGACAGTGTCCACCATTTACTGCTGACGCCACAAACTTAGTCTCTTCTTATGGCTCAGCGAATTATCCAACACCTTGCCTTTTGCGTTAAGTCGCTTCGCGCCGCTTTGTGACGTTTCGTCATCTGTAAGCTCTGTCGGAAAACTGCCGTGTGAGATATGATACAACACAGGGTACAACAGCTGGTCGGACTCTGTTCCGAATTCACCCAAATCCTCTTCCAGATCCTCTTCTATCTCGAAATCAGGTAGAAGGCCATCGTCATAATAATCATAGTATCCTTCACAATTGCTCAAATATGCGGTGGTAAGCCATAATTCAATATATGGATCATCTTCATTGGTAAACAGCTGTTGGGCGACATTCTTCCCATAAGTAGCCGTACCAACCTGGATAATTTTTCCACTCATATAAGGCCTCAAACAGTTGATGATAACCTCAGAAGCCGAAGCAGTACTTTCACTTGTAATGATATACAGATTGTTGTATTGGAATGAACTCCCTGAGGACAGAATACTAGTGTCGAAATTCAAAGTTACCGTATTATTTATTTTATCATTATAGATCATGTTCACGAATGTCTGTCCCATTGCCGACTGAGGGGCGAGTATTGTACCCAAAACCTGTGATGTTGACACATATCCTCCGGGATTGTAGCGCAAATCAAGTATTACATTATCGACTTGTCCGTTTGCTTCCGCGAAGACACTTTCCAACACGCTCGTATCTTCACCAAATTCGTTGTACAACACATAAAGAGCATTATATTCCTCAATGATTCCCGACACGAGCACATCTTGTTCCTCTACGTATCTGGGGGCTGAAAGCTGGACTGTACCTAATGTGTCAAACTCTATGTAATCGTAATCATCACTCTGTTCCTCGTCTTCTACATAAGGATTGTATTTTCCTAATGTGAAAGTATGCGAGCTTGAAGGACGTTCGACATATGCAGAATAATATGTACTTTGCGAAATAGCCGCACTGTCCACTGCAATGACCCAGTCCCCACGCTTCAAGCCCGCCTCTGATGCCGGAGAATCAGGCTGTACATAAAGGATACGCATAGTATTTGTTCCCTCATCTGTACGTACAAGGGCCGCTTCAAAGCCGAAACAAGGATAAGTGCTTGTGGTACGTGATCCGACTGTTACGGAATCCACGTGTGAAAAGAGGACACTATTCTTCTTATCCTTGTCTGAGGCGGCAGACTCCAGAAAATCCTGCGGACTGTCAAAAAAGTCCAGACTGCTTTCCTCAGGGATATCTTCATAAAAGAGATAATAATCCAGCATTACCTCATAAATCCATGTTTTCGTGGCCACCAAGGTATAGTATTCCACCGACCTGTCTTCTCCACATGAAGACAGCATATTTGCAAGAATGATCCATGTAAAGATGACCCTGCTGAATGTTTTTTTCATGACCCTCCCGTTTTTCATTTCATAGAGAAAGAACCCTCTCCTATCATGTTTCCGTCGGCGAAAATATAAACATTGTAAACACCTGCCGACAAGAATTCTTCTACATTCCAATAAACGGTAACAGACTGTTCCTCACCAGTATATTCAATGTATTTCTTTATCGAATATCCTATTTCCCTGTCTTCATACTTGAATTTGTCCTGCTCGTTTTTTTTCAGGAGACTGTTATCCGGTTTCATTATGCGGACATATAAAGTCTTGTTTCCCGTTTCGGCTGTAATGTTCTTGACAATCGTAAACGAGATGACTATTTTCTTTACATTATTTACCTTTGATGTTTTTTTTCCCCGTTTGTTCAATGTATTGACGGTCACATTTGTTGCATCAAGCTGTGCTGCAAGCGAAACTTTCTGATTGAGAGTTTCCTTTTCCTGCGAAAGGCTGGATATCTTTACAGTCGCTTCTGTATATTTACTTTTCACCTCTTCATTCTCCCGTTTCAAGGCATCGTTGAGCCGGTTGAGCGAATCTATCTGCACTACATAGGTCCGCAAGACCTCTCTCACTGTCTTCAACTCTTTTTTCAAACGCATGATTTCGGCGGCATCACTTGCCTTCACCTGCCGCAATTCTTCCAATAACCTCTGTGTCTTCAGTTTCTCGCTTTCCAGCTTTTCACGAAGAGAATCATTGTTTATATGAATCTGGAGTTCATCGTATTGCGCGGCAAATTTGTTGTATTCATTTTCCATTTCCTGCTTTTCAATGGCATACAGTTCGGACATTTCCTTGTTTTTTTGCATCTGATTGAAAGCGAAATACGAAATTCCGGCAACGAGCACAACCAGAACGACTACTACGATTATCAGGCTTTTGTTTCTGTTCATTTAGTGTAGATTTTGCATTTTGGGCAAAAATACAACAATTTGTACAGACCTGACTTTTTGTTCAATAAAAAAAACATAAACTCACGGAATTATGAATACAGCAGGCAAACTCGCATCCTGTTCCCATCCGGCAAATTCCATGTCAGGAAATTTCGTTTTCCCGACTTCTTCTATCCACCTGTTCAGCCTTTCATGCAGCAGTTCGCCCGACGATTCCATCGTGCAGTCGTTATTATCGTATGTTTCTACAAATTCACAGCCCGAACCGGCATTCGTTCCTATAGGATTTTTAGAGTAATTATCAGGATAATAGCAATACGCTATGTTAGTACCGTCCAGCATGTTGGAACAGATTGCATACTGTTTCCCCTCCGTTCCGTATACATAACAGTTCTGTATATCGTTTCTGTTCTCATGACATAAATGAGTCCCGCTGTTTGTGCCTTTGAATGAGATGTTCGCAACGTAACAATTCAGCAGTTCTCCGGTATTGTATCTCACCAATCCTGCTCCGGATCCTGTTTTAGTGCCCGTCGAACTTGAATAGTTGATCGTAATGTCAGTTGCATAACAATTAAACATTTGCCCGTGATTATAGTTTGCCATTCCTCCACAATTCTCATTCGCATCAGTGATTGTTATCGACCCGTTTCTGACAATGCAGTTATACATTTTTCCTCTGTTGACACCTATCAACAGGCCTACATAACCGACATTGCCATTTTGCGTATACGAAATGTTTTCAACGACAAGGTTGCGGATTATTCCGCAAGTGTCAATCTCTCCGAATATACCATAATTATCATATCCGGTGGTCTTAGCATTCAACGTAATGTTAGACAACGTGTACCCCCGACCGTCAAAAATATCTTTGAAAGCCTCCCCCTTCAGCTTAGGTCCACCGATTCTCATAAGGAGTCCCGACTCTTCTTCAGTAAATTCGATATTGTCTTTCAGGTAATATACGGTTGTCCCGTTGAGCGTCTCAGAAAATTCTTCCAATGACCTGCCTTCATATTCTTCACCATTTATCAGATGCGTAAACGCAATGAAATCTTCAGCCGTGTAAATGCCGGCACCAGATTCTTTCATCTTTAAGTTGCAGAAATAAGAGTTCCCCTCACGAAAGGCAACATCCGTAAGAGAAGCCGTATGAGTTGTCTGGTCGGACATGAAAACAGAGAAGTCTGTCGGAAAATCATTTGTCTGAGACGAAGGAGGAACGATGAAGCTATAAATGCCTTCATCGTTCCGTGTACGCGTGTCGGAGTACGTTTGAGACGCATAAGTGATTTCCCCTGTCCGCAGATTGAATGATTCTATCGCAGCCGTTCTGCACTGTAATTCCGATATCCGCCCATTCATATTTCTGTCTGCGGTAAAATTGAGTTGTGCAAACCTGTGTCTGAACTGCAATGTGATAACATTGCTCCGCTCACATGAGTCTTGACAGAAAAGTATATCCTCCAGTCCGTCAGCGCCATTGTCATACAATTGCCCCGTACCATAATTCCCGTTTTCATCTCTCTCCAATATGGGATATACTGCTGTAAAACGCACCTCCTCGTTCTTTTCCCATTCGAGAGGCCGGTCAGGTTGCCACATGTATCCGTCGAATGTCAGAATGACATTCTCTGCGGTCATACCTCCTTCACTGAAAAAGAGAACCTTATCTCCTGCCAGGAAAGTTGTGCTACCGGCCGCCCTGCCAGCATCACCGAATGCAGGATATTCACTACCAATGATTTGCGGCTCCGTATTAAACTGCATTGAATGGTATTCTTCCTGAATGCATCCGGAAACCAATGGGATACAAACACCAATGATATACTGCAATGACTTCATGTCTTCAATTTTTAAGTCGCTTTTCCTAATAAAACGCCATGTGTCTAAAATGTGCACTCTCTGTCACATTAATTTTGCCCGTTCCACCTAAAAACAGTACCTTTGGCTGCAACTTAGAATTGCCGGTTAAAATGGGAAAAGGGAAATTAGCTAAATTTGCAGATATGGCGGAATATCCGCATGTTTTTGAATGTCCGTATAATATGCTGGACGAAATGTCCACAAAAATGAAAGGCAACTGGAACAAGACTTTTTTCGGGAACGACAATCCGATCGTACTCGAATTGGGGTGCGGACGAGGAGAATACACGACAGGACTGGCACGACGATATCCCGAAAAAAATTTCATAGGAGTAGATGTCAAGGGCGCCAGAATGTGGACCGGAGCGACAGAAATCTTTCATGAAGGGCTGAAGAATGCGGCTTTCCTCCGCATAGACATCGAATTTATCGACCGTCTCTTCGACAGAAATGAGGTCAGCGAGATTTGGCTTACTTTTTCCGACCCGCAGATGAAGAAAGCAAAAAAACGCCTCACTTCCACTCATTTCATGAAACGCTACAGAAAGTTTCTCATCCCGGACGGGCTGGTACACGTAAAGACAGACAGTAACTTCATGTTCACCTATACGAAATACATGGTGGAAAAGAACTGTCTCCCGGTTGAAATCGCCACAGATGACCTGTACCATTCCGGAATGGACGATGACATTCTGAGCATCCGCACCTATTACGAACAGCAGTGGCTTGACCGTGGGCTGAGCATCAAATATATATGTTTCCGTTTGCCACAGGAAGGCGAATTGTCAGAGCCTGACGTTGAAATAGAACTTGACAATTACCGAAGCTATCACCGCAGCAAACGGAGCGGACTGAGAACGAGCAAGTAAAAATGGTTTAACACAACTGAATGTCGGTCATTACCGAATCCGAGTTTCCGGCATCCAGAACATCGGGAGGTTTTGCAGAAAACATCCTATCGCTTTACCAAAAGCCTCCTGACGTTTTTCGGAACCGAAGACACAGGCAAGTACAGACATTCACATATAACAGTAAGTCATGACATTATATCCTAAATTAATTATTGACGCACTGGCAACAGTGCGTTATCCGGGGACCGGAAAGAATCTGGTGGAAGCGGATATGGTAGCCGACAATCTCCGTATAGACGGAATGAAAGTCAGCTTCTCCCTGATTTTTGACAAACCCACCGATCCGTTCATGAAGTCAGTCGTAAAATCGGCAGAAACTGCCATTCATACCTATGTGTCGAAAGACGTTGATGTGGAAATAACCACGGAAAGCAGACAGGCCGCACGACCTGAACCAGGAAAACTGCTTCCTGACGTAAAGAATGTCATAGCCGTATCTTCCGGAAAAGGAGGAGTAGGCAAGTCAACCGTAGCCGCAAACCTTGCAGTGGCCTTGTCAAAACTGGGTTATAAAGTGGGCCTGCTGGATGCAGATATTTTCGGGCCGTCGGTACCGAAGATGTTTCAAGTGGAAGACGCACGTCCCTATGCAGAAGAGATAAACGGACGGGATATGATTATCCCTATCGAGAAGTATGGCATCAAGCTATTGTCAATAGGATTCTTCGTCAATCCCGAACAGGCGACCTTATGGCGTGGCGGTATGGCAAGCAATGCACTGAAACAGATGGTTGGCGACACGGAATGGGGAGATCTGGATTATTTTGTGCTGGACACTCCTCCGGGTACAAGCGATATACACCTGACCCTGCTGCAAACACTGGCCATCACCGGTGCCGTAATTGTCAGCACCCCACAGGAAGTGGCTTTGGCGGATGCACGCAAGGGCATCAATATGTACACCAATGATAAGGTTAATGTGCCTATTTTGGGTCTGGTAGAGAACATGGCATGGTTTACACCGGCCGAACTTCCAGAAAACAAATACTATCTGTTTGGCAAGGAAGGCACCAAACATCTGGCAGAAGAACTGCATGTACCTTTGCTTGGACAGATACCCATTGTACAAAGCATTTGCGAGAACGGAGACAATGGTACTCCGGCAGCGCTTGACGAAAACTCATGCACAGGACAAGCGTTTATGCAACTGGCACGCAATGTGGTGTCACAGACGGAAAAGCGCAATGCAGAACTGGCTCCGACAGAAATTGTCCATACAAAAAGATGACATACAGACAAGGCAAAGCCGGGAAGGTCTTGGGACAAAATTAATCGGACTTTCTTGTGTTATACTAAAAATCATTTGTAATTTTGTTTACCTTAGGTGGTTCGGCCATCTGTTACCTGACTACTTAATGGAAAAGTGTTATGATAAAAGATGAGATTAAAAAAGCATGTGAAGTCATGCGCAAAGGCGGAGTAATCCTTTATCCGACAGACACTGTCTGGGGTATCGGATGTGACGCAACGAACGAAGAAGCCGTAAAGCGGATTTTTGAAATAAAACGTAGAGCGGACAGCAAGGCAATGCTGGTGCTTGTGGACAGCCCGAATAAAGTAAATTTTTATGTAGAAGACATGCCTTCTGTCGCATGGGATCTGATTGAAACGGCCGTAAGACCGTTGACTATTGTATATGACGGGGCGAGGAATCTGGCTTCCAACCTGGTCGCTCCTGACAGGACTATAGGCATTCGCGTGACAAACGAGGAGTTCTCAAAACAACTGTGTTACAGTTTCCGCAAAGCCATCGTTTCCACGTCTGCCAATATAAGCGGACAACCGGCTCCCGCCCTGTTCAGTGAAATCAGCGACGAAATAAAGCGGTCCGTAGATCATGTCGTAGATTACCGCCGTGACGACACGAACCGTTCCATGCCGTCAGCAATCATCCGTCTCGGCAAGGGAGGTGAGGTGAAAATCATTAGAGAATGACGCTGTGCCATGAGAACTACCGATGAAAAAAACGGCTTTCTCCAGAGACTGCTCTCGTGGAGGGAGAAACACATCAAAGACAAGCAGTTTGTATTGGTGCTGAGTTTTCTTGTAGGCATTTTTACGGCATTGGCGGCCTATATACTGAAATTTCTCGTAGGATACATAAAAACCTTTCTGACAGAAAATTTCGATACGACAGGTGCCAACTGGCTGTATCTGGTTTATCCGGTTGTAGGTATATTCGTGACAGGATTGTTCATCCGAAAGATTGTGCGCGATGACATCAGTCACGGAGTGACAAAGATTCTGTATGCCATTTCGCGCAAACAAAGCCGCATCAGGAAGCATAACGTATGGTCGTCGGTTTGCGCTTCTGCCATTACAATCGGCTTTGGAGGATCTGTGGGGGCAGAAGCTCCAATTGTGCTGACAGGCTCCGCCATCGGTTCCAACCTGGGTAGCCTTTTCCGCATGGATCATAAAACGCTGATGCTACTGGTGGGCTGCGGAGCGGCCGGCGCCGTATCCGGCATTTTCAAGGCTCCCATTGCCGGAGTCGTGTTTACGTTGGAAGTGCTGATGATGGACCTGACAATGGCCTTTCTGCTTCCGCTGCTGATAACGAGCGTGACTGCGGCATCGGTTTCATATCTTCTGACGGGGACTGAAGCCATGTTCCAGTTTCATCTGGACTATCCGTTCTCGCTTGAGCGCATCCCGTATGCCATAGGGCTGGGGATATTCTGCGGATTGGTGGCATGGTATTTCACCCGTGCAATGAACTGGATTGAGAATATCTTCAGACGCTACAACAATCCGTATATCAAGTTCCTTATCGGCAGTGCAATGCTGAGCGTGCTGATATTCCTGTTTCCACCGCTCTACGGTGAGGGATATGACACCATCACGCTTTTGCTGAACGGAGTTTCAAGTTCGGACTGGGGAACAGTAATGAACAATTCGCTGTTTTACGGTAATTCCAAATTATTAGTTCTCTATTTGGTGCTTATTATTCTGTTCAAGGTCTTTGCCTCGAGCGCTACGAACGGTGGCGGCGGATGTGGAGGTATTTTTGCACCAAGCCTGTTTTTGGGATGTATCGCAGGCTTTTTGTTTTCATACATATGCAATCATTCCGGCCTCGCGACCACCTATATTCCCGAAAAGAATTTTGCATTAATGGGGATGGCAGGACTAATGTCAGGAGTAATGCATGCTCCGCTGACCGGGATTTTTCTTATTGCTGAGCTGACCGGCGGATACGGACTGTTCCTTCCGCTGATGATAGTATCGGTTTGTGCCTACCTGACCATAATAATATTTGAGCCGCACAGCATATATTCCATGCGGTTGGCAAAGAGCGGCGAGCTGATTACCCATCACAAAGACAAAGCGGTTCTGACATTGATGAATATGGAAAGGGTCATTGAGACAGATTTCCTGACCGTAAGGCCGGACATGGATTTAGGCCAGATGGTGAAGACCATTTCACTGTCTGACAGGAATCTTTTCCCGGTAGTTGACGCGAGGGAAGAATTGATAGGAGTTGTCACACTGGATGATATCAGAAACATCATTTTCCGTCAGGAACTGTATCACCGCTATCATGTGGCAGACTTCATGGTGATGCCACGTGAAAGAATTATCACTATCGATTCAACGGAGACGGTGATGGAAAAATTTGACTCGACCAATTCCTGGACTCTTCCGGTAGTTGACGAAAACAATAAATATATAGGTTGCGTATCTAAATCCAAGGTACTGGCCACTTACCGCCAGATGATGGTGGATCTATCAGCAGAATAAAGGAGACATTTATGGAAAAGAAAGATTTGAGAATCGTTTATATGGGCACTCCCGACTTTGCAGTGGAAAGCCTGAAACATCTGGTTGAGGGCGGATATAATATCGTGGGAGTAATTACTATGCCTGACAAGCCTATGGGACGTCATGGCAGTGTCTTGCAGTGCAGTCCGGTGAAACAGTATGCGGTGTCAAAAGGGCTTAGAGTACTTCAGCCGGAAAAGCTGAAGGATGAAACTTTTGTGGACGAGTTACGCTCGTTACACGCTGACCTGCAGATTGTCGTGGCATTCCGTATGTTGCCGGAAGTAGTCTGGAACATGCCCCGTTTCGGGACATTCAATCTACACGCTTCACTACTGCCGCAATATCGCGGAGCGGCACCCATAAATTGGGCTGTGATCAACGGAGAGACCGAAACGGGCGTTACCACATTTTTCCTGAAGCATGAAATTGATACAGGGGAAATTATCGATCAGGTACGCATACCTATTGCCGACACTGACAATGTAGGAATAGTGTATGACAAGCTGATGGCGGTTGGCAGTGAGCTTGTACTGAAAACGGTAGATGCAGTCCTCGCAGGAGAGGTAAAAACAGTCCCGCAGGAAAGTCTCGCGAAAGCCGAAGATCTGCGTCCGGCTCCCAAGATTTTTAAAGAAACCTGCCGCATCGACTGGAGCCAGGGTGCAAAACGGGTATATGACCTTGTGCGCGGCCTGTCCCCTTATCCGGGAGCATGGACAGAACTTCACGAAAAGAACAATCCGGCTGTAACACTGAAAATCTTTGAAACACGGAAAATATTTCATGCACACTCGCTTGAACCGGGTACCATAGAGACCGACAGAAAGAAATACTTCCGTATTGCCGTTCCGGACGGCTTTATCGATGTGCTTTCTTTACAGCTGGCAGGAAAGAAACGCATGAGCGTCACCGATTTCCTGAAAGGCTACAGATTTGCGGATGATACTTATGTGAGATGAAATGTGTCATTGGGGACAAGTGACAACGTATTCTTCCGTATCACTTTCTCCCGTATTATAGATGATACGGAAGCCTTTAAAGTCCGGTTCGCTGAATTCGGGGATGCTGGACAATGAGAAAGACACGACTCCCCACAATATATCTTCCTGTGTATCACCCTCAGGATTATGACGCAGCTCTACCCGCAGCAATCCTCCTGAGTCCAATGTGCTTTCGTCTGTCAGCAGCAGGCTGATACGGTGGGCTATATCCGTATTGTGTCCTTTCACATTGAACTGGATATTCAGGTAAAATCCGCTGATAGAGGCAGAAGTTACCCAAATCGGCTGGTTCCCGAACAAGTCTTCTATCTCAGTACTTGTCGTTACAGTGTCAGTACGCAAGTCATCAGCTGCTTTCGTAAGGACTTTGTAAAGTTGTTTCACCAATACTGTTTGTACCTGAGTCTCGTTCAAGATGATTTCATCAATGAAATTTATTTCCATCAACACTCTTTGTCCGACAGTGTCAACACCGCTGTCCGTAAAGATTTCCGCATTTATCGGATAAAGCAGTCCGTATGAGTCGGACTCCACCAAAAGCTCATCGCTGCTTACAACCGTCCCCAGAGAAGAATATCCTCCCTCGTCTGACGAATATAATGAAGGAAAATATTCTTCATGGCCGTCTGAACATGACTGGCATAACAATCCAAACACCGCAGCAGTTAATGCCGAAAAATATATGACAAGAAATTTCATAATCACTTTCTTTACGCATATAAAATTAAAAGTTAGTCACTATACTGCTTGTATTTCTGTTAAAACAGTCTAACCGGAAAAAAGATTTGACTTTAGTGCAGTATTTTTGTAAATTATTCATTTATTAAACAAAGCACTAAAGCCGTATATGACGGAGGAAGAATTAGCGTTGGGATGCATGAAAGCGGACAATAAGGCTCGGAAGGAGTTATACGAGCGTTACGGGAGTTCGTTGATGGCGATTTGTCTTCGTTATATCGGTGACAGGGAATCGGCTCAGGATGTGTTGCACGACGGTTTTATACGAATATTCCAATCTTTCGGACAGTTTTCCTACCAAGGAAAAGGATCACTAAAAGCCTGGCTGTCTAAAGTGATGGTAAATGAGGCGTTGGGTTATCTGCGGAAACATATACAAGTGTCCAGGCAGGAGGTCTTGATGGATGAAGTGCCTGACACCGAGGAGCTTGATGAAGAAACAAATGACATCCCCCGTCCTGTGCTTATGAAAATGATAACGGAATTGCCGGATGGATACCGTACAGTTTTTAACCTGTATGTATTCGAAGGCAAGAGCCATAAAGAAATATCAAGCATGTTAGGTATTACGGAACATACATCTTCTTCACAGTTTTATCGGGCGAAGATGCTGATGATCCGTAAAATAAAAGAATATAGAAAGGAACAGGGTTCATGAAGGCAATGGATGAGGAAAAGTGGATTGCGGAGATGCGTGAACGGATGAAGGACTATTCTGAACCTCTTCCCGAAGGCTTATGGGAAGAACTGGAAAAGGATCTGAACACTCCTAAGATATTTATACTAAGAAGAAAATGGTATGCAGCAGCTGTTGTCGTTTTGTTGTTGGCATCATCCGTGACCGTATGGTTCATGCATTCTCCAACAGTTGATGTAACGAATCAGGAAGTTGCAATGCAGGATGTCGTTTCTCCTCATATAGAGGATGAAAATATCTTCTCAAGTACATCTGCAGTTACTGAACATACATTGGCGGATGCATCGTCATATATTCAGAAAAAACACTCTGCTCCTTCTCATGCTGTAACTCTTATAAACTTGTCACAGTCATCGACAGACAACGACGACACGGAAAGTGAACATTCGGAATCATCTTCCATAATAAATGAGGAAAAAAGTGACAGACAAATAGACAAAGACAAAACGGGAAATTCTGACAACTCATGGAAAGCAAGTCGTGCTGCAGACAAAGAACGGATGCGCTGGAATGCATACGAGCTGAAAAGCCGAAATGAAAGGAAAAAAGAAAAATTTTCGATGGGATTGCTTGCCGGTAACATACCTTATTCTTCATCCACCACTTATAGCGGAATGGGAAGTCTGGTCTCAGCAGCCTATTCCTCTCAAGTCAGGAACCTGATGGGAGAAGTTGGTGATAAGACAACCGCCGAAAGCCAGATGTTGATTGAAAACAGCGGAGTTACAACACAAACAAGCGTCAATCACCATTTGCCTGTGACCGTGGGAGCATCATTCCTATGGAATATGAATGAGAACTGGGCACTTGAAACAGGTTTGATGTACACCTTGTTAGTTTCCGACTTGCATACGGGTGGAACAGCATATAAGGATGATAAGCAGAGGCTGCATTATGTTGGAATTCCGCTTAAGGTACAGAGGTCCATCTGGAAAAATAACCGCTTTGCCTTTTATGGCTCAGCAGGAGGAGCCGTAGAGAAATGTGTGTCTGGCAATTTGAGAACAGTATGGGTGACAAGCGGCGGCACGAGCACAACTGAAGAGACAACATCATTGGACATAGACCAATTGCAGTGGTCGGTAACAGCCGCATTAGGTGTCCAAGTGAACTTTACCTCTCAACTTGGCTTATATGTTGAGCCGGGTATGGCTTACTATTTTGACGACAACAGCGATGTTGAGACTATACGGAAAGAACATCCATTTAATTTTAATCTGCAATTAGGATTGCGATTCAGCATCGGAAAGTAAATTTCCCGTGAATCTATAGGCTTTTAAAAAAAATATATAACTTTGTTCCATACTAATATCTTATAATGGACTGAGATATGACAAAAGAACTGAAAATAGCCCCATCCCTGCTTTCCGCCAATTTTGCGAATCTAAGTGAAGACCTGGAGAAGATTAATCAGAGCGAAGCAGATTGGTTGCATCTGGACGTAATGGATGGAGTGTTTGTTCCGAACATCTCGTTTGGAATACCCGTCTTGAAAGCTGTCGCACAGATTTGCAAGAAGCCCCTGGATGTGCATCTCATGATTGTAGAGCCAGAGAAGTTTATCCATCAAATTAAAGAAATAGGTGCCATGATGATGAATGTGCATTATGAGGCATGCCCGCACCTGCACCGTGTGATCCAACAAATAAAAGAAACAGGAATGAAAGCAGGTGTTACCCTGAATCCTGCCACTCCAGTAGCATTGCTTTCCGACATAATAGAGGATGTGGACATGGTACTTCTGATGAGTGTGAATCCGGGATTCGGCGGACAGAAGTTCATTCCGCATACATTGAAGAAAATTCATGAGCTACGGGAACTGATAGAACAGACGGGAGCACATGCACTGATTGAAATCGATGGTGGAGTGAACACACAAACCGCTCCTTTACTGGCCGAAGCCGGTGCGAATGTACTCGTGGCAGGAAGCGCAGTGTTCAAGTCTCCGGATATGATTGAGACGATTCACCAGTTGAAAAAGGCCTAAATCCCTTTGTGAAAATACATTCCTCCCTGTTAACCTATCCGATTTTTCGTCTGGGTGTATTTTTATCAGCCGGAATCTTCATATGTGACAGATTTCTATGCAATCTGTTCTCGTGGAGAGACATGTTCTTCTGCTTCCTTGCCTTATCGGTCGTAGCTATTTTGTCTCTTCGTCACTCCAAATTTCATAGCCGTCATCGTTTCGGATGTCTGATCGGTGCGGCTTTTTTCTTTTTAGGAGGGACTTTGGTCTTACATGAACGGGAACACGTCAGTTTTGAGTGGGATTCTCGTACACACCTGTATTGGGGAATGGTGAAAGATATACCGCAGCAACACGGCAAGACTTTCCGGGCCGAAGTAGAGGTCTCCTATATGCAGGAACTTCCCGACACATTGCCTTACGGAAAAGAAAAGAAATGGATCGGACGTTCCGTTTTGCTATCGTGGATACCGGACTCGATTTCCGAGCCTCTTCAATGCGGTGACAGCATTTGTTTTTATGCAAAACTTTCCCGCCCTGTATCTACGAAAGAGATGACAGGTTTCGATTATGGAAACTATCTGATGAGGCATGGCATCAGTGGAAGTGGAATCGCTTTTGCTGGGAATTGGAAATGTGTGAAGAAAAATGATCTGTCTCTCCGACAGCATGCGTTGATCATACGTCAGAAAATTGTGGAACTGTATCGTGATTGGGGACTGGAGGGAGATATACTGGCTGTCGTATCTGCCCTGACCGTAGGTGACAGAAACGAACTGACACCTGCCCTTGAAGCGGTTTACAGTGCAACCGGAGCAAGTCACGTACTTTCCTTGTCAGGGCTTCACATAGGAATCTTGGCCGGGATCCTGTTCCTGCTGTTCCGTCCGCTGAACTATCTGAGATGGGGAAAATTCGCTTCGTCTTGCCTGATAGTTATATTACTTTGGGCGTTTGCCTTCATATCGGGTCTGAGTTCTCCGGTAATACGGTCAGTTATCATGTTTTCACTTTACGTGACAGCATCATTAATTTCAAAAGACCGTTTTTCAGGCATTTACTCTGTCACGCTGACAGCCTTTATGATGCTTATCTACAATCCGTTTTTCCTTTTTGACATCAGCTTCCAGCTTTCATTCGTTGCCGTTTACTCAATTTTGCTGTTTTATCCGTTGATATCAGGGATATGGAGCCCTTCAAACCGTCTGTGTAAATATGTGTGGAATGTCCTTGCACTTTCCATGGCAGCACAACTGGGGACTTTTCCGTTCATTCTGCTGTATTTCGGGACTTTTCCAACTTATTTCCTGTTGGCCAATCTGATAGTGGCTCCACTGTCAACCTGTATTTTAGGAAGTGCAATGGCTGCATTGGCGGTATTTCCGATACCGGTAGTGGGAGACTGTGCCATCTGGTCCTTAAAGTTCTCAACCGATTTGCTGAACTCCTCCATGTTTGCAGTCAAACGTCTTTATGCCTCCCAACTAACATCTTTATACCTTTCAGAACTTCAACTGATGTTATTGTTTCTTATGCTGGGATTCATCTATGCGGCATGGTCGGGAGCATGTCTGAAACGCGCTCGCAACCTGATATGCATTCTGATTATGGGAGCTGCATTTCTCTTGTCATGCTGGTACGAACAGACAAAATCATCACCGGACAAGCTCTGCTTTTTCCGTTCTGAGATCTATACACGCCAAGGGAGAGACTTGGCTTTGCTGAAGTCATCAGACGGACTGTTTCAGATAGATTCAGTGAGAGTGGGGCTTATGAAAACAGACCGATGGCGCAACAAGGTATCGGATATACGCATCCCGCTCGACTATGTATATATCTGTCGTGGGTTCAAAGGCAATATGATGATGCTTGACAAACTGTTCGATATCGGTAATGTCGTTCTCGATTCTTCGTTGAGCGACTATTACAGGGAATCACTGATACGTGAATGCCAATTGCTTAAAATATCTTATATAGACTTGTCTGTCAGCGGTTATTGTTCAATTATTCTGTAGTTTCTGGAATTTAATTTGTACTTTTGCCACTCTAACACATCAGCATGGCATGTTATCGAAAATAATACATCAAACCAATATTGATAAAGTAAAGACTTACTTTGAACAGGCGGAAAAGTTCGTCATTGTCACACATATCTCTCCTGACGGAGATGCACTCGGCTCATCGCTTGGACTTTACCACTTTCTGAAGTTTCACGGAAAAACTGTCAACGTGATTGTGCCGAACGCTTTCCCAGAATTTTTTTGCTGGATGCCGGGAGCCGGAAATATTGTACGTTACGACAAGTGTACGGAATCTGCGGACAAGCTTATAAGTGAGGCCGATGTGATATGCTGTCTTGATTTCAATGCGCTGTCCCGTATAGGAGATATGGACATGCCGGTAAAGAAATCACAGGGAAAGAAAGTGATGATCGACCATCACCTGTCACCAGAACAGTTCTGTGAAGTCATCATATCCCATCCTGATATTTCTTCCACTTCCGAACTTGTCTTTCGATTGATTTATGGAATGGGTTGTTTCGATGAGATTTCCTTTGAAGGTGCCGAATGCATCTATACAGGCATGATGACAGATACCGGAGGATTTACCTACAACTCCAACAATCGCGACATTTATTTTATTATCAGTGAATTGCTATCCAAAGGAATAGACAAGGATGAAATCTATCGGCGCGTATTCAACACCTATTCTGAAGGGCGGTTACGTCTTATGGGATATGTACTGTATGAAAAGATGCAGGTTTTTCCACAATTCCGTACCGCACTCATTTGTCTGACCAAATCGGAACAAGGTAAGTTTCAGTATGTAAAAGGAGATACGGAGGGATTTGTAAACATACCGCTTCAGATAAAGGATATATGTTTCTCCGTATTTCTGCGTGAAGATACGGAAAAGAACATGATAAAAGTTTCTCTCCGCTCGGTAGGAAGTTTTCCGTGCAACAAGGTTGCCTCAGAGTTCTTTAACGGAGGTGGACATCTGAACGCTTCCGGCGGAGAATTTTATGGTACAATGGAAGAAGCCGTCGGACTTCTAAAGCAGGCTTTGGTGAAATATGAGTCACTTTTACTGAAAAGCTGACCGCCAACTGTGTTATTGTACAATATTAAATTATAATTGGATAAATAAGGAGATTTATATTACCGGATTTGCGTATATTTGCCCGAAGAAAAAAGACAAAAGATGAAGAATATTTATTACTTGTTGTTTATATTGGTAGCATTAGCCTTCGGATTTCAGAGTTGTAACAACGGAAAGACTTATGCCGAACTGGTGGAAGATGAAACAGATGCAATCAACCAATATATTAGTGAAAATGACATTGAAGTAATCAACGAGTCCCAATTTGCAGCACAGGATTCTATGAATATTGGAGAAAACGAATATGTGTTGCTGGAAGAGAGCGGCGTTTACATGCACGTATGCTATCGTGGAGATGGTGAAGTGTTAGAAGACGGAAGATACGAACTTACAGCACGTTTTATAGAGATTGCCATACAGACACGGGATGACCTGTTCGATGCCGGAGACACACTGATGGCGAACATGCACGTCATCAATCCAAGTTACTGGATTGAAGGTGAAGAATTTGTCTTGACAATCAGCAGCGGATCATATTCCGCCTCGTTTACCCGTAGCGATGATTACAGTATGTACGGAATGTATGGAACCTCATCCGTTCCGACAGGGTGGCTGGTTCCCCTCCGCTATCTGAAACCTTCGCGCACGACAAAATCTGAAAAACTGGCTCGTGTAAAACTCATAGTGCCACACAGTGAAGGTACATCAACGGCACAATTGTATGTATATCCTTGTTACTATGAAATTACTTATAATCTAAACAGATAGATTCACGTTAACCTAAATTTTGTAATATTTATGACACTAATCAAATCAATTTCTGGCATTCGTGGTACGATTGGGGGACATGCCGGTGAAGGGTTGAATCCTTTGGATATTGTGAAGTTCACTTCAGCTTACGCCACACTTATCCGCAAAACAACAACCAAAGACACCAATAAGATTGTGGTAGGACGTGACGCACGCATTTCTGGGGAAATGGTAAAGAATGTGGTATGCGGTACGTTAATGGGAATGGGATTTGATGTCCTTAATATCGGACTGGCATCTACGCCAACAACCGAGCTGGCAGTAACCATGTCGGGAGCATGCGGAGGAATCATCCTCACAGCCAGTCACAACCCAAGACAATGGAATGCATTAAAACTGCTGAACGAACACGGAGAATTTCTGAATGCGGATGAAGGCAATGAGGTGCTCCGTATCGCAGCCGCAGAAGAATTTGATTTTGCCGGAATTGACCATATAGGGAAGTACGAGGAAGACAATACATATAACCAAAAACACATAGACAATGTTCTGGCACTGAAGCTGGTGGATGTAGAGGCCATCCGTAAGGCAGGATTCCGTGTTGCCATTGATTGCGTGAATTCTGTAGGAGGAATCATTTTGCCGGAACTGCTGAAGCAGTTGGGAGTGTCTCATGTAGAGAAGCTTTACTGTGAACCGACAGGAGATTTCCAGCATAATCCGGAGCCTTTGGAAAAAAATCTGGGTGACATAATGGGACTGATGAAACAAGGTAAAAATGATGTGGCCTTTGTTGTTGATCCGGATGTGGATCGTCTGGCAATCATTTCAGAAGACGGAACCATGTATGGAGAGGAATATACGCTGGTTACTGTTGCCGACTATATTTTGAAACACACTCCGGGTAACACTGTTTCAAATTTGAGTTCCACCCGTGCATTGCGTGATGTGACCAGAAGTTACGGCATGCAGTATAATGCATCGGCAGTAGGCGAAGTGAATGTGGTGACAAAAATGAAAGCAACCAATGCCGTTATCGGAGGAGAAGGAAACGGGGGAGTAATATATCCGGAGTCACATTACGGTCGTGATGCACTGGTTGGTATAGCATTGTTTCTTAGCCATCTGGCACACGAGGGCAAGAAGGTAAGCGAACTGCGTGCAACCTATCCTAATTACTACATTGCTAAGAACCGCATAGACCTTACTCCTGATACTGATGTCGATGCTATTCTTGCCAAAGTGAAAGATATTTACAAGGATGAAGAAATCAATGACATAGACGGTGTGAAGATTGACTTTCCCGACAAATGGGTACATTTGAGAAAGAGCAACACCGAACCAATTATCCGTGTTTATTCTGAGGCTTCCACTATCAAGGAAGCTGACGAATTGGGCAAGCAGATTATGGACATCGTTTACAGTTTGGCAAAATAAACGCCGAATGCAGTCATAGAATAGAATATGTGATAGGATCGTGACAGACAACGTCATGATCCTATTTTCATAAAGAGGGTCTATATCCACAACAGGTCACTCATGATGCTGTCAGAAATGAAAATACCTTTTTGTGTAAGTTTCAAATTCCCGTAACTTATTTCCATAGTACCTTGTGACAAATGCTCGCGGGACATCTTCAGGCAATATTCATGGAGAGCATTTCCGAATTCATCTTTCAATTTTTCCAACGACAGCCCCCAACAAGTACGGACAGACGTGATTATAAAATCATTGTAACGGGTGTACAAATCGAGATCCTCTTTTTCGTAAATTCGGATACCTTCCATTATTCCTTTTATATATCCGTCAAGTGAAGAAACATTCCATTGGCGAGACAATCCGTCATAGGAATGAGCAGAAGGTCCGCATCCCAAATACTTCTTACCTGTCCAATAACTTGAATTGTGTCTGGAATAATGTCCGGGAAGACAAAAGTTTGATATCTCATAATGCTCATAACCGTTCTGTTTTAACGTGTATATGAGCCGTGTAAAAAACTTGACGCTCAAGTCTTCATCCACCTCCTTCACACGGTGTCTTTCACGAAGTTTCCACAGTTCTGTCCCCTCCTCATAGATAACGTGATAAGCCGATATATGTTCAGGTCTCATTTTCATAGCTTCTTCAAGATCAGCAGTCCATACCGCTTCCGTTTCTTCCGGAAGTCCGTACATCAAGTCGATACTGATATTGTCGAATCCTGCTTCACGGCAATCATAAAATGCTTTTACAGCCTGCGATGCAGTATGCCTTCTGTTCAGCAGCCTCAGGCTTTCTTCATGAAAAGTCTGTATGCCGATACTTATACGGTTGAAAGGCAAAGTGCGCAACATATGTATATAGTCAGGGCGAAGGTCATCAGGGTTTGCCTCGAGAGTGATTTCCGCATCGGCATCCACTTTATATGTCTCATATATGCTGCTGAAAATCCTTTCAAAATCTTCCCTTGCCAATTGCGAAGGGGTACCACCGCCTATATAGATGGTTTCTGCCGATTCCCCACCAATATACGGTTTCCTTTGCCTGATTTCGCTGCAAAGAGCCGTTATATACACGTCCTTCTTTTCTCCCTGTGTTGTGGAGAAGAAGTCACAATAGATACAGCGCCTCTTACAGAAAGGAATATGTATATATATACCTGCCATTACCGAATAATATACGTCTTTTTTATTATGTCATTATGTCGCTTTTCTGTCCGGATATAATCCAAGATAAAGGACTGTTCCAAAGCCACAGGAAAACCTCCGTCCGTTCGGATGAAAAGCTCCGTTCATCTTTGGCAAAACCTCCCGGTACTTTTCAGTGGACATGCATCTCATACGTAAAACCTTGTAAACAGTCTGTTCAACCATCCCCACCTGATGCGGAACCATCGCCTGCTACTCATCTGCTTGCCCCCGAAACGCAGGATAAAATCACGGTAGCCGTACTTCTTGAACGGGAGTCCGGCTTCGATAAACTCAAAGTGTTCGTATCCGTGAGCATGAGAATACACCATAGCATCCCATACGGCCAGTACTCCGGGATATTGCAGCGGATAGCTTTTACGCAAGCCTCCCGAGAAAAGCAAATATGCGTCCTTGTCGGAGAACAGACATACAGACCCGCCTATGATCTTCCCCTTATAACGGATGACGAAAATCTTCGCACAATCGGAAGCTTCCCTCAACAAATCAAGAAAAAAATTGATATCCGGAAGATAGTGGTAGATCTTTGACGAATAGTAACGCCGCAGCAATGTAAAGAAATCACTCACATCCTTTTCTGTCTTGGCCACATCCATTTCAGTTCCGTTTTTCAGTGCACGGTTTATCTGGCGTTTTCTGGAAACGCTCATCCATTTGTCAATCCAGTTCCCGTGCAGAGAGTTACGTACCCGCATCCAGTGTACTGGAAAATAGCCGCACTCACGGAAATACCGGTAACCAAACAACGCTTCCTCAAGATTACGGAACTCCAGCAGAAACGATCGTTCCTTGAAGGTATTGGTGAAATATCTTATCAGTTCGCTGAAAATCTGCTCCCTGCTATAAGACGAAGGAAAGTATTCGCCTGAGCCGTACACGTACGTTTTCTTGAAGAAGAACCTGAAACGCAGGCTTCGGCGAGTGATACATAGCAGTTTGCCCACAGCCCGTCCTTCTTCGTATGCTACAAGCAACGCCGGAGTGAATCCCTTTGAATGCTGCAACGCACGAAACACTTCTACTGAATAAAAAACCTTTGTGCCAGGCAGGGGCGGTATATCTTCACTACGGTAATATGTGGATATATGGAGTGGCATATATGCAAATTTAGAGTTTTTTTTGAGAAATCGGAACAGATGAAGTATATTTGTCGATAGAAAAAACAGCGCTCACATCGGCAAATATGAAGGACAATGGCAACGGCGACAAACAATAAAGACACATACAGAGCTACGGCTGTGTTTCTTGTCATAATGGGCATTTTATATCTTATTGACAAGCTGTTAGGCTTCAGCAATATTGGACTTGCGTGGGTCATGCAGAAAGATATGATGCTACTCTATGCGTCTGTAGTCTTTCTGTGGTTCAAGCAAGACAAATCGGTCGGAATCATTCTGGCAGGAATCTGGCTGATACAGAACATAGGACTGGTTGTCTCGCTGTTGGGACAAATGTCGGCCTATCTGCTTCCTGTCGCTCTGTTAATAATAGGTTTGTTGCTGTATTTTTTTTCTTCACGCTGACTATATGAATAATAATAATCTTTCCGTTGTTGTAGTAGGAGCCGGGAATGTGGCTACACATCTTGCACCCGCTCTTTTGCTGAGTGGCTGCCGTATCGTTCAGGTATATAGCCGGACAGAAGAATCGGCACAGGCACTGGCCCTCAGATTGGATTGCCCTTACACAACTGACTTGTCGCAGGTTGCCCGTGAGACAGACATATACATTGTTTCCGTAAAGGATTCCGCACTTGAAGATGTGACACGCCAATTGTCCATACACGGCAATCCTGACGCACTTTATCTTCACACAGCCGGAAGCATGCCGATGGATGTATGGAAGGACAAGGTACGCAGATACGGCGTTCTCTATCCGATGCAGACTTTCAGCAAGGAAAGAGATGTTGACTTTTCCACCGTTCCGTTTTTCGTCGAAGCCGTTTCTGCAGAAGATGTCCGATATCTGAAGGAAGTGACTGAACGGCTTGGCTCAAAGGTTTACGTAGCTTCGTCCGAACAACGTAAATGTCTTCATATAGCAGCGGTTTTTGCATGCAACTTTACAAACCACATGTATGCGATATGCAAACATCTGCTTGACAGTAACGGACTGCCATTTGAATCCATGCTTCCGCTGATTGACGAAACGGCAAGGAAAGTACACGAACTTTCTCCCGCAAACGCTCAGACCGGACCGGCTTGCCGCAATGACATGAATGTCATCGACCGCCATTTAGACATGCTGAAGGAAGAGCCGGAACTGGCCGTCCTGTATAAACTCATCAGCCGGAACATCAGTTATTATGAACTTAAAAGACAAGAATATGATAAACTATGACCTGACAATAATCAAAGCATTATTCTTTGACGTGGACGGGGTACTGAGTTGCGAAACCGTCGGCCTGAGTCAAAACGGAGAACCTATGCGAACTGTCAATATCAAAGACGGATATGCCCTGCAACTGGCAGTGAAATGCGGACTCCATGTGGCCATAATTACCGGAGGAAAAACGGAATCCATAAGAAAACGATACGAAGCTCTGGGTATCAAGGATGTGTATCTTGGAGCTTCCGTAAAGACAAAAGAATATGACGAACTTATTCGGAAATACAGTCTGAAACCGGAAGAGGTGCTTTATATGGGAGATGATATCCCCGACTATGAGGTGCTGAAATTGGTTGGACTGCCATGTTGTCCTGCGGATGCCGCTCCTGAAATCAAGGCTGTCTGCAAGTATATCTCACATCGCAACGGAGGATATGGTTGCGGACGAGATGTCATTGAACAGGTACTTCGCGCTCAAGGAAAATGGATGTCTCATAAAGAAGCATTCGGCTGGTAAGACATTATATCCATAATTTGCAAAATCAATTTGAATCATGACTATGGCACTGGAAAATCTGAAAAAATATCATATTGTGCTTGCTTCAAACTCTCCTCGCCGCCGTGAACTTCTTTCCGGATTAGGCATAGATTATGAAGTGAGAATCCTTCCCGGAATTGACGAGAGCTATCCCGACAATCTTAGAGTAGAGGAAATCCCCGTCTATATAGCCCGCGAGAAAGCTGATGCCTACCGCAGGTCTATCAATAGGAACGATCTTATTATCACTGCCGACACTATTGTCAGCCTTGAAGGACAGGTGTTGGGCAAACCCAAAGATACGGAGGATGCCTGTCGCATGCTCCGCATGCTGTCCGGACGGGTGCATCAGGTGATTACAGGTGTATGTATTACGACTGCCGAAGTCCAGCACTCGTTCTCCTCAGTGACGGATGTGACATTTGACAAACTCAATGAGGAAGAAATAAGCTACTATGTCAATAACTATCGTCCGCTGGACAAGGCGGGCGCATACGGTATACAGGAGTGGATAGGTTTTATCGGAGTTACGCGACTGGAAGGATCATATTTCAACGTAATGGGACTTCCCGTGCAGAGGCTTTATCAGGAGCTGAAGAAATTTTAAGGACAACGACATGGAAACAGTTTTTTTACTTTTAGGCATTGTATTGGGGTTTCTTATCGGGTATTTCTTCATGTCACGCAAGGCCGCTGCATTGGAGGCACAGCTTCAGATGCAGAAGCTGCATGAACAGGATATGGTGAAAGCCGAACAGCAGAAAGCAGAGAAGCTGTTGGAACATGAGAAACGCAATCTGAATGAAAAACTGGAACAACAGAAAAAAGAGATTTCCGACATGCACAAACAGTTTCAAATGGAGTTTGAGAATATAGCTAACAAAATATTCCAGCAAAAAACGGAAAGCTTCAACAAACTCAGCACGGAGAGCCTGACCACTCTGTTGAAACCGTTTCGAGAAAATCTGCAGGAGTTCAAACATCAGGTGGCGGAGGTGTATGACAAAGAGTCAAAACAGCGTTTTTCACTTGAAGACCGTATCAAAGAACTGATACAGCTCAACAAACAGATCAGTGATGACGCAAACAACCTGACACGGGCACTGAAAGGTGACTCGAAGGTACAGGGAAACTGGGGCGAAATGATTCTGGAAACGATTCTTGAACATTCCGGATTAAGAGAAGGCGAAGAATATTTCCGTCAGGAGTTTTTGAAAGATGAAAATGGAGAACCTCTCAGGAATGAATTCGGACAACGGATGCAACCGGACGTGCTGGTAAAGTATCCGGACAACCGACAAGTCATAATCGACTCTAAGGTATCTCTCACTGCGTACGCCAACTACATCGCAACAGAAGACAAATCCGAGCAGGAACAATATCTCAAAGCCCATTTATCATCAGTTAAGGCACACATTGACGAGTTGAGCAGAAAGGATTATTCAAAGTATAACACAAAAGCTCCGGATTTCGTGATGATGTTCATTCCCAATGAGCCGGCATATTTGCTGGCCCTTCAAGCCGACCACGAATTATGGAACTATGCGTACCAGAAAAAGGTGGTACTGATGAGTCCGACAAACCTTATCGCCGCCCTGCGAATGGCATTGGATTTGTGGAAACGGGAATATCAGATAAAGAACATACAGGACATTGTGAAAAGAGGTACCGCTATGTATGAGAAGCTGGTAAGCTTTACGGAAACATTTGAAAAAATCGGTGAAACGCTTAAAACGGCTTCCAGCACCTATGAGAATGCGCGTAGCCAGCTTTCTCATGGCAAGGGTAACCTTATCCGACAGGCAGAGATGTTGAAAGAACTGGGCATTACCTCAAAAAAGAAACTTCCTTCCTCCATACTCGGCGGAGGAGAAGAAAATTGAAATGCATATTTGAAAGAAACCCGCCATTGATGTCAATCTTATCAATGACGGGCAACTTGCCATTTTTGATTTTATCCCACAGGCTGTCACAATAAGAGCAGCCCGGTATTGAACCGGATTTACAGTTTGTAATTCCACTGCTCCAAAGCAAAAGACCAGTTCTCTTCTACAAGTTTCACAGTTTCCGGCTTGTACTGATATTTGTTTTTCTTATAGCCCTTTTTCTTGTTCACATAAGCCTGAATGTCTGCTCTGGCTTCATCAAAACCTGGCAAAGAAAGTTTCTGATATATTTCCTGAGTCATGGCAAACGCATCTTTCTCGTAATCTTCAAACCGTACCTCCACGAGATTGCCCTCAGGGATACAGCCTTTGTCGGCTTCATATTTGTGGTACAACTTAGTATAAATCGAAAGAATGTTGTTCTGAAGCTCCATATCACTGAGATCCTGCAACTGTAGCGGTTTTATGGTATTGGTAAAAAAACTGCGCGTAGATTCGAATACAGTGTATGGGTTGCGCATCAGGTAAATGAATTTTGCGTTGGGGAACATCTTGACAAGCTCCTTCACACGACCCGTATGAGGAGGATTCTTGCTTAAGAACTGGGTGCCATTGGTATTCCACAACGAGATCTTGATAAGTTTGATGAACACTTCTTCAAACACCTTCAGTTCTTCATCCGTAATATCGTCAAATAACAGATACTTGTCGGCATACTCCTGCATGTGTTTTGGCAAGAACCAGAAGTTATAGTAAGTATATGGCATCATGTTGCAAAGCGCAAACTCCTCCTCCTGAGGAAGATCCACCGCCAGTTCCATGTTGTCTGTAGGCCTCTTGTCCGGCATCAGCCAGCTCATGTTCTTTTTGAAAAAAGGTTGTCCCCACATCATAAGATGCGGAAACACAGTCTGGTAAGTCGTATTATAACCAAAATGCTTGTCACACGAGAACACATTGTGCATGAATGTGGTTCCACTTCTCCAATGTCCTAGAATGAAAACCGGATCATGTTCCAACGGCTTGTCAGCCAATATCTTCTCATACCTCTTGTCCTGCAAGGGCTTCAGCACGGAAAGCAAACGACAGACAGCCTTGGTCAGACGGAACTTTCCTTTATAAGCCTTGTCAATGGTTTTCCCTTCCGTAATCCTGTTGAAAGTCTTCCAGTCAGCCCCCACCAATGTGTTGACCGGAAGTTTACTGAATTCTAATAATCCCATATCGTTATTGAATGATTAACAGCGAAAATCAGCAGCAAACTGAATAACGGTGTCCACTGCCAATTGACGATTGACGAAAATTATTTCCTGATCTCAATAGAATACCCTTGCCTTTCCAAATCCTTTACGGCAGTTTCAATCGCTTCGTAATGTTCCGGACCAATGCCCAACCGCGGCAGGTCGAGTACAGGCAATTCCATCGTAGCGTGCATATCTCTATCCTCCACCCTGTCAATGATCATCCCGGCAGCACTTGTATTGTTAGTGATCGGGTCAATCAGAATAAATGCTCCGGTTGCCTTATTCTTTGTGTACGGATCAAAAAACAGTTCCTTTGACGAAGCCAGCACCACATGTGCAATCTGATTGAGTTGCAAAGGCATATCCTCTTTCCTGAGTTTTCCGTTTTCCACACTTAGATGATCCATTGTGTTCACGTCCACCTTATATTTTATGGAGTCTATACGCGTACGGCTCATGTTGGTGGTCTGCTTCAGAAAGAAAGACTTGTCCATGTCCATCTTCTCCTCATCCATCCATACCAACATGGCTTCAAAGTTACGACCCACCATAGGAATGTTGTCCGGATGAACCAACATGTCACCGCGTGACACATCAATTTCATCCTCAAGAGTCAGCGTGACAGACATTGGAGGGAAAGCGCAGTCGCAATCACCGTCAGGGGAATATATGGCTTTTACACGTGTTTTCTTTCCTGAGGGAAGAGCAACAACCTCGTCACCTTTACGCACCATTCCAGAAGCGACCTTAGACGAGAAGCCGCGGAAATTGAGATTAGGCCGCAACACATACTGCACCGGGAAACGGAAGTCGTCCAGGTTGTGGTCATTGCCGATATGTACATTTTCGAGGAAGCTAAGCAAGGACGGACCTTCATACCACGGCGTGCGTCCGGACTTCTCCACGACATTATCTCCGTCAAGCGCCGAAAGCGGTATGCACGTTACGTCAGATACCCCGAGAGGTGTAATAAACGCCATATAGTCAGCGACAATCTTGTCATATACATCTTTTGAAAAATCTACCAAGTCCATCTTGTTTACCGCCAGCACCACATGCTTGATACCCAAAAGCGACACAAGATAGGTGTGACGGCGTGTCTGCGTAATGACTCCCATGCGTGCATCTACAAGAATGATGGCCAGATTAGCAGTTGATCCTCCTGTAATCATGTTGCGCGTGTATTGTTCATGTCCCGGAGTATCGGCAATGATAAACTTACGGTTATTGGTCGAAAAATAACGGTAAGCCACATCTATCGTAATTCCCTGCTCACGTTCCGCTTTCAGTCCGTCCAACAGGAGTGCATAATCGATATGTTCTCCTGCATTGCCTACACGCTTGCTGTCACGTTCCAATGCGTCAAGCTGGTCTTCATAGATTTTCTTGCTGTCGAAAAGCAAACGTCCGATGAGTGTCGACTTTCCGTCATCAACAGATCCGGCAGTAAGGAAACGGAGAATATCCTTCTGTTCATCTTTTTTCAGAAACTCCTCAATGGACATCTTCCCCCTCTTTTCACCTTCCATAGGGTTTCCTGATTTGTTTTTATCCAATTTTTCCATTTTTTTCAGTTGGTTAAAAATGACACACCATAATACAAGACATTAAAAATATCCCTCGCGTTTCTTTTCTTCCATACTGGCATCCTGGTCGAAATCTATGACACGCGTTGTGCGTTCGCTCTTGGTTGTAGTCATCATCTCTTCCACGATTTTTTCAATCGTATCAGCCTCACTTTCGATAGCACCGGTAAGCGGCCAACAACCCAATGTACGGAAACGGATCTTTTTCATAACAATCTTGTCTCTGTATTTTTCCGGAAGCCGATCATCATCAGGCATGATCAGCTGACCGTCAATATTGACAGTCGGACGTTCCTTGGCAAAGTATAGAGGAACTATCGGAATCTTTTCCAAACGGATATACTGCCAGACGTCAAGTTCCGTCCAATTGCTCAGAGGGAATACCCTGATGCTTTCCCCTTTGCGTATGCGCGTGTTGTAGATGTCCCACAGTTCCGGACGCTGGTTTTTCGGATCCCATTGGTGAAACTCGTTACGGAAAGAGAATATGCGTTCCTTTGCACGTGATTTTTCTTCATCGCGGCGTGCTCCTCCGAATGCAGCATCAAACTTATACTTATCAAGTGCATGCAGCAAAGCTTGTGTCTTCATCAGGTCCGTATGTACCTTGCTTCCATGAGTGAACGGTCCCACACCGGCACGAAATGCTTCCATGTTGCTTTCAACAATCAGTTTCCAACCATGTTCCTTTGCATATTCATCGCGGAATTTCAGCATATCCTGGAACTTCCATTTCGAATCGATGTGCATCAGAGGGAAAGGAGCTTTTCCGGGTGCAAACGCTTTCTCTGCCAGCCTCAGCATTACGGAAGAGTCCTTGCCTATGCTATAAAGCATTACAGGATTCTCAAATGAAGCGGCCACCTCACGGATGATGTGGATTGACTCCGCTTCGAGTTCTTTCAGGTGGCTTAACTTGTATTCTTCTTGCATGATATATTATATAGTTTATTTTTTAATTACCCTCGGCAAAATCAGTTCCAAAAGCAGGCTGACCGATTCTTCGAGCGAGAGTTTTGACGTGTCAAGCGACAATGCCGGATGAAGTGGAACCTCAAACGGAGCAGACACTCCTGTAAAGTTCTTGATCTCCCCACGGCGTGCTTTGGCATACAGCCCTTTTACGTCACGACGCTCGCACTCCTCTATTGGAGTGCTGATATAGATCTCCATAAAATCATTTTTTCCGACTATTTCAGCGGCCATATTGCGGATGGCATTGTTCGGACTTATGAATGCAGCGATAGTGATGACTCCGGTATCAACGAACAGTTTGCCGACTTCCGCTATACGCCGTATGTTCTCCACACGATCCTCCGCCGAAAATCCAAGATTATTATTGATACCGCTCCGGATATTGTCACCGTCCAAGATACGGCAGAGCAGTTTTCGTTTATGAAGCTCACGCTCCAGAGCAATGGCAACAGTACTTTTCCCGGAACCGCTTAGTCCGGTAAACCAAACCATCAAACCGCGCTGTCCCAGCAGATTCTCCTTGTCGGAACGGGAAAGCATTTTATCGAATATCGGATATATATGTTGTTCCATAACAATCACATGCCTTATACTGTCGGCACAAACGGCCGAATCAGAGGAATTAATACAACAGACAAAATCATAATATTGCTAAGAAATGCCGAAAACACACTTATCATCAGAAGCATACGCAATTAGGCTTTCGTTACCAACGCCCTGGCGTATCTTGTCCATAATAAAAGCCACCAGCATTACAATCAGTCCAACCTGTACAAAAAGTATATCGAAATTCATATCTCTGAAAAGATTTCATGACTTGCAGTCCTTGACTTCCGGAAGAACAATGAACCACGGATTCAGCAAGCTCTCCTTGTTATATTGCAAAGGAACGTCTTTCCCAGCCTGATACACTTCTCCACCAGAAGCTTTCACTATCGCATGTCCGGCAGCAGTATCCCACTCCATCGTAGGAGCAAAACGAGGATATACATCGGCTTTCCCTTCAGCAACCAGACATAGCTTTAACGAACTTCCGCTTGATACGGTCGTAACATCATCATGTTTCTCTTTCATCTTGCTGATATATTCCTGCGTCTCAGGAGTCAGATGAGAACGGGATGCAACAATCACGAAATTATCATGCCTGTTTTCAGGTTCAGGAAGACGATGCGCCACAGACATGAGGCTGTCAATGGTTGTATATTCCGTCATGTCTGATATATTATCCACCCTGTAAGCACCCAAATCCATATCAGCAAAATACAACTGACGTTTTACCGGAATATAAATCACACCACCCATAGGACACCCTTTTTTTACGTATGCGATGTTTACGGTAAATTCTCCGTTACGCTTAATGAATTCTTTCGTCCCGTCCAACGGATCAACCACCCACAATTCATCCCATTTTCTCCGTTCTTCAACAGGTATTGCCTTTCCCTCCTCACTAAGTACCGGATACGGTGTGACAGCCAATGCTTCCGCTATCACAGCATGCGATTTACGGTCGGCAACGGTCAGCGGCGAATTGTCCGCCTTCATTTCGATCCCAAAGTCTGCTTTCGGATCGGTATAAATTTTCATGATTTCCGTTCCGGCTTTTAATGCGGCATGAATGGCAACGTATAAAATGTCTTTATCCATAATTCGTTAACACCTCATTGGTTTTGTCCAATCGCTATTTCACAGCTCATTTTAGCATTTTGACTTTTGCCCTTAGTCTTTGTGTATGATTCCAGAGACCTGTTTTGTTGTGATTTCACGCTTTTACAGACGAACAAATTCATCCTTCCGGATATATTCTCTTTTACGATGGGCAAAGATAGTAAAAAATCTTTTTGACTTCTGCGTCGTCTCCATAAAAATCTGTAAACCATGCCATGAGACTCTCAACACCGCTGCGTATGCCTGTCACAATTATGCCGAACGCGAAACTAAAATGCTGCCCGGTATTTTCCTTCCTCCCTATCCTCCAATATGTTCAGGTAAGAGTTATAACGCGACTCACTGATATAGTGTTTCTCCACAGCATCGCGGACAGCACATCCCGGCTCGTGCCGGTGAGTGCAGTTGCCATATTTGCAGTCGGCTGAAAACCTGAAGATTTCCTTGAAATAATGTCCCACTTCCTCGTCCTTCATGTCGAAAGTGCCGAAGCCCTTTATTCCCGGAGTGTCGATAATATATCCGCCGCCGTCGAGAGGATACATTTCGGAAAAAGTTGTCGTATGCATACCAGTATTGTGTGCTGCCGATATTTCACCGGTTCTCAAGTTAAGTCCAGGCAGAATGGCGTTTATGAGAGCTGACTTCCCTACTCCTGAATTGCCGGACATGAGAGTGATTTTCCCGGTAAGTGCATTCTTGACACCATCCACTCCTGTTCCGTTTTTTGCGGAGACTTTAAAACACGGATAGCCAATGTATGTGTACAGACTGACCAACCCTTCCAGATAACGTAGTTCGTCTTCCGAATATCTGTCCATCTTGTTGAAAACAATGGACACGGGTACCCTGTATGCTTCAGCCGAAGCCAGAAAACGGTCGATGAAGACAGTGGATGTTTCCGGATAATTGACAGTTACCACCAGCATACACTGGTCAAGATTGGCTGCAATGATATGAGATTGCTTTGACAAGTTGGACGCCCGTCTTATGATATAATTTTTCCGCTCCTCTATCTCAGTGATAAAAGCCGTACCTTCAGCATTCGGTACGATACATACCCTGTCGCCCACAGCTATCGGATTGGTACTTCTGATTCCTTTCAGGCGGAAATTGCCCTTTATTTTGCATTCTACAAGCTGTCCGTTGTCTGTCTTGACGATATACCAGCTCCCCGTGCTTTTGATGACCAGTCCTTTCTCCAAGTCTTCAAGTTTCTATACGGTCATGATTTCCTTGTCCTTCGCAGCCAACAAATCGTCAATCCGCTTGATGAACTTGTCATGTACTTTCTGCAGCTTGGCTTCCGAGTTCTTCTGCTCGTCTTCCGGCATACCGTCCTTCACTGCCTTCTTCAATGCGTCAATGGCATCACGACGTGCATTACGCACACTCACCTTGGCAGTCTCACCCTCGCCTTTGCATTGCTTCACCAACTGCTTGCGTCGTTCTTCTGTAAGAGGAGGAATGGCAATGCGGATGATCTCGCCGTTATTTTCCGGAGTGATACCCAACTCTGAATCTATTATAGCCTTCTCGATTATACGGAACATGCTTTTGTCCCACGGCTTTATAGCGATACTTCTGGCATCAGGAGTTGTCACTGCGGCCACGTTGTTGATAGGTACCATGCTGCCGTAAGAATCCACACGGATTCCGTCGAGCAGACGTACATCAGCCTTGCCTGCACGAATGTGAGCAAGAGCCTCATCCAGATACATGACTGCCATATCCATCTTTTCTTCTGCTTCACTGAGGATTGTCTTAGAGTCTGCCATATTTTTTCAGTTTATAATTATTTTGTCTGAACCTTGTTTTGTGAACAAAAGTAAGTTATTTTTTATTCTCATGCAATAGGTCCTGAAAATAATGCCTTTTTCATGAGATATTTTAAACGGCAGAGTCAACCAGCAAGACAACAAATCTGTCACGTATGTTTTGGCAGTTCCAGATTTGTCACTACTTTTGACTCCCGTAAACAGCTGATAAAGATGATCACCATTTATTTGGCACGCCACGGACAGACAGAAGAAAACCTTAAAAGAATATTTCAAGGACATCTGCCAGGCATACTTACAGAAGAAGGGAAACGGCAGGCGCATGAACTTGGAAAATCTCTGGAGAAAACAGAATTAGACCTCGTGGTGAGCAGCGACCTGCAGAGGGTGACAGACACGGTAAGGATCGCAATGGGCAAGCGTAATCTTCCGTGGACAACCACACCATTGCTGCGCGAAATAGATTGGGGAAGCTGGACGGGGCTTTTCCTGGATGACGTTGACAGAAACTATCCGCCGTCAGATGCAGAGACATGGGATATGCTATATCAGCGTGCGGAAAAATTTCTTGATTATGTCCGGAAAAACTGTAAAGGAAAGCGTGTGCTTGTTGTCGCCCACGGGCAAATCAACCGTGCCTTGCAAGCCGGACTGGAGCGTATGCCTAAAGAAAAAAAGAACGCCATCCCCCTGATGCGGAATGGCGAAGTCAGAAAATTCATATTGGACGAGAATGTCCGAACATGAACCGGAATCAGTTATGTACCAGCGTTCCGATTTTTTCTCCGCTGATCACTTTCTTCAGATTACCTGTCGTATCCATGTCGAACACTATAATGGGCAGATCATTTTCCTTACACATGCAGGTGGCAGTGAGATCCATCACTTTCAAGCCGCGTGCAAGTACCTCATCATAAGTGATGTCGTCAAATTTGGTGGCATTCGGATCCTTTTCCGGATCTGCCGTATATATGCCATCCACCCGAGTGCCTTTCAACATCACATCGGCCTCGATTTCTATTCCTCTCAGGGAAGAGCCTGTATCGGTCGTAAAGAACGGATTGCCGGTCCCTGCCGACATTATCACCACTTCCCCGTTCTCCATAACTTCGATTGCCCTACGTTTTGAATAGAACTCACCGATCGGTTCCATACGGATGGCTGTCAGAACTCGTGTTTTCACACCTTCGGCAACAAGAGCAGAGCAAAGTTTCAAGCTGTTGATAACGGTAGCAAGCATACCCATCTGGTCACCTGTCACACGGTCAACTCCCTTTCCGGTACCGCTTATTCCCCTAAAGATGTTTCCACCTCCGATAACGATTCCTATCTGAACTCCCATTTCATGGATTTCTTTGATCTGTCTGGCATATTCGCCCACACGTTTCTCGTCGATACCGTACTTTTGTTCTCCCGCAAGGCTTTCTCCACTGAGCTTTAGCAAGATACGTTTAAATTGTGCCATTGATTATAGTCTTTTAGTGTTTATCCGCAAATGTAGGAAATTTTCCGTGTACAAGCAATTTTCTACCCAACAACGCCTGAGCTATTCCTCGCATGGCAAGATAAACGATAAAAGCCAACCAAAGGGCATGGTTACCCAATACCGTACACAAACTGTAATAGATAATGAAAAAGCAGACTGTCGCTATAAAAACAGCATACAACATGATTCGTGTAGCAGTAGCACCGATATATATACCGTCAATGAGGAAAGCTGAGAATCCTGCCACAGGAATGGCAATAGCCCACAGGAAATATTCCTCCGAGGCTTTAACCACTTCAGCCTCATTGGTCAGCAAACCAAGAAACCCTTCTCCTCCAATAACATAAAGCAGAGTAAATCCTGCAGCCAATGCCGTTCCCCACCCGAAAAGACACCGGACGGTACGATGGAATTCCGTGTGGTTTCCCGACCCGATGTGTTTCCCGGACAATGCTTCACCGGCATACGCAAATCCATCCATAATGTATGAAAACAGAGTGAACAACTGCATCAGCAAGGTATTTACAGCCAACACAATGTCGCCATAGGCCGCTCCAGTGGATGTAAAGAAAACCGTAACCGACACGATGCAAAGTGTGCGAAAGAAGATGTCACGATTGACATTGAAGAAACGTGCCACAGCCTCTCTGTCAAACAGCTTGCATCGTCTGACATATTGTAGAAGTGACCAGTATTTATACCGAAACAGCAAACAAGCCGTCAGAAGTCCGGCATATTGGGCGACAAGAGTCCCCCATGCCACTCCTTCCACCTTCATTTCAAGTACAAAGACGAAAAACAAGCTCGCCGCTATGTTAACGACATTTTGCACTATGGCAACAAACATCGGGAAACGAGAGTTCTGCATCCCGATAAACCATCCTATGAAACTGTATAGCCCAAGTGTGGCAGGAGCTCCCCAAATGCAGATATGAAAATAGGACGCCGCCATTCCCTGAACCTCGCTACTTGCATCAATAACCATAAAGGCTAACATACGGATAATGTTTTGCAAAGAGATCAGGAATACGGCCAGCAACAGGCTGAAGATGAGCGATCGCAACAATATACGTATCATTTCCGCCTCATTGCGTTGTCCATAAGCCTGTGCTGTCAGCCCTCCCGTTCCCATACGCAGGAAAGCAAATATCCAATAGATCATGTTGAACAGCATTCCGCCTATGGCGATGGCACCGATATATGAAGCGGAACCCAAATGTCCCACGATGGTTACATCCACCAGTCCCAGCAATGGAACGGTAATGTTCGAGACAATGGAGGGTACGGCTATATGCAGGATTTGCCTGTTGGTAATACTCATATTTCTTTCACGTGCTCTACTTCCTTGAACATATATTTTCTTAGTCTTCCTTCCACATCTTCCAAAATAATCCGCCCTGAAGGTTCAATGTCGGCAATACGCGCCAGAAACGTTCCGCCAACATCCTTGAACGGATGAAATCCCGATCCGCGATACAGATTGCTTTTGTACCGGGAAACTATTGTTGTTGTGTCGCCATGTCGCAGAAGCATATAATAATCGACAACACGGGTAAGTATCTTATAAAGGATCTCTTTCGGATCGTAAGTCCGGCCGGTGATCTGCGTCAATGAGACAGGGTTGGGAGCGTCACTGAGAAACACTTTCTGGTTCAAATTTACTCCCGTACCCGAAATGGAACGGCTCAGCAATGCCCCGGTGAGATCATTCTCTATCAGCGTACCGCAAATCTTCTTGTCCCTCCAGTAAATGTCATTCGGCCATTTGACAGCAATTTCGTCGGAATATTGCGAAAGGGTTTCCTGCAAAGACAGAGCCGAAATCTGTGCAAGCAGAAACTGACGGTCAGCCTCGATGAAATCCGGATAAACGACAAAACTGAACAGCAGGTTTTTTCCGGCTTCCGACTCCCAGCTGTTCCCGCGCTGTCCCCTTCCTGAGGACTGATAAGACGCATATACACAAGTAAAGTCATCCTGTTTCTCACGGTCGCACAGTTGTGCCAGATACGAATTTGTGGAAACAGTTTCTTTCAGCAGAATAGGTTCAGGAAAATTCATTTCAGATTCTTTTTCAGATAACTATTTTTCCGCACATTATTATCGTTGTCAACTACCCCATAGCGGTGGAAGGAATGCATCCGTGATATGCTCTATGCGGAAAGGAGCCTTTTCTCCAACCAAAGTTATGATATCAAACCGGACGGGACAGTCAATCTCATATTTCTTCAGGTAAGCATCGGCGGATGTTATGATATGACGGATTTTGCGGTCGGTCACGGCATCCTCAGGAGTCCCGTAATTTTCATTCCGCCGTGTCTTGACCTCCACCACAACAAGAAGATTATCCTTTTCAGCAATAATGTCAAGATCCTTTTTCCCGGAACGCCAGTTCCTGTGCCTGATGACATATCCCTGTGCAAGCAAGTAATCGGCAGCGGCCTTTTCTCCCTCTTTTCCCAATTCATTGTGTATTGCCATTACTACTTTCTTGCAAAAATACGTATTTTTGTGCAACGAATCAAGTGAACTATGGCTGACGATACATTTTACATGAAACAGGCACTTATAGAAGCGCGGAAAGCGGCTGATAAGGGAGAAGTTCCGGTGGGAGCAGTTGTGGTCTGCCGCGACCGTATTATAGCCCGTGCTCATAACCTGACCGAGACATTAAACGACGTAACCGCCCATGCCGAAATGCAGGCCATTACCGCAGCAGCCAACTCACTTGGAGCCAAATACCTCAATGGATGCACCCTGTATGTGACGGTCGAGCCTTGCGTGATGTGTGCAGGAGCCATCGCATGGGCCCAGACCGGAAGATTGGTATTCGGTGCCTCAGACGAAAAACGCGGATACCGCAGATATGCTCCCGATGCCATGCACCCGAAAACAGAAGTGAAAGACGGACTGCTGGCTGACGAATGCGGGCTGCTGATGAAAGAGTTTTTCAGGCAACGCCGTTAATCTTTGATTTCCTCAAAGTCCACATACTCCCCCTCATCACTGTCAAATATTTTCTTCTTGGAAACCTGGTCTCCGGCAACCGAATCAAAATGCAATGAAGACTCACGGGAGGTTCCCGTACGCCCCTCTGAGGCAGAGTCCCTTCCCGACATCTTTCTCCCGAAATTTACTATTCTTCTGATTATGAAGAAAACGCCCGCCACCCCGATGATGATAGCGAACAGAAAAATAAATGTTATGATTCCGAGAAGATGAAACATGAATCTGATTTTAAGCCTTTTTACGTGTCAGCAAAGAGAGAATGACATACCATACAATCACAGCAGCGAAGCCGCCAAGACGGAATACGGCGAGAAGCGGAATGCTTATGATAATGAATATGTAACTTACTTTGTTGTGCTCCCATGACAGATCCTTGAACTTCAGCGAGAACATCGGCAACTCAGCCACAAGCAGAAGCGACATCACAACGACCAGGATGAACAGATAAATGGCATTGAAGTATGGCGAAACCAGAAAATCGTGCGCTCCAACGGCCAGTGATCCCCAAAACAAGGCATTGGCCGGAGTGGGCATTCCGATAAACGAACTGGTCTGCCGTTCATCGAGATTGAACTTGGCCAGTCTCAACGCAGAAAACACTGCAATCAGAAAAGCGATATAAGGAAAAAATTCTGCAACAGGACGCAGAAAATCCGGATAATGCACTTCCTTGAACAATGAGAAGGCTATTGCAGCCGGAGCAAGCCCAAAGGTCACGTCGTCAGCCAGCGAATCCAGTTCCTTGCCAATCGGCGATGACACATGAAGCAGACGTGCCGTCATTCCGTCAAAGAAATCAAACACCGCTCCCAACACAATAAACAGCAAAGCATATCCGTAAGCGGCTTGAAAAGCCATGCAACAGGCAATGCATCCGCAAAACAGGTTGCAACAAGTGATTGTGTTCGGTATGTTCCTTACTATTGCACCAGGCATAATTTCCTCCTTTCCTCAATGATTCAGTCTTTTCCCTTATTTCAACTTGGCTATAACCGTTTCATTGCCTGTAGTCCTTTGTCCCATTTTTACACAAACCTCCGTCTCAGGCGGCAGATACACATCCACCCTCGAACCGAATTTGATAAATCCCATATGCTCGTCTATATAGCAGTCTTCTCCCTCCTCTGCATAAGTGACAATCCTGCGTGCCACTGCACCGGCAATCTGCCGTACCATAACGGTATAGCCTTCCGGAGTTTCTATGATAATGGTGGAACGTTCGTTTTCGGTGCTTGCCTTAGGAAGCCATGCCCTCATGAAATTCCCGTCCTGATGACTTACATGTTTCACCACCCCATCAACAGGATACCAGTTGGCATGCACATTGGTAATCCCCATGAATATGGAAATCATCAGCCTTTTGTCATGAAAATACTCATGCTCTTCCACGTTCTCCACAACCACCACACGCCCATCGGCCGGAGCCACGACAATTTTTTCCGTATCTCCCTTAAAGATACGGATAGGACAGCGAAAAAAGTTTATCATTAGCCCGTAAACTATCAGGCCGACAACAAATACTATATAGAAAGGTATCTTACACTCCAGTCCCCAATATAAGGCGATATCAACCAATGCGAGCAAGATCGCGCAGACCAGCAATATATGGGCACCTTCATGATGAATACGGATTTTTTTCAATTTCTTTATCTTGTTCATTGTATTACAACGAATTTCATCATTCCACCCTGCAAAAATAGATTTTATTTGAAAACTCTGCAAATAATGCCGTAGAAAATGGAAAAAGTTTTATGGCAGAAAACATTCCGGAGACAAAAATAATGCTTCCTTATATTTTAACAGAAACAGGCGGTCATTTCTATAAAGACATAAGGCGGCTTCTTTCATTCCGACCGGCACCTTTTCCCTTATACCTGCTCATCGCTGTATTGAATGCGTAACGAACGGTAAGACGGACAGCCTGTGAATCACTGTAATTCCACTTGTCAAGTCTCATTTGGCTGCCATAAGTGATCATCGAATTGCGGGCCGTTTTGAATACATCCGTTGCACTAAGCTGGAAAAGCCAGTTACCCAGCGATTTGGGTTTAACATGTCTGTCGGAAGGTTTTTCCTACTCCAAAGAGTATAATTAATCAGTTTCGTCAAGGAGTGCATCATTCTGTTCGACATTTTTCATGTGTTGTCCATAATAATGAATACAGCTGAGTATTGTTGTCCGCACCAATCATAAGGATTGACTGTTGCAGATAATATGACATCGAATCCTGTCGTCCACGCCACATTGATTGGTAAGCCTTGAGTTGAAATGCCTTGAACAATTCAACGCTGTCATTGTTCTGCATGTAATAAGCATACTATCCTTAACTTCCTCATTTCTTCAGTTCCGGATATTTTACACGGGTGTGATACATTGTTTTCAGCTTTTCCTTGAACACCGCCTTAACCATTGCGATGTCCTTGAACGTAATCGGACAATCCTTGAAATAACCCTCACTCACCTGCCCGTCGATAATCTTTTCTATCAATACGGCAATGTTTTCTTCTGTATATGCCTGCAGGCTTCTGGATGCGGCTTCTACAGCATCTGCCATCATCAGAATGGCCTGTTCCTTTGTAAACGGATTAGGTCCAGGATAGCGGAACGCCTCTGTATCCACCTCCTCATCGGGATGCTCATTCTTGTAGGATATGTAAAAATATTTGGTAAGTCCCTTTCCATGGTGGGTACGGATAAAGTCTTTGATGACTTGAGGAAGATTGTTCTTGTCGGCAAGTTTCAGTCCGTCCGTCACGTGGTTGATTACTATTTGTGCACTCTGTTTGTAGCTCAACTGATCGTGTGGATTTACCCCACTCTGGTTCTCTGTGAAGAAAACGGGATTCAACATTTTCCCTATGTCATGATACATTGCTCCGGTTCGTACCAGCTGACTGTCGGCTCCAATACGGTTAGCGGCAGCAGCGGTAAGATTGGCAAGCTGCAAAGAATGCTGGAAAGTGCCGGGAGCCACTTCCGACATTTCACGCATCAGTTTGTTGTTGATGTTCGACAATTCAATCAGAGTCACATTAGATGTGAAACCGAACAGTTTCTCCAGAATGAAAAGAAGCGGATAAGTAAACAGCAACAAAATGCCGTTTATGACAAAATTGAAATAAGCATGCGTGCTCAATTGTGAAAATTCACTGACATGGATCAGATCAAGTGCCAGATACGTAATCGCATACGAACAAGTCACGAACAACGCACATCTAAACAGCTGGGAGCGTTGCGACAGTTCACGCAGACTGTATATGCCAACCATTCCTGCAATAATCTGGAGAAGTATGAAATCGTGGGGCGAACTTAGACAAATCGAACACAATAGAATAGTAGTCACATGAGCCATAAAAGCCGTACGTGAATCCAAGAAAATACGTATAATCATTGGGATCATAGCATAGGGTATCGTGTAAACGCTCAGATACGCATGCTCAACCATAAGTGACGAAGTGACTGGGAACACCGTGATAATAATAAACAGAAGTACCAAACAGCGACGTTTTCCGTAATAATCATTACGGAACAGTTCAAGATAAACCATGAAACAAGTTATCAGGATAGCTACAAAAAGTAGCTGACCTATCAGTGTAAGGCGTTTCTCAGTGACGGTTTCACTACGTTTGTTCCATTCTTTTTCGAGTGATTTAAGGATGTTATAGGTGTTTTCATTTATAATCTCTCCCCTGTCGATGATTTTCTGTCCGTTCATCACGAACCCGTTTGCCCACGACAGTTCTCCCAACAGATCCTGCTTGGCCGTTTCCGATTTATTGGCATCGTATGATAGATTTGGAATGATATAGTCGTTCAGATTGCACCGTTGCAGGAGAATCCTGCTGTACCGCACCGTGTCCGACTCGAGCATTTTCTCATATGCGACCTTGAAGGTGTACACATCCGCCACCTCTCTCTGGTTCGATGTGTTCCCATAGACTATTTGTATTCGTTTTATCGTATCCCTTTCCAGCTGGGCCAGATCGTTTGATGCAATTACTCCGGTGGCATAGATTTCTTTTAATGTCCGCACGATGTGTTCCCGATAGGCAGGATCAGGAATAACCTGATTCAGATTGCCGGAATAGTCTGACATGAACTTATCAATCATTCGTTCCCCGACACTTTTGTCGACATTGAAATAAGGCACATACCGTTTCATGATGCTGTCCTGCTCTTTCTGCATTTCTGCATCACCCTTATAAATAGGGAAATCGAATGACGCCTGAAGGAGACCATACCTCCATGGTTTATTTATATCAAATTGATAGTTGAATTTTCCCTCTCTAGGCAAAAAGTAAACCACAAATGCAGTAGTTACAACAAAAATAACACTTTTATAGAACAATTCTTTGTAGGAAAACTTTCTTTTTGTCGATAAACTTTTCATCGGTACCGGATATTTTGCCGAAAAATAAGAAAAAAACGGGAAAATTAGATTACTTTTGTAGAGTATTTTTAGATAGAGTCCATTATGTCAGAAAGAAGAGTGAGAGTTCGTTTTGCACCAAGTCCTACAGGCGCATTACATATCGGCGGCGTACGCACTGCTTTATACAACTATCTGTTTGCACGTCAGCATGACGGTGATCTGGTATTCCGTATCGAAGACACCGATTCGCACCGTTTCGTTCCGGGTGCGGAAGAATACATTCTGGAATCATTCAAATGGTTAGGCATAAAATTTGACGAAGGGGTAAGCTTCGGTGGAAACTATGGTCCGTACCGCCAGTCGGAACGGCGTGATATCTACAAAAAATATGTAAAGATACTTCTCGACAATGAAAAGGCATACATAGCCTTTGACACGCCGGAAGAATTGGATACAAAGCGGAAAGAGATTCCCAATTTCCAATACGACGCATCCACACGCGGTTACATGCGCAATTCGCTTACCATGACAAAGGAAGAAACAGAGAAGCTGATTGCGGAAGGGAAACAATATGTAGTACGTTTCAAGATTGACCCGGACGAAGAAGTGCATGTCCGTGACATCATACGTGGGGATGTCATTGTCAATTCATCCATTCTTGATGACAAAGTGCTGTACAAGTCTGCTGACGAACTCCCTACTTACCACCTTGCAAATATCGTGGACGACCATCTTATGGAGATTTCCCATGTCATCCGTGGTGAGGAGTGGCTTCCTTCTGCCCCGCTTCACGTATTGCTGTACCGCGCATTCGGATGGGAAGATACGATGCCGGAATTTGCCCATCTTCCATTGCTTTTGAAACCTGACGGGAACGGAAAGCTGAGCAAACGGGATGGTGATCGTTTGGGATTCCCAGTATTTCCGTTGGAATGGCATGACCCGAAAACCGGAGAGATTTCTTCCGGCTATCGTGAATCAGGATACCTGCCTGAAGCAGTCATCAACTTTTTAGCTCTTTTAGGATGGAATCCCGGCAACGACCAAGAAATAATGTCAATGGACGAACTGATCAAACTGTTTGATCTGCACAGATGCAACAAAGCTGGCGCAAAGTTTGACTACGAAAAAGGGAAATGGTTTAACCATGAGTATATTCTGATGAAAAGCAATCAGGAAATAGCCTCCATGTTCATGCCAATACTAAAGGAACACGGCATAGAAAGCCCTGTCGATAAGGTTGTCACGATAGTTGGAATGATGAAAGGCCGTGTCAACTTCGTCAACGAACTGTGGGAGACGTGCAAGTTCTTCTTTGTGGCCCCCGTGGAATATGATGAAAAAACTGTCAGGAAGCGGTGGAAAGAAGATTCGGCCAAATGTATGACGGAACTCGCGGATTTACTTGAATCGCTCGACGATTTCTCCCTCAAGCACCAGGAAGAAGTGGTTATGAAATGGATTGAAGAAAAAGGTTATCATTTGGGAAATATCATGAATGCCTTCCGTCTGACTATAGTAGGTGAAGGAAAGGGTCCCCAGATGTTTGACATTTCTTCCGTATTGGGCAAAGAAGAGACTGTATGGCGTATGCGCCGCGCGATAGAAGTGCTCAAATGATGATTGCGGTATGATCTACAACTTACTCATGCTCCTTTATTCAAGTGCGGTCAGAGTTGCCTCTCTTTTCAATAAAAAGGCCGCACTGATGTATAAAGGAGAACACGAAGCTTTCAATGTGTTGGAGAAAAACATTGACAAAGGGAAAAAGTATCTTTGGTTTCACGCCGCCTCTCTCGGAGAATTCGAACAGGGAAGACCTTTAATAGAAGAAATACGAAAAAGATATCCACAATACAATATTCTGCAAACATTTTTCTCCCCTTCGGGATATGAAATACGAAAGGACTACAAAGGAGCGGACATAGTCTGCTATCTTCCACTTGACACCCAGCAAAACGCAAAGCGTTTTGTAAGGATCGCATCTCCCTACATGGCATTCTTCATAAAATATGAATTTTGGCAGAACTACCTGAAAGAACTGAAGTCATGCCACATCCCGGTTTATAGCGTATCATCCATATTTCGTCCCGAACAGATATTTTTCAAATGGTACGGAAAAGGATACAGCAAGACGCTCCACATGTTTACTCATCTGTTTGTCCAGAACCGAAGATCAGTGGAACTGCTTCACGGCATAGGAGTTGACAATACCTCCATTGTGGGCGACACCCGTTTCGACCGTGTCATTGAAATTTGCAGCCAGGCCAAGGAACTGCCTTTGCTGGAAAGCTTCAAAGGCGATTCACACACCGTCCTTGTCGCCGGAAGTTCATGGACACCTGATGAGGACATATTCATCCCTTATTTCAACGCACATCCGGATCTGAAACTGATCATCGCCCCACATGTGATTGATGAAAACCGCCTGAAAGAAATCACAAACAAGATTACACGCAAAGTCGTACGTTATACACAATCGACAGAAAAGACTGTGCAGGAAGCGGACTGCCTCATCATCGACTGCTTTGGACTGCTTTCATCCATATACCGCTATGGAGAAATCGCCTACATAGGAGGAGGATTTGGAGCTGGAATACACAACGTGCTGGAGGCTGCAGTATATGGGATTCCTGTCATTTTCGGACCAAACAATCAAAAGTTCCGTGAAGCTCAAGGACTTATGGCTTGTGACGGCGGTTTCGAAATACATGACAAGGAAGACTTCAACAGACTGGCAGACAGACTTATGACCGACAGAATCTTCTTAAAAGAATCAGGAAAGGCAGCAGATGCCTACGTACACGAAAATGCCGGAGCTCTTGAAAAAATCATGCAGACAATCAGTGACAAGCTGAAAGAGACAGAATGATGACACACATCATCCTGTCTCTTCCATTCAAAAGTCAAACAGTGCAGTGGAAAGATAGCGTTCCCCCGTGTCCGGAAGTAAGACCACAATGTTTTTCCCTCTATAATCATCCTTCATGGCAAGCTGAAGTGCAGCGAATGTAGCGGCGCCAGAAGAAATTCCTGTCAACAGCCCTTCTTTCAGTGCCAACTCACGCGCTGTATGTATTGCATCTTCATCCTTTACACGGATTACTTTGTCAACAACCGTACTGTCGTAAATTGAGGGAATGAATCCTGCCCCGATACCTTGTATCTTGTGCAATCCCGCCTTCCCACCGGAAAGCACAGGTGAACCTTCCGGCTCCACCGCTATGATTTCAATATTCGGATTATATTGTTTCAGTCCTTTTCCCGTACCGCTTACAGTGCCCCCGGTTCCGACTCCGGCAACAAATACATCCACCGCCCCATCCGTATCGTTCCATATTTCCTGCGCAGTAGTATGAATGTGAGCTTTCGGATTGGCCGGATTCTCAAACTGTTGCAGAATAACCGATCCAGGATTGGCATCACGCAGTTCCTCCGCCTTCCGGACAGCTCCGCTCATTCCTTCACTTCCCGGTGTCAATACAATTTCCGCTCCCAAAGCTTTCAGAAGTTTCCGACGTTCCATACTCATAGTTTCAGGCATGGTCAGTATTATTCTGTACCCCTTTATGGACGATATCCATGCCAGCCCCACACCCGTATTGCCGCTTGTGGGTTCTATGATGACAGCCCCCGGCCTCAGTATCCCCTGCATCTCAGCATCTTCTATCATAGAAAGAGCTATACGGTCCTTTACGCTTCCTCCGGGATTGAAGAACTCCAACTTAGCTATCAGACTGCCATGAGTCCGATACGCCTGAGCCATACGATCCAGCCGAACAAGAGGCGTGTGTCCGATTAAATCTGTCAGCCGTGTATAAATCTGTGACATAGTTGAATTGATTTGATAATTATGTATGCAAATATAACGGATAATGCTATAATGTATAAGTTATGTCAGTTAAACTTTATGATATACCATCCTTAATTGCAATATCCACTTTACATCTGTGTTTTCAGTTATAAAAATGTCATGATTAATGTCAACAACATGTCTTGCGTTTTTATTTTTTCTTTTTGGCAAGACAGATTAGTTACACTTTTATTGTTACATTTGCATCAGAAACAGTTACTAACAACTATAAATTTTATTACAATGGTTAATTACAAAGATTTAGGTTTGGTAAATACGAAAGATATGTTTGCCAGAGCTATTAAAGGCGGATATGCTATCCCGGCTTTCAATTTCAACAACATGGAACAGTTGCAGGCTATCGTAAAGGCTGCCGTTGAAACCAAATCTCCGGTTATTCTGCAAGTGTCTAAAGGTGCACGTAACTATGCAAACCAGACCCTGCTGCGCTACATGGCTGAAGGTGCTGTAGCATACGCCAAAGAACTGGGTTGCGAACATCCTGAAATTGTTCTGCACCTCGATCACGGAGACTCATTCGAACTCTGCAAGTCATGCATAGATCTCGGATTCTCTTCTGTGATGATTGACGGTTCTCATCTGCCTTATGAGGAGAATGTGGCGCTGACGAAGAAAGTCGTTGAATATGCACACCAGTTCGATGTAACAGTTGAAGGAGAATTAGGAGTATTGGCAGGAGTTGAAGATGAAGTTTGTGCAGAGCACCACACCTACACCAACCCTGAAGAAGTAATTGACTTTGCAACACGCACTGGCTGCGATTCTCTGGCTATCTCAATAGGTACATCTCACGGAGCCTACAAGTTCAAACCGGAACAGTGCCATGTTGATCCGGTAACAGGACGTCTGGTTCCTCCTCCTTTGGCATTCGACGTACTGGACGCTGTAATGGAAAAACTGCCGGGATTCCCTATCGTACTGCACGGTTCATCTTCTGTACCTCAGGAGTATGTAGACATGATCAACGAGTACGGCGGAAAACTGGAAGCTGCCATCGGTATTCCGGAAGAAGAATTGCGTAAGGCTGCCAAGTCTGCTGTTTGCAAGATCAACATTGACTCAGACTCCCGTCTGGCCATGACAGCTGCCGTTCGCCGTGCATTCATCGAAAAGCCCGGTGAATTTGACCCACGTAAATATCTTGGTCCGGCTCGTGACGAAATGGAAAAGATGTATAAGCACAAAATCATTAACGTATTGGGTTCTGACGGTAAGTTGGCTCAATGCTGATAAGCATACATTGACAGCAAATAAGAGGCCGACTCAAAAGAGATTTTGAAGTTGGCCTCTTGCTGTTTCTAAACAA
>CAZSYY010000013.1:0-48456 GCA_964611375.1 uncultured Phocaeicola sp. | reverse complement strand
ATTTGTAACTTTGTGATAGACAATAACACAAGATTAAAGTGTATAGTTCCGATAAATAATAAGCCTCTTTAAGTACGCCCGTGGGGAGTCGAACCCCAATCGAAGGAACCGGAATCCTTTATTCTATCCATTGAACTACGGGCGCAAACACACCTCTATTTTTGCGGAACAAATGTACGATTATTCACGCTAATCTCCTAATTTTTCCACAAAAATATTGAATGCTGCACAACCAGAGCATAATATATGAATTTAGAATGCTTGACAGACAAAAAGAAAGCTGCTTTCAGGACATGCCCGAAAGCAACTTTCATCGAATAATCTTCTATTCAAAAGGCTTAATGAATAATGCCCAACTTTGAAGTCTCGACAAACTCTATAATATTGTTAATATGCTCACTGTTCGGTACCTGTTCACGGATTCTGAGCAACGCATCATGTTGTGAAGTGTTTGCCTTGTAAAGAATGCGATATGCCTGAGCTATGTGCTTGATCAACGTTTCCGAAAAACCCACATATTTCAGTACATTAGCATTAATGCTGTAAAAGGCTATAGGATCATGTGCAGCAATAATATATGGAGGTATATCCTTGACAAAACGACACCCCCCCTGCACGACAGAGAAACTTCCCAAACGCGTCTGTCCCTGCATCAGTACGTTTGAAGTCAGAATTGCATTGTCATAAATGATGCAGTTACCGGACACCTGCGATCCATTACCGATAATGCAATGGTTGCCAACCTCCACGTCATGCGACAGACGTGCACCTGTCATGATGAAGTTTCCGTCACCAACCATTGTGTCATGTCCCGTATGAGTTCCACGAATAATCACTGCATTCTCACGAATTACATTACCGTTGCCTATCTGTGCACATGTATCCTCACCGGTATAGGCAAAATCCTGAGGCACAGCAGCAATTACAGCTCCTTGATACACAGTGTTCCCATTTCCCATGCGTGTACCGCTCATCAGGCTTGCATAAGACATAATAACATTGTCATCACCTATTTCGACATTCTTGTCAACATAGGCAAAAGGATGAATCGTAACATTTTTACCGATCTTTGCAGATGGGTCAACATAAGCTAAAGGACTGATATTAGTCATAGAATCTTATTTTTAAGGTTACATTAATTTCTACCTCCTCCAAGAGCACTATACAAGTTGATGACAGCCTGCAAACGTTGGAAGTTGTCTGATACCTCCGTCAACTGGGCACTCAACAAAGACTGTTGGGCTGTCAGAATCTCCAAGTAAGTGGCATCACCGCTTTGAAACAAAGCTTTTGTATAGACAACAGCCTTATCCAGCTGCTCTACCTGTTTACGGTCATGCACAAGTCTGTTTTTCTGTGTATCGTACAAAACCAGAGCATCACTTACCTCCTGACCAGCCTCGAGTATTGTCTGCTGGTAATTCATCTGAGCAATTTCCTCTTCAGCTCTTGATACCCTAAGATTTGCTATCAGCTGGCCTCTATTGAATATAGGCTGAGCCAAAGAAGCCACAGCTGTCAGAATCGCCTTGCCCGGGTTGACAATCACTGTTCCCGCGCTGTTTGTCCATCCTGCCGTTCCGCTTATAGTGATACTCGGATAAAAGGCAGAACGTGACTGATTGGTAGTGTAGTATGCACTTGCCAGAGTCATTTCGGCAACCTTTACGTCCGGACGGTTTTCAAGGAGTTGCAATGGAACGCCGACTGTTAGGTCTTCAGGCACATCCTGCTCATCCAACGTACCACGCTCGATATGTTGCGGAGCTTTAGCCAACAATATGCACAAAGAATTTTCCGTCTCACGCACCTGCCGCTTCAGATCAAGCAGAGATGCCTCAACCCCATGATAAGTTGCACGTATCTGTGCCACGGCAGCTTCCGTAGTCATACCCGCAATCTTCATGGCTTCCATTGTACGCACATTTTCTTTATAGATATCAACCGTTTCAGATGTGATTTCCACCTGACGGTCAAGCATCAGCAAAGAAAAATACGTATTTGCTATGCCGGTTATGATTTGTGAACGGACAGCCTGCTGTGAATACTGGCTCTGCAAATAAGCAGCACGCTCACCGCGTTTTGCATTCAGAAGTTTGCCGAACAAGTCTATTTCCCAGCTTGCCGTTACGGGCAACTGGTATGTCTTACTCGTTTTTGCCTTGTCAAAACTGCTCAAAGTCCCTTCCGGAGCAAGAGTAACAGATGGAAGGAAAGAAAGCTTTGCGGCAGTCAGCATCACTTTAGCCTCCTCAACACGAAGAATGGCAGCCTGCATATCGACATTGTTCTCAAGTCCCTCTTCTATCAACGCCTGCAACTTCGGATCACGGAACACCTCACGCCACGGCAGATTACCAATATTTGCCGTATCGGTAACAGTCAGCGTATCCGTATCAGATACCGGGTCACGGTAGATGCCTGAGGCATCCACCGAATCCGGACGATCGTATGATTTATAAATGTGGCAGCTACTCATTATGGCAGCCAGACACACCATTCCAATTATCTGTTTCTTCATTATCGTCTTTTCATTTAACATTAGGAGAATACTGTTCTATTTCTGATTCCATTTCGCTTTCGTCCATGCTGTCCCATTCTATCGGTTTGACTTTCTCCTGTATCCACTCGAATATAACGAACAACACCGGAACAATGAAAATCTGGAAAATCATACCGATCAACATACCTCCGATAGCTGAAGCTCCCAGCGTACGGTTACCGTGGGCACCTACACCGAACGCGAACATCAACGGGAGCAGACCGATAATCATCGCCAAAGAGGTCATCAAAATCGGTCGCAAACGAGCAGAAGCACCTAAAACGGCTGCCCATGAAATACTCATACCCTGCTTGCGACGGTCAAGCGCAAACTCTACAATCAAAATTGCATTCTTTGCCAACAGACCCATCAACATAATCAACGCGATCTGCATATAAATATTGTTGTTCATGCTTCCCAATATCATCTTCAAGGCCGGGATGCTGCCCAACGCAGAGAAGCCGTTGACAAACAAGAAGCTACCCAACAAACCGCACGGAACAGAAAGCAATACAGCCAACGGCAGGATGTAGCTTTCATACTGCGCACTCAACAGAAGGTAAACGAACACAAGACACAAGACGAAGATAAGTCCAGTCGTATTGGTCGTTTGGGCCTCCTCACGAGCCATACCTCCCAATTCATAGCCGAAGCCGACAGGCAAATTCTGGCTTGCTACTTCCGAGATGGCCTCCAGTGCCTGACCTGAAGAATAACCCGCAGCAGGAGAAACCATAACAGTAATGGAAGTATACAGGTTGAAACGGCTGATGACATCCGGGCCGTAAACCTTACTCATCTTGACAAACTGACTGATCGGAGCCATATCTCCATTGCTGCCACGCACTTTGATGCGGTTCAAAGATTCCATGTTCTTGGTCGCATCAGGTTCTCCCTGAATCATTACACGGTACATTTTACCGAAGCTGTTGAAATTGGAAGCATATATTCCTCCGAAATATCCCTGCATGGTCGTCAATATGTCGCTTGGGCTGATTCCTGCCTTCTTACAAGCTGCAGCATCAATGTCCAGCTGATATTGAGGGAAGCTCGGGTTGAAGTTCGTTGAAGCCGAACTTATTTCCGGACGTGCCTGCAATGCAGCCATATAATTCTTCACGACATCGTAAAAATGATCCAGACTACCACCTGTTTTATCCTGCATATTCAACTCGATGTCTGTAGAGATTGAATATCCCGGAATCATAGGGGGTGCAAAGAACAATATCTGCTGTGCATCCTTGAACAACTTCTGCGACCGCATGAACAACGATGCCACCACGATATCCGAATTTTGCATTGTAGAACGTTCCTCCCAATCTTTCAGCTTGATGATGATTGAACCGTACGAAGGTCCCTGACCGTTACCGATGAAGCTGAAACCGGAAATAATGGTACGTGACTGAACCGCAGGATCCGCAGCAATCAGACTGTCCACCCTGTCCAATACTTCTTGAGCCCGTTCCTGAGAAGTCCCCGGCGGGAAAGTCACAGAACCCATTATGGTACCGGTATCCTCATTGGGAACCATACCGGTAGGTGTAATGCTCATAAATACCACAAGCAGAACAATGGAAGCGACCATTAACCCCATTGACAGCCATTTTTTATGGATAAAGAACACCACACTTTTCCTATATTTCGCCAAGATTGAGACATAAGAACTATTAAACGACTGCTTGAATTTGTCGGTAGTCATTCCTGCAATGGCCAATATACTGATTATGACAAGAACAGAACAAAGAACAGGATGTTCGCTGAAGCTGAATAGACCGAAAATCATACCCAATATGGCAATCACCACAAAAAGTACAACCAGTTTCGGATTCATCCATTTGCTGATTGCATTGGTATATCTGGCCAGCATAATCTTCCGCGACTCCTTGTAGGCGGTTTCCATACGTTCTTTCAAAGAAGATGAGTCGTGCGCCTTCAAGAACAAAGCACACAGCGCAGGTGAAAGCGTCAACGCATTCAAGGCAGAGAAACCGATGGCAATCGCCATAGTCAAACCAAACTGACGGTAGAATGTTCCAGACGTACCGCTCATGAAACTTACCGGAATAAACACGGACATCATCACCAACGTAATGGAAACAATGGCACCGCCAAGTTCGTTCATGGCATCGATAGACGCTTCCCTTGTTGATTTATACCCCTGGTCCAGCTTGGCGTGGACACCCTCGACGACTATTATGGCATCATCGACGACTATGGCAATCGCAAGCACCATTGCAGACAAGGTAAGCAGGTTAATACTGAACCCTATCAGTTTCAGCGCAAAGAACGTAGCAATCAACGCCACCGGAATGGCTATGGCCGGGATCAACGTGGAACGAATATCCTGCAAGAATATGTACACCACGATAAACACAAGGATGAACGCTTCGATCAATGTCTTGATAACCTCATGAATGGAAGCGAACAGGAAGTCGTTGGCACTCTGGGCGATATTGATACCCAATCCCTGCGGAAGGTTCTTTTCATATTCAGCAAGCACTTCCTCCAGATTCTGAATGATTTCCGTTGCATTGGTTCCCGCCATCTGGTAAATGATGACAGATATGGCCTTGTGACCGTTAACCTTATTATTGAAGTTATAAGTCTGACGACCCAGTTCCAGCTCAGCCACATCTCTCAGACGGAGGACCTCACCGTTCTCCAATGACTTGATGACCATATCCCCAAATTCCGTCGTACTGGACAAACGTCCCTTGTAACGGATCGTGTACTGGTATGTCTGGTTACCGCGTTCACCGAACTGTCCCGGAGCCGCTTCCAGGTTCTGCTCAGAAAGGAGCGATGTGATGTCACTCGGCATCAGTTCATACTGAGCCATAATCTCGGGCTTCAGCCATATACGCATAGAATAATCCGTACCCATAACGCTGGCGTCACCGACACCCTTCACACGCTTGATTTCCGGAATAAGGTTAATGCTGGCATAGTTCTCAAGGAACTCGATATTGTATTTGTCCTCCTTGTCATAGATGGAGAAAATCATCAACATTGAGTTCTGACGTTTCTGCGTTGTCACACCGACCTGCGTAACTTCGGAAGGCAAAAGGCCCTGTGCCTGACTCACACGGTTCTGCACATTGACCTGTGCCATATCCGCATCAGTACCCTGATTAAAATATACCGTGATACGTGCCGAACCGTTATTGGTTGCGGTTGACTGCATGTACATCATGTTTTCCACACCGTTAATCTGGTCTTCCAACGGTGAAATTACCGAATTCAGCACAGCCTGTGCATTGGCACCCGTATAAGTCGTGCTGACCGAAACGGTAGGAGGTGCAATGTCCGGATATTGGGTGATAGGCAAGGTAGCCAGACCGATAAATCCCAAAATTACCAACAAAATAGAAATAACGGTTGATAATACCGGACGGTTAATAAATTTATCTAATTTCATTCTAATATCTTTTTTTATACCGATATTTATGTTCCGAATCAATTAAAAGCCGTAGCAAGATTTCCTTCATGCTGATCTTTCAAAGCCTGCTGATACTTGGCTTCCTTCTGTGCCGGCGTAATCGGAACAATTTTCATGCCATCGCTCAAGATCGTAGTTCCCTCAATCGCAATCTTGTCGCCTGACTTCAAACCGTCAAGGACAATATAATTGCTTCCGTCATTCAGGTCCGAAATCTTAATTTCAGTATATTTCACCGTACTGTCCGGTTGCAATACATAGACAAACTTTTTGTCCTGAATGTCAACTGTGGCTGATTGCGGAACCAGAAGAACGCCTTCCATCGTGTAAGGGAAGACAACGTTGGCACTGCCTCCGCTTCGCAGGATGTTGTCCTTGTTCGGGAATACGGCACGCATACTTACGGAACCAGTAGTCTGGTCAATCACGCCACTCACGGCATCAATTCTTCCTTTTTCCGCATATATACTGCCGTCAGCCAGTTCAAGCTCCACCTCAGGCATCTTCTGCAACTGTTCCTTCAGTGTCCCGCCAGCCTTGGTAAGAGCAAGCAGTTCCTTCTCGGTCAGAGAGAAATATACATACATGTCCCCTATCTGTGAAACTGTGGTCAAAGGTTCTGTCACGGAAGAGCTTACCAACGCACCGATACGGTACGGGAATGTGCCTATCACGCCGTCAGAAGGACTCGTCACCGTACAGAAATCCAGATTCTGCTTTGCTGCGGTATATGAAGCCTCTGCCTGTGCCAGATTAGCCCTTGCGGTCAGAAGGTCATTGACAGATGTCTGGTACTCGAAATCACTGATGATTTTTTGCTCGTGCAACATCTTTTTGTTTACCTCCGTCTCAGATACGGTCTTCAAGGTAGCCTTTGCCGACTCCACTCCCGCTGCAGCCTGATCGAAAGCTGCCCGATACTGTGTCGGATCTATTTCGAACAAAGCCTGTCCTTTGCGGACGGTAGCACCTTCGTCCACACACAGCTTCACGATAAAGCCTGACACCTGCGGACGGATTTCAATATCCTGCAGACCCTTGATTGTGGCAGGATACTTTGTTACCTGATTGCTGGTCGTGGCGACAATTTCCTGTACGGCATACTCGTCATCACCAATACGACTGCTCTGACCGCCACAAGCAGTCAACACCGATAAACCCGTTGCCAACAGGACAATTCGTCCTGAAGAAAAACAACTGTTTCTTTTCATTTCCATACTTAACTTTTATGTTTACCTTAACTAATTTGAAAATTTTCAAACTCATTCCGTTTTCAAACTGCAAAGATAAGAAAAAAATGAGCTGTAAATCGTTTCATTAACTAAGAATAACCTTAAAATGATGTTTGAACGAATTTATTCGACCAACAGATAAATTTAATCTGCAAATTACGGATTTGCCAGATACAACGAATGTCAATTTACAGAAATTAAGTATAACAAAGGCTACAATTTGTTGATTTATTCCTACATTTGCCTACATTTCATTAAAAACCTAACCAAAAATGGCAAAAATAACCAAAGAAGCGGCTCTGCTATACCATTCGCAGGGCAAACCGGGGAAAATAGAAGTAATCCCGACCAAACCCTATCAGACACAAACAGATTTGTCATTGGCCTACTCTCCGGGGGTGGCCGAACCATGTCTGGAAATCCAGAAGAACCAGGAAACTGCATATGACTACACGGACAAGGGCAATCTTGTGGCAGTCATCTCAAACGGCACGGCAGTGCTCGGACTGGGAGACATCGGCGCCCTCAGCGGGAAACCTGTCATGGAAGGAAAAGGATTGCTTTTCAAGATTTATGCAGGCATTGACGTATTCGACATAGAAGTCAACGAAAAAGATCCGGACAAATTCATAGAGGCAGTCAAAGCCATAGCACCTACGTTCGGAGGTATCAACCTTGAAGACATCAAGGCACCTGAATGTTTCAAGATTGAACAGCGCCTGAAAGAAGAACTTGACATCCCGGTAATGCACGACGACCAGCACGGTACAGCCATAATTTCGAGTGCAGGATTGCTGAACGCCCTCGAAGTGGCCGGAAAGAAAATAGAAGACGTGAAGATAGTGGTGAACGGAGCCGGAGCTTCCGCCGTATCATGCACAAAACTCTACATTTCACTGGGAGCACGGTTAGAAAACATAGTCATGCTCGACAGCAAAGGAGTTATCTCAAAGCAACGCACTGATCTGAACGAACAAAAGAAGTTCTTCGCTACCGACCGCACAGACATACACACTCTGGAAGAGGCCATCAAGGGAGCAGACGTGTTCCTCGGCCTGTCAAAAGGAAATGTGCTTACCCAGGACATGGTGCGCAGCATGGCGGAAAATCCAATTGTGTTCGCTCTTGCCAACCCGATTCCGGAAATATCATACGAAGACGCAAAGGCATCACGCCCGGATGTGCTGATAGCTACAGGACGTTCCGACTATCCGAACCAGATCAACAACGTAATCGGATTCCCATACATCTTCCGTGGTGCGCTCGACACACGCTCCACAGCTATCAATGAAGACATGAAGCTGGCAGCCGTACGCGCCATCGCAAAACTTGCCAAACAGCCCGTACCCGATGTGGTAAACGACGCATACCACGTGAACAACCTGACATTCGGTCCGGATTATTTCATACCGAAGCCGGTAGACCCACGTCTGATTACGGATGTGTCTATGGCTGTGGCGAAGGCCGCCATGGAGTCCGGAGTGGCCCGCAAGCAGATCACCGACTGGGAACAATACAAGAACCATCTGCGCGAACTGATGGGACAGGAGAACAAACTGACCAGACAGCTGTACGATACGGCACGCCACGACCCGCAACGAGTGGTGTTCGCCGAAGGCATCCATCCCAACATGCTGAAAGCCGCAGTGCTGGCAAAGTCAGAAGGTATCTGCAAGCCTATCCTGCTGGGCAATGAAGAGCGTATAGAGAAACTCGCAAAGGAACTTGACCTTAGTCTGGAGGGCATAGAAATTGTCAATCTCCGTCACGACAGGGAAGCGGAACGCCGCGAACGCTATGCGCGCATTCTCTGCGACAAGCGGGCAAGAGAAGGAGCCAACTACCAGGAGGCCAATGACAAGATGTTCGAACGCAACTATTTCGGAATGATGATGGTGGAAACGGGAGAAGCCGATGCATTCGTTACCGGACTGTACACCAAATATTCAAATACCATCAAGGTGGCTAAGGAAGTGATAGGCATCCGTCCGGGATACAAACATTTCGGAACAATGCACATCCTTAACTCAAAGAAAGGCACATACTTCATTGCCGATTCGCTGATCAACCGCCATCCGGACACAGACACGCTGATCGACATCGCCAAGCTTTCGGCAAATGCTGTACGTTTCTTCAATCAGGAACCGGTCATGGCAATGCTGACATACTCCAACTTCGGTGCTGACACCGAAGGAAGTCCTGCAAAGGTACACGATGCAGTGGCGTATATGCAGAAGGAATATCCGGAACTTGCCATTGACGGAGAGATGCAGGTGAAATTCGCTCTCAACAATACGCTGCGCGATGAAAAGTATCCGTTCACACGTCTGAAAGGGAAGGATGTAAACACGCTGATTTTCCCGAACCTCAGCTCTGCCAACTCTGCCTACCAGCTGATTCAGGGGATGAGCGAGACGGAAGTCATCGGCCCGATACAGATGGGACTCAACAAGCCTATCCATTTCACCGACATCGAAAGTTCCGTACGTGACATCGTTAATATCACCGCAATAGCGTGCATAGATGCCATTGTGGACAAAAAGCTGAAAAACAACGAATAACCGTACATAAACAAAATCCCGGAAGCATGAGGAAAAACGCGCTTCCGGGATTTTTTATGTCCGAAACAAACATAAGGACATCACGTACAAAACCAGCGGACATCCTAATAAAAACTTGCGGATGTTTTCATGAAAATATCAAGGAAGTGTCACAATCCATCATACCTGTTCCAATGCCTGCCGAAGGTCATCCAAAAGGTCGTCAACATGTTCCGTGCCTACTGACAGACGTACCGTAGAAGGAGTTATATGCTGTGCTTCAAGCTCTTCAGGTGACATCTGCGAATGTGTGGTGGTGGCAGGATGGATTACAAGGCTCTTCACGTCTGCCACATTAGCCAGCAAGGAGAAGATGCGCAGCGAATCGATAAACTTCCAGGCCTCTTCCTGCCCTCCCCTAAGCTCGAAGGTGAATATGCTGCCTCCGCCTTGTGGAAAATAACGGTGATACAATTCGTTGCATGGATGCTCCGGCAGTGACGGATGGTTAACACGCTCCACTTTAGGATGATTCCTCAGAAATTCAACCACCCGTAACGCATTTGACACATGCCTTTCCACACGTAGCGAGAGTGTTTCCAGCCCCTGCAACAGCAAGAAGGCGTTAATGGGTGAGATAGCTGCCCCTGTGTCACGTAGCAGGACTGCCCGGATACGTGTAACGAATGCAGCTTTGCCGGCTACATCAGTGAATATGGCTCCGTGATAGCACGGCTCCGGACGCGCCAGTGTGGGATATTTGTCCGGATAATCCGCCCACGGGAAAGTTCCGCCGTCCACGATAATGCCGCCCAGCGTAGTACCATGCCCGCCAATGAACTTTGTGGCAGAATGTACCACAATGTCTGCCCCGTGCTCGATTGGACGTATAAGGAAGGGTGTTCCGAAAGTATTGTCGATGATCAGCGGCACATGGTGACGGTGTGCGACATCAGCCACGCCTTCAATATCTGTCACTTCGGCATTCGGATTGCCAAAGGTTTCGGCAAATACCAATTTCGTTTCAGGACGGATGGCGGAATCGAGTGCTGAAAGATCATTCACATTGACAATGGTATAGGAAATGCCCATTGACGCAAGCGTATGGACAATAAGATTGTACGAACCGCCGTACAGGTTGTCGGCCGCTACGATGTGATCGCCCGGAAGAAGCAGATTCTGCATGGCATAAGTCACGGCAGCCGCACCCGAGGCCACAGCCAGTGCCGCCACTCCGCCTTCGACGGCGGCCATACGAGTTTCAAGTACTGCCTGAGTGTCGTTGGTCAGCCGTCCGTAAATGTTGCCATTGTCACGGAGAGCGAAACGGTCAGCCGCATGCTGAGAATTCCGGAACACATACGAAGTTGTCATATATATAGGTACGGCTCGTGCACCCGTTACAGGATCCGGAAGTTCCTGTCCTGCGTGCAACTGTAAAGTCTCAAAATGTAGTTTTTTTTCCATAATGACTGTTTTAGTGGTTTAATACTGGCACAAAAATACAAATGAAAGTGTTTTTACACAACACAAACTAAAAATTTGGGAATTATCACTATATTTGCAACAATAAATAGAATAAACGACTAAACAAACAGATTATTTTCTACGTAATAGAATAATATTCTTTTTATGGACACGTTGGACAAGACAGATCTGCAGATTCTCCGTATTCTCCAGGAAAACGCCCGGCTGACGACAAAGGAGCTTGCCGCCCGTGTCAGCTTGTCGTCAACTCCTGTTTTCGAGCGTCTCAAGCGCTTAGAGGCCAACGGATATATCAAGAAGTACATAGCCGTGTTAGATGCGGAAAAACTTAACTACGGTTTTGTCGTTTTCTGCCACGTCAAGATGAGCCGCCTCAACCGCGAAATAGCCCACGATTTCAGTTGCATTATACGCGACATTCCTGAGGTGACGGAATGCTATAACATTTCCGGCAGCTTTGACTACCTGCTCAAGATTCATGCGCCTGACATGAAATACTATCAGAAGTTTGTGTTGAATGTCTTGGGTACTATCGAACATCTCGCCTCGCTGGAAAGCATGTTTGTAATGGATGAGGTGAAACATGAACACGGGGTGAGATTATAATCAATCCGACTTGACAAAATACAACAACAGAAATACAAAAGACCATGCGAAAGCCACTCAACAACGCCCAATGCATATTGCTCACCCTACTGTGGGCGGCACTATGCTTTATTGTAATTACCTCGTCGCCGAAGATAGACGGTCCGCTGATCACGATGATTGTCATTTCGGGGGCTCTCGTGTTCATTCCTATAATAAAATCGATGAGAGAAAGAAAAAAATAAACATTCCGGCACCAAAAAAGCAGAAATTAATACTTTCAACTCATTTTTTTCTGTCGATTGTTGCATAAATTAAAAGAAAAGTTTAATTTCGTCATATCAAACAAACAACGGGATAAACAAATTACCAATAACCAATAATAGTGATAATCTTTTAATTTTATGAATGCAACAAAAGTACTGGAAGATCTGAAGAGAAGATTTCCAAACGAACCTGAGTACCATCAGGCAGTGGAAGAAGTGCTCGGCACAATCGAAGAAGAATACAACAAACATCCCGAATTCGACAAGGCAAACCTTATCGAACGTTTGTGTATCCCCGACCGCGTATATCAGTTCCGTGTAACATGGATGGACGACAAGGGAAACATACGCACAAATATGGGCTACCGTGTACAACATAACAACGTGATTGGCCCGTACAAGGGAGGAATCCGCTTCCACAGTTCGGTGAACCTCAGCATCCTGAAGTTTCTCGCGTTCGAACAGACGTTCAAGAACTCGCTGACCACTCTCCCGATGGGCGGCGGTAAAGGTGGATCCGACTTTTCCCCGCGCGGCAAATCAAATGCGGAGGTGATGCGTTTCTGTCAGGCTTTCATGCTGGAACTTTGGCGTCACATAGGTCCGGAAACAGACGTGCCGGCCGGTGACATCGGCGTAGGCGGACGCGAAGTGGGATATATGTTCGGTATGTACAAGAAACTGACACGCGAATTCAGCGGTGTACTGACCGGGAAGGGACGCGAATTCGGCGGTTCACTGATTCGTCCGGAAGCAACAGGCTACGGTAATATCTATTTCCTGCTCGAAATGCTGAAGACACGCGACATAGACATTAAGGGAAAGACTTGTCTGGTTTCAGGTTCCGGCAACGTAGCCCAATACACTACAGAGAAACTGATTGAGCTGGGAGCCAAAGTGGTCACCATGTCCGATTCTGACGGATACATCTACGATCCGGACGGGATCGACCGTGAAAAACTTGACTACATTATGGAACTGAAAAACCTGTATCGCGGACGCATCCGTGAATATGCTGAAAAATACGGATGCAAGTACGTGGCGGGGGCGCGCCCGTGGAACGAGAAAGCAGACATCGCGCTTCCTTCGGCTACCCAGAACGAGATCAATGGAGACGATGCGAAAGCACTGGTTGCCAACGGAGTATTCGCCGTATCAGAAGGAGCAAACATGCCTTCCACCCCCGATGCAATCCGCATATTCCAAGAGGCGAAAATCCTCTATGCTCCGGGTAAGGCTGCCAATGCCGGAGGAGTTTCCGTATCCGGATTGGAGATGACACAAAATTCTATCAAACTGAGCTGGACTCAAGAAGAGGTGGACGAGAAGCTGAAGAGCATAATGAAGAACATCCACGAAGCCTGTGTGAAATACGGCACCGAACCTGACGGATACATCAACTATGTGAAAGGTGCCAATGTTGCCGGATTTATGAAAGTGGCCAACGCAATGATGGCTCAGGGGATTGTGTAAACGAACGATATCACTGTTTTCCTATCATCTTATCCCGGTCCTGTACCTGACGTACATGACCGGGATTTTTCATTGAATCACGTATCTTGAATTTTTCAGAAAAAGCGGGAACCATTTGTTTTATTCAAAAAGAAACCGTACCTTTGCAGAAAATTAACAGTAATTGTATATCGCGGAGTGGAGCAGTTGGTAGCTCGTTGGGCTCATAACCCAAAGGTCGTCTGTTCGAGTCAGGCCTCCGCAACCATAGGGATCGGAAGATCCTTTTTTTGTGCAATTTCCAAATATAAAAAGTAAAGTCTTTAATTATCAGATAAAAATCACTAACTTTGTCACGCTAATACATCAAACATCAATTACAACAAAATGAAGCTGAAAACTCTATTATCAATAATGCTGGCAGGCTGTGTCATGACCTCCTGCATTCAAGATGAGGCTCCAAACGTGGAAGCTGCCATAGATAGTTGCACGGGAAATAATGTCCTGCTGCCCAATATCAACAACTCAGACCATACAATCAGCATCTGTTTAGGGGTTAATGATTTGGATAGCCTTTCAATGCAAGAGCTGTTCTTTACACTTGCAGATGGGGCAAGTCTTCAAATCAATGATCCTGAGGAAAACGATGAAGAACCCACATTACAGTCGGACAATATTTGGAGATGCCAGTTTGATTTCAGCCAAAACATGGAACGGCAACTGTCCGTATCTTCGGAAAGCGGAACCGTCACAGTAATTTACAGTCTTTCTGTCTATGTTACGGAATTGCCTACAGAATATAGCTTTGAAAATCTGAGATCAACAGATCCTTACGACATCTTCTATGTAAAAGATGAAGACAGTTACATAGAGTGGGCAAGCGGAAATGAGGGATACAGTATCTGCGGAGTGGCAAATACGCACACCGACTACCCTACCACACAGGATGAGAACGGATACGACGGGAATTACGTAAAGCTGACCACACGAGAGACAGGCAGCTTCGGTGCCCAGGTAGGTATGCCAATTGCTGCAGGGAACCTGTTCATCGGCTATTTTGATGTGAGGAATGCAGTATTGGCTCCAAGAGAGGCAACTCACTTCGGCTATCCATTTACAAAGAAACCGATCAGAATGACCGGATACTATAAATATAAGGCAGGAGATACATTTACCGATGAAAATGGTAACGAAGTGGTGGGAGAAACCGACAGAGGAGACATTTACGCAGCTCTCTACGAATCCGGAGACGACAGCTACACACTTGACGGAGACCTCTTCCCTCTTTCCGGAGGAATGGATGACAGCATAGTGCTCCTTGCCCGTATCGAAGAAACGACGGAAACAGATACATGGACAAGCTTTAATTTGACCTTTGAAGCTCAGAACGGAAAGTCTGTAAACGATGAAGATCTGGCAAACGGAAAATACAAGCTGGCAATCGTATTCTCGTCAAGCATCGAAGGAGCATATTTTCGTGGTGCGGTCGGGAGTGAACTTTGTATTGACGAAGTGAAAATAATATGTGAATAAACGAAAGACGAATTATGAAAAAAATATATATAGCATTTACGCTGATATCGGCGTTTCTTTTCAGTACAAACGGAATACATGCGCAATCATCATCCGAATATCAGTCAAACAGAGAGCACAAAGGTCTTATATGGTCTGCCATACACGGCCTTGAATACGAATTCAAGGCAGGGGTCAACATTGGAGGTACCTCCCCCCTACCGCTCCCCGAAGAAATCAGAAGCATCGACGGATATAAACCCGGATTAGGCATCTCAGTAGAAGGGAATGCCACAAAATGGCTGGGAGAAAAACAGAAATGGGGAGTCAGCATAGGGCTGCGGCTTGAAGGAAAGACCATGAAAACCGATGCTACCGTAAAAAACTACGGTATGGAAATAATTGAAGGATCCGCAAAAGTAGAAGGTTTATGGACCGGAGGAGTACACACCAAAGTCAGCACATCATATCTTACCTTCCCTATTTTGGGAAATCTCAAGATCGGTGAACGTTGGAAAGTATCTCTCGGCCCATACTTTTCATACATGATAGAGGGAGACTTTTCTGGCAATGTTTACGAAGGATATCTGCGTACGCCGGATGAAACGGGAAATCGCATCAACTTTTCCGGAAACAGCATTGCCACATACGATTTTTCAGACAAGCTGCGCAGATTCCAATGGGGATTGCAAGCCGGAGGAACATGGAGGGCGTACAAACACCTGAACATACATGCAGACCTCACATGGGGACTTAACGACATATTTCAGAAAGACTTCAACACTATTTCTTTCGCCATGTACCCCATCTATCTTAACTTAGGCTTCGGATATGTGTTCTGATTCATAACACAAACAACAAAAAGAGGCTGTCTCAAAATGATTTTTGAAATATCCTCTGCGTCATGTCCTGACGGATAAAAGTATGTGAGAAAACACAGAAAATCACAAGAAAGATGGCATATGGAGGGATTATGATCTATCAACTTCATATGCCATCTTATTTTTGGGGGGGCATTTACTGAAATCCCAACCCGCCTGATTGTAGTCTTTGTTTGAAGTGTCAGAACATACTCCACGATACGGTGAGTCCTGCCATAACGATAGCCACCATACTCATCAGCTTGACCAGTATGTTGAGGCTCGGGCCGGATGTATCCTTGAAAGGATCGCCTACGGTGTCTCCAACGACAGTGGCGTGATGTACCTCGCTCCCTTTTCCGCCGAAGTTACCTTCTTCCACATATTTCTTCGCATTGTCCCATGCACCTCCTGCGTTAGCCATAAAAATGGCCAGTACAAACCCCGATGACAGACCTCCAATAAGCAAGCCGACCACTCCAGGAACGCCGAATATCAAACCCGTGGCTATTGGGGCAATGATTGCGAGTAATGACGGGAATACCATTTCATGCTGTGCTCCTTTGGTGGAAATCTGCACACACCGTGCGTAATCCGGTTTGGCTCTTCCCTCCAGAATGCCTTTGATTTCGCGGAACTGGCGGCGCACTTCTTCCACCATGCGTGCAGCGGCACGCCCTACCGCATTCATGGTCAGTCCGCAGAACAGGAAAGCCATCATGCTTCCGATGAACATACCGGAAATCACCTTAGGATTCATCAGCGTCACGTCGTAGTAAATCATGAAATCGGTGAAACTTGCCTTGTTGACCGGCACTTCGATACCGTTTGGTAGCTCCATGATTGTTGTCCCGATGCGGTTGAGGCCGATGCGGATCTCCTCTATGTATGAAGCCAGCAGAGACAGTCCCGTGAGCGCTGCCGAGCCGATGGCAAATCCTTTTCCAGTAGCTGCTGTCGTATTGCCAAGCGAATCAAGTGCATCTGTACGCTTGCGCACTTCTTCACCAAGTCCGCTCATCTCGGCGTTTCCTCCTGCATTGTCAGCTATCGGCCCGTATGCATCGGTGGCCAACGTAATGCCAAGAGTGGAAAGCATTCCCACAGCAGCGATACCAATGCCGTAAAGTCCCATATTTATGTTTGAGAAGTCAAAGCCGGAAGCAAACCAGTATGACAGGATGACACCAACTACCACGGCAATGACAGGAATGGTCGTTGAAATCATTCCCAATCCTATGCCGGAAATAATTACGGTGGCAGGACCCGTCTTCCCGCTTTCCGACAGCTTTTGTGTAGGCTTGTAAGATTGTGAGGTATAGTATTCGGTAGAACGTCCGATAATGACACCTACAATCAGACCGATGATGACGGAAATGGAGATATTTTCCCAGTTGTCTATTCCAAGAAGCCACATTATCAGGAAAGTGGCGAATATGATGAGCAAAGAACTCAGGTTCGTGCCGAATGACAGTGACTTGAGAAGGTCCTTCATGCTCGCGTTATCTTTTGTGTTCACAGAAAAAATTCCGAGTATGGAAAGAATGATGCCTACGGCAGCAATCACCATCGGGGCGATGACTGCCTTGAACTGCATGGTTACATCATTACTGCCGATGAATGCCGCAGCTCCCAGAGCTGAGGTGGCGAGAATAGAACCGCAGTAGGATTCGTAAAGGTCGGCTCCCATACCTGCCACGTCTCCCACATTGTCCCCTACATTGTCAGCTATTGTGGCAGGGTTGCGCGGGTCGTCTTCAGGAATCCCGGCTTCGACTTTTCCTACCAGGTCTGCTCCAACATCGGCAGCTTTTGTGTAGATACCTCCTCCCACACGTGCGAAGAGTGCCTGCGTAGATGCACCCATTCCGAAGGTCAGCATGGTGGTGGTAATGACGCATAGCTTGGAAGAAGGGTTCAGTATGTCTTCAGGAATCCACCATTCCAGCAGCAGATACCAGAATGATATGTCCAGCAATCCTAATCCGACGACTACCAGCCCCATTACGGCACCGCTTCGGAAAGCGATACGCAATCCCTTGTTTAGTGATTTGCGTGCGGCGTTGGCTGTACGGGCCGAAGCATAAGTGGCAGTCTTCATACCCAGATAACCGGAAAGTCCGGAAAAGAAGCCCCCGGTGAGAAAAGCTACCGGTACCCAATGGTTCTGCAGATTGAATCCGTAAGCCATGACTGCAAAGAAGAATACCAGGCAGATGAAAACAAGTGTCACAACCTTGTATTGCTGTTTCAGGTACGACATGGCACCTTCCCTGACGTATTCTGCAATGCGCTCCATCGTCGGGGTGCCTTCGCTTTCCATTTTCATCTGCCGGTAGAAGTACCAAGCAAGCATCAGTGCCAGCAAGGACGATACCGGCACTATCCAAAAGAGAGATGTTTCCATAGTTTATTCGATTAAAAACTTGTTTCAAAGATAAAAAAGAGAAGCGAAAAAAAGGAAGCGACTGTTAAAAGAATGTTTAATGATACTGTCATTCTCGCTTAATTAATATTAATCGTTACGTATTTGCATGTGATCGGGGAGAAACATCGTAACGACAGCCTGGCAGTGATCAGTGTTATTGAGTGAAAAAATCCCGCCATAAATCTTCGTTGGGGAAGTATATGACGGGATTGTAATATTACAGCAAATCCGGAATCAGATAAATGTTTTCTTCGGTGATTCCCCGTTCTTGCAGCGCTTCTTTATCCGTAAGATAAATCTTCATGAATTCGTCGTGTGTTGCGGTACGTTTTTCCACTTCCCGATAACACTCCACAGCTTCAGGAATCTTGTTCATGGCGACGTACACGTGCCCGGCGTTCAGCCAGTCGCTTGTCTGTGTATTTTGGGCGTGGAACAGTTTTTTGTAGAAGTGGAGCGCTTCTTCATATTTGCCTGTCATGAAATAGCACCATCCTATGGCACGTCGGGCATTTTCAGGTGTCTTGTCAAGATATTCTACCTTAAAGAAATACTGCAATGCCTTCCCGTAGTCGTGCAACGCAGCCAGGCACTGTCCTATCTGGAGCATCAGATTCAGGTTGTCCGGCTGTATGGTTTCCACTCTGTAGAAATATTCCAGAGCTTTTCCGTAGTTGTGCATTCGCTTGTAACATTGGGCCAGATGTTTAAGTGTCCATACATGATCCGGTTTCAGGATGTCTGCCTGGCTGTAGGCGTTGACTGCATCCTCATATCTTTTCATTTTCTGATAAGAAAATCCCAGTTTCTGCCATGCATCCGTATCTTCCGGCTTAATCATTACCAATTCGTTGTAAAGTTCTGCCGCCTCACTGAAATAGTCTTTTGCAAACAGATAATCGGCTATTTGCCTGTGACGTTCGTTTTGCAGTAACAGCGGACGCAGGAAGGATGATTCCCAAAAAGCCAGCTTGTCAGTGAAAAGGTCGTGTTGTTCGTTGCGATACATCCATAATTTAAAGAAACGGTAGAGGTCATGGATATATTGTCGGCTTGTCACGTTTGCCTTTTCATTGCCGTCTGACAGCAGTCTGTCGGAGTTCTCCCGTATGGTCTCGTTTTGCGCTCCCAGTTCTGCACTTAACATCTCGCGTTTGGACTGTGGCAGAGAACTCAGGGTAAGGCAAAATGAATATTTGTCGGAGTTGCAGAACATGGGTGAGTCAAGTAGCAGGCTGATGAATGACTTTTCTTTTATTTTTCCGTCAATGAAAAAGTTTGCGACATCAACCGTCCGGCGGTCAAATGGATAGAACCAATGGGAGGCTTGCCGGAAGAACGGATAGCTTTTCAGCTGTGAGAACGTGCTCATGTATGTGTCTGCACCCTCCATCTGCAGTTCTCCCAGCTGGCGCATCCCTTCGCTGATTTCTTTCATCTCCTTTTCCCATTCCGGGTTCTTGTCTTCCAGGTCATCAATATCAATGAATTTCAGATCCTGGCTTTTCATGTGCGGATTGCGCATCATCTGTGGAATGATTTCTTCGCGCATTTTCTTGTCGATTTTTTCCGTCTCGCGCGAAAGCAGGAACAGAATCTGGATATTGTGCAGTTGCTCGATTGTCTTCGAGGAATCCTCCAACAAAGATAGCGCGGCTGTTAGTTCAGGATATAGGGACAGACGTTTTTCCTGGTAGTATGCGGCCAGCAGGATGCCTATTAGCGCCCGCTGTGTTATGATGGCTTCCGAACATTGCCGGTATGCATGGAGAAGGAATCGGAACTTGTGCGAGTCGAACAGTTTCATCAGGTTCATGGTGGCGGCACTGACCATTACAGCCAGTGTATTGGACGGAATGAATGGAGAGTCGAGCAATGCAATGGCTTCGTTGGCTTCCTCTTCTGTCCATAGGACGGATGTCCAGGTTTTGTCGAACAGTTCGTCGGTGATTCTTTCGTTCTGTTCATAAAGAGACTTCAGTTCGTTATTTCTCTTTTCTTCATCGGTCATAAGGGAAGCTACTCCCATGTCTTCAGCGAGATTTTCCAGCATCATTCCGATTTCCCGGAATGTATGTGCAGGTTTTTGTCTCACTTTGCGAAACTTGGTTGCAAAATAGCCTTGCGAGGTTTTCAGTTCTCTTTGGAATTCTGCACAGTCAGCCAGCTCGTAACCTGTACGGCGCAACTGTGTGTACAGTTTTCCCCGTTCCGGATCGTTCATGCCTTGTGCGGCATATTGCAGCATATATCCATAAGTAGTACGTAATGTTTCCGCATCTGAAGCGAGTTTCCAGTTGCCTGTTTCCGAAGCCAGCGGGCACAACTGCGTGAACGCTTCCTTCAGCCTTTTCCCGTCAAGCAATTGAATAATGTCCTTATACATGGGTGTATCAGTCTAAGCAGTAGAAATATCATTTCTTCTCAAATGCAAAAGTAACAATAATTTTGTAATTTTGCAGCATTTATGAGCAGAACGATGAATATGACAGAACTTCAAGGCATATATGCCCGTCATCCTAACGTGACAGGTCTGGTGTCGTTGTTGGAAAAGGAAGATGTAAAGACTGTTTTTCTTGAGGGAGTGCACGGTTCTTGTGCATCATTGTTTGCTTCGGCTGTTGTCAGGAAAAGGCCGGATGTACATATATTCGTATTGAATGATCTTGAAGAGGCCGGATATTTTTATCATGACATGGTTCAGGTGAATGGGGAAGAACATACATTGTTTTTCCCTTCTTCATATCGCAGAGCCGTAAAGTACGGCCAAAAGGATGCCGCTAACGAAATCCTGCGCACCGAAGTGTTGGGCGCATTGGAGCGGAGAGAACCGGTATCTGTCGTTACGTTCCCGGATGCATTGGCCGAAAAAGTCGTTTCCCCGAAAACGCTCGACGCACGTACCGTAACTCTGAAGGTAGGGCAGCAGATTGCAACGGAAAATATCATGAAGAATCTGTCGTCCTGTGGCTTCGAGCATGTGGACTATGTGTATGAACCGGGACAGTTCGCATTGAGAGGAAGTATTCTTGATGTATATTCGTTTGCTTCAGAATATCCTTACCGCATAGATTTTTTCGGAGACGAAATAGACAGCATCCGCACATTTGAGGTAGAGTCACAGTTGTCGAAAGAAAAAAAGGAATCGGTCAGTATCGTACCTGAGTTGTCAGAAACGGACGGGGGCGAGACATGTTTCCTTGATTTCATTCCGGAAAACAGTGTCCTATGGATGAAAGACCTGATGTGGGTGAGAGAACGTATTCACGCCGTACATGATGAAGTACTTTCGCCTCAGGCTTTGGCAGCTTATGAGGGAGAACAGCCTGAGCCTGAGAACTTGGGAAACAGGATTATTGACGATACGGAATTCATCAGACGTGCCTTGTGCTTCCGTAGAATTGAATTCGGACATAAGGCGACGGGAGCTCCACAGGCTTCCTTGAAGTTTGAAACTTCCATTCAGCCCATATTCCACAAGAATTTTGAGCTTGTGTCAAGTGTGTTGACCGATTATCTGCAACGACGGTACGCCATATTTATATGTTCCGACAGCGTGAAACAGACAGACCGCCTGAAGGACATTTTTGCCGAGCGGGGTGACCGTATCAGCTTTAAGGCGGTTGACCGTACTCTGCACGAGGGATTCATCGACCATACACTGAAGATATGCATATTTACGGACCACCAGATTTTCGACCGTTTCCATAAGTACAGTCTTAGAAGTGACAAGGCCCGGAGCGGGAAGGTAGCTCTTTCGCTTAAAGAACTTAACATGTTCGAGCCGGGTGACTACGTGGTGCATATAGACCACGGCATAGGCCGGTTTGCCGGACTGGTGCGCATCCCTAACGGAAATGCCACGCAGGAAGTCATCAAGTTGGTATATCAGAACGATGATGTTGTGTTTGTTTCCATCCATTCGCTGCATAAAATTTCCAAATACAAAGGAAAGGAAGGCGAACAACCGCGTATCAGCAAGTTGGGGACAGGGGCATGGGAAAAGATGAAGGAGAGGACAAAGACAAAAATCAAGGACATTGCCCGTGACCTCATCAAACTATATTCCCGACGAAGGAAAGAAAAAGGATTCCGCTTTACTCCGGACAGCTTCCTTCAGCATGAACTGGAGGCAAGTTTCCTGTATGAAGATACTCCCGACCAGTTGAAAGCCACTCAGGAAGTCAAGGCAGACATGGAAAGTGACCGACCGATGGACCGCCTGGTATGCGGCGATGTGGGATTCGGAAAGACCGAAGTGGCTGTACGTGCGGCATTCAAGGCCGTAGCGGACGACAAGCAGGTGGCGGTGCTGGTACCCACTACCGTACTGGCATTCCAGCATTATCAGACGTTCAGGAAACGTCTGGAAAATATGCCGTGTACGGTGGAGTACCTGAGCCGTGCACGGACGGCAAAGGACACGAGCCGTATTCTGAAAGATCTGGCCGACGGGAAAATAAACATCCTTATAGGTACACATAAGATTATCGGGAAAAATGTGAAGTTCAAGGATCTTGGACTGCTGATTGTTGATGAGGAGCAGAAATTCGGCGTAAGCGTGAAAGAGAAGCTGCGTCAGATGAAAGTAAACGTTGATACGCTTACCATGACAGCCACTCCGATTCCGCGCACTTTACAGTTCTCTCTGATGGGCGCGCGTGACCTGTCGGTCATCCAAACCCCTCCGCCAAATCGTTATCCCATTCAGACGGAGGTACATACGTTCAACGAAGAAATCATTACCGAAGCCATCAACTTTGAAATGAGCCGTAACGGACAGGTTTTCTTCGTTAACAACCGCATTCAGAACCTTTCGGGACTGAAAGAGATGATCCAGAGAAATATTCCGGATTGCCGAGTATGTATCGGTCATGGGCAGATGCAGCCTGACGAGCTGGAAAAAATCATTTTCGACTTTGTGAACTACGATTATGATGTGCTGCTTGCCACAACGATAATCGAAAGCGGCATTGATATTCCGAATGCAAACACCATTATCATCAATCAGGCACAGAACTTCGGTCTGAGCGACCTTCATCAGATGCGGGGACGGGTGGGACGCAGCAACCGGAAGGCATTCTGCTATCTGTTGGCACCTCCGTTGGCAAGCCTGTCTCCGGAAGCCAGACGCAGGCTGCAGGCCATCGAAAACTTCAGCGGTCTGGGAAGCGGCATCCACATCGCCATGCAGGATCTGGATATCCGCGGGGCAGGCAATATGTTGGGAGCCGAGCAAAGCGGATTTATTGCCGATCTTGGATACGAGACCTATCAGAAGATTCTGGCGGAGGCGGTGACGGAACTGAAAAACGATGAGTTTGCCGACCTTTACGCCGATGAGATCAAGGCCGGTGAGGAGGTTGTCGACGGAAGAGAGTTCGTGGACGAGTGTACTGTGGAAAGTGACCTGGAGCTGCTTTTCCCGAACGAATACATTCCGAGCAGCAGCGAGCGCATGCTGTTGTACCGTGAGCTTGACAAGCTGGAACTTGACAAGGACGTGGAGGCGTTCAAACTTCGGCTGGTGGATCGTTTCGGACAGATCCCGCCCGAAGGTGAGGAACTTATTCTCATTGTTCCGCTACGTCGTCTGGCAAAGGGACTGGGAGTTGAGAAAGTGTTTCTGAAAGCCGGTCGGATGACACTTTATTTTGTAAGCAATCTGGAAAGTCCGTATTATCAGAGCAAATCGTTCGGGAAGGTCATTGAATATATGTCGAAATACCCCCGTAATTGCAATCTCCGCGAACAGAGCGGCAAGCGCAGTATGGTGATACAGCATGTGACAACGGTGAGGGATGCGGTGCGTATCCTGCAGGAAATGGTCGGTATGAGTGGGGAGTGCTGATATTGCGGGTGTGTCAGTCGGGTGGCATCCGGAGGAAAGCCGCCGCAGGTTTTGTTCTGATTCCTGAGTGATTCTTATCAAAACCTGCGGCGGCTTCTTTGCGTGTTCCGGCTTCCCTTTTGCCTGTGTAACTTTTTTGCAATCGCTTTGTCGCTTCTTCTTAAATTTTTCGCAAATATCATGAAACAGAGAAGCGGGAACTTTGCGGCATCGAAAACAATTGAGTTACCAAACATGAAAAGGTGTTTTAAAACAGTTTCTTTGTTGCTTGTCTCGGCAACTTTTTGCAGCAATATTTTTGCTGCGGACGATGCTTCGTTTCCTGAGATGGCCACTGTCCGTGGACGTGTCGTTGACGAAGGTAAAAACATTCTTCCCGGAGCGTCCATTTATGTTGAAAGCCTGAAGACCGGTACGGTCAGTGACATCGACGGCTTCTACACATTATCAAACCTTAAGCCGGGTTACTATACGGTCAGAATCAGTTATGTGGGATATGATCCGATAACCATGACACTTGAAGTTCCGGAAGGAAAAACAGTGGAGAAGGACATCGTGATGCACGAAGGAGTGATGTTGCAGGAGGTGGAAGTGAAGGGAGCCTTCAGCGGACAGCGCAAGGCCTTGAGCATGCAGAAGAACGCGATGGGCATAAAGAATGTGGTATCGGCGGATCAGGTAGGAAAATTCCCTGACTCAAATATCGGTGACGCCTTGAAGCGCATTCCGGGTATAAATGTGCAGTACGACCAGGGAGAGGCGCGCTTCGGGCAGGTTCGTGGAACGGGCGCGGAACTCAGTTCAGTGACTATCAACGGCAACCGCATCCCTTCTGCCGAAGGAGAGGCACGCAGTGTGCAGCTCGACCTTATTCCTGCCGACATGATTCAGACCATTGAGGTCAATAAGGTAGTCACTCCGGACATGGATGCCGATGCGATAGGAGGCTCCATCAATCTGGTGACCAAAAGTTGGCCCTCCAGACGTATCATTACCGCTACCGCAGGGACAGGATACAACTGGGTGAGTGACAAGATGAACCTGAATCTGGGCTTTACGTATGGCGACCGCTTTTTCAACGACAGGCTCGGCGTGATGTTCTCGGCATCGTATCAGAATAATCCTGCCGGAAGCGATGACGTGGAGATGGCTTACAAGAAGGACGATGACGGAAATGTGTACATTGATGAATACGAAGTACGCCAGTATTACGTGACACGTGAACGCCAGAGCTATTCCTTGGCTCTCGACTGGCAGATCAATCCGAATCATAGGCTGGACTTCAAGGGAATATTCAATAATCGTAACGACTGGGAAAACCGTTATCGCCATGTTTATGAGTACAGCGATGCCCCGAACCTTTATGAGGTGAAGTATGAAGTGAAGGCCGGCGGGCCGGACGAACGGTATGCGCGTCTGGAGCGTCAGCGCACGATGGACTACACTTTGGGAGGCGATCACCTTTTCGGACGCTGGCATTTCGACTGGAATGCGTCTTACTCTCAGGCGGGCGAAGAACGTCCTCATGAGCGTTATCTGACGTATGTGAAAGACGGGGTGGCTATGAGCACCGATCTCAGTGATGTACGCCGTCCGTTCATGACTGCAATCAATTCGGATGAACTGCTCCTTAACTCTTCAAACAGCAACGGATACGAGTTTGACGAACTGACAGAGAGTTTTGAAAGCATCAAGGAGAAGGATTTCAAGTTCAGTGCAAACTTTGAGGTGCCTTTGGCATCTGGCGAATTCGCCAACAGACTGAAATTCGGGGCGAAGGTGACGGACAAGCACAAGAGGATGAACATTGACTATTTTGAATATTCCCCGTTGGACGAGGATGCGTTCAATGAAGTGACTTTGGCTAATCTGAGTGCTCAGAACCGTGACGGATATATGGCAGGCGACCGCTATCAAGCCGGTAACTTCGTAAGCAAGGAATATATCGGAGACCTGGACTTGAACGACGCTTCAGTGTTCGAGAAAGAAGAGAAGTATGACGAAGAGGCTGAAAACTACAAGGCGCAGGAGACCGTTACCGCCAGTTACGTCCGTTTCGACCAGCAACTTGGGCGCAGGTGGAGCCTGATGGCCGGGTTGCGTCTGGAGAATACACACGTCACTTACAGCGGATTCGTGTACGACGGGAACGATGACACATTGTCTCCGACCAGCGAAAGCAGCAAACAGTATCTGAATGTGCTTCCGGCTTTCCTGGTGAAGTATGATGCCAGCGACAATCTGAAGCTACGTGCGTCTTTCACCAACACGTTGTCACGTCCCAAATACTCTGATCTTGTGCCTAACGTCATCATCGATGATGAGGATATCTCTTTCGGAAACCCGGATCTGAAGCCTACCATATCCTATAATTTCGACTTGAGTGCGGAGTATTATTTTGAAAGCGTCGGATTGGTGAGTGCCGGAATCTTTTACAAGAAAATAAAGGACTTCATCGTGGATTACCGCCAGAATGGTTTTGAATACAACGGGACGGAGTACAGCCAGATGACCAAACCTATCAATGCCGGTGATGCAGATATATTGGGCGTGGAGGTGGCCTACCAGCGCGATTTCGGGTTCATACATCCTGCACTGAAGTGTATCGGATTGTACGGAAACTATACCTATACATACAGCAGGGTGAAAAACTTCAATTTTGAGGGACGCGAAAATGAAAGCCTGCGCATGCCGGGATCTCCGGAACACACGGCAAACCTCTCGCTTTATTTCGAGAAAGCCGGATTCAACATACGCTGGAGCTATAACTTCGCAAGCGACTTTATTGACGAGGTGGGAGATGAAGCGTTTGAGGATCGGTATTATGACAAGGTGAACTATATGGATGTTAACGCCAGCTACACCTTCGGGAAGAAGGTCAAAACTACGTTCTATGCTGAGGCTACCAATCTGCTGAACCAGCCTTTGCGTTACTACCAGGGAACGCCCGACCGCACGATGCAGGCGGAATACTACGGAGTGCGCCTGAATGCCGGTGTGAAAATCAGTTTCTGACTTTATTGATTGTTTAACAAAAAATATTTTTGAGATGAATACAATGAGAAAATTGTGCTTTGCCTTATTGTTGGGGACTGCGGCTTACATGTCTTCCGCCCAGACACCCGAAGTGTGGAAAACACTTGAAAGGCCGTTGAACTTTTATTTGGCAAACGACTTGGGACGCAACGGATATTATGACCAGAAGCCCATAGCCGAACTGATGGGGAGGGTGGCCGAGACTGTCAGCATCGAGTTTGTGGTGGCTGCCGGAGATGTGCATCATTACGAAGGTGTGCGAAGCGTGAACGACCCCCTGTGGATGACAAACTATGAACTGGTGTACAGCCATCCCGAACTGTTGCTCCCGTGGTATCCTATCTTGGGTAATCATGAGTATCGTGGAAACACGCAGGCCGTGATAGACTATACGGACGTAAGCTCACGCTGGGACATGCCCGCACGCTATTATACAAAGATGGCGGAAGAAGACGGAATCACTCTCCGGCTGGTAATGATTGACACTCCGCCGCTTATCGACAAGTACCGTGAAGACGTAGAGGAGTATCCCGATGCCTGCCGGCAGGACATGGATGCACAGTTGGCATGGCTCGACTCGGTGCTGACGGTTGCGAAGGAGGACTGGGTGCTCGTTGTCGGACACCATCCGATTTATGCTGACACCGAAAAGAACGTGTCGGAGCGTACGGATATGCAGGAACGTGTGGACAAAATACTGCGCAGACATGGCAATGTGGACATGTATCTGTGCGGACACATACACAACTTCCAGCATATACGCAAGCCCGGTACCGATACGGACTATGTGGTGAACACTTCCGCTTCGCTGAGTCGTGGGGTGAAGCCTACGGACGGAACTGTATTCTGCAGTGACGCTACGGGATTTTCTCTGATTACTGTTGACAGAAAGGAACTCGACCTCCACTTGATAGATAAGGAAGGAAAGGTGGTTTATACTGTAAAACGGACTAAATAAGGCGAAAAAGTCTGTGTATTGTGCTCGGGAGGCTGTGTCGTGTATTGCAATGCGGCCTCAAATGTTTTGTCTGTGCCGTGTCTGCCGTAAAGAATTAGCGATGTCCGGTGATTTTAAATATCGACTAAAAATAATTCTATATTCCAATTATATTGTCTATAAAACAGCGCTTATTTTTTTTGAAAAACCATAAGTTATTTAAAAATGGAACAAAAATAAAAGAAATAGACCTTGTAGATTTTTGTATATTGTCGTTATTTTGCGGCGTATTTATAATCATTAAAAAACAAGAAAGACTGATGAAAAAAAATGTTTTTTATTATGCATTTGCGGTAATGCTTTCTGCAGCATTGTTTACGTCTTGTAGCGATGATGATGATGAGCTGAGTGAAGATCCTGATACATCATCGGAAGTGACAGACGATACGGACAGCACGGATGATGAAGACGAATCTTCAGTAGTGGTAGTAAACGTTGATGATTTTGTTGGAAAGTATAAGGGGACATTGGATGTAAACATGGTTTCCTCCGGTATATATATACCTATGGGTACGGTTGATCCACAAGCGGTTACGGTTGAGGCTAATGACTCTGTTTCCGTAAATCTATCAATAACAAATTTCTCATTCCTTGAATTGGAAATTGGCGATATAGATTTGGATGAGTGCGAACTGGAAGCGGATGAAGAGGAAGAGGGCGTTTATTCTTGTCAGAAAGAAGGAGAAGTGATGACGTTCAATCTTATTGGCAGCTGCACGATGGATTATGAAATTTCATTCTCCGGAGATTCTCTGAAAATCACATTGGATATTGAAGCGACCGCACTCGGACAGAATGTCAAGGTGACATACGCAGGAGCGAAAATGTCAGGAACAGAAAGTTCGGAAGCATATATCCTCAGTTTCGATTTTGACACTTCTGTTGAAGCAAATACCGGAGTGATTTCGGCAAGCATTGACAATGACAATTACACAATTTCTGTTATAGTTGACAGTACTGCTGTTGTCAGCGGGCTTATTCCTACCATCACAGTTTCTGACGGGGCTACTGTTACTCCGGCAAGCGGTGAGGCGGTGGATTTCACTTCAGGCTCTGTTACCTTTACAGTCACTGCTGAAGACTGCACAGTAAATAAATATACGGCTACTATTTCCGGAACCCAAATATTTTATGATTTCGAAGAATGGACAGTCGCTAGCAATCAGTCAATTGAATCTAATAAGTATCCTATTGCAACAGGTTGGGCTAGTAACAACGAGGCTATAGTTATGATCAAAACATTTGGATTTATTGCCGGAATTAGTTATACTGGAGGTTGGCCTGTCACATATACAGAAGACGCTCATTCAGGTTCATATGCTGCAAAGCTGGAAGCTGTAGATACACAAGGCGGCTCTGTGTTTGGACAGACTATTCCTAAGGTAACTCCTGGTACATTGTTCTTGGGATCATTCAGTTCCTCTAAAGCATTGACAGATCCTATGGCTACGACTTCATTCGGTAATTTATATAGTGGAAAACCATTGCAGGTTTCCGGATATTACAAATATACTCCGGGTGACGAATTCTATGATAGCGATGGTAATTTGCAGGAAGGCACGGTGGACAAGTGTTCCATGGCAGCGGTGCTGTATGAAGTAGACAGTTCGAGTGAAACATTGGATGGCAGCAATATCTACACTTCTGATAAGATTGTAGCCATGGGATATAAAGAATATGGTGAGACCGTTACCGAATATAAGGAATTCAATATCGATTTGGTTTATTATTCAGATTATGATTCTTCAAAAAAGTATAAGTTTGCTGTGATATTCTCAACAAGTGCAGACGGTGCAAACTATTATGCGGCAGTAGGAAGTACGCTGTATATAGACGATGTGGCTATCATCAATGAATATTAGTCAGAATAATTGTTTCTTCTGACCTTTTGTAACAAACCGTTCCGGTACAATGCCGGAGCGGTTTTTTGCATTATGTATATTTTCATTATATTTGCGGAAAATCCCTTTCTGTCATGAGATACCTTAACCCCAAAGCCGATTTGACTTTCAAGAAAGTGTTCGGCGAGCATCCCGATCTGGTCATGAGTCTGCTGAACGCTCTCCTGCCTTTAGAACCGGATGAAGAAATAGTCGGCATAGAGTATTTGCCGGTAGAGATGGTTCCGGACAATCCTTTGCGTAAAAATAGCATTGTCGACGTACGTTGCCGCGACTTGAAAGGCAGGCAGTTCATTGTGGAAATGCAGATGATCTGGTCTCCGGAGTTCCGTCAGCGTGTCCTTTTCAATGCCTCCAAAGCGTATGTCCGTCAGATAAAGACAGGTGAGGAATATGAACTGCTTCAGCCTGTCTATTCACTTAATCTGGTGAATGATGTTTTTGAACCGGATTTGGACGGATATTATCATTATTACAGGTTGGTGCATGTCGAGCATACCGACAAGGTTATAGACGGTCTTCACCTTATATTTGTAGAACTCCCGAAGTTCAACCCACACACCTACAGTGAAAAGAAGATGCAGGTGCTTTGGCTTCGCTATCTGACAGAGATAAATGAGCAGACTCGTGAAATACCTCAGGAGTTGCTTGCCAACCCCGAAGTGAAGAAAGCAGTCACAGCATTGGAAGAATCGGCTTTCACCGAAGCACAATTGTTGGGGTACGAGAAGTTCTGGGATATCATAAGTGTAGAGAAAACTCTGTATAACAGTGCAATAAGAAAAGGATTGGCGGAGGGGCGTGCGGAGGGGCGTGCAGAGGGTCGTGCAGAGGGTCGTGCAGAAGGCCGTGCAGAAGGTCATGCTGAAGGTCGTGCAGAGGGCCGTGCAGAAGGTCATGTTGAAGGAATAAAACAGACCGCGAGACGTATGAAAACAAAAGGTTTTTCAATAGAAGATATAGCAGATATTACCGGCCTTCCCATGAATGAGATCTCCGCTCTTTGACATTGTTTTATTCTGTAAAAGATGGGAACCAGCCATTTTACAATATCTTTATTGTGAATATATCAACCAAATCTGATATATTCAAATGACAACCGTTTTCGCGTTAACTCAGCATGGGCACAGAATCTTGATCTTCATTTCGATTTGGGTTTATGATTCTGCAAGGTTGAGTCGTGTGACCATCGGGACATTTACTGAATATCCCTAAAACCGAAAGGTTTGATGATAAGAAAGTCCGGGAAGTTAATCGGTATCCGATATATTCCCGGACTTTTTATTGTTTTGTCTCTTTGTTCATTTCAGGCGCTTAAGCTTTATCACTTCGCCCAATTCTGGTATGATGACAGGAATACGGCGTTTCTTCGCTTCGTCTGCAAATACATGGGGAGGATCGAATAATGGTTCGTCTGAAAGGTCGAAAGTCCCATAATGCATTGGAATCGTGAGATGTGCCTGCATCTCGGCCGAAGCAGTAAGTGCGTCATAAGGAGAGATGTGGTTGGGCTTCATGAACCACCGTGGCTTGTAGGCACCGATGCCTATCATGCAGTAGTCTATATGAGGAAATAATCCGTGCAGTTCACTGAAGTGTGCTGCATAACCAGTATCTCCGCTGTTGTAAATGGTGATACCGTCTGCCTGAATCATGAATGCTCCCCATAAGCGTAGTCCTCCGTCTCCCATACCACGTTTACTCCAGTGTTGGGCAGGAAGGAAGGTTAGGCATAAGCTTCCGTCAGTGTACTGTTCGTACCATCCGGCTTCAATTGTTTGAAGTTTCGAGAACCATCCTTGTATGAGTGTGCCTGTGTTTAGGCCGCAAAAAAGTTTCATATTCGGATTGTCCCTGTATAAGCGCTCAACACTTGGCTTGTCCAGATGGTCGAAATGGTCGTGGCTGATAAGAAGATAGTCTATATCCTTGAATATTGACGGGTCGGCCGGAAAGTGACTGCGACGTTTAACAAATGGGATGTTACCGTAAACAGGATCTATCATGATGCGTTTCCCACCCAACTGTAAAAAAAATGAGTTGTGTCCCAGCCAAATAAGAGAATTGCCCACTACGGAATCAAGCGAACGCAGATAGTTTACCTTTGGATCCCATTTCACCGTCCGCTTTTCTTTCCGCTGTGGATTTGGAGAGAGGCGCCATTTCAGTATGCTCCCCACTCCCGGCTTCCATCTGTGTTGTCTGTTGAAGAATTTGCCTTTTACGCTCGGGTTTCCCCTCCAATGCGGATTGACGCACCGAAGTCTTTCATTGCGGCGGAATATAATGTGATCTCCCATATTACGACAATTGAGGTACTATTATTTTTCAAGCAATTCTTTCAGGAAAGAATCAAGTTCCTCGTCAAGCCCCTTCAAAAGCTCTCCGTCAAGCAATATTGTGTCGTCATCAATCAGAAGAAGTTCGGCGACCGTTTCTTTCTCGTCATCGACAAGAACAATCGAAAAAGGTGTCATCAGAGAAAGCCCGTCAAACGTACCGCCGTCCTTCAATTCGGTAAGTATCTTTCGCAGGACCGGTGTGACCACTTTATAGAAGTTCTCGGAGTCATATTCAACCCATTCGTCTATGACGGTGCGTGCCAGCTCTTTGTCGTCATCATCGAAGACGATGAGTTCACCGCTTTCCGGATTCGGCTGCACATGAATGTCCGTAACGGCCGAGTCCTTCCCCCCCCCTGCATATTTACTGACCGCTTCACGTAATACGGAAGTAATTGCTGCGTATGACTGTTCACTGATATCCATAAGCCATTGTTTTATTTCTCAAATATAAAAAATGTTTTCTTCTAAAAGTCATTTTCCCGGATTATTTCTGAAACGCTCCATCTGCGCATCCAGGCGTGAATAATCTTTCATTCGTTTGTCCAGATTGGTTGAACTGAATTTCCATACCACTTCCTCTTCCGAACCGCTTTGAATGTATTTCTCGGCCTCTTCCAGCCATTGTCTTGCTTCTTCAAAGTTGTCGGTCATTTCTGATACCAATGCCAGATTCAAAGCTGCATGTGCTTTCATCTTTCCAGATTTGCGCCGTTTGTACAAAGAAAGCCACAGGTCATACGCTCCCTCCCAGTTACCTTCACTTACGTAAACCGCTGCATCGCGCATTTCTATGCTCCCTCCTGTATAGTAAACACGTTCTGTCCGGTTCCAATACGGAACAAGATTACGTTCCAGGCTTTCAGTCGAGATGTGCGTAACTTCTTCCATCAGCCTTTTGTCAGAGGGCGCCATATCGTAATCCCATTCCAGGCTGTCGACTGAAACCACTTTGCTTAATGCCTTCTCACGGACAGGAGAGTAAATATTCAGGACAGATGTCACTTTCGTCAAGACGACAGGCCACGGCTGCATCATACCCGGATAGATGACTTCTTTCTTTTCATTCTGAACAATCACTCTGTCTAACGAGATGATGGCATCTGCGTCAAGTATTTCCGCCAATGTTCGGATTTCGTCTCCGGAGAGCATACGATATTCTCTCCCGTGAGCCGGAGCCTCATTCAGTGCGGAATCGCAAATGATGACCTGATCGAAGTATTTGGAATCGGCGAGTATCTTTGCAAGAGCCTCAGCTACGGATTTGCCTTCAGCGTTTTGCATTCCGAGCGTAAGCATATTAGACTTAGGCTTTGGTGTGGCAGGCATGTTATTGACTACAGCAATCGTCTTTATCTGTGCCGGAAAACTGATTTCGGCCGGGCAAAGCTGCTCGAATGTGACTGTTTGGATGGAACTGCATGATGACAATCCGCACAAACACATCAGCATATACAGTACAGGCGTTTTCATAAGCTTTGTCAATTAAGAAATTCACACTTACAAATGTACAAAAATAATACTGACCGCAAGAAAAACATGCCAATTTTTCTGCGGTCAGTATTATGAATTGATATTGTCAGAGATTCTTTCCGTGACAGTTCTTGTACTTCAGTCCGCTTCCGCATGGACACGGATCATTTCGCCCTACAGTCTTTTGTGAACGGATTGGTTGCTGTTTAGGCTTTTCGCGAGTGTCATGGGATGCTGCAGCACGCTGGTTCGGATCAGTCAGATCGGCCTTCTCCTCCCGGTATTGCTGACGCGGCCGTTGCGGTTCCGGAGCCGCCTCACGCACCTGTTGCGGCTCACGTACAGGAATCTGCGCACGCATCAGTACTGAAACAGTGTTGTTGTTTATCTTATTGACCATATTGTCAAAAAGATTGACCGATTCCAGTTTGAAAATCAACAGCGGATCCTTCTGCTCGTAGCTTGCATTCTGTACTGAATGCCTCAGTTCGTCCAACTCCCGTAAATTTTCCTTCCATGCATCATCGATCGTATGTAGCAGGATTGCTTTTTCGAATGCTTTTACAACAGCCTTTGATTCGGTTTCGTAAGCCTCTTTCAGATTGACAGAGATGTTATACATACGTTTTCCGTCTGTGACGGGAATCATTATGTTCTCATATATCTCTCCTTGAGTTTCATATACCTGCTTGATAACCGGATTGGCTATCTGTGCCATACGGTCCATCTTGCGTTTGAACAGTTCCATTGCGTTCTTGAAGGCCGCTTCTGCAAGGTCTTCCTTCTTCTTGTTACGAAACTCTTCTTCGCTGAACGGAGTCTCCATGGCCAGAATGTGGAAAATCTCCATGCGCGCATTTTCAAACGAAGGCTGTTCCACTACATAGCAACAGCGATCCCAAATCATGTTTGAGATATCCATACCGATGCGTTCACCCATCAGTGCGTGGCGGCGCTTGGTGTAAACCACGCTGCGCTGCTTGTTCATCACATCGTCATATTCCAGCAGGCGCTTACGGATGCCAAAGTTGTTTTCTTCCACTTTCTTCTGTGCGCGTTCGATGGAGTTTGAAATCATCTTGTGTTCAATCATCTCTCCCTCCTTGAAGCCCAACCTGTCCATCACGTGGGCGATTCTGTCGGACGAGAACAAGCGCATCAGATCATCCTCCAGCGATACGAAAAATACAGAAGAACCGGGGTCTCCCTGACGTCCTGCACGTCCGCGCAGCTGGCGGTCCACACGGCGTGACTCATGGCGTTCTGTACCGATAATTGCCAGACCTCCCGCAGCCTTCACCTCCGGACTCAACTTGATGTCGGTACCTCGACCTGCCATGTTGGTTGCAATGGTCACGGTGGAGCTTTGTCCGGCTTTTGCCACGATGTCAGCTTCTTTCTGGTGGAGTTTCGCGTTCAGTACATTGTGGGGAATCTTACGCATGTCGAGCATCTTGCTCAGCATTTCGGAGATTTCGACCGATGTCGTGCCGACCAATACCGGCCGGCCGGCGGAAACCATTTTCTCGATTTCTTCGATTACAGCCTTGTATTTCTCTCGCTTGGTTTTGTAAACGCGATCATTCATGTCGATACGGGCAATCGGTCGGTTGGTCGGTATAACCACTACGTCAAGCTTGTAGATGTCCCAGAACTCACCGGCTTCCGTTTCGGCCGTACCTGTCATACCCGCCAGCTTGTGGTACATACGGAAATAGTTCTGCAATGTAATGGTCGCGAAGGTCTGTGTGGCAGCTTCCACTTTCACGCCTTCCTTTGCTTCCACTGCCTGATGCAGTCCGTCACTCCAACGGCGTCCCTCCATGATACGTCCGGTCTGCTCATCGACGATTTTTACTTGTCCGTCTATTACCACATAATCCGTGTCTTTCTCGAACATCGTATATGCTTTCAGCAGCTGGTTGATGGTATGCACACGTTCAGACTTGATGGCATAGTTGGTGAGCATCTCATCCTTCTTGGCCAGTTTTTCTTCATCCGTCAGTCCTTTCTCGTTTTCAAGTTCTGAAAGCTGGGCAGCAATGTCGGGAAGCACGAACAATGTCGGATCCTGTGAATTCCCGGTAATCAGGTCGATGCCTTTGTCGGTAAGGTCAGCACTCTTCAGCTTTTCGTCAATGACAAAGTACAGAGGCTCTACGGCTTCCGGCATACGCCTGTTGTTCTGTTCCATATAGATTTCTTCCGTCTTCAGCATTCCGGCCTTTATGCCCGGCTCACTGAGGAACTTGATGAGAGGCTTGTTTTTCGGCAGAGCCTTATGGCTGCGGAAAAGAGCAAGGAAGCCTGCCTCTACGTCTTCCTTCACTCCAGAGGCTATGAGACGTTTCGCATCTGCCAGATACTGTGTAGCCAGTTTGCGTTGTGCCTCCACCAGACGCTCTACGAGCGGGCGCAGTGTCTCGAACAACTGCTGGTCACCCTTGGGCACCGGGCCTGAGATAATAAGCGGTGTTCGTGCATCGTCAATCAGCACGGAATCCACCTCGTCCACTATGGCATAGTTGTGTTTGCGCTGCACGAGGTCTTTCGGAGATATTGCCATATTGTCGCGCAGATAGTCGAAACCGAACTCGTTGTTCGTACCGAACGTTATGTCGGCCAGATAAGCCTTGCGGCGAGCTTCCGAGTTGGGCTGGTGCTTGTCGATACAGTCCACGCTCAGTCCGTGAAACATATACAGCGGTCCCATCCATTCCGCATCACGCTTGGCCAGATAGTCGTTGACGGTCACCACATGCACCCCGTTCCCCGTCAGTGCATTCAGGAATACAGGAAGAGTGGCCACGAGCGTCTTTCCTTCACCCGTCGCCATTTCCGCTATCTTTCCCTGATGAAGCACCACGCCTCCGAAGAGCTGCACATCATAGTGTATCATGTTCCATATTGTCTCGTTGCCTCCGGCTTTCCAATGGTTCTTCCATATTGCCTTGTCGCCCTCGATGTGAAGGAAGTCGTGGCCCTTGGCTGCCAGTTCGCGGTCAAAGTCGGTGACTGTCACCTCTATCTCCTCATTTTCGGCAAAGCGTCGCGCTGTGTCCTTCACGATAGAGAATGCTGTAGGGAGTACCTCGTTGAGTGCAGTCTCATACCTTTCCAATACTTCCTTCTCAGCCTTGTCAATCTGCGAAAAGATAGCTTCACGCTTTTCTATTTCAGTGTTTTCTATGGACGCTTTCAGTTCTTCTATCTTCTTGTCCAGGTCGGCGGCAGAGTTCTTGATGTATTTTTTCAACTCCAATGTCTTCGCACGTAGTTCGTCATTGCTCAGTCTGGAAATTTCCGGATAGGCGGCCTTTATCTTTTCAACCCACGGCTGAATTTCCTTCATGTCGCGTGTGGCCTTGTTTCCGAACAGCTTGCTTATAAATTCATTGAATCCCATTGTATGTTATTGTTTTTTGTTATTCCTAAAAGTCTTGTTTGAATACTTTATTTTGCAAATAAGATGTTTGTCTTCACATTTTCCTGCCACATGTCCATACTTATTCACGGATGTCTGTCATGGGAGGAACCGTACAGGCGTTTGGCGCCCGAATCCGCATGAAATGGGCTACGGTAGAGGCTATGGATGCTATCTTTACCGGAGTGTAAAGTTTTCCGGGCTTTACACCGAACCCGATAAATACTATTGGGGATGAGGAATACGCTTCCCTAATCACTTTCACTTCTTTCGTGAAATGTTCATCGACTACAGACCATCCCGGCATCACCTCTATGCATATGTCACCCGAACGGTTGGGATTATATGTGTTCCGTATTTTCTCTATTTTGGGTGTCCATGAACCCAACAGAAGACGTTGTGACGAATAGGCATTCTGTACCCCGCTCATTTGCACTATAAATTCGCTCGAACGTCTCATTATCTCCGTCAGATCAAGTTTCCTGTCCTCTATCAGTTTGTGGTCCAGATAAATCTGCCGGTCATAATAGGTTTCTACATACTGTCCCGGACCGTAAATGGCCATCAGGTACATATTGAGAAGGGCGGCACAACGCTTGATGTGAAACTCACCTCCCGGAATCTTGTACTGGGGAGGATCGGCCGGTTCGGAATCATGATATCCTGTAGAGGTGATGAATAACAGGGTGTTCTTCAGTCCTACCTTGCGGTCGATCATGTCCAGCAGGTCACCAATGCTGTTGTCCAGTCGAACATACACGTCCTGTATCTCCATCGGAAGATCGGAATTAGGCTTGTGTGCATAGTTCCCTGCGTAATAAGCCACTGTGAGGAGGTCGGGGACATTGTCTTTCCCTATCATCGTATTCTCAAGACATTCCTTGACCAGTCTGTTTACCTCGTCGTTCATATACGGGCTGGTAATGAACCTCTTGTATTTTTCGAAGCGTTCGTCAGAGAAGTCGTGCTTGAAAGTAGTCTGTTTCGTTCCTGATGTGATGTAAGTATATGATGTGACCGAAAGATAAGGCTTCCACACCATACTATTGATTCGGAAGTCCAGTCCCTTGCGATCATTATAGTCGCTCACCCATTTCGGGAAAGCCGCATAATAGGTGCTTCCGCTCCATTTCCCTGTTATATCGTTCAGCCAAAACGCTCCTTTGGCCGCATGTCCTGCAGCCAGTACTGCCATCTCGCGTGTGGGGGCGATGGAATATATCTCCGCCTCGCCTCCTGTCGCCACCATAAGCTCGTCTGAAAGCGTAGACACCTGCAGATAACGCGGCGAGGAACTTTCAGAAGTGTACACTCCCATGAATTCCGGATCGTCCACCGACTTCATCAGACGCAACGTGGAACGGTCCATCCAGCGGTTTCCCGGTATTCCATTATAATAAGGAGAAGTTCCCGTATATATGGCAGCTGTAGCCGAAGAACAGTCTACATTGATAAAGTCGTATTCAGCGTTCGCATATATTCTCCCTTCTTTCAGGAGACGCTTGAAGCCGCGTTCGCCATAGAGTGCGGAAAAAGCCTCGATGTAGTCGGCACGCAACTGGTCGATGGTCAGTCCTATCACCAGTTTCGGTGCGGACGGTACAGTCTGTGCCGGCAATCCTGTAATGACAAATGCAGTCAGTAAAGATGTCAGTATGCGTTCTTTCATTCCCTGTGTCTGAATACTAATACATGGCTTACGGCATTGACCAGCAAACCGAGTGCCAAAGGTAATACTGATAAATTAATTTTTTGCGGCAAAATCAGGAACAGAACCGTAAAAGATGTTAAATACACTACGTTTATGAGGTGGTAAATATCTTTTTTGTGCTTTCTTTCCCGAACGACCATCACCGGAAGATATAGCAGAGGCAGCGGATTAAAAAGATACAGCAGCCAGTTTGAACCGACAGTGGGGTGTGACGAGACGAAGAAAAGAAATGCTATGATACATCCTGCGATTCCCTGTCCACCATATATCAGGATATCCCATCCCCAAAATATGCGCCGCAGTCTACATTGCCACCATCCCACCAGTACGTTTAATGCCAGAAAAACCGAAGCTGCCATCATGGGGGTGACGGGAAATGGAGAGTCCGTTTCCGGCTCCACATCCACTATTTTCCTTTCACGCAACACTAACGGGCGGCTTTTGCCACCTTCATCATCCATTATGTAGGCACGCGAAGCGAAATCTTTCATATAGAAAGGAGAAAACATCTGAAGCCGTTCCGGTATCGGACGGTCTGCCTCTGCACCGAGACAGAGATCTATTCCGAACTCATCCCACAGAGAGCCTGCGGTAAATTCATGCACTATGCTCCGGAACGTCTTGAGGGAATCTCCTTCGGGATAAATAACGCTACCGTTTATGCTTTTTTCTATCTGATCCCGCGCACGCGTGGTACAGTTGTCGTAAAAATAATTGTATCGGTATACTCTGTTTTCCGGACGATAGTTTTCCTCCAGCAGAGAGAGGAGACGGTACTTCTCGGCTTGGGTCAGGTTCAGCTCCTGTTCCCACACGGAAGAACCCCTGACGGCATACTCCATCTCGAAATACCGGTAAGGTGTGATTCCTAAGCGGTAGTCGGTGTCGCCCTTCACAAATCGATAGATGAAATTGGGGGTGTCGAAGCTGAACATACCGTAATTGAACACTATGTCTTCACTCTTTGTCAGATTCTGATAGCGTATGGCCGTGTGTCCGAACAGTGCATAGATCTCATTGCCGGGGGCACAGGTAATCAGACTGAAGCGTATGCTGTCGCTCGGAATGCGGGCTGCGACAGGAAGTGCCATGAGGCATCCGAAAGACAAATATGCAAACAGGCGTAATATGTGGTTCATTATATATATTCTTCAGAACTATGCTAATGACAGAGTATTCATTTTATTGTAATGGGAGATTATAAAAAACAACAGTACGTTTCAGTAAAAGCCGCCGCTTGTTTTTTCGCAAATTCCCTTACGATTTTCCGGTGCAAAAATACATTGAATATTTCATAACTCAGAAACAATTAATTGTTTTTTATGACGTGCAGTATTTATTTTTTGCGTTACTTTGCAGCCGGTTTTAAACGATACAGAAGTGAATTTAATAATAGATATCGGCAATACCGTTGCCAAACTTGCGGTTTTTGACGGAGACAAGATGGTTGAAGTCCTGCGAGGCTCCAATCATTCTCTCGACTGCCTGCCCATGTTGTGTCACAGATATCCCATCGAACGTTGCATAATTGCATCGGTAATCACGCTTAGCAATACCATACGGAGACAGTTGACGGAAGTGGATTTCGAGATTCTTGAACTTGACTATAATACTCCAGTCCCCATTACGAACAACTATAAGAGTCCGCAGACACTCGGCATGGACCGCCTTGCGGCGGTGGTGGGAGCCAACTACCTGCTTCCGGGAAAGAACCTGCTCGTCATTGATGCCGGTACTGCTTTGACGTGCGAATTTATAGACGCGGAGGGACGGTACTGGGGAGGGAACATATCTCCGGGAATCTATGTCCGTTTCAAGGCTCTGAATGCCTGTTGTGACAAGCTACCCCTTATTGAACGGCGCGGAGATGTGCCGGAATTCGGCTATAATACTGAGACTGCCATTCGTGCCGGAGTCATCAAGGGAATGGAATTTGAGATAATGGGATATATACATCTTATGCAGAAGAAATATCCTGACCTTTTGATTTTTTTAACTGGAGGGGATAAATTTTCTTTTGATACAAATTTAAAAAGTATCATCTTTGCAGACAGATTTTTAGTATTGAAAGGTTTAAACAGAATTTTAAATTACAATGTCAAATAGGAAAATACTCATTGGCGCGTTGTTCCTGGTCTCGTCCGTAGTGGCATGGTCCCAGTCAAGTATTAATTCCCCTTACACGCGTTACGGATTGGGAGACATGTTCGATCAAGTTTTCACTAACAATGCAGCAATGGGTGGAGTGGGATACGCGTTGCGCACGAATGAACACATAAATCCTATGAATCCTGCATCATATACATCGGTGGATTCTCTTTCGTTCATGTTCGATATTGGCATGACATTGAAAAGTTCCAATTTCAAGGAGGGTGCATATAAGTCGAACGCTACGAATTCCAGTTTCGACTATATTGCCATGCAGTTCCGTCTCCATCCGCATTTGGGTATGGCCATAGGATATACTCCGTTTTCAACAGTGGGGTATAATTTTGATCGGGAAAAGGATATTGACGGAAGCGAGGTGACCATTACAAACAATTTTTACGGAGACGGTACATTGCGGCAGGTATTCGCCGGTTTGGGCCTCAAGATTTTTAACAATCTTTCTGTAGGTGCCAACATCTCTTACCTTTACGGAACATTGGATTATCAGACCACTGCAAGTCTCAGCAACGGAGGTGACAGCAGGATTATTTATAAAGAGGTGGATGTAAGCAGTTACAATGCAAATTTCGGATTACAGTACACTCAACGGCTCAACAAGAACAATTCACTTACACTTGGACTTGCATATACGCTTGGGCATGTGCTCAACTCGAAGGATATTAGCGGAGATCAGGTGACCGATAATTCCAGTTATGTTGTCGATAATGTTGAAACCATAGAAGACTCCTATGGTATTCCGCATATGTTCGGTGGGGGACTTGCGTGGAAATACAAGAACAACCTGATAGTAGAAGCTGACTATACATTACAGAAATGGGAAGGTGTTAAGTATGAAAACAATACTAATAAGTACAATAATCGTACCAAGATTGCAGTCGGATTCGAGTTGCTTCCCAGAGAATTCGGAAGGCATTTTCTGACGAAAATCAAATACAGGGCCGGTTTTTACTATTCCTCCCCATATATAAAGACTCCGTTGGAGGATCCGGAAAGTCCTTTGGTTGACGGACCGAAAGAATATGGAGTAAGTCTGGGATTCGGATTCCCGTTAAGCCAGTATCAGAGGAACAGCATATTGAGCATCACAGGGCAATATGTGCGTGTTACTCCTTCCGCAAGTGAACTGCTTTCTGAAAACCGTTTCGTGATCAAGATAGGACTGACATTCAATGAACGCTGGTTTATGAAATGGAGAGTCAACTGACGGATGTCGGAGACTGCTTTTGGTTTTGACTGGCATATTATGAAGACTGTTAAAAGACTTGTATTGAGTGGCGTTGTCGCACTTTTCGTCATATCCGTTTCGGGAAAAGACGGAAAAGGGGATGGTGTGATGTACGGGTACGGTGATGACAGTGTCAGGTGTGTCAGTAATATAAGTTTGTACACGGAATGTCTTAAATACCGGAAGTTTGATGATGCTTATGTGCCATGGAAGTCCGTATTCACAGAAGCTCCTTTGGTACGGCCTGAACTGTATGCGGAAGGTGTGGAAATTCTTCATGCACTGATATCCGGCACTGAGGATGCAAACCTGAAAATGAGGTATTTTTATGAACTGATGGATGTTTACGACCGGCAGATCAAATATCTTGACGCGTTGAACAGCCTTTCGAATGATTCTGTCACCAGAGGGATTGTTCTTGGAAAGAAGGCGCACGACTATGTTCTTTTTTCCGGTGCGGAAATAGATACAGACAAGGCGTATGATATGTTATGCGAGGCAATCGTGACAGAAAAAGACAGCTCGGATTTCATCGTTCTGCAGGACTGGGTATATGTCTCGTTGCATAAACTGAAATCAGATAGGAAACACGAAGGACAGTTTATCCGTGATTATCTGACGGCATCCGGTTATCTGGGAAATGCATACAGGACGGCGGACGATGATAAGAAGGAATTGCTGAAAATACTGAAAAACAACATAGAATCTCATTTCATCAACAGTGGATTGGCAAGCGGCAAGAATCTCCAGAAGGTCTATGGCCCGAAGATAGAAGAGAACAAAAACAATCCAGAATATCTGAAGCAGGCTGTCTGTGAGATGGAAAAGCTGAAGTGTACAGGAGAAGATGCCTATTGTGCCGCTCTTGAAACTCTGCATGAAATCGAGCCTTCCGTTTCAAACGCTTTGAAATGCGCTTTTCTTAACTCCCGCAAAAATGATATTTACAAGGTCCTGCATTATTTTGATGCGGCAGTCGGTATGGAAGAAGATACGCTGAAGAAAGCGGAATACTGTTATAAAGCCTCGGTCGTGCTGTACGAAAGGAATCAGTTGGACAAGGCCAGACAATATGCAAGGGAAGCATTGTCATATAATGGGAAATGTGGAAAAGCCTATCTGTTGATTGCCCGTATGTATGCATCGTGCCCTAATTGGAGCAATGAGGATACGTTGAACAAATGCACGTACTATGCGGCTATTGACAAGCTGCAATGTGCTGAGAATGTCGATCCGGACATAAGTGGAGAGGTGCGTAAACTGATAGCTGCATACACTGAACAAACTCCGAAAGAAAAGGATCTTGCTTTCTTGGGCCTGAAAAAGGGTGAGACAATATCGATTGGTGGGTGGATAGGCGAAACGACAACAATCAAATGACGTTATGAGTGAAACGAATCGGAAATACAAACTTCTGATAAGCATGACAGTTGCGGCATGGGTGGCTGTTATGTTCGTTTTCCAGCCTTCGTGCGGCAACAACAAGCACGAGGTGGTTGCGGCTGTAAAAGGGAGTGATTCGCTTCCGAACATGCGTACGCTGGGAGTCACGTCTTTAATATCCGACTCAGGATTGATACGCTACAAGATAATCACCGAAGAATGGCTGGTTTACAGTGATAGGAATCCTCCGTTCTGGGCTTTTGAGAAAGGAATATATCTCGAAAAATTCGATACGCTCTTCCATGTGGATGCAAGCATAAAGGCAGACACGGCATACTATTACGAGCAGAAGGATTTGTGGGAACTGCGTAGTAATGTACATATACAAAGCCAGCGTGGTGACAAGTTCGACACGGAACTGATGTTCTGGGATCAGAAGAAGGAAAAACTCTATTCCGACCGGTTTATCCGCATAGAACAGACTGACAAGATACTGACCGGATACGGATTTGAATCCAACCAGGAGATGACGGTATACCAGATATACAACAATACGGGAATATTTACCGTCGAAGACACCGCACCGACGGATACGGCTGCCCGGAAATAAATTGGTGCATAATCCAACTTCGTCAAGGAAACAGCTTTTATTTCCATGAACATGCCGTACTTTGAAATGGAAAAGAGAGATGTATTTCCTGAAAGTGGAGGAATAAGCATTTTTTTGCAAGAAAATGGCGACTAAAGCTGCATTTTTTGTATCTTCGTGCGCTAAATAAGAAATGAAACATAAATAATAAACAAAAAACAATAATTCTAAATGGCAACATTACAAACTATCAGAAGCAAGGGACCTTTGTTGGTCATTGTAATCGGGCTTGCCCTCTTCGCGTTCATTGCCGGTGACGCATGGAAAGTCCTCCAGCCACATCAGGGGAAACAGAATGTGGGTGAAGTCAACGGTGAAACGCTCAGTGCACAAGATTACCAGAAAATGGTGGAAGAACTTAGTGAAGTCATCAAACTGACAAACGGACTGAATTCGCTGAGCGAGGACCAGCTGAACAACGTGAAAGATCAGGTATGGCAGAATTACGTGAACAACCAACTGGTAGAGGAACAAGCCGAAAAGTTGGGGCTGACAGTCACTGATGCCGAGATACAGGCCGTTATTGACCAAGGTACACACCCAATGCTGATGCAGACACCGTTCCGCAATCCGCAAACAGGTATGTTCGACAAGGATATGCTCCAGAAATTCCTTGTTGATTATGCAAATCTTGGAAACAGCCAGATGCCGGCGCAATATATAGAGTATTATCAGAAGATGGGTGCTTTCTGGATGTTTGTTGAAAAAACTCTCAGACAAAGTCTGCTTGCTGATAAATATCAGAACCTGATTACAAAGTCATTGATTTCAAATCCTGTATCGGCAGAGGATGCCTTTAATGCACGAGTAGGACAGAGTGATTTGATTCTCGCTGGTATTCCATATTCTTCCATTAACGATTCTACTGTGGTAGTAACGGATGAAGATATCAAGCGTCTTTATAATGAGAGGAAGGAGCAGTACAGGCAACTGTCTGAAACACGTGACATTCATTACATAGATGTTAAGGTAGTGCCTTCTGATGCTGACCGCGCTGCTGTCAAACAGGAAGTAACCGAATACAGCAACTTATTGGACAATACGACTTCAGATTATGCCACATTTGTACGTTCTACCGGTTCGTCTGTAGGTTTTGTTGACCTGCCGGTAAATAAGTCAGTATTTCCAACTGACATTGCTGCACGTTTGGACTCTGTAGGGTTGAATGAGGTGTATGGCCCTTATTACTATCAGGCCGATGATTCATATAATGCTTTCAAGGTGCTGGCAAAAGTCACAGCTCCGGATTCAATCCGCTTCCGTCAGATTCAGGTATATGCAGATACAGAGGATAAAACCAAGGCACTTGCAGACAGTATATATACGGCATTGAAGGGTGGAGCTGACTTTGAGCAACTGGCGAAGATTTACGGACAGACAGGTGAGGCTACGTGGATAAGCGCCAGAAGCTGGGAAGGTGCAGAGATTGATGCGGACAACACCAAGCTTATCAATGCGCTTATTAGTCAGCCGAATAATGCATTGGCAAATCTGTCTGTAGGGCAGATTCACATGATTCTTCAGGTCCTGGATAAAAAGAGTATGCAAACCAAGTATAAAGTGGCGGCTGTCAAGCGTCAGGTTGAATTCAGCAAGGAGACATATAATGCTTCATACAATAAGTTCAGCCAGTTTGTTGCTCAGAATACTACACTTGAGGATATGCAGAAAAACGCTGAAGAGAACGGTTATTCATTAGTTCCTCGCCGTGATCTTTCGAGTGCTGAACATTATGTGGCAGGTGTAAAGTCAACGAATGAGGTAATGAGGTGGATTTTTTCCGCAAAGGCGGGTGAGGTTTCACCGCTCTACGAATGTGGCGAAAACGATCACATGATGGTTGTTGCTTTGGATAAAATACATAAAACAGGATATCGTGACATCAACTCTGTAGCTCAGTCACTGAGAAATGAAATCCGTCGTGAAAAGAAGGCAGAAAAGATTTTATCGGAGATGAAAGGTTTCAACTCTCTGGATCAGGTGAAAGCGATGGACGGTGCTGTCAGCGATTCTATAAAGCGTGTCACTTTCTCTGCTCCAGCTTATATATCTGTGGTTCATGCCAGCGAGCCGATAATAGGTGCAACTGCTTCAAAGACAGAAGTGGGCAAGACCAGTGTCCCTGTAAAAGGCAATGCAGGTGTCTATATGATACAGGTCTATGCAAAGGATAATGTTACGGACGAATTCGATACCAAACAGGAGGAAACTTCTCTGGCTAACATGGCGACGCGTTTTGTATCCAATCAAATAATCAGTGATCTGTATCAGAAAGCGGACGTAACTGATCTGCGTTACCTTTTCTTCTAAAGGTATAACTCTCGTGATATATTATTAGCGGGATTCGGAATATTATATCCGGATCCCGTTTTTTGTGCCATAATGGACGTAAGCGATTATAAGTTCCGAGCATGTATTGGTGGCATAGTGCATTTGGAAATTAATGTACAGAAACAAAAAAAAGAGAAAAATATTGCAAAAGAGATACATATCATATACATTTGTACGCTATATAAGCGTATGCAACAAATTGTATGCATACAAATCATAAACAACAAATTTTAGTAAAAGATGCAAAACAAAATGTTTGTGAATTAAAACTATTCATCAAGCAAAGGTATGTTTTGATGCTACAAGAATATTGTGGCAATTATCTTTGTGTTCTTTGACATTTGAGTTCATACTTTGCCTTCAACTGGGAAGGTGAAGTCTTTCTTTTCTCCATTTAAACAAACGTAATGGACTTTCCAATAATAACAAAGAACACTAAAAAATTGTTGTTTATGAGAAATTTATATATAAGTGCAAAGCACAATCCTAATTCAAAATCCAACAATACTGCACCTGAATATGCAATAAATCATATTGATGTGGAAATTTGTTTTCCACAGTATATCAATGTAAGTGAATTAAGCATTCGCATATATGATGCAAACTACAAATTTATAGGTACCGATATCCTTATTTCACCCGAAAAAAAAATCAAGAGAGCTCTATTTGATATAGCCAGCAGTGAATGCTGGGAAAAAAAGAAACTTAACGTTTATGTCTTTATTAACGGTAAGGCTAAATGGCATTGCGAACTTTTCCTTTTGGATCCATCTATAAACTTTACGTATAAAGAAAAGCTCCTACCAATAACTAGCAATTCCTTTGAACATTTTTTGCCGAGAAGCTATCTATGACTTCTTGGTGGAATTTATTGTATACAGGTCTATTTGATATTCCTTCTACACATGATTTAATTGAAAAGCTGCTGATTTTTAATAATGAAATAGAAAAACAATGCAAGCTCAACATTCCTACTCTTTTTATTATAGGTGAGTATGAAAATAACAAGCTAAAAGAATTTACAACACATTTTATAGGTGGCTTCCTGACTAAAGATAGCCAATATCATATACTACAGCTTTCATTGAATGATATAATAAACAGCTCCTTCAATTATAAGGAGATAAATGATAAGATCGAATCTGCAAAAGCAATAATCTTAGAAGTCCCATCATTAAACTATAACATACAAATAGTTAATCTCATAAATATATTCTTATCTATTATTACCAATAATATTCATAAAGATCGAACATTGGTAATGTATGGCACCAATAAGAACATTAACATGATAAAAGAGAATTGTTATGTAATAAAAAATCTTACCAATAAGAATAATACGATAAATCTATCTACAACAAATGCAATCGGAAACTACTGTCCTGATGATGAATTGATACAACAATTTATTCATCAACTTTTTGAGGATATCGACAAAAAGCCTATAAACTGTGATGAAGAGAATGTAGAAAAAGAGTTTGAAGAGATGGTTGGTCTTCAAAAAGTTAAAGAGGATATGAAGGAAGCAAGAATGATGAGCATGTTCAAAAAAAAGAGAACAGACATGTATTTAACGTGAGTTCGATATAAAGTCAAAACAATGTCAGTTGTCCGTCATTG
>CAZSYY010000012.1:0-48520 GCA_964611375.1 uncultured Phocaeicola sp. | reverse complement strand
GTTATAAATGGTTTATATCAATCTAAGTTGTACCTTATCGCCAAATAAGACGTGTTGCAAATATGTCGCAAATAAGAGATAAAAAAGGGCATAAAAAAGGCATGGAAACCATGAACCCCATAAACGCAAAAAGCGTGCAACTCGTTGAGCTGCACGCTTTTACTTGCGATTTAGTATGTCTTTACTTATCGGAATCATTTGACTTCCTCAAAGTCGGCATCCTGAACATTGTCGTTGCTATTGCCTGTCTGACCGCTGTTGGCCTGTCCTGCATTGGATCCTGTCTGAGTATTTCCTTTTGCGCCTGTCTGTGCGTACATTTCGGCACTTGCAGCCTGGAATGCGCTTTGCAGTTCTGCACTTGCGGCATCGATTCCTGCCAGATCCTGAGCCTTATGAGCATCTTTCAATTTCTGCAGGGCAGTCTCGATAGGAGCTTTCTTGTTTGCCGGAATCTTGTCACCAAGATCTTTCAGCTGGTTTTCCGTTGTAAAGATCAGACTGTCGGCCTGATTGAGTTTGTCGATGCGTTCTTTTTCTTTCTTGTCAGCTTCCGCATTCGCCTCAGCTTCAGCCTTCATACGGTCGATTTCCTCTTTGCTCAGTCCGGATGAAGCTTCAATACGGATAGCCTGCTCCTTACCTGTCGCCTTGTCTTTTGCAGACACCTTCAAGATACCGTTGGCATCAATGTCGAATGTCACTTCGATTTGTGGAACACCACGGCGTGCCGGTGCAATGCCTGTAAGGTTGAACTGACCGATAGACTTGTTTTGGGCTGCCATCGGGCGTTCTCCCTGCAATACATGGATGGTCACTTCCGTCTGGTTGTCAGTTGCCGTAGAGAAGACCTCACTCTTCTTGCATGGTATGGTCGTGTTGGCATCTATCAGCTTTGTCATAACGCCACCCATAGTCTCTATACCAAGAGTCAGCGGGGTGACATCCAACAGGACGATATTGCCTACACCGGCTTCCTTATTCAATACGGCACCCTGAATGGCTGCACCTACGGCCACCACCTCATCAGGGTTAACACCTTTTGAAGGAACTTTTCCGAAGAAGTCCTGGACGAGTTCCTGTACGGCCGGGATACGTGAGGAACCTCCAACAAGTATTACCTCATCAATGTCAGCATTGTTCAATCCTGCATCGCTCATAGCTTTCTTGCAAGGTTCCAGACAAGCTTGGATAAGGTCGTGGGTAAGCTGTTCGAACTTAGCACGGGTAAGTGTTTTCACCATATGTTTTGGTATGCCGCCTACCGGCATGATGTACGGCAGGTTGATTTCGGTGGAAGTGGATGAGGACAATTCGATCTTCGCCTTTTCCGCCGCTTCTTTCAGACGCTGCATAGCCATCGGGTCTGCGGTAAGGTCAGCACCTTCATCGTTCTTGAATTCCTGAACGAGCCAGTTGATGATGGCCTGGTCGAAGTCGTCGCCTCCCAGATGTGTGTCACCGTTTGTTGCCAAAACCTCGAACACACCGCCTCCGAATTCCAGGATTGATATATCGAACGTACCGCCGCCAAGGTCGAATACTGCCACCTTCATATCCTTGTTTGCCTTGTCAACACCATAGGCAAGAGCAGCTGCTGTCGGCTCGTTCACTATACGTTTTACGTCCAGTCCTGCAATCTGTCCGGCCTCCTTGGTTGCCTGACGCTGAGAGTCGGAGAAGTATGCCGGTACTGTAATCACAGCTTCCGTCACTTCCTGTCCCAAATAGTCTTCAGCTGTCTTTTTCATCTTCTGAAGAATCATTGCGGAAATTTCCTGCGGTGTGTACAGACGTCCGTCAATGTTCACACGCGGTGTGTTGTTGTCGCCTTTCACCACAGAGTAGGGGACACGTGCGATTTCCTTCTGAACCTGTTCGTAGGTTTCTCCCATGAAACGTTTGATTGAATATATCGTGCGTTTCGGATTTGTGATGGCCTGACGCTTTGCAGGGTCGCCCACCTTGCGCTCGCCACCGTCTACGAAGCCTACTACAGACGGGGTAGTACGCTTACCCTCGCTGTTGGCGATCACCACCGGTTCGTTACCTTCAAACACTGATACACATGAGTTTGTAGTTCCTAAGTCAATACCAATAATCTTTCCCATAATCGTATTTTTTTATTTGTTGTCTTATTTTGTTTATTCCCTAACAATACAATGTTACGTCCTATACAAAACAAATGCCGTGCCAGAAGCAGATGTCACTGTCTCTTGATGCGCAGGCTGACAAAATGTCTGTCATTGCTGACAAAACTTGGTTATAGCATGACAATTCCTATGAATGGAGAATATACATACACAATTACTCCTACGATAAGGGCGAACAGCCACAGCAGCATGAGAATAATCTTTGCCGTTACCGGCATAGGCTTCCAGTTGCCGAACACCTGCATAAGCAATTGCACGAGTCCTGCTATCGGAATCCCGACAAGCAGAAGGGCGCAAACGGATAGGGTACAGGCGGTTCCGGGAAAAGAAGTGGCAAGTCCCCAGTCAATGGACGAGAATAAAAATCCGGACGGTACGCTGGCCAATAGTCCGACGGCGCACAGGAACAGGGTGAACGCTATTATCATCACTATGAACAGGGCAGGGAAACAGCAAATGACGAAAAGGAGCAGACACAGTTTCAGGACAAGCCCTATGATTTCTATTATCACGCAACCGATCTTGTACCATACAGACTGTCGCGGCTGTCTCCCTGACTTTTTCTCGAATCCTCCGGTGACGGTGCGCCCGATGTTTTCCATGTTGATGGGTTCTCCGCGCATTTGCAGTTTTTCTGTCGCTGTACGTGCCAAAGGAATGACAATCCATGCCACCAGATATACCAGCAGAAGCCATTGGAAGAAACAGCCTGCCACTATCATAAGAAGGCGCAGGGCAACCACTTCCCATCCGAAGTATGCGGCCAGGCCTGACATTACGCCGCCAAGCACCTTGTCGTCCGGATTGCGGAACAGTCGGTGTGTCACCTTTTTTTCGCTGCGGTTATTGTCTTCTGACGGCTCATTCTCTCCGTCGTTCAGATCTTCGGGCTTTCCCATGCGTGCAATCACTTTTTCCACGTCATCAGATGTTATCACTTGCCGTCCGCTCCGGATACAGTCATCGAAAAGTTCGGCGATACGCGTTTCCATGTCGTTTACGATTTCTTCTCCCTCCGGGTTGTTGCGAAAGTGGTAACGCAGGTTGTTCAGATAGTTGTCGAGGAGATAATATGCATCTTCGTCTATGTTATATACGGTACCTCCCAGATTAACGGTCAAAGTCTTTTTCATTTCTGTTCGTTTTTAGTGGTGATGTTATGTCTTAAATGGTTTACTGTATCGGAAAGTTCGTCCCATGCCGTTTCAAGGCCTTTCAGAAATTCTGTCCCTTCCGGTGTCAGCCGATAGTACTTGCGTGGCGGTCCTTGCGTGGATTCCACCCATTCATACGAAAGCAGGCCGTCGTTCTTCAGTCTTGTCAGCAGAGGATACAGCGTGCCTTCCACTACAATCAGTTTGGCCTCTTTCAGCTTCTGGATAATGTCCGAAGCATACGATGCCTCCCGATTCAGCAGCAGCAGGATGCAGTATTCCAGCATCCCTTTGCGCATCTGCGATTTTACCTTGTCTATGCTCATGTGATTATCGTTGTTTGTATGACACAAATGTATATAAAACATATATACCTTGCAATACATAGTACTATAATTAAAAAGTATTAACAATAAAACTCTTTCATTGTTGCCCGATGAACGCTTAAAAACGTAATTTTGTGCTGGAAAGAACTCCGAAACACTTTCCTTGACACATCGAATTATTTTTAAAAAATATGCCTATGTTTTTAATAAGAAAAGCGGACGTTTCTGACATCAGTCTGATAAACGAACTGGCGTGGCAGGTTTTTCCTGACACCTACAAGGATATCCTAACCAAAGAACAGAGCGACTATATGATGGACTGGATGTATTCCCCCGAAAATCTCAGAAAGCAGATGGAAGAGGAAGGACACATTTATTATATAGCGTATGAAGACGACGAGCCGGCAGGTTATGTTTCCATCCAGCCGGAAGGACGGAACCTGTTTCACCTGCAAAAGATTTACGTCCTTCCTCATTTCCAGAAATCCGGTTTGGGAAAACATCTGTTCAGAAAAGCCATATCTGCCGTCAAGGAGATGCATCCGGAACCGTGCCGGATGGAACTGAACGTAAACCGCAACAATCCTGCATTGGGCTTCTATGAACACATGGGTATGAAAAAGGTGAGAGAGGGCGACTTCCCCATCGGAAACGGGTATTACATGAACGATTATATTATGAGTATCGACATCTGAGTTGTTCCATTTCATCCGAAAAGTTCACGGAAGGCCTCTTCCACTTTTCGTACAGGAATAAGCCTGATCCTGTTTTTTCCTGAAACAAGTCCCTGCATGTTGTGCTTTGGCACGAGCATTTGCGTGAATCCTAATTTTTCCGCTTCGCTGATGCGTTGTTCGATGCGGTTGACCGGGCGTATCTCTCCGCTCAGTCCCACTTCGCCTGCCATGCACATGCCGGGTTCGATTTCTGTATCCATATTGCTCGAAAGGATGGCACTGATCACTGCAAGGTCGATGGCGGGGTCGTTTACCTTCAAACCGCCGGCAATGTTCAGAAATACGTCTTTCTGGGCCAGCTTGAATCCCACCCGTTTCTCGAGTACGGCAAGAAGCATGTTCATCCGGCGGAGGTCGAATCCTGTGGCGGAACGCTGTGGCATACCGTAGGCAGCCGTACTCACCAGAGCCTGCACTTCTATCAGGAACGGCCGGATGCCTTCCACAGCCCCGGCTATCGCCACTCCGCTCATACCTTCATGGTCTTGGGTGAGCAGCAGTTCCGAAGGGTTGCTCACCTGTCTCAGGCCGTCCTGCCTCATTTCGTAGATGCCAAGTTCGGCAGTGCTTCCGAAGCGGTTTTTGATGCTCCGCAGGATGCGGTACATATAATGCTGGTCACCCTCAAACTGAAGCACGGTGTCAACTATGTGTTCCAGCACTTTCGGCCCTGCAATGCTTCCCTCTTTGTTGATATGTCCGATAAGGATGACGGGGATGCCTGTCTCTTTTGCAAACTTCAGGAGTGAGGCGGAGCACTCCCTGACCTGTACTATGCTGCCCGGAGAAGAATCGACGCGTCCGGTCGAAATGGTCTGTATGGAGTCGATGATGACCATATCTGGTGTTACGTTTCTGATGTGCGTGAAAATCTCCTCCAGAGAGGTCTCGCAGGCGATGAGCAGGTTTTCTGTATCGGAGTGCGGTATGCGGTCGGCACGCAGTTTCAGCTGTCTGCTGCTTTCTTCGCCGGAGATATACAGCACTCTTTTCCCCGTAAGTCTCAGTACGGTCTGAAGTACCAGTGTTGATTTTCCGATACCGGGCTCTCCGCCTATGAGTGTGAGCGAACCCTCCACAAGACCTCCTCCGAGTACCCTGTTAAGCTCCTCATCGCACATGTCGATGCGTTGTTCTCCTCCGGAAATGATTTCCTTCAGATATTGTGGCTTTGAGCGGCTGGCTTCTATCCCGTGAACCGCATTCCTCGCAGTGGCTGATTCTTTCCGCACCACCTCTTCCACGAATGTGTTCCACTCTCCGCAGGCCGGACATTTGCCGGCCCATTTGGGTGATTCCTGTCCGCAGTTGGTACATACATATATAGTCTTTTCTTTTGCTGCCATAGGTTCTGCTTTTGAGATGCAAATATAGGAAAACATGGCAGGAGAACACTTGCTCCGGCATTCTTTTTCAGACTTTTCAGTGGAAAAAACGAAGCTGTATCGCAAAAAACAGTGAGAAATCGTTCGTTTATAGAAAAATGTTGCTATATTTGCCCATCAAGAAAACAACGGTGTATGGTTAAACGCTACTTTCATATCATCTTGACGGGACTTATGTCCTCTGTCACTTCTGCAACAGGGACAACCCCTATGGGGTGAGAGGAACATTGAAGTGCGTCTCTACGTGAAGCGCGTCTGCGGATGCAGACATTTTCTTTTTTTATCAACCGGAATCTTATCAGTTATAATCAGGTCTTGAGAATTTTTCCTCAAGGCGGCTCAAACATATAGAGTTAACTCATGAAAGTCTTGAAATTCGGCGGAACATCCGTAGGTTCCGTCAACAGTATGTTAGGTGTAAAAAGAATCGTTGAAAATGCAGGTGACAAGGTTATTGTGGTAGTATCGGCATTGGGAGGTATAACAGACAAGCTGATAAATACGTCACGGATGGCTGCGGAAGGAGATGAGGAGTATGAAAAGGGTATGAAGGAGATTATCAACCGCCACATCGAGATGGTGTACACGGTGATTCCTGCCGGACGCGACAGGGAACTACTGCTTGATCTGGTGAACGAACTCCTGAACGAGCTGAAGGACATTTTTCAGGGAATATATCTTATCCGTGACCTGTCTGCGAAGACATCTGCCACCATTGTAAGTTATGGCGAGCGGCTGTCGTCCATTATCGTGGCCACATTGATCAGAAAAGCGGTCTGGTTTGACTCGCGTACGTTCATCAAGACGGAAAAGAAACACAGCAAATATATTCTTGATTCTGAACTGACATACCGCCTGGTGCGTGAGGCTTTCAGTGAAATACCGGACGTGGCCGTAGTCCCCGGATTCATTTCTACCGACAAGAATACGGGCGAGGTGACCAATCTTGGTCGTGGAGGTTCAGACTATACCGCTTCCATCATTGCAGCTGCTCTTGGTGCCGATATTCTGGAAATATGGACTGATGTGGACGGTTTCATGACAGCTGATCCGAAGGTGATCAGTTCCGCTTATCCGATAACGGAATTGAGCTACGTGGAGGCGATGGAACTTTGCAACTTCGGTGCTAAGGTGGTGTATCCTCCGACCATCTACCCAGTATGTCACAAGAATATTCCAATTCTCATAAAAAACACTTTCAATCCGGATGCTGCCGGGACAATCATCAAGCAGGAAGCCGATCATTCAACCAAAGCTATCAAAGGCATTTCTTCAATCAACGACACGTGTCTGATTACTATGACCGGGTTGGGGATGGTAGGCGTGATAGGCGTGAACCATCGCATATTCCGGGCTTTGGCGGAGAACGGTATCAGTGTGTTCCTCGTGTCACAGGCATCTTCTGAAAACTCTACCTCAATCGGTGTTCGCAATGAGGATGCTTCGTTGGCATGTGAAGTGTTGAATGAGGAGTTTGCAAAGGAAATCGAAATGGGAGAGATTCTTCCCATGAAGGCGGAGAAGAATCTGGCTACGATCGCAATAGTTGGTGAAAACATGAAACATACTCCGGGCATTGCCGGAAAACTGTTTGGTACGCTTGGACGGAACGGCATCAATGTCATTGCCTGTGCTCAAGGGGCTTCGGAGACCAATATCTCGTTCGTTGTAGATGGAGGGTCGCTTCGTAAGTCGCTGAATGTAATTCATGACTCTTTTTTCCTTTCCGAATATCAGGTTCTTAATCTGTTTATCTGCGGTGTGGGTACTGTTGGGGGCAGTCTTCTCGAACAGATTCACAGTCAGCAGGAAAGGTTGAAGCAGGAACGTGGTCTGAAACTGAAAGTGGTCGGTATCGCCAATGGGCACAAGGCTTTTTTCACCCGTGAGGGCATCGACCTTGACAATTATCGCAATGAGTTGGAGGAGAAGGGAATACCGTCATCTTCAGAAGTGCTTCACGATGAAATTATAGGAATGAATATCTTCAATTCGGTGTTTGTTGACTGTACGGCCAGCGAAGATATAGCTACATTGTACAAAGATTTTCTGAGCCATAACATATCTGTAGTGGCAGCCAACAAGATAGCTGCTTCATCGGAGTATGACGTGTATGCCGAACTGAAACAGATAGCCAGACAAAGGGGAGTGAAATTCTTGTTTGAGACGAATGTTGGAGCTGGGCTTCCGGTCATCAACACCATCAATGACCTGATTAACAGCGGAGACAGGATCCTGAGAATTGAGGCTGTGGTGAGCGGTACGTTGAACTATATCTTCAACACCATAAGTGCAGATATGCCTCTGAGTTCAACCATTCGCAAGGCAAAGGAAGAAGGTTATTCGGAACCTGATCCGCGCATTGACCTTAGCGGAAAAGATGTGATTCGCAAACTGGTGATTCTGGCACGTGAGGCCGGATATCGTCTTGACCAGAAGGATGTGGAAAAGAATCTCTTTATTCCTGACTCATATTTCGAAGGTTCGCTGGATGATTTTTGGGAAAAAATTCCCCGACTGGATGCTGAGTTCGAGTCCCGACGCAGAAAGTTGGAAGAGGAAGGCAAGCGGTGGCGTTTCGTGGCTACTTTGGATAACGGAACGGGTATGGTTTCCCTTCAAGAGGTTGACAGTCGCCATCCGTTTTATAATCTGGAGGGAAGCAACAACATAATTCTGCTTACGACTGAACGATACAATGAATATCCGATGCTTATTCAGGGATATGGTGCGGGGGCAAGTGTGACTGCCGCAGGCGTATTTGCCGACATTATGAGTATCGCCAATATTTAAGATTATGAAACATCTTATCATTTTGGGAGACGGAATGGCTGATTGGGCTGTACCGTCTTTAGGAGGAAAAACTTTGCTGCAATATGCAGACACGCCATACATGGATATGTTGGCACGTATGGGCCGTACCGGTATGCTGAAGACGGTGGCTGATGGGTTTCATCCGGGAAGCGAAGTTGCAAACATGTCTGTTATGGGATATGATCTTCCGGAAGTGTACGAAGGGCGCGGAGTGCTTGAAGCAGCCAGTATCGGTGTCGATCTGCAACCCGGAGACATGGCCATGCGATGTAATATTGTGTGTGTGGAAGGAGAAATCTTGAAGAATCATTCTTCCGGACATATCACTACGGAGGAGGCGGATCAGCTTATAAAATATCTGGAGAAAGAACTCGGGACGGACTGCGTCCATTTTTACACAGGCGTGCAGTACCGTCACCTGTTGGTCATAAAGGGAGGGAACAAGCATCTGGCATGTGTACCTCCGCATGACATCCCGCTTCATCCTTTCCGGCCAAACATGGTTAAGCCTCTCTGTCCGGAGGCGCTGGAAACGGCAGAATTGATTAATATGCTGATCTTGAAGTCACAGGATCTGTTGGCAGATCATCCTGTTAACTTGAAACGTATGGCGGAAGGGAAGGATCCTGCCAACAGCATTTGGCCCTGGAGTCCGGGTTACCGTCCGAAAATGAAACCTTTGGCAGAGAAATATCCTGCCATAAAAAAAGGTTCGGTTATTACGGCTGTCGATCTGATTCGTGGCATAGGATGTTATGCGGGACTTCGTTGCATTGATGTAGAAGGAGCTACCGGCCTTTATACCACTAACTACGAAGGCAAGGCGCATGCGGCTGTGGATGCACTTACAACCGATGATTTCGTGTATCTGCATATTGAAGCCAGTGATGAGGCCGGACATGAAGGCGATGTGTCTCTGAAACTGAAAACAATCGAATATCTTGACAGTCGCGTGATAGGTCCTGTCTACGAGGCTGTGAAGGACTGGGAAGAGCCTGTGGCTATTGCAGTGCTTCCCGATCATCCTACTCCTTGCGAGCTACGCACGCATACCGGAGAACCTGTTCCTTTCCTCATCTATTATCCTGGCATCGAACCCGATGCCGTACAGGTATATGACGAAGTGTCATGCAAGGAAGGGGGGTATGGAATGCTTGAAAAAGACGAGTTTATGAATCTATTTATGAATATCCAGTAAAAATATCTGACATGAAATATTACAGTACAAACAGACAGGCCGGTGACGCTACACTGGAAGAGGCGGTGGTGAAGGGACTTGCATCTGACAAGGGACTTTTCATGCCCCATGAAATCAAAATGCTTCCGGCATCATTTTTTGAAGAAATCGACCAAATGTCGTTTCAGGAAATCTCGTGTCGTGTGGCAGATGCCTTTTTCGGCGAGGACATACCGACAGAAACACTGAAGCAGATTGTATATGATACGTTGAATTTTGATGTGCCGGTAGTAAGGGTAAAAGACAATATCTACTCTCTGGAACTGTTTCATGGTCCCACATTGGCGTTTAAGGATGTGGGTGCACGTTTCATGGCACGTCTTTTAGGATATTTCATTCGCAAGGAAGGAAAGAAGCAGGTGAATGTGCTTGTGGCCACTTCAGGCGATACTGGAAGTGCTGTCGCAAACGGTTTCCTCGATGTGGAAGGCATTCATGTGTACGTGCTTTATCCGAAAGGGAAGGTAAGCGAAATACAGGAAAAGCAGTTTACCACATTGGGAAAGAACATTACAGCCTTGGAGGTGGACGGAACATTTGACGACTGTCAGGCACTCGTGAAAAGTGCATTTATGGACAGTGAACTGAATGCTCGTATGCAGCTTACTTCTGCCAATTCCATCAATGTGGCACGTTTCCTTCCACAGGCGTTCTACTATTTCTATGCTTATGCACAGATGAAGAAACAGGGAAAGGCGGACAAGCTGGTGGTTTGCGTGCCGAGCGGCAATTTCGGCAACATTACGGCAGGGTTGTTCGGTAAACGTATGGGACTTCCGATAAGCCGTTTCATTGCTGCGAACAACCGCAATGACATATTCTATCAATATCTGAAAACAGGAAAATATAGTCCGCGTCCGTCAGTTGCCACCATTGCCAACGCAATGGATGTGGGCGATCCGAGCAATTTTGCCCGTATCCTTGACTTGTACAAAGGAAGCCATGAGGCAATATGTTCCGAAATCAGTGGTGCGACATACACTGACGACCAGATACGTGAAACTGTGAGGGATGTTTATAACATGACGGGTTATCTGCTTGACCCTCATGGAGCGTGCGGTTACCGTGCGTTAGAAGAAGGTCTTGACTCTGACGAAACTGGAGTGTTCCTTGAGACAGCTCATCCTGCCAAGTTCTTGCAGACAGTTGAGGGAATCATAGAAAAGGAAATGCGTATTCCCGACAAGTTGCAGGAATTCATGAGAGGAACCAAACAGAGTGTTCCCATGAGCAAGGACTTTGCTTCATTCAGGCTCTTCTTGCTTGACCAGTGAATATTTGATAGAGCAGAAACAAGGCTTACCTGACATTGACCACCCGTTCACCGGCTTTTCTTGCCATCGCTATTTGTGTGTTTTGCAACTCCTTATAGCGTTGCATGATGCTGGTGTACTGTTGTGGTGAACTGATAATCTCGGGTTTTGTCAGAGCCTGAAGGGTGTGTTTCATTTCTTCTTCTACTATTGAAAGCTTGAAATCTATCATCAGACGTGGAATCAGCTCGTAAAGGCGTTCTTCGTCTGTGATTATTTTCTGTCCCCGTGAGTGGTACTTGCTAAGCATATAACGGTCGCTGACCAAGTCTGCTGCCAACTTGCTGACGGGCGGTTCGGGATGGCTGACAAAGTAGCGTTCGGCTGTGAAATTATCGTCGTGCAGATGCTTTTCCGCTTCTTTCAGAATCTTGCAGTGTAAAGCATCGTGAAACTGAAGTTCGTCTTCCTTCAGGCTTTGTACGATGTATTCTGTTACGGTCAGAGGAGTTTCTTCACCGTTCTCTCCTTCGACATAACACATAAGTTTCTCTCCATAACGGATTATCATGCGTACAAGGTCTTCTTCTTTCTCGAAAAATACTTTTTTCTCGTTACCTTCTGCAGGGATGAACGAAGTATAATTGTCCAAAGGCTGTTCTTCCGCAATCGTGGAAGCACCGGAGGGCGTGTCTTCTTTTTCCGTGACGGCAGGCTGGGGTAGGGAAGACGTATCCGCAGGCTTGACTCCTGTTGTCGGTTCGGAGGCATGCAGCTCACGTTGTTTCCTGCGCTCTTCTTCTTTAAGCTTGTTTTCCTTTGCCTGCCCGATAAGTTTTGCCGTAGCCTCTACGAGTATCTTTTCTTCCATTTGAAGCAACTGGCTGCATTCGCGGATATATACTGAACGCACGATGGAATCTGGTATCACCGATATGCTCCTGACAATGCCCGAGATCAGTTCTGCCCGCTTTATAGGGTCTTTTCCCGCCTCTTCCATCAGCAGGTCTGTCTTGAAACGGATGAAGTCCACTTCATGTCCGTTTATGTATGACTGATACTCCGTAGCATTGTGTTTGCGGGCAAAGCTGTCGGGATCATCGCCGTCGGGAAGCAGACAAACTTTCACGTTCATGCCTTCTTCAAGCAGCATGTCTATACCGCGTATGCTGGCCTTGATGCCTGCTCCGTCTCCGTCATACAGTACGGTGATGTTGTTGGTGAAGCGGTGGATGAGGCGGATCTGTTCGGAGGTAAGTGCCGTACCGGATGAGGCTACCACGTTTTCAATTCCGCTTTGGTGCATGGATATCACATCGGTATAGCCTTCCACGAGAAAACAGCGGTCCTGTCTGACGATGGACTGTTTGGCGAAATATATGCCGTAAAGTTCCCGGCTTTTCCGGTAGATCTCCGATTCGGGGGAGTTGACGTATTTCATCTGCACATTTTTCGTGGCGGCACTCAGCACACGTCCTCCGAAGGCCACCACTTTACCTGACAGGGTATGCACCGGAAATATGACCCTTCCCCAGAAACGGTCGTGTAATGTGCCGTCCTCTTTCCGGTAGCAGAGTCCGGTCTTGACGAGAAAATCTTCCTTGTATCCTTTCTTGAGCGCTGTCCGGGCAAATGCGTCACGCGAGTCGGTGGAGTAGCCTAACTGGAATTTCTTGATGATGTCGTCCCGGAATCCCCTTCCGCGCAAGTACGTCATTCCGATACGCTGGCCGTCGATGTTGTTGTTCAGGATGTCCTGAAAGTAGCCGCATGCAAACTGGTTGACGACAAACAGGCTTTCTCGCAGGCTGTTGGCCTGCTTCTCTTCTTCTGTCAGTTCGCGTTCCTTGATTTCTATGTTGTATTTTTTTGCCAGCCATCTGAGCGCTTCATGATACGATAGCTGTTCATGCTCCATGATGAAGTGTACCACGTTTCCTCCCTTGCCGCAACTGAAACATTTGCAGACTCCTTTGCTTGGAGACACGCTGAAAGATGGCGTTTTCTCGTTGTGGAAGGGGCAGAGTCCGATGTAGTTTACTCCACGTTTGCGGAGTGTCACAAACTCGGACACCACATCCACTATTTGTGCGGCATCCAGTATGCGGTCTATCGTAGCTTGGTCTATCATGTGTTCAAGAAAGTATTCGTCATGCAAAGTTAAGCATTTAACTTGATTAAATGGTGTATGCTCTCAGTTTCTGCAACATGCCATGTAACTCATGGAGATAATTTGAAATCGACAGCCCGTTTAAATCAGAACAATCGTACGTTTTATCAGAAATAACAGCCTGTTTTTGTAAAGGCTTTTTGTGTCTGAAAGTATTGCTGTTTCTGAAATATTCTATAATTTTGCCTTGATTTGGAAAGGCTTTATATGAGAATCAGAGTGGTCATATTTTTTTTGATGACATTGTCTGTTTTTTCGGTGGACGGAATCAGGGCACAAGAGACGGATTCTGCCGAAATCTATTTGCCTTCCGATTCTCTTTTCGTACGTTTCCTGCAGGGACGCCATATTCAGGTGACACAGCATAACAAGCTGACATTACTCACGAACGGGAGAAGCAAGTTTAATCATCTTTTCGAGGATATACGGCATGCGGAAAAAAGCATCCATCTGGAGTATTTCAATTTCCGCAATGACTCGATCGCAATGGAATTGTTCTCTATTTTGGCTGAGAAAGCTAAGGAGGGTGTGAAGGTAAGGGCAATGTTCGATGACTTCGGCAACCTGTCGAACAGTCGTCCTTTGCGGAAAAAACATCTGAAAATGCTGAATGACCGCGGAATAGAAATCATAAAGTTTGATCCTATACGTTTCCCGTATGTGAACCACATATTTTGTCGCGACCATCAGAAAATTGTCGTCATTGACGGTAAGACTGGCTATACGGGCGGGATGAACATTGCCGACTATTATATTAACGGTCTTCCGGAGATAGGTCCGTGGCGCGACATGCATCTGAAGGTGGAAGGGCCTGCTGTGGGAGAACTTCAGAAAGCTTTTCTGCATGTATGGAATCAGGAGTCGGGTCAGAGTGTAGGGGAAAGCCGGTATTTCCCGTATGCTGCCGGTGAGATTCTACCGGACACTGTTTTCCCCCGTCACGGCAATCAGGTGGCTGTCGTTCAGCGTGATCCGAAGTCTTCTCCTGATATTATCCGCAAGTCTTACATAACAGCAATGGATGTAGCGAAACGCAAGGTTCAGATAATCAATCCCTATTTTACGCCTACCAGGAGCGTGAGAAAGGCCATCAGGCGTGCGGCAAAGCGGGGAGTACGCGTGGAAATCATGATTCCCGGAAAGTCGGACATTCCTTTTGCTCCCGATGCGGGCTTTTACATCGCCAACAGGCTCCGCAAGGCAGGGGCGCACATCTATGTGTTCAACGGAGGGTTTCATCACTCGAAAGTGATGATTGTGGACGACCGTTTCTGTACCGTGGGGAGTGCAAATCTTAACAGCCGCAGCTTGCGGTGCGACTATGAAATCAATGCATTCATCTTTGATCTTCCGACGACAGCGGAGCTTGGCGAAGTATTCAAGGCCGACAAGAAGAACAGTACTGTCATGACAGATGACGAATACAGGAGGCGCGGTGCATGGAAGCGCTTTGTCGGATGGTTCGCACATTTGTTCACTCCGTTGCTTTAGGCAGGAAATAAAAACGTGGCATTGTTCCTTATTGTACGTTATTTTCATTATTTTTGTCCTGCTATATTAAATTGGAATAAAAATGCCGTTTTTCAGGGATGTGGTCGGGCAGGATGATGCCAAACAGCTTCTTGTCAGTTGCGTGCGCAGCGGAAAGTTGCCCCATGCCATATTGCTGACAGGAACGTCAGGGAGCGGAAAACTGCCGTTGGCTCTGGCGTTGTCCCGCTATCTGCTCTGTCTGCATCCTGATGAGAAGGATGCGTGCGGCACTTGCTCTTCATGCAGGATGATGGAGCGTCTGGCACACCCGGATCTGCATTTCGTTTTCCCCATTGTCAAAAAAAAGTCCGGGAAGGATACTGTGTGCGATGATTATCTTCCCCAATGGCGTGAGATGCTTGTGAGGAATACGTATGTGGATTTGCGGCAGTGGATGGGAAAGATTGACGCAGGCAACCAACAGCCCCAGATTTATGTGCGCGAGAGCGATGAGATACAGCGCAAACTATCGCTGAAGTCAAGTCAGGGAGGATATAAGGTGATGCTGATATGGCTCCCGGAAAAGATGAATGCCGAATGTGCCAACAAGTTGCTGAAACTGCTTGAAGAACCTCCGGAAAAGACTGTCTTTCTTCTGGTGAGCGAGCAGCCGGACACTCTGCTTCCAACTATTGTTAGTCGTACGCAGCGTGTCAATCTGCATCCGTTGGGTGATGAGGATATATGCCGTTTCCTGACGGGCCGTTGCGGATTGGTGGAAGAAGATGCGCGCGATATAGCCCACCGTTCGTCGGGAAGTCTGCTGAAGGCTCTTGAAAATATCCAGCTGAGCGAAGAAAACAAGCTGTGTTTTGAGCTTTTCGTCAACCTGATGCGCATGGCTTATTGCAGGGACGTACGCTCGCTGAAGGCATGGAGCGAGCAGGTGGCAGGCATGGGGCGTGAGCGTCAGAAGAATTTACTCGAGTATTGCCAGCGCATGGTCAGGGAAAACTTCGTTTACAATTTTCACCGTCCTGAAATGGTTTACATGAATCCGGATGAGGAACGGTTTGCCGTCAAGTTTTCCCCTTTCATAAATGAAAGGAACATTTTTTCCGTGTCGGCTCTCTTCGAGGAGGCAGAGATGCATATCACGCAGAATGTGAACCCCAAGATGGTATTTTTTGATATGGCGTTGAGAATGATTGTAGAAATGAAACAACGATAACGACAGATATGAACGATTTCAAGCTGAAAAACGGAAGCGGCCCGCTTTGTTGTAGGGGGTGCGGCCGACAGAATAACAAACTGAACACTTACGACTGGCTGGCGGATGTTCCTGATGGTTCCGACGGGCAGGACATGGTGGAGGTGCAGTTCAAGAACACCCGGAAGGGATATTTCAAGAACAGTAACGGACTGCATCTGGAGAAGGGTGACATAGTGGCTGTGGAAGCGAGTCCGGGACATGATATAGGGACTGTCACCTTGACGGGAAGGCTTGTCCCCATGCAGATGAGAAAAGCGAACATCAAAAGCGATGCCGAGATCAAGCGCATTTACCGGAAAGCAAAGCCAGTTGACTTGGAAAAATATGAAGAGGCAAAATCACGTGAACATGACACGATGATACGTTCCCGGAAGATAGCGGAAAGTTTAGGCTTGCAGATGAAAATCGGAGATGTGGAGTATCAGGGTGACGGTAACAAGGCCATTTTCTATTATATTGCGGACGAGCGTGTGGATTTCCGCCAGCTTATAAAGGTGCTTGCGGAGACTTTCCGCGTGCGTATCGAAATGAAGCAGATTGGTGCACGTCAGGAAGCCGGGCGCATAGGAGGAATCGGTCCGTGCGGACGTGAGTTGTGTTGTGCTACGTGGATGACCAATTTTGTCTCGGTATCAACAAGTGCTGCCCGTTATCAGGACATTTCGTTGAATCCTCAGAAATTGGCTGGACAGTGCGCCAAGCTGAAGTGCTGTCTGAATTATGAGGTGGATGCTTATGTGGAATGCCAGAAACGTCTGCCCAGCAAGGAGATCGTACTGGAGACACGTGACAGCACATATTATTATTTCAAGGCTGATATTATGAAGGGGCAGGTGACATATAGTACCGACAAGAGCTTTCTTGCAAACGAGGTGACCATCTCTGCACGTAGGGCATTTGAGGTCATAAACATGAACAAGAAAGGAGAGAAGCCTGAACGCCTGACGGATGAATATGTGCCCAATGATTCTGCCCGTTCAAAGGATCTGCTGGAGCAGGACAGCCTGACCCGGTTCGACAAGAACCGCAACAACAGGAAGAAGAAAAAGCAGAAGAATGTTCCTGCACAGGCTTCCAATAGGGGGCAGGGAAAGGATGCTGCTGTGAAAGGTGAAAAGAGACAGAATGCGGGTGTTGCGAATCCGGGCAGGAACAGGAACAACGGTCGTAGAAACCGGAAAAATGACGGAAACCGGCCGCATGAAGAAGGTGAGGGAAATAAAAACGCTTCAGGCAATGGCAATAAGACGTTTTCTGACGGACAGACATAGTCACGGGAGACTTTCGGAAGTATCGGGAGCCGGTTTTCAAGGCTGTTGCCTCCGGGTGCTTCATGTCGTGCCGGTGAAAATGAGTTGCCTTATCATTCTTTTCTTGTTGTCATGCCTGTCTTCGTGTGACGAAGCTACAGTCTATCATAAATATCAGGCAATACCTGATAATGCCGGATGGCATCGGGAGGATTCGTTGTTCTTTTATTTTCCTCAGAACCTGCTTCCTATGGAATACGCTCTGGAAATAGGTGTCAGAAACACGTGCATGTATCCGTATAAGGACATCTGGCTTGCGGTCACGGAGGTAAAGGGCGATAGCGTGTGGGAGAGTACAACCGATACTCTCCATCTTTATCTTACAGATGAGGAAGGACGCTGGAACAGGGAAGGAAGTGTGGGCGGTTATTATCAGAGCACTTTTGTTTGTGACAGGCCTTTAGTGGTTGCTGCTGATTCTGTCGGAAGAGGTATGTGTGTCGTGCATATCATGCGTGACAATCCTTTGCAGGGGATCTCTGATGTAGGAATACGTCTTTTGAAGAAATAGTCCGGCCGGCTCACATTTCGCGTGCAGCGTCTATTCTCAGAAAGACGAACAGCAGAATGGTGAATCCCCATAATGATGATCCTCCATAGCTGAAGAAAGGCAGGGGAATGCCGATGACAGGTGTCAGTCCCAGCACCATTCCGATGTTGATGAAAAGATGGAAGAAGAATATCCCCGTGACGCAGTACCCGTACACCCTTCCGAACCGGCTGTTCTGTCGTTCTGACAGCACTATCAGGCGAAGTATCAGTGTCATGAACAGCAGGATGACAAAGGCTGAACCGATAAAGCCTTGTTCTTCTCCTACAGTGCAGAATATGAAGTCTGTATCCTGCTCAGGCACATACTTCAGCTTTGTCTGGGTTCCGTTGAGGAACCCTTTACCTGTCAATCCTCCCGAACCTATTGCAATCTTGCTCTGGTTTACATTGTATCCGGCACCGGTCGGGTCATCCTTCATTCCAAGTAGCACCTCAATGCGTACTTTCTGATGGGATTCAAGCACATTGTTGAATACATAGTCGGTGGAGAAAAAGAAAAATACGGATATTATGGTAAATGAAATGATATATAAATAGTTGCGTAATCTTTCACGCAGGAACAGCAGGAACAGATATATGATTATGGCACCGCAAATGCACAGCTGCAAGCGGCATACATCGAAAGGGATGACATAGCATGAGAACAGGATTGCCAGAATGATTGTCCCTCCGCCAATTCCCGATATGTAAATGTGCGCCCGTGAATTGTGGCTTCCGTATGTCTTGGTCAATAGGGCGGAGAGCAGAATTATCAGTGTCAGTACGGAAAATTCTCCCAATGACGTCATGTCGTCAGGCATAAGCTCTCCTCCGAATTTCAGTCCGACGATGAAAAAAACTACGGCACATGTTCCTGAGAAAAGCACCGCACCTGTCATTCCCTCTCGATACAGCATCAGGAAGAACGACAGATAGACCAGTGCCGAACCTGTTTCTTTCTGAAGAATGATCAGCATCATCGGAAGCAATACAATAATCAGTGTTGTTGCCATTTTCCTGACTTTCTGCATGGAGAACGTGTATTCTCCGATGTATTTGGCAAGCGTAAGTGAGGTGGCGAATTTTGCAAATTCGGCAGGCTGGATGCTTATCGGTCCAAGAACAATCCATGAACGTGAACCCTTGATTTCGTGTGGATTGAATATAGTCCCGAACAGCAGGATAATCATAATGCCATATATAGGGTAGGCATACGTGTCGTATATTCGGTCTTCGAGCATCATGATGACGAATCCTAAACATAACGAACATCCTATCCATGCCAGCTGTTTCCCGGCTCGTGTGGACCAATCGAAGAAGTCTGGTTCCCCGTAATTATAGCTGGCTCCGCATATGCTGAACCAACCGTATATGACCAGAATCAGGTATATTCCGATTGTACACCAATCTACATATTTCCATACGTTACCTCTCATACAGTCCATAATTTATTCTACGGTTCTGAATATCGGTTGCCAGCACTTCATCTTGCGGCGAAAGCTCTCCTTTCAGATATTTCTCTATTATCAGTCTGCCGATTGGGACACCATAGACGGCTCCGAAGCCTCCGTTCTCCACGTAAACGGCTACAGCGATTTGGGGATCGTCCATCGGGGCGAATCCCATGAATGCCGAATGGTCTCTCCCTTTGTTTTGTGCAGTTCCTGTTTTCCCACACACTTCAATGTCAGGCAGGTTGGCCATCCGGCATGTTCCTCCCGTAACTGCGGCCCTCATTCCTTGTATCACATCTTCGTAGTAGGATGTATCCACCATTGTGTATCTTTTTTCGGTGTACAGAGAATCTATCTGTTCATCTTCAATTGCCTTTACGACATGTGGGGTGATAAAGTATCCGCGGTTGGCGATCGTGGCTCCTAAGTTGGCTATTTGCAATGGTGTCAGTGTGATTTCGCCTTGTCCTATGGCGATACTGATGATGGTGAGTCCGTTCCATGAGCCGCGATAGGCTTTGTCATATACACTTGCATTAGGGATGAATCCCCGTTTTTCTCCGGGCAGGTCTATTCCCAGAGGATAGCCGAATCCCATTGAGACCATGTAGTCACGCCATGTGTTCAGTGCGTTCTGCGGAGAACCGTATTTCCCCTTTGCTCCAATCATGTGATACAGTCCCCAACAGAAATAGCCGTTGCATGAGGTCGCAATGGCCGGGACAAGTGAAAGCGGAGTAGGATGCCCATGACATCCTACATGCAGTCCTTTGAATCTGAATCCATGGTTGCATGGATAGGAAGTGGATGTCTGGATAATTCCTTCTTGGAGAAATGTCAGTGCCTGTGCAGTCTTGAACGTGGAACCGGGGGGGTATGTTCCCATGATGGCACGGTTGAGCAAGGGCTTCCACGGGTCTTTTGCCATCGTCTGATGGTTTTTTCCACGGTTTCTTCCCGACATCAGTTTCGGACTGTATGTGGGTGAGGACACAAGGCACAGGACTTCACCTGTGGACGGCTCGATGGCAACAATGCTTCCTATCTTTCCTTCCAGAAGACGTTCGCCCAACTCCTGCAATTCGATGTCGAGGCTTAATGTCAGGTTCTTTCCGGCAACGGGGGCTTTGTCGAACTCACCGTTCATATATTTCCCTTGAATTTGCCCGTGTGCGTCACGCAGCAATATTTCTACTCCTTTTTCTCCACGCAGCTGTTTTTCGTACGAACGTTCCACCCCCAGCTTTCCGATGAAGTCACCGGGAATATAATATTCGTCATTTTCCATTTCCGACTTTGACACTTCGGCAATGTCTCCCAAAATATGTGCCCCGGAATCATAGTTGTATTGTCGTATTGTCCTGCGCTGGATGTAGAATCCTGGAAACTTGAACAGCTTCTCTTGGAATATGCCGCATTCTTCAGCTGAAAGCTGTGTCATGAGGACCTGGTTTGTATAAGGCGAATAGCCGGGATTTAGTCTGCGGTCCTTTATGTCACGGAAGCGTTTCCGCAAGAATTCCTGTGTTATACCGAGCGTATGGCACAAGTCAGCAGTATCCAGCTCGGCAATCTCTTTCATGACGACGGTAATGTCGTATGCGGGCTGGTTATATACAAGCAGTTTCTTGTTGCGGTCATATATGATTCCTCGACTCGGATATTGTATTTTTTTCAGGAAAGCATTACTGTCGGCATTTTTCTTGTAATCTTCGCTCATGATCTGAAGTGCCATCAGTCGGATAAGGAATACAATGACAGTGACAACCACCACTCCGCCTATTATGAATTTCCGTTTTTCAAGATTGTAGTTACGTTCCATTAACCTTTCCTCCTCACTGTATCAATACACAGTGCGCATGCGAGAGTTATCGCCGTGTCGCTTATAATCTTCAGCGCCAGCAGGTGTAAGTTGGCAAAAGAAAACGTGTCGAGGATATTCAGCGCGGTGCAGTGGATGAATATGGCAGCCAGTGCATATCTGAAAAAGGAAGTTCCTCCCATTGTACGTATCCCAGGTTCAAAATTGTCGCTTGTGTCACGCGTGGAAAAGGTAAACAACAGTTTTGACCGGCAAAATGCGGTAAAAACTGAAGCGGCAGCGTTCAGTCCTGGCGTGTTGCTTAGAATGTCAATTCCAAGTCCCATGAAAAATGCCCAAAGAATAACTTCCTTAATATCTGTGCCAGAATTGAATTTCAAGATAAAATAGACATAAATAAAAGGGGTAGCGAACCATCCGAAATGAATATGATTGCATGCCAATGCCTGTAGAAGTATCAGCAGGACAAACCATTGGATTCTAATCAAGTGTTGCATAGTCTCGTAATGTTCAAACCCTCATTTTTGCTGTTTGTCATTTTAATTTCTTGAAAGCCGTTCTCACACTGTCCTCAAGCATATCTTGTTCGGTTGTGTCGGCCGAGTATATGATACACACTTCGTTCAGCTTGGCGAAATCAGTGAAAAGTTTCACTTTCAGAATGTAGGATAGCCCGTCACTGCTCTCTGTCATGTCATCTACTGTGCCAATAGGAATACCTGCCGGAAATGTTGCACTGTAGCCGCTTGTAACTATCGTGTCTCCCAAAGAGAATTCAGAATGTCGCGGCATATCCTTCACATATGCATATTGCGGCGAACCTCCTTCCCATTTCAGTATGCCGAAATAAGATGTCTTTTTCACCTTGCAACTGATGTTGCTTTTCGAATTGAGAACCGGAAGAACGATAGAGTGATGCGCCCCTGTCAGATATACGATGCCCACCACGCCATTTCCGCAAACGACTCCCATATCCTGGCTGATGCCGTCTTTGCGCCCCTTGTTGATTGTCATGAAGTTGTTGGGATGGGTGATGCTGTTGTTCACTACTGTTGCCTCGTAGATGGTATATCCCTGCAACGCATCCTGTCGCAATTTCTCCACTCCAGTCGTGTCGCGCATGTAATGCTGTAAAGCCTTACTGAGCCGTTCCACTTCCATTTCCAGTTCCACGTTTCTTGTTGTAAGGCTGCGATTGACATCGGCCAGTCCGAAATAGCGGGAGACCTGGCTTGTTACGTCATATATGACACTGCCTATACGGTTGGCAGAGGTGAACAGTACACTGCCCTGATAATTGTTGAACCGGAACAATAATATGAGCGAAATCACTTCCAGCAGGACAAAAAGCAGCCAGTGGTTGTATTTTATCAAGAAATTGATCAGGTTTCGCATGTCAGGACTGTGTCTGTCTAAATCTTATCGCATAAGGAAAGAAAAGCGATCCACGTTCTTCAGTGCCACGCACGTACCCTTTGCCACGCTCAGCAAGGGATCTTCCGCCACGTGGAAAGGAATGTTTATCTTGTCAGTCAGACGTTTGTCGAGACCGCGCAACAATGCTCCTCCTCCTGTCAGGTAGATGCCATTGTTTACGATGTCGGCATACACTTCCGGTGGAGTGGCTTCGAGAGCGTTAAGTATTGCAGTCTCTATCTTTGCGATGCTTTTTTCCATACAGCGTGATATCTCCTGATAGCCCACAGGCACTTCCATAGGCAATGCCGTGATTTTGTTAGGTCCGTGTACTACATAGTCATCCGGAGCTTCATCGCCAAGATCGGTAATGGCTGCACCAACGTGTATCTTGATGCGTTCGGCCATACGTTCGCTAATCTTGACATTGTGCTGGCGGCTCATGTATTCCTTGATGTCGGCTGTCAGCTCGTCACCTGCCACGCGGATAGAATTGTTTGCCACGATGCCGCCCAATGAAATGACAGCAATTTCGGTCGAGCCTCCGCCTATGTCCACTACCATGTTCCCTTCAGGAGCCTCCACATCTAGACCGATGCCGATGGCTGCGGCCATAGGCTCGAAAATAAGGTAAATGTCACGTCCGCCGGCATGTTCCGCACTGTCACGTACGGCACGAAGCTCCACTTCGGTAGAACCTGACGGAACACCGATTACCATGCGCAGTGACGGTGTGAATAGATGCCGTCCTATGTTAGCTTTCTTTATAAGTCCCCTCATCATCTGTTCGCATGCGTTGAAGTCGGCTATTACTCCATCGCGCAGCGGACGGACGGTGCGGATGTTAGGATTTTCCTTTTCATACATCAGCTTGGCACGCTCTCCCACAGCAATCATCTTATCAGTGTGACGGTCCAAAGCCACCACTGACGGTTCGTTGACCACGATCTTGTCGTTGTTGCTGATGATGGTGTTGGCAGTGCCAAGATCCATCGCTATATTTTGTGTGAATGAGAATAAGCCCATTTTTGGATAGTTGATAATAAATGAAATTACTGGTTATTGTAATTGGAATGTCCGGCAACCGAAAGATGATAGCCTCCGGTTGCGGATTTTCAGATTCTCATTTTTTGAAATAGTCACGTATGGCGGAGTCATAGTGGGAAGAAACGGTAAAGGCTTCTCCCGCAAACCAGCGGCGCTGTTCGCGCGTCGTTTCGGCTCCCTGTTTGTCCAAAATGTCAAGCAGCGGCTGGTATTGATCCTTGCTTGCTATGATAACCACATCGTTGAAGTTCTTTGCTCCTGCGCGTATAAGTGAGATTCCTCCTATGTCGATTTTTTCGATTATGTCCTGTTCTCCGGCTCCGCTTGCGACAGTATCTTCAAACGGATACAGATCCACGATTACCAAGTCTATTTCCGGTATCTCATACTGAGCCACCTGCTGCCGGTCGTTTTCCAGTTCGCGGCGGCACAAGATTCCTCCGAAGATTTTCGGGTGAAGCGTCTTCACGCGTCCTCCCAAAATCGACGGATATGTGGTTATGTCTTCCACCGCTTCACACGGATATCCGAGCGACTCTATGAACTTGCGTGTTCCGCCTGTTGACATGAATTTCACACCTTCTTCATGGAGCTTTCCCAATATGGCATCCAACCCGTCTTTGTGGTACACTGACACCAAAGCTGTCTTTATCCTTTTCATTTCTGACATTATCCCTAATTATTTGTAAACAGTTGCAAAAGTACAAATTTTCGTAAGATATATCGTAAGGCGGAACAATAAAAAATGTTTTTTCTTTTATGTCAATTACCGGGAAAATGTCAGCCGGCTTTGATTGAAACTTACGTTTTCAGATATTCTGCCCGAACTTGTAGATTATAAATTTTTTATGCCTAATTTTGTCGGCAGTTTAAGTTTATCGTGAAACCATGATTGAATATATCAGAGGAGAACTTGTCGAGGAATCTCCGGCTTTGGCCGTAATAGAGTGCAATGGGGTAGGATATGGAATAAACATATCGCTTAACACCTATTCGGCCATTCAGGGTAAGAAGAGCAATGTCAGGCTTTATGTTTACGAAGCCATCCGCGAAGATGCATACGTGCTTTACGGATTTGCCACGAAGGAAGAACGCGAACTGTTCCTGATGCTTATTACCGTGTCGGGAATCGGAGGGAACACGGCGCGTATGATTCTTTCGGCATTTTCCCCTTCGGAACTGTGCAACGTGATCAGCGGCGGAAACGACAAGTTGCTTAAAACCGTCAAGGGTATAGGCCTGAAAACAGCGCAGCGCATTATCATTGAACTGAAAGACAAGATCGCTTCCGTCGGCTCCGGCTTGCCGGCACCTTTGAGCATGACCGGCAGTGCAGTCCGCAGCGAGATTTATGAGGAGGCTGTGGCCGCACTTACCATGTTGGGATTTGCCCAGCTCCCTTCGCAGAAGGTGGTGGCCGCCATTTTGGAGGAAGAGCCGGGCGCTCCCGTAGAAAAAGTTATCAAAGTTGCCCTGAAACGGCTTTGAAATTATTCGACCGTGACTGATTTTGCCAGATTGCGTGGCTGATCCACATTCATGCCGCGACATACGGCTATGTGGTAGGCGAGCAGCTGCAGCGGGATGGATGCAATGAGCGGGGAAAGACATTCCAATGTCTTCGGCAACTCGATGCTGTAGTCTGCCAGATGCTTAATGATGGTGTCACCTTCGGTAATCACGGCAATGACTTTTCCCTTGCGGGCTTTTATTTCCTGTATGTTGCTCAGTACTTTGTCATACAATGTAGATTCGGTGGCAATGACTACTACCGGCATCTCGGCGTCAATCAGTGCGATAGGTCCGTGCTTCATTTCTGCAGCGGGATAGCCTTCGGCGTGGATGTAGGAAATCTCTTTCAGCTTCAAGGCTCCTTCCAGCGCGATAGGGAAGGTGTATCCTCTTCCCAAATATATGAAGTTACGTACATACGTGAACATTTTCGAGAATTCGGCAATGAATGAATCATGCTTCAGCGCTTTGCGCATCTTGTCGGGAATGTCCGCAAGTCCTGCCACAATCTGGTGATACTCTTCATCGGTAATGGTCTGTTTTTCTTTTCCGAGCAGCAGTGCCAGCATTGTCAGTACCGTCACCTGGCCCGTGAAGGCTTTTGTTGAGGCCACTCCGGTTTCAGGACCCACGTGGATATATGAACCGGTATCGGTGGCACGGGCAATGGATGATCCCACTACGTTGCAGATCCCATAGATGAAGGCGCCTTTTGATTTTGCCAGTTCGATGGCCGCAAGCGTATCAGCCGTTTCTCCGCTTTGCGAGATGGCAATCACTACATCATCAGGGAGAATTACCGGGTTGCGGTATCGGAACTCGGAGGCATATTCCACCTCTACCGGAATACGGCACATACTTTCTATCAGATATTTTCCTATAAGTCCTGCATGCCACGAAGTGCCACAGGCAACGATGATGAAACGGCGTGCTTTGGTCAGTTGTTCCTTGAAATTTGATACGGCCGAAAGCGTAACCGTCTGTGTGCTCGTATTAATGCGTCCGCGCATACAGTCGCTGATACAGTCCGGTTGGTCGTATATCTCCTTTAGCATAAAATGCGGATATCCGTTCTTTTCCAGCTGGCCGATGTTCATGGCCACGATTTTTGTTTCGTGCGAACATTCTACATTGTTGAGGTCAACAATCTTTAGTGGCATGCATGAACGCAGGACTGCTATTTCTCCGTCTTCCATATACACCACTTTGTTCGTGTATGACACCATCGGGGTGGCATCCGAAGCCAGGAAGAATTCGTTCTCACCTATTCCCACCACCAGCGGACTACTTTTCCGTGCCGCAACGATTTCGTCCGGATGTCTGCGGTCGATTATGGCTATTGCATACGCACCTATCACTTCGCGCAGCGCCAGCTGCACGGATGTGAGCAAATCAAGGTTGCCCTTTCTTTGGATGTAGCTGATCAGTTGCACCAGCACTTCAGTATCTGTGTTGCTTTTAAACTTGTATCCTTTTGCTTCTAATTTCTCCTTGAGAACGGCATAGTTTTCGATGATGCCGTTATGCACCAGAGCCAGATTCCCGTCAGAAGAACAGTGCGGATGTGCGTTCACTGAGTTTGGTTCCCCGTGAGTAGCCCACCGGGTATGTGCGATACCTATGCATCCCGACACATCCTGATTTTCTGTTGCCTGTTCCAGATCGGTTACCTTTCCCACTGTTTTATATAAGTTCAGGCGACGGAACTTGCTTATCAGTGCAACTCCCGCACTGTCATATCCTCGATACTCCAGACGTTTCAATCCGTCAATCAGTATCGGGTAGGCCTTACGATGTCCGATATATCCTACTATTCCACACATAAGAAAATTGTTTTGTTGATGGATTATTTAAAACCAATGACAAAAATACGAATTATCATCATATAAGTATCACAAAATGTTATATAGCTTGTGAAAATTATTTCGTTTACATGAATAAAGTATAATAAATCCCATGACTTTGTCAAAACAAAGACATGGGAGGATAAGATAATTTATTTAAAGATGCTTTAAGATTCGCACGCTTCAGAACACTGTCCGGATCATGAAACGTATTCCCCATTTGTTTGCCGTAGGAAGTTCGTTGTAGTTAAGTCGGCGTACATACTCCACATGAAGAAGCTTGAAAATGTTGTGTATGCCTATACAGACTTCAACATAAGGCTTTTTTGGATCCATTACATAGCTTGATGTCTGGAAGTTGCCCTCCGCGTCATAGTGTCCCGGAAACATCATCAGTATGGGATCGTCCGCATTCTGTGGAAGGAACGGGTTGTTCTTGTCTGTCAGTTGTCCCCACAGGCACTTCACGCCTATGAACTCACGCCATTTCAGCTTTTTCAGCAAAGGGATGCGGTTGAATATCTTTCCCTGCATGTTCCACGATACATCGAGCGAAGCATAGCGGTCGTTAAGAAACTCCATGTTGTTGATCAGGTTGAACGTTTCGTCCTGGATGATATACGACAGGTTGGCTGCCGGCATGATCAGCAGGGGGAATGGTACATTGTTCCATTGGATGCCTCCTTTGACTGACGTGTCTATATTTCCCCATGAGCTGAGCCACCACCGTTTGTACATGCCGATCTCACTCATGTTGTATGAATAGTCGCTTCCCAGTATTCCCTTTATCCCGATGGTATGCTGTATGGTAAACACGGGCGCATCAAGATTTATTGGCAGGCGGCGCTGCTTGGTGTTGATGAATGTCTCTCCCGGAGCATATCGGAGTGCGATGGATGCTTCGGCCATAGTAATGTCGTGAGTGTTATATGGAGAACTCACCCACTCCGTGCCGTTGAGTACACCTGAGCTGATTTCCTGCTGTAGACGGCTTTCATTCTCCATTGTCCGATAGAACAGCTTTCCGCACGGTTCCAGATTGGTATGGCGAAGCATGACGGTCGTGCGCAGTCCGGACTCTTTTTCAAGTACATACTTTATGCTTGCCGTCCGTTCGTAATTGTACTGGTCAACGGTGGTCACTTTCAGTGATGTGAATACATTGTCCTTATCCGTACCCATGAATTTGTCGGCGGGAAGCATGTTGTCATACGAATATGTGAAAGTCAAGGAATTGATGGGATATTCGCGTGGCAGATACTCCTTTTTGTTGAAGGAATATTCTACTTCGCCTTTGTATTTCGACTTGTGATCCTTGAATCCATAGGCGTAGTATCCTTTCAGGAACAGGTGCGGATGCAGGTTGGCTGTGGTCTGCAGCGAACCTCTCAGACGCAGTCCGTCGATGTAGTTGCTCGAAATCATGGTGTTGATCGGGCCTATGTCCACCTTGCTCGGCCGTCCCTTTATCCCGGTCTCAACAAAGTTCTCGACAAATGCCTTCACGACAAACATGATATATTTGAATCCTTTGATTTTGGACAGATTGTCCACGAAATCATCCATGTTGTCCTCTGACTTTGTCAACTGTTCCGGCCGGTATTCTTTCCAGAACGCATCATCGCGCATCATGGCGTTGATGTCCTTTATCTCGTCTCCCTTTTTCTTGAATATCTTGTCGGATATTTCCTCGAAGCCGAAGTCCGAGTACCGGGTCGTGCGGCGGACCTGGAACGAACCCAGTAATTTCTTCAGGTACGAAAGTTCGCACAACATGTCATCCTCTTTCAATACCCATTCGCCGGAAGGCAGAGATCCGAACTTCTGGTCTATGATCATATTGTCCACGAAGTTGATGTCCGTCTTTTTGGGAAGGTTGAGCCTGCATTTTTTTACCCGGAATGTTGAGTCGGCCAAAATGTAGAGCTCGCCGGTAAACCCGAAGTCCTGAGGATTGTTGGGCACAAAAGTCAGGCGGAAACATTTCTCCCTGTCCACATCTATCGTGTCCATGATGTAGTACTTGTAGAAATTTATTCCAGCGTCCGAGATCGGACTGTCAAACGGATATTGCAGGAAGCGGAAGCGGTCCTGATATATGTTGATGTCCTGAAAAACGTCTTTCAGAATCGTGCTAAGGATATCGCCCGTATTGAAAAGTTCATTTACTCCCGAAGAGTTTATCCCTTTGACTATTGTCTTTTCGCTGTGCGGATTCTTGCGGTACACCTTTTCCGAGACTGTCTCATCGACCGATACGGGCAATATGTTCTTTCCCGTCACTTCACACACTTCCACCTGATCACGGAAGAAAGGGTATTTTTTGAATAGATTGGATTCGCGGAGCGAGTCTGTGGTGATGTCGTTCAGTGAAAACGTAATCTTCTGATACCGCGTGTAGTTGTAATAATCGTTTGCACTGAGGTCATACAATTCCTTTGCCTTGATGACTTTCTTCATCATCTCTACTGCCGGGTTGTTTTTCCGGGAATATTTTTCTTTCTTGGGCCTGACGATGACTTCTTCAAGCACGGCGTCGGAAACCATCTTCACGTTCAGCTTGGTCGTTCTGGCAGAGATCTTCACTTTTTGTACGGCGTATCCAACCATGGAAAACGTCAGGGTCTCCCACTCGGGATGCAGCGCAATTGAATATTTCCCGTCTATATCCGTGACAGTGCCTGCACTCTTTCCTTCGTAATATACATTCAGGTAAGGTATCGGGTCACCGGTTTCCGAATCTGTTACAGTTCCTGTTATGGTCTGTGCGGACAGTCTCACACACATTACACACAAACTCAGAAACAAAACTATTTTTTTTATCATATTCTGCATTCACAAACGAATGCAAAATTACATAGCAAAACAGTCATGCCCAAATTTAAATGCTTTCATGCCACTAATCTTATTTTTTTTTATGAATAATGATGTTTGCATTATGCGTACAAAAAGCCATATACGTCTGTGATTGGAGGCGACCGCCCGTTCCGGTCATGACGTACTGTCGTTTTTGTAAAGACAGCCGCTCGTTTTTTTGAGGCATATTTCCCAAAAAATTCGTGTAAACATATGTCCGCCTATTCCGGGATGAACGGATACTAATATGTTTTTTGGAAATATTTGGTTGCAGATGAAATTATTATTTATCTTTGCTCTGTCTATAAAACGTGATAGCAAAAGTATATGCATACAAGCGACAGCATAGTAATCATTCCTACCTATAATGAAAAGGAAAACATAGAAAACATCATCAGGGCAGTGTTCGGACTGGAAAAGTGTTTCCATTTGCTGGTGGTAGAGGACAATTCCCCTGACGGTACGGCCGACATAGTACGACGGATGCAGGAGGAGTTTCCTGAACGGCTTTTCATGATAGAAAGGAAATGCAAGTTAGGACTGGGTACGGCGTACATTGCCGGATTCAAGTGGGCTATCGCACACCGTTATGACTATGTGTTCGAGATGGATGCCGACTTCAGCCACAATCCGCATGACCTGCCGCGACTCTACAAGGCGTGTAAGGAAGAAGGGGCCGACTTATGTATCGGGTCGCGCTATGTGAGCGGTGTCAATGTGGTCAACTGGCCTATCGGCCGGGTGCTGATGTCATATTTCGCATCGAAATATGTGCACTTGATCACCCGGATTCCCGTCCGTGACACTACGGCAGGTTTTGTCTGCTACCGTCGGGAGGTACTCGAAGTGATCGGACTTGACAGCATCCGCTTCAAGGGGTATGCCTTCCAGATTGAAATGAAGTTTACGGCCTACAAGTATGGCTTCAATATCAAGGAAGTGCCGGTAATTTTCATCAACCGTGAACTGGGTACATCAAAGATGAATAGCAGTATCTTCGGTGAGGCGGTATTTGGTGTAATCCGCATGAAGTGGAACAGCTTGTTCAGGAAATATATCCGGAATAATTAATTGACTCATTATGAAACGCACTTGGATACATCATACCACGATTGTGAATGAAGGAAGGCGGTTCTCCGGTTCAGTAGTGATTGAAGGCGAAAAGATCAGGGAGGTGCTTGGGGGGGATGCCCGCCCTTCTTTGCCGTGCGATGAGGAAATTGACGCAAAGGGATGTCTTCTTCTCCCTGGAGTGATTGACGATCATGTGCATTTCCGTGATCCCGGTCTGACGTACAAGGCGGATATGGTTACTGAGAGTTCCGCTGCGGCTGCCGGAGGAGTCACATCGATCATGGATATGCCAAACTGCAATCCTCAGACTACCACGCTTGAGGCACTGGCAGACAAATTTTCGGACGCTTCACGGAAGTGCTCAGTGAACTACTCGTTCTATTTCGGAGCAACAAACACCAATACAGACTTGTTCGGACAGCTGGACAAGACCGGTGTGTGCGGCATAAAGCTTTTTATGGGTGCAAGCACTGGAAACATGCTGGTAGACCGTATGGATTCTCTTCGTAAAATCTTTTCGGAGTCAGACATGCTTATAGCCACGCACTGTGAAGACCAGCATATCATCCGCAAGAATACGGAATCCTTTAAGGAAAAATACGGTGAAGATCCCAATGTGTATTTTCATACTCTCATTCGCAGCGAGGAGGCATGTCTGGAGTCGTCATCGCTGGCCGTGCGTCTGGCTAAAGAAACGGGAGCCCGCCTGCATATTCTTCATGTCAGCACGGCGCGCGAACTGGAACTGTTTGAGGACAGACCTTTAAGCGAGAAACGCATTACAGCGGAAGTCTGCGTTCCACACCTTTTATTCTGTGACGAGGATTATGGTGTGCTGGGAGCGAAAATAAAGTGTAATCCGAGTGTCAAAACCAGACGCGACCGCGATGCGTTGCGTAATGCCCTGCATACCGACCTAATAGATGTAATAGGTACGGATCACGCTCCACATCTGTTGGAAGAAAAGAACGGAGGGGCACTGAAAGCGGTTTCGGGGATTCCGACAGTGCAGTTTTCGTTGGTGAGTGTCTTTGAACTGGTGCGTGGCGGTGTGTTGAGTGTGGAACAACTGGTGCAGAAGATGTGCCATGCACCGGCTGAACTTTTTCAAATAAAGGGAAGAGGATATATACGTCCGGGATATCAGGCCGATCTGGTACTGCTGAACCCTAACTGTGAATGGACGGTAACCCCAGCTTGCATCGAGAGCAAGTGCGGATGGAGTCCGATGGAGGGACACGTCTTCCATTCTAAAGTGGAAAGGACATTTGTCAACGGATATCCGGTGTATGCCTGCGGAAAGGTGGACCGTGCCTGTCGGGGACAGGCTCTGTTTTTTGAACGTTAATACGGAGAACACCTTATGCAGACCGATATCACCAAGATAACTTATCAGGTTCGTGAACTGACTGACTATATAAATTGGATTTATTTCTTCCATTCATGGGGATTTCAACCGGTTTTCTCCGCTGTTGCCGATATTCACGGGTGTGATTCCTGTCGTGCGGGATGGGTGGCTTCCTTTTCATCGGAACGCCGTCCGAAAGCTTCCGAGGCGTTGCGGCTATACGATGACGCTGTGCGTATGTTGAATGATCTTGACGGGAAATATCAGGTATATGCCGTTTACCGGCTGATGGATGCCAATTCCGACGGTGACAATCTGCTTCTGGATGGGACGGTGTTTCCGATGCTTCGCCAGCAGACGCGTGTGCGCCGGGATGATCCGTTCCTCTGCCTGAGTGATTTCGTGCGTCCGGTATCGTCTGGCATAAAAGATACGGTGGGAGGATTTGCTGTTGCCGTTGATATCCGCATGGAAGAAGATTATCCGGACGATGAATACAACTGTCTGCTCGTGAAGACATTGGCAGAGCGTCTGGCTGAGGCTGCGGCGGAAAAGATGCACGAAACCGTCCGCAAGGGGGTGTGGGGGTATGCCGCAGACGAAAATCTTACAATAAAGCAGTTGTTTTCCGAAGAGTATCAGGGCATACGCCCGGCTGTGGGTTATCCTTCTTTGCCTGATTTGTCAGTTAACTTTCTACTTGACCGGCTGATTGACATGAAACGGATAGGTGTCCGTTTGACAGAGAATGGGATGATGAGTCCACATGCTTCAGTGAGCGGGCTGATGTTCGCACATCCTGCTTCAAGGTATTTCTCTGTCGGTAAGATAGACAGAGACCAGTTGGAAAGCTATGCTGTACGCCGCGGAATACCGGTGGATGCTATGCGGAAGTATCTGGCTTCCAATATATAATAGAAAAATGATGAAGTAATGATGGTTTTGTTGAGAATTTTGATATTTTTTCTGTTACTGCTTATTCTGCCCGACTGGTATATTTACAGAACCTACATGGCAAGGCAGAAGAAGTGTACCTCCAGATATATGTTCTGGCTTCCTACCATTGTATTGCTGATAGGCTTTTTTGTTTGTGTGGCGGCACGAGAAGTCATGCGAGACAGCATGGGCATTTATCTTATAATAATGCTGTGTGTGGCTATACCAAAACTGGTGTTTGCTGTTTTCAGCCTGTTCCTAAGAGGTGTCGGGAAACTGCTGCATATCCGCATTCATCATGGATTGGTTTCTCTTGTTCCTGCTTTGGCAATGCTGGGATACGTACTGTTTGGAGCCGTAGAGGGGAGGAAACATTTTCAGGTAAAGGAAGTGACTTTTGTTTCTCCCGACCTGCCGGATGCTTTCGATGGATACCGCATCCTGCAAATTTCCGATATTCATTCGGGAAGCTGGAAGGGTGATGTCAGGTCTATACAAAAAATAACGGACATAAGCAACCGGCAGAATGTCGATATGATTGTGTTTACCGGAGATCTCGTGAACAGTCGTGCGGATGAGCTTCCAGAGTTCATGCCTGTCCTGTCGCAACTAAAGGCACGCGACGGTGTGTTTTCCATTACCGGAAACCATGATTACGGTATTTATGCACATTGGAACTCTGATGTGGACAGAGAAGACAATCTCCGTACATTGATAGAACAGGAGAGACAGATGGGTTGGGATGTGCTGATGAATGAAAACCGTATTATCCGCCGTAACAATGACTCAATTGCATTGGTGGGAGTGGAAAACAGCGGCAACCCTCCTTTCCCTGACATGGCGGACTTGCCCCGTGCGCTGAAAGGCACTGAAGGAATGTTTAGGGTGTTGCTCAGTCATGACCCTACGCATTGGAGACGCAGTGTACTGCCGGATACGGACATACAGCTGATGCTGTCCGGGCACACACATGACATGCAGATCAGCCTGTTCGGATTCTCACCTTCACGGTTTGTATATCCAGAACACTGTGGAATGTACATGGAAGGTGGCAGAGGACTGTATGTCAATGTGGGTTTGGGATTCGTACTTTTTCCTTTCCGTCTTGGCGCATGGCCGGAGATTACAATAATCACGTTAAAACAAGAAAAATAAATTATAATGTTTATGAGACTTTTGTATATCATTTATCAAATCTGTATCGGACTTCCCATTTTTCTGGTTCTTACACTGCTGACAGCCCTGACCACCATGTTTGGATGCTGGCTGGGCAACGGTCATTTTTGGGGATATTACCCCGGAAAAATCTGGTCGCAGCTCACATGTTATCTTTTCCTGCTTCCGGTAAAGGTGGAGGGTCACGAAAACATTGATCACAAGACATCCTACGTGTTCGTTGCTAACCATCAGGGAGTGTTCGACATATTCCTGATCTACGGCTTCATGGGAAGAAATTTCAAGTGGATGATGAAGCAAAGTCTGCGGAAGATTCCTTTTGTTGGAAAGGCCTGCGAATCGGCCGGGTTCATTTTCATCGATCGTTCCAATACAAGGCAGATATACCGGACCATCAAATATGCGGAGAGGATTTTGCAGGGCGGAACATCGTTGGTGGTGTTTCCTGAAGGGCGGCGTTCTTTCACAGGCCGCATGAACGAGTTCAAGAAAGGGGCTTTTTTTCTGGCCGACCAGCTCCAGCTTCCGGTGGTACCAATGACCATCAGTGGTTCGTTCGACATTCTGCCGCGTACAAGCAAGCTCCTTCACTGGCATCCTATGAAACTGACCATTCACAAGCCTATCTATCCGGAGGGCAAAGGAGAAGAAAACCTTAAGAAGCTGATGATGGAATCGCGTGAAGCCATTGAAAGTGGGCTTCCGGAGAAGTACAAGGATGCGTGACGGCAAGTCTGGCTTTTTATTTCGCTGACGGATAACCCTTAAATAATATACAGTGAAGAAAGTATCAGTCATAGTCTTGAACTGGAACGGTGTCGGAATGCTCCGCAGGTTTTTGCCTTCCGTCACCAGGTTTTCCGCCAGACCCGATGTGGAGGTATGCGTGGCGGACAATGCCTCGACTGACGAGTCGTGTGAAGTGGTAAGAAATGAATTCCCGTCAGTCCGCCTGATACGTCTGGAACGTAATTACGGTTTTGCGGAAGGATACAATAAGGCCTTTGAACAGGTGGATGCACGGTATGCGGTGCTTTTAAACAATGACGTTGAAGTGACCGAAGGATGGCTTGATCCTCTGGTGGCTTATTTGGATAAGCATCCTGAGGCTGCTGCCTGTCAGCCCAAAATATTGAGTTGGCATGACAAGAAGTCATTTGAATATGCTGGAGCTGCCGGAGGATTCATTGACCGTTATGGTTATCCGTTCTGTCGCGGCAGGATTTTTGAACGTGTGGAGAAGGATTGCGGGCAGTATGACACAGTAATTCCGATATTCTGGGCTACCGGTGCGGCAATGATGGTTCGTACTGATATTTATAGGAAAACGGGAGGGCTGGACGGACGTTTCTTTGCACACATGGAGGAGATAGACCTGTGTTGGCGTCTGCGCAGCAGAGGGTATCGGCTGGCATGTGTTCCTTCATCTGAGGTATATCATGTGGGAGGAGCTACATTGAAAAAGGATAATCCTGACAAAACATATCTTAATTTTCGGAACAATCTGCTGATGCTTTTCAAGAATCTTCCTGATAATGAACTTGGCAGAGTTATGACTTTCAGGAAATGCCTTGACTTCGTTGCGGCAGCATCATTTATGTTGAAAGGTGATTTTAAGAATTTCAGAGCCGTAATCCGAGCCCGCCGTGATTACAAGCGTATGTTGCCTGATTTTGCAGCCGACAGGAAGGTGAATCTTTCCGCCATGTCTGTCGGAGAGATTCCGGAACGTTTTCGTTTCAGTATTGTATGGAGAGCTAAGGTGAGAGGACAAGACACCTTCAGCCGGTTATAGGGCGCGATGGTCATGTTCCGTTGAAAAAAAGGTGGGTCACGACTGACGATATTCGTCTCGGACCCACCCTTTAATATCTGTAAAATGTGTTCACATCAGAATGCCACCTGATATGCTTTGCTTGCTCCGGCATGAACGCCGGTATCTGTAAAGTCGGCTGTCAGTGACTTTTCTTTTTTCCCGTTTTTCAGTGTCACCTTGATGGGTGTCTGTGTCTGTCCCGGATCGGCGATGTGCAGGTCTGCCGATTGAGAGGTGATGTTCTTCACCATCAGCACACACGGCTTGTCCGCCGAAACTGTCAGGCTTTTATTTTTGAACGTGCCGGCCTCAAAGAAAGTAATCATCCATACTCCTTCCTTAGTGTTGCGTACTGCCTGTATCTTGTCGGTGTTCGACAGGATTTCGATGGGATTATGCTTGTAGTATTTTTCCATCTCTGTTTCAGATTTCTTGTCCGGCACTACGATGTATGCATATCCTGCATTCTGTGGAGCGGTACCGTGGTCGATACCCAGTGTAAATATATCATGGCTTTCTTCCTTTTTGCTCTTGCTTGTGTTGATGTCCGACCATTTTCCTGTCTGTGTCTGTGCTGTTATGAATACTTTCTCCTCTTCCGGGAATATATAGCCGATATTGTCATGCAGTACCCATTGCGGAGATTCCAGCGTGTGAGTTTCCATGCTGACGGTTTCCGCCTTGTTGTCCTTCTGACTTATCTTTATGTCTTTGCCTAAGAAACATTGGTTTACTGTGGTGTGGACCGGCACTGTGGTCGTTGAGCTGATTCCAGCCCCAAGACATACAACCTCGTCATTGAAGAAATACCAGCTTTTTTTTGCGCTCATATCTGTTTCCGGTCTGGTATCCGTATAGGCGAAAGCGGTAGCTCCCATGATACTGTCGGAAACACCTCCTGCGAATACGGATGTACCCTCTGTACCCCATGCTTTGGCATCCATAGGAATTTCATCTACCTGCGGGGCGGTCGTTCCGGGTATATGTGTCCAGTTCCATACAGGAAATATGTTGTAATATTCGTCTCCGGTCTGCGTGATGCAGGTGCATCCGTATGACAGGAAATAGGTCTTCAGGTTTTCCTTGTTGCCATATTCGCATTTCTTTGTCCGGGTTGATGCCATACGTACATCAAATGCGTATGACGGACGTGTGTGCAGGGAGTAGTCTCCTATATAATAATGTGTATGTGAAGCGTCTGTCTTATAGTCGGCCGGCCGCTGGCGGTTCAGCTTCTCCACGATTGCTTTGAATTCATTTGCGTGTTCCGGATCTATTTCAATCATTCGTTTTGCGAATGCTGCCGTGTTGCGCTTGTTTGTTGCATTGGGACGGCTCATGCTGCGTCCGATAATGTCCCACATCATGTTCTGTCCACGTACTGCACGGTAATAGGTCTCTCTCATGAACTTGCTGATCAATGCCACTTTGTCTTTGTCCAGTTCGTAGCTCGTACCCAATGCGTATGATGCCACCTGAGTCACTCCTTTCAGTATCTCGTCTCCATATCCTCCGATATACAGCTGCGTTCCGTGCTGGAAATAGCTGTTGTCATACTGGAATCCTTCGCCTGTCGTATAGACAATCGGACTGAACACGTTGTCGATAGCTCTTTTCAGGTCTTCAGCGTTTTCGCTCAGGCATGAACGGTAGATCCAGTGCAGTGCGATGTCCGTACGGTTTGCTCCTGTCCAGCTCTCTGGTTCACCTCCGTCCTTTCTGATGCGTTCGAGTGTCTTCTTCTCTATTTCTTCCGGTATCTGTTTTTCTCCTGCACGCATCTGTATCAGCAGAATACCTATTTTCTGCGGTTCGGATATCTGGTTATGCCACCAGTTATCACTTTCCGGATCCTGTGCATACCAGTATTCAAGTCCCTTTACGATTTTTTCGTAAATGTCATCACTCTGGTAATACTTGTTACTCGGGTTTGTATAGGCATAGGCGAAGTTCTGTAATCGTTCTATGTGTTTGATTGGATCCCAGTTGGTCATTGCAGTGTTGCTGTAGTCTATATCAGTGAATGATCCTTCATCGTTGATTTTTGCAAGATCATTGTCAATAGAGGGGTTCTTGTTTACGCTGTTGCGTATCTTTTCCATAAACATTTCGTAATCGTTCGGAGCTGAAACAAACGCCTGTGCGTAAGGTGCTCCCCATGTCAGACTGCATGAAACGGCAGCTGTCAGTGCGAGTGCTTTTAAACTGGTATTCATAAATTTTTTGTATAAATTTCGAGTGTAAATATAGTTATTTATATATATATGGGCAATAAATGTCTGTAATTAAATATATGACAATTATATATATTCAGCGTATATCACAATATGGTTAACATAAGTAAGCATGAGTTGTGTAGAAGAATGATATATAAATACCTTTACTAAATATCCACAATGTTCAGGCTGGTGAGGAAGCATCGTCCGCGATTGTAATTCCCATTTTCTTCATCAGGAAGCAGGCATTCATGTTCTGTGCAATGCCTTCGCGTAACTTGTAGGAAAAAGTAAGTTCGTCATTTGTAATGTCTGCCTCAAAGCAGTTGTTGTGTATGTGGTCGGGAAAATATTCGGCAAGTTTGCCTAATAACAGGTCATGAGTGGCGATGATGCCATTCGCATTCAGTCGCATGAACTGACGGATCAGATCGAACGAACCTTTTTGTTTGTCGGCGGAATTAGTTCCCTTTAGTATCTCGTCAAGGATGATGAAAAGGTTTTGTCCATTGTTCAGCAGATCAATAATCCGTTTCAGTCGTTTCAGTTCCGCAAAGAAGTATGATTCGTTGTCTGAAAGAGAGTCCGATGTACGAAGGCTGGTAATCAGCTGATTGGGACTAATAGTAAGCGAACGGCAGCACACCGGCGCACCGATGCATGCCAAAAGATAGTTTATGCCGATGGTACGCAGGTAAGTGCTCTTGCCGGCCATATTAGCACCGGTGATTATCAGGAAATAAGGGCGTACAGGAATTGTTGCGTCATTTTTTACACACTGGGCTTCCGGCATTAGTGGATGACCCATGTCTGTGGCTATGAAACAAAATGGTGTATCGGTAATAGTGGGATATGTGTACTCCGGATGATTGTAGGCAAATGTTCCCAAGGAGCAGAGTGCATCGAATTTGCCGACTGTATCCAGCCAGTCCATCACGTACTTCCCGTAGCGTCTTTTCCAGCGTTCGATACGCACAATTTGCCTGAGTTGGAAAAACATGCTCCCTTCTAAAATCACGTAAAGCAACTGGTTATTGCGTAAATCGAGGCGGTCGAGTTCTTTTGTCAGTTGTGTCAATGCATCTGTCGGTGACTTGCCGTCAATGTCCAAACGGTCTATCAGCGTTTTTATATATTCCGACTTCCAATCTTCTTTTTTTGCTAAGGCTATAAGCCGGGCATATCCGTTAAGTGTCTTCAACTGCTTGCCATAACTTTCCCCTATGAGTGTGGCGCGTTTTACGAAACCGAAACTGATTATCACAAAACACACGAATGCCAGGCCGAACCATTGAATGGACACAATACCCGTCAGCGATGCTGCAAGGAGTATTCCGTTGACAAGCGGCACTCCCCATATCAGAGCTTTTACCCAAAGAGCATCCGTGTAGATACAGGGGGACTGGCTCCATGCGCGGATGTTCTTCTCATCATCGGGATTTCCTTGGTTGACAAGTCCCGTAACGCGAAACTGCTCGCGGAAATCGGGACGGGAACTTATGTCTTTTATCATGTCCTGCCTTCTTTCGATGGATGTTTTCTGTAACAGGTGTACCTGCATCCATTGTGCCAGGCACTTTTTCCCGAAGCATGTGCATGTGCGGTTAATCGACTGGAATAGGGAATGCCGTCCGAACAGATCTATGTCGAAAGAGTAGGGATGTCCTGGGTCGATAAACTCGTCTCCTCCGTCGAAACGGCTGTAGTCACCATCCAATCCGGCGAGTTCGTCATGATTGATGTTCTTCTGCGTTTCAAGCCATGTCTTCCGATGGAAAAATCTGTTGTGTATCTTTATGAAAATCAGGAAAGGAAGAAAAGTACAACATGTGCAAAGCCATATCTTCCAGCTTTCGCACGGATACAGCCAGATAAGTCCGGCAACTCCGACCACGAACAAAATCACGCGCAGTGTACTGATTTGTACGATTCTTTTTTTTACATGTTTCAATTCTTTTTCTGTAGCCGAAAGTCTTCCGGAATAATATGTCCTTGGGTTCATTGTCGTCTTGTTAATATTGGCGGCCAAAGATAGGAATAAAATGACAAAGTCCTGTTATGGCTCGGCGGAATGTACGTTATATCCATTTCATGTGTAAAAAAATAGGTACTTTCGTGAAAAAGTAGCATCTTTGCATCATGAATTGGATTGAACACGTAACCGTACTGGATTTATTGATTAAAGGGATCATTGTGGGAGTGGTTGTATCTGCTCCACTGGGACCTGTGGGCGTGCTTTGTATTCAGCGTACTCTGAACAAAGGACGGTGGTTCGGTTTCGTGACGGGCTTGGGAGCAACATTGAGTGATATCACCTATGCACTGGTGACGGGATACGGCATGAGTTTTATGGATGATCTCATTGTAAAGCATCATATATTCTTGCAGGTGGTTGGAAGTGTCATGCTGTTTTTTTTCGGTATCTATACTTTTCGCAGCAATCCGGTGAAGTCCCTCAGGCCTTCATCCGGAAAACGTGGTACTTACTTGCATAATTTTGTCACGGCTTTTTTCGTGACAATTTCCAATCCGTTGATTATTTTCCTGTTTATCGGACTTTTCGCCCGCTTTTCGTTCGTGATGCCGGGAAGTCCTGTCGGTTTCCAGCTGGTAGGTTATCTGGCCATCATCATAGGAGCTGTCAGCTGGTGGTTCAGCATCACTTATTTCGTCAATAAAGTGCGTGCACGCTTCAATGTGCGCGGTATCTGGATTCTGAACCGTATTATCGGTGTCGTGGTAATAATCGCTGCGATAGTGGGAATCGTTATGGCAATGAGCGGAAAATCATTTTCATAAGATATGTATATTTCTCAACAGTTGAAACAAGAGAACATTGCGGAATATCTGCTGTATATGTGGCAGATAGAGGATCTGATTCGTGCCAATGGATTTGATATGGAGAAAATCCGCAAATCTGTCATTGATCCGTATCCCGTTTCGGATGAACAGAAAAAAGAACTTGACCGGTGGTATGAGGATATGATTGATATGATGCACAATGAAGGCGTAATGGAAAAAGGACATCTTCAGATAAACAGGAACATCATAGTCTGGTTGACCGATCTGCATTTGCGCCTTCTCCGTTCGCCCAAATTCCCATATTATGACACTGTCTACTATAAGGCCTTGCCGGTCATTGTGGAGCTTCGTGCCAAAGGCGCTGACAAGGACAAACCGGAACTTGAAATTTGTTTTGAGGCAATGTATGGCGTGCTTATGCTGAAACTTCAGAAAAAGGAAGTGACGGAAGCCACACAAAAGGCAATCAAGGTGGTGGGTGATCTACTGGCTATGCTGGCAGGTTATTATATAAAGGACAAAAACGGAGAATTAGATTTTGATTGATATGAAAAATGTATTGATTACTGGTGCAAACGGACAGTTGGGCAATGAAATGCGTTTGCAGGCAGTAGAAAACAAGGATTTCGTTTATTTCTTTACAGACGTGGCCGAATTGGACATTTGTGACGAGCATGCGGTCATGCGGTATGTTACGGAAAATGAGATTGATGTGATTGTGAATTGTGCCGCTTATACGGCTGTTGACAAGGCTGAAGACAATGTGGAGCTGTGTGATCGTCTGAACCGTCTGGCTCCGGGATATCTGGCTAAAGCTATTCGGTCCCGTAACGGATGTCTGGTGCAGGTGTCTACCGATTATGTATTCGACGGAACAGCTCATATCCCTTATCAGGAAAATCAGTCTACATGTCCGATTTCCGTGTACGGTTCTACGAAACTTGGCGGCGAGCAGGAGGCAATGAAATATTGCCCTGATACAATGATCATACGTACGGCATGGCTGTATTCCACGTTCGGCAATAACTTTGTGAAAACTATGCTGCGTTTGGGGCGCGAGAAGGAGAGTCTGGGAGTGATTTTTGATCAGGTTGGCACGCCAACCTATGCCCGTGATCTTGCCACTGTAATCTATGAGGCATTGAATAAGGGCGTTGTGCCCGGCATATATCATTTCAGCAATGAAGGTGTTTGTTCTTGGTATGACTTTACGAAAGTGATTCATAAACTGGGAGGCATAACTTCCTGCAAGGTTAATCCTTTGCACACTGAAGATTATCCTACTCGTGCCTCTCGTCCTCACTATTCCGTGCTTGACAAAACGAAGATAAAGAGGACCTATAATATTGAAATACCGTATTGGATGGACAGTCTTGCTGACTGTATAGAAAAATTGAAAAAGGAAGAACAATAAGCGATGACGAATCAGGAGATTGAAAGAAGAAGGACATTTGCTATTATTGCACATCCGGATGCCGGCAAAACTTCGCTGACGGAGAAATTATTGCTTTTTGGTGGTCAGATTCAGGTGGCCGGTGCCGTTAAATCGAACAAAATCAGGAAAACGGCTACATCTGACTGGATGGATATCGAGAAACAGCGTGGAATCTCTGTGACAACTTCTGTCATGGAATTTGACTACCATGACTATAAGGTGAATATTCTTGATACGCCGGGACATCAGGATTTTGCGGAAGATACATATCGTACGTTGACGGCCGTTGACAGCGTAATTATCGTGGTCGACGGGGCAAAGGGAGTAGAGACACAGACACGCAAGCTTATGGAAGTATGCCGTATGCGTAATACTCCTGTTCTTATTTTCGTCAACAAGATGGACCGTGAAGCTAAAGATCCGTTCGACTTGCTTGACGAACTGGAGGAGGAACTGGTCATTAAAGTGCGTCCGTTGACTTGGCCGATAGAGAGCGGTCCTCGTTTTAAGGGAGTGTATAACATATATGAAAAGAAGCTTAACCTTTTCCAGCCTTCCAAGCAGGTGGTGACGGAAAAGGTGGAGGTGGATATATATACAGAGGACTTGGATAACCATATTGGTACTCCTTTGGCCAAGAAACTCCGGGACGATCTGGAACTGATAGAGGGGGTATATCCGGAATTCGATGTGGAGGAGTATCTGAAAGGAGGACTGGCACCGGTGTTTTTCGGCTCGGCACTGAACAATTTCGGTGTACAGGAACTGTTGGACTGTTTCGTGGAAATAGCGCCAAGTCCACGTCCGGTACAGGCCGAAGAACGTCTTGTGATGCCGGACGAACCGAAATTTACAGGTTTTGTATTCAAGATTACGGCTAACATTGACCCAAACCATCGTTCATGCGTTGCATTCTGTAAGGTTTGTTCGGGGAAGTTCATCCGTAACACACCATATCTGCATGTGCGTCATAACAAAACAATGCGCTTTTCTTCACCGACTCAGTTCATGGCACAGCGCAAGACAACTGTCGATGAGGCGTGGGCAGGCGATATCATTGGCCTTCCGGACAACGGCACGTTCAAGATTGGCGATACATTGACAGAAGGGGAGGTGTTGCATTTTAAGGGTCTGCCGAGTTTTTCTCCGGAGATGTTCAAATATATCGAGAACGCTGATCCGATGAAGACAAAGCAGCTTAACAAAGGAATTGACCAACTGATGGACGAAGGTGTCGCCCAATTGTTCATCAACCAGTTTAACGGGCGTAAGATTATCGGAACAGTTGGGCAGTTGCAGTTTGAGGTCATACAATATCGGTTGGAAAACGAGTATAATGCCAAATGCCGATGGGAACCTGTAAGTCTGTATAAAGCCTGCTGGGTAGAGAGCGATGATCCGGAGGAACTGGAATCATTCAAGAAACGCAAGTATCAGTATATGGCAAAGGATCGTGAAGGACGTGATGTGTTTCTGGCTGACAGCGGCTATGTGCTTCAGATGGCACAGAATGATTTCAAGCATATCAGATTCCATTTCACTTCTGAGTTTTAGATTCCCGCTTGCGGATTGAAAAAAATGACACGGCATCACAAATCGAATGCCGTGTCGTTTTTTTTTAATCAATCCGTCATTCTTCTTGTGCTTCAAGCAGGATATCCATCACCTGGCAGGCACATTTTGCTACTGATGTACCAGGCCCGAAAATGGCTACCACTCCGGCTTTGTACAGGAAATCATAGTCTTGCGGAGGTATGACTCCTCCGGCGAACACCAGAATGTCTTCACGTCCCATACGTTTCAGCTCCTCCATGATCTGGGGAATTAGCGTCTTGTGTCCTGCGGCGAGTGAAGACACTCCTACTGCATGTACATCGTTTTCCACCGCTTCGCGGGCTGCTTCTTCCGGAGTCTGGAACAGCGGTCCCATGTCCACATCGAATCCACAGTCGGCGAAACCTGTTGCTACCACTTTGGCGCCGCGGTCGTGTCCGTCTTGCCCCATTTTGGCAATCATGATACGTGGACGTCGTCCCTCTTTCTTGGCAAATTCGTCGGTCAGTTCGCAGGCTTTTGCGAAATCTGCATCCTTTTTACTTTCTGATGAATACACTCCTGATATTGTTCTGATTATTGCTTTATAACGGCCTGCGACCTTTTCGCATGCATCTGATATTTCACCCAATGTGGCACGCACGCGTGCTGCCTCCACTGCCAGTTCCAGCAGATTGCCCTTGCCGGTACGGGCGCATTCGGTGATGGCTTCCAGGGCTTTGTCCACTTCAGCCTGGTTGCGTCCCTCTTTCAGACGGCGCAGATTTTCAATCTGTTCTTGACGAACGGCAGTGTTGTCCACCTCCAGAATGTCAATCGGATCTTCTTTCTCCAGACGGTACCTGTTTGTTCCCACGATAGTCTGTTCGCCTGAGTCGATGCGTGCCTGTGTGCGTGCGGCGGCTTCCTCGATACGCATTTTCGGGATTCCTGTCTCGATGGCTTTTGCCATGCCTCCCAGCTTCTCGATTTCCTGGATATGTTCCCATGCCTTGTGAGCAAGTTCGTTGGTCAGCGATTCCACATAATAGGAACCGGCCCACGGGTCTATGTTCTTGCAGATCTGTGTCTCTTCCTGGATGTATATCTGCGTATTGCGTGCTATACGTGCCGAAAAGTCGGTGGGGAGCGCGATAGCCTCGTCCAGTGCATTGGTATGTAGCGACTGTGTATGTCCTAAGGCGGCAGCCATGGCTTCTATACAGGTGCGTCCTACGTTGTTGAAAGGATCCTGTTCTGTCAGTGACCATCCTGAGGTTTGCGAGTGTGTACGCAAAGCCAATGATTTCGGGTTCTTGGGATTGAACTGTTTCACTATTTTAGCCCAAAGCATACGTGCTGCACGCATCTTGGCGATTTCCATGAAGTGGTTCATCCCTATTGCCCAGAAGAATGACAAGCGTGGTGCAAAAGCATCAATGTCAATCCCGGCGGCGATTCCGGCACGCAGATATTCCAATCCGTCGGCAAGCGTGTAGGCCAGCTCGATGTCGGCTGTAGCCCCTGCTTCCTGCATGTGGTAGCCGGAAATGGATATGGAATTGAATTTAGGCATCTTTTGTGAAGTGTATTCAAAGATGTCGGAGATGATCCTCATGGAGAATGCCGGTGGATAAATATAGGTGTTGCGCACCATGAATTCTTTCAGAATATCGTTCTGGATGGTACCTGCCATTTCTTCCAGTTTGGCACCTTGTTCAAGTCCGGCATTGATGTAAAATGCCATGACAGGTAATACGGCACCGTTCATGGTCATGGAAACGGACATCTTGTTCAGAGGAATTCCATCGAAAAGCACTTTCATGTTGTCAAGGGAACAGATGGAAACCCCTGCCTTGCCCACATCTCCCACTACACGCGGATGGTCTGGGTCGTATCCACGATGGGTGGGAAGGTCAAAAGCTACGGAAAGTCCTTTCTGACCGGATGCCAGGTTCCTGCGGTAGAATGCGTTCGATTCCTCGGCGGTAGAGAATCCTGCATACTGACGGATTGTCCAAGGACGGAATGTGTACATCATGGAGTAGGGGCCTCTCAAATAGGGAGGTATGCCTGCGGCATAGTTCAGATGTTCCATTCCTTCCAGATCTTCTTTCGTGTACACAGGCTTCACATGAATCTGTTCGGGCGTGTTCCAGTTGGGAGTAATGCCATTTTCTTCCTGCCATTTCTTCCCGTTTTGGGTATGGAATCCCGCAAATATGTCTATATCTTTGAAATTGGGTTTCATTGTATGATGATTGTATTTGTCAGGTCTTGGGACATGGCGGATAAGTTTTCCTTGTGTCTCCTGCCTGACAATGATTTATAATAATCGTTTGTTATATTCGCGTAAAGTTTCCAGTACGTTGCAGCGCACGTGGATGAAATTCTCAATACCTGCAGCTTTCAGCTCTTCCATGCATGCCGGAGCGCCTGCCACGATGAACATGGCTCTTCCTGCGAGAGCATTGAATGCAGGAACGGCATATTCCGCATATTCGTCGTCACTGGAGCAGAGTACCACAATGTCAGCATGGGCTTCTATGGCAGCATTCACACCATCCTCAACGGAAGAAAACCCTAAATTGTCGATAACTTCATATCCGGCACATGCCAGGAAGTTACACGAGAACTGTGCACGTGCCTGACGCATGGCCAGATTTCCTATGGTCAGCATGAACGCTTTCGGCCGTTTCCCGGAATGTTCTGTTTCAAGACGCAGTGCTTCAAACTCGCTTGCCGCACGGTTGACCTCCAATGCCGGGAAGGAGTTTTTGCAATTATGTTCATTTTCGTTTCCGCAGCAGCATGTGTTTTCCAACGGAGCTTTTTCTCCGGCCGTTTCATTGAAGTTCGGGTATTGGTTGGTGCCGAGAAGAATCTCTTTCCGTTTGGAAACGGCTTCGTGGCGGGATCTGTTGCTTGCATTGACTGTATCCTGCACGGAACCTTTTAGAATAGCGTCCAGCATACCACCTTCGTTTTCCACTTTAAGGAAGAGATTCCATGCTTCTTTTGCGATGGACACTGTCAGATTCTCAATATAATATGAGCCTCCTGCTGCATCCACGATCCTGTTTATGTGCGACTCTTCCTTGAGCAGCAGTTGCTGGTTGCGTGCCAGTCGTTCCGAAAAGTCATTCGGCATTTCATATACCTTGTCGAAAGGGGTGACCGTAATTGAATCGACACCTGCGATGGCTGCACTCATCGTTTCTGTCTGTGTGCGTAGCAAGTTGACGTAAGAGTCGAACAGTGTCAGGTTGAAGCTCGATGTTTCGGCATGGGCATTCATCATGCAGGCGTCCTGATGTTCCGGCTGATATTGTGCCACAATGTCTGCCCAAAGCATGCGGGCGGCACGGAATTTGGCAATCTCCATAAAGTAGTTGGAGCTGATGCCGAAATTAAACTTGATTTTCTTTGCAGCCAGTTCCGTCGGGATGCCTGCTTCTGTCATCTGTCGCAGGTATTCATTCCCCCAGGCCAACGCATATCCTAATTCTTGATATATGTAAGCACCAGAATTGTTCAGTATCAGTGAATTGACAGCAATGCAACGGAAGTTTGGATAGTCCTTAAGGATTTCTGCGAGTTCTTTCGCTTCGGCAATAAGTCCGCTGACATCTTTGCCTTTCTGCATCATTTTGCCTATCGGATCGAAGTTGAGTGAGCCTTGAAGCTTCTGAGGGTCGTATCCCTGTTCCTTGAAATAATCAGTCAGCAGTCTTGCAAGAAGCAATGTATGACGCTGGCAAGTCGAGAAGTTCAGTTCAATACATTCACAACGGATGTCTTTCAGCAGTGTACGGATGAAGTCAGCACTGAGATCGGATTTCTTTACATAAAATCCTAAAGAATCTATACCTTTGTCAAGTATGTCTAGTGCTTTTGCATTGGCTTCTTCGGGATTGTTTACTCTGATATCTTGGCGGATATACCATGTATTATCATTTTTCTTGTTTCCTCTTATATAAGGAAACTCTCCTGGAAGGCCTTCAATGGTTTTCAGCCCTTCTATATCTTCCTGGCGGTAGAACGGCTTGACCTTGAAGCCTTCATTGGTTTTCCACATCAGTCTTTTCTCGTAATCAGCGCCTTTCAGATCTGCCATGATCTTGTCTGTCCATTGCTGCGTGGATACTGGTGGAAAATCTGAAAACAGTTTGTCTCTAATTTCTGACATAATTCGTGTTTTTTTGTTGATATTCGGATTCAAAATTAATTTGTTGGACGAATATTTTCCTTGTGAAAGCAAATATACAAATTTTTTGGAATCAAATATAAAAATGGAGAATTACGACATCAAAAATCAATGGCTCAACAAATTTCAACTGTTTTGAAACCGGATAAAAATAATAATGAGGGTGACCCAAAAGTCAGTAACGACTAACGGGTCGCCCTTTTTCATTGT
>CAZSYY010000011.1:0-48689 GCA_964611375.1 uncultured Phocaeicola sp. | reverse complement strand
GTTTAGAAACAGCAAGAGGCCAACTTCAAAATCTCTTTTGAGTCGGCCTCATTATGTTATTCTCATTATATGTACGTCAACTCCGGCGGTTCATGTAGATCATGACATAGTAAATCAATGTAGCCAGCGAGCCTAATGCTGCCACTACGTATGTGTATGCCGCTGACCGCAACGCATCAGTCGCCTGCCTATGGTTGAAGGCATTGGTGATACCCGCACTGCTGAGCCATGCCAGGGCGCGTCGGCTGGCGTCAATCTCTACAGGGAGGGTAATAAGACTGAACAGGGTGGTCATTGCAAAAAGGCAGATACCTATCAGCAACAGTTGGGGAAACGTGTTCACCATCAATATTCCTGCCAGCAGCACCCATGATACGATGGATGAAGAAAACTGCACCACAGGAACCAGTGCCGAACGCATCTGTAGTGGAGCGTATGCACGGGCATGTTGCACTGCATGTCCGCACTCGTGTGCGGCAACGGCTGCTGCTGCTACGCTGCATGTGCCGTACACTCCTTCGCTCAGGTTCACCGTCTTGTTGGCAGGATTATAATGGTCTGTCAGCATGCCTGAGGTGCTTGTCACTTTTACGTCATATATGCCATTGTCGCGTAGCATCTTCTCGGCAACTTCCCGACCCGTCATGCCGTTCGAAAGAGGTAGTTCGGAATACTTTTCAAATTTACTTTTCAGTCTGGCCTGCACAGTATAACTGATTATTGCAATGCCAATAAACACAATCCAGATAAGCATATTTTTCTATTTAGTTAATGAATTACAATTTGATACAGCAAAAACCTTGCCACATGCCAGTCTCTTTCAGCTTCGTGGCATAATTGTCCAAAGTTAATCAATTTGACATGTCTGAAAGTTAAGTGGAAGCGAATTTTATTTTTTTATTGGACAACTTTACGTAATTTTGTTGATTATTTGAGACCATCATGATAGTTTGTATCGCTGAAAAGCCCAGCGTGGCCCGTGACATCGCAGACGTGCTCGGTGCACGTAACAGGAAAGAAGGATATATGGAAGGCAACGGTTACCAGGTGACATGGACATTCGGACACTTGTGTACCCTGAAGGAACCGCATGAGTACAATCCGTCATGGAAGACATGGAGCCGGAGCGAACTTCCCATGATTCCGTCACGTTTCGGAATCAAGCTTATTGATGATCCTGGAATCGAGAAGCAGTTTCACATAATCGAAAGTCTGATGCAGAAAGCCGACATGATCATAAATTGCGGTGATGCCGGACAGGAAGGTGAACTCATCCAGCGTTGGGTAATGCAGAAGGCAGGAGCAAAATGTCCAGTAAAGCGTCTGTGGATATCTTCTCTGACAGAGGAGGCCATTCGTGATGGTTTCTCCAATTTGAGAGATCAGTCGGATTTTCAGCCGCTCTATGAGGCGGGACTAAGCCGTGCTATCGGAGACTGGATTTTGGGTATGAACGCTACGAGGCTGTACACATTGAAATACGGACAGAACAAGCAGGTGTTGTCCATAGGCCGGGTACAGACTCCCACATTGGCGTTGATTGTGAAACGTCAGGATGAAATCGAGCATTTCGTACCAAAGCAGTATTGGGAGTTAAAGACATTTTACCGAGATACACTGTTTTCTGCAATTGTCCGCAAGACTGATGATGAACTTGCGGAAGAGGCTGATAAGGAAAAAGATAATGCTTCAAAGAAAAAAAAGATTTCTCCTGAAGCCAATCGCGGAATTCCGCAGATTACGGACGAACAAATAGGTAATGAACTGTTGGAGCGAATCAAGGATGTTCCGTTTACCGTTACTGAAGTCACTTCCAGGAAAGGTACTGAAGCGCCTCCCCGTCTGTTCGATTTGACTTCGCTTCAGGTGGAATGCAACAAAAGGTACAGTTATTCTGCCGATATGACGCTTCAGCTTATCCAGTCACTTTATGAGAAGAAGGTGACCACATATCCGCGCGTGGATACTACTTTTCTGAGCGATGACATCTATCCCAAGTGTCCAAAGATACTGGACGGACTGAAAAGTTATGTTACATTTACGGCTCTGCTATCCGGAAAGCCTCTTGTAAAGTCAAAAAAGGTGTTTGATAATTCAAAAGTGACAGATCATCATGCCATTATTCCGACAGGTGTGCAGCCGCAGGGGTTGAGCGACATGGAGATGCATGTGTTCGATTTGGTTGCACGACGTTTCATCGCCGCATTTTATCCTGACTGTAAGTTCTCCACTACCACTGTCATTGGAGAGGCTGACAAGATAGAGTTCAAGGTGACAGGCCGTCAGATTCTGGAACCCGGATGGAAAGTGCTTTTTGCAAAGGAGAACAAGGATGTATCTGATGATGCGAAAGATAATGATGAAGAACGGGCTTTGCCTACATTTACAAAAGGCGAATCGGGACCGCATTCTCCAGTCTTGTACGAAAAGTGGACACAGCCTCCACGACCGTACACGGAAGCTACGTTGCTCAGGGCTATGGAAACAGCCGGAAAACTTGTGGATAATGATGAACTTCGTGATGCACTGAAAGATAATGGTATAGGAAGACCGTCAACCCGTGCGGCCATCATCGAAACATTGTTCAAGCGTCACTATATCCGTAAGGAAAGAAAAAATCTTATTGCCACACCTACTGGCGTGGAACTGATCCGGCTTATCCACGAGGAATTGCTCAAATCGGCAGAACTTACTGGTATTTGGGAAAAGAAGCTGCGTGAAATCGAACGTAAATCGTATGATGCCGGAACATTTCTTGCCGAATTGAAGCAAATGGTAACGGACATTGTGTATAATGTGTTGCGTGATAACAGCAACCGCCGGGTGACTGTTGTGTCTGATCAGCCGGAGGGTTCTACATCTCCATCTTCCAAAGAAGCCGGGCTTGTGAGCAAATCATCGGCTGCAAAGCAAAAAAGGACGAAGTCCAAAACGTCAGTCGTTTCAAAGAAAAAAGACTTGCCTCCCGATGACAGCATATTGGGAAAGGCTTGCCCGAAATGCGGGAATGGCATAATTATAAAAGGAAAGACGGCTTATGGATGTTCACAATGGAAAAACGGATGTACGTTCCGCCTTCCATTTGTGGGTGAGAAGTAATCAATGACAAGCAATATGAACGGTACATTCATTCTTATTACCATAGCAGTCTATTTTGGACTTCTTCTGTTGGTGGCACGAGTCACGGCGGCTCATCATACGGACAACGATGCTTTCTTTTGCGGAAACCGCCAATCGCCGTGGTACATAGTTTCGTTCGGGATGATTGGAGCTTCGTTGTCAGGGGTGACATTTGTGTCAGTACCCGGCATGGTGGGAAGCATTGACATGACATATATGCAGACCTGTCTCGGCTTTTTTGTGGGCTATCTTATTATTGCACATGTGTTGTTGCCCCTGTATTACCGGCTGAATCTGACCTCCATATATACTTATCTTGGCAAGCGGTTCGGTTCTCATGCTTACAGGACCGGTGCTTCGTTCTTCCTGCTCTCCAAGATGCTTGGGGCTGCCGCAAGGCTTTATTTGGTCTGCATCATCCTCCAGCATTTCGTGTTCGATGCATATCATGTCCCTTTTTCGGTTACGGTGATAGGTACGGTTGTGCTGATATGGCTCTATACACGGAAAAGCGGCATACGCACTATCGTATGGACAGACACTTTCCAGACTCTTTGCCTGTTGCTGGCTCTTGTGCTGATACTCAGCCAGACGGCCTCTCTACTCCATCTTGATTTGAAAGGCGTGGTGGAAACTGTTTCAGCCAATGAGCACAGCCGTATTTTCGTATTCGATGACTGGCAGTCAAAACAGAATTTCTTCAAACAGTTCTTCAGCGGCATTTTTATCACTATTGTGATGACCGGGCTGGATCAGGACATGATGCAGAAAAACCTGTCGTGCCGAAACCTGAAGGAAGCTCAGAAAAACATGTATTGCTACGGATTTTCATTTGTACCGGTCAACTTTCTTTTCTTGACGCTGGGCATACTGCTCCTTGTCATTTCTGCCCAGATGGGCATATCACTGCCTGATAGGGGTGATGACATACTGCCGTTTTTTGCAGCCGAAGGATACTTGGGTTATACGGTATTGATTCTGTTTACCATCGGTATCATTGCGGCCGCTTTTTCGAGTGCAGACTCCGCTCTTGCCGCGTTGACCACGAGCCTATGCATAGACATCTTGGGGATAGAGCGTTATCCGGAGGAGAAGGCGCGTAGGATACGAAAAATCTCTCATCTGGTTGTCTCTGTGGTGTTTGTAGGGTGTATTCTGCTGATAGAGGCCATAGGGAGCAGTAATGTGATTGACACTATCTATGTGCTTGCCTCATATACTTACGGGCCATTGCTCGGACTTTTCGGCTTCGGCCTGTTTGTCCGCCGGCGTGTGCGCGACAGGTTCATCCCGTACATTGCCGTTGCATCGCCTGTTGTCTGCTATGCCACTGACCGCTTTGTTTCGTCGGCTACCGGTTATCAGTTCGGTTACGAGATTCTCATGCTCAACGGACTGCTTACATTCTGCGGTTTGCTTGCATTAAGTTACCGTTACGGAAAGGTGGGCGGGGTATAACGAAAGCTTCCCGTTGTCTATGAAGAAATCTGCCAGGACTTCACTTAAAACATCAGGTGATTTTTTTGGTATGTAAGGCGTAATGTCACTTCCTATCCTGTCGTGCCGTCTTTGCCTTAATCATAAATATACACAATACTGTTATTATGAATCCTGCAAAGGCAAGACAGGCGGATCCGGTTGTACCGAATATTTCTGCCATTGTGATGTCCGGATTGTCTGACAGATGGAACAGCAGTACTGAGGTCCCGTTGTTGACAAAATGCATCAGCATACCGGGTATAAGGCTTCCCGTGCGGTAATACACCCATCCTAAAGCCAGTCCGGTGATGAATGCAAACGGAATCTGTACCGGATTGCCATGTATGGCTCCGAAGATCAGTGAGGATACCACTATTGCAAGAGTCGGTTTGCCCCATGTCCACAGCAGATATCCCTGTATGGCTCCCCTAAAGAAAAGTTCTTCGATGACAGGTGAAAGGATTACTATCGAAAGGATTCCCAGCGGATGATACATTGCCAGCTCAAAGGTCTGTTTCATTGTATCGGGAAGTCCGGACATTTCTGTCAGGTAATTTGTCCATAAACTCATTCCGAGTATTAAGATAACGGAAACTGGCAATATTGTTGTTGCGTTGGAAAACTTCAGACTCAATTCATTGCGTTTCACGTATTTCCATACTATGATGTGGATGCCGATTGCCAGTGTGGAAATAACCTGTCCCCACATCGTCACGTTGAAGAATCCTGGATCTGATATGCCCGGAAGTTCCTTTGTGTGGTTTGCAATCATATATCCGGCATAAAACATCCATCCTATTCCGAATGTGTAGGCAAAATAGTAAATCAGAAGTTTTATTATACGTTTCATAAAAGGAGAATTAATTGTTATACCATATCTTCACCCATACGGACAACAGGTACGCGTATCGTCTTGTGGAACGGTACGAAACGAGAAATTACGGCTATGACCAGCGTAACGACCAGCAGCCATCCTAACATGTGCTTCAAGGCAAGAAGCGTGCTCTGCTGTTGCAGCACATTGTACAGAGTGTTTGTAGCCAGTTGCATGGCATCATCGATGCTGTGTCCTTCTGCCAGATTGCTGTTAAGGGCTGATGAATATCGTGAGGCGGCCAACGGATCAAGCATGGTTATGTTTTCCGATAGCTGTACCATGTATTTCTGTTGGAGGCGGTACAGCACATTGTTATAAAATGCGGAGGCCATGACCGGTGCCAGTACAGCACGGAAGATTATCAGGAAGAATGCATTGTTAATAAAAAGTCTCGGATTCAGATCCTCCACTACGAACAGACCGAATGCAATGAGCAGTATCATCATGCCCAATCCCCTGAAAAAGATGGGCAGGAAGAGCATTTCGTAAGTGCTGTCGGGGGAAATTGTGAAATAAAGTATCCCGAAAAAAACGGTGAAGCATGCCATTCCTCCGGCTATAAGGAAGCGGAACCTCCATCGTTGCCATCGAAACCACCAGAAGCAAATGAATGCACCAAGAATGTATCCGGGAAGCAGATATATGTATAAGGTGTAGGTGCGCATGTTGTCAACGTTCAGAATAGAGGTCATGTAGTTGCTCAGTAATGTGGTGGATGTGCTGAAGAACATGACTATCATCATGTAGAAATATCCTAATATTCCTTTCCATTGAAGCATCGGTTTCAGGCTTACGTATGGACGGGGAGAATACAGTTGTTCCCATATGAAAAGGCCTATAAGCAAAGGGGCGATTATGATATAGATGCATATCTTGGGTGACGCCATCCAGTCCAGAATTTTTCCGTATGTAATGACATAAATAAGCATCAGCAGACCGGTGGAGATGATTATCATCTCTCGCGGATGAAGTTCCTTAATAGGGATTGTGTGCGAGGGACGGTCGTGGCGCAGGAGGACAATGACCAGCAGGATGGCAATTATCAGCAGTATCATCATGAAATAATACATGTATTTCCAGTCATAATGATAGGCTAGCAGGGCGGTGACGACCATTGACATCTGTCCTCCGCTGAACACAAGCGGATAGAAATAGGAGTAGAATTCGCTCCGCACGTCTTTAGGACTAAAGATGAACTTGATGCGTCGGATAAGCCACAGCATCAGGAATCCTTTAAGAAAACCTATGATGAAGCTGAATACGATAAGGAATTCCATATTTGACGACCGGGCGCATATCCAGCTGAGGAGAAACTGTAGGGTGAGATCCACCAGCAGCAGTGATTTGCTGGAAAAAGTGTCCAGTACTTTCGGCACGATGGGGTAGGCGATCGCCATTCCCGCCGATGCTGCATAGTAGCCTATGGTAATGTCTTCAGTATAAGCGCCCAATGTGTTCGACACTTCCACCATACTGCCTGTATAGGTGCCGTTCAGCATGGTCACTGGCATGATTATGACGAAAAGCAGAAATACGGCTATCCAGTCAGGAACCCATTGTCGTACCGGAATCTCCAGTTGCTGTGCGGTTATCTTCATTGCCTAAGTGCTTCTGTTTCAACCATCATCCCTGCGCGCAACTGTGCCATGTCCTCATTGGATACATTGTCGAAGTCTATACGGACAGGTATACGTTGCTGCACCTTTACGAAATTTCCTGCTGAGTTGTCGGTAGGAACAAGCGAGTATTTTGATCCTGTGGCTTCTGAGATGGCGGTTACATGTCCGTGGAATATTTTATTGGGCACTCCGTCCACTTTGATGCGTACAGTCTGTCCGATATAGATGTTTGATATCTGTGTCTCGCGATAATTGGCGGTAACCCATTTGTCTGACTGGCGGACAAGATATGAGAGGGTCTGTCCAGCTGACACATATTGTCCCGGTTCCAGAGTGCGGCGTCCCATATAGCCGTCATACGGAGCGGTGACCACGGTGTATGACAGATTAAGGTCTGCCATAGCCAATGCTGCTTCGGCACGCAGAATTGACGCTTCAATATTGACTTTCCGTTTGTTGGTCTCCGAATATTGTGAGTGTGCCGCTTCTTTCTGTTTCAGCAATGCCTCATAATGGGCACGTGCCGCATCAAAATCGGCTTTTGCCTGATCATATTGCTGTTCTGGTACGGACTCTTCTTGCAGCAGCCGTTCGTAGCGGTGAAAGTCCTGTTCCGCCTTCCATAGGCGTGCCTTGGCTTCTTCAAGGCTGGCATTCTGTTCGGCGATGCGTGTCTCAGAGGTCTGAATATTGGAGTGGAGCACACCTTGCGAGCCTTGTGCATCCATCAGATCAGCTTCGGCTTCTTTCTTACGAATCCGGTATTCACGGTCATCGAGGATTACAAGCGTATCACCTTTATGCACGAACTGATGCTCGCGGAAACGTACTTCCTGAATATATCCTGCCACACGGATGTTGACAGGTGAAACATACTGGTCGACAAAAGCATCGTTGGTAATCTCATAGCTGATGTATCGCCAGAAATAGTTGACTGTCCACAACAGTCCAGAACAGGCTATGAGAAGGCAGACAGTGTTGAGTATGATGTTGCGCCGTTTTCTTCTTTTCAGTCTCTTGTATTTTGCTTCAAGTGCACTCATAGGTTTTTGTTTTATTGATTATTTCAGTTTGCCAGTAACACGCTGTAGTTCGTAATAGGTGTATATCACTTCCGTTCTGGCTGTCGTGAGCTGCAGTTCTGCGTTCAGCCGAAGATTGTCCGCATCGAGCAGGTCTGTCAATATGGCAAGCTGGTTCAGGTAACGGTTGCGCATGATGCGGTAGTTTTCTTCCGCCTGCATCACGGAAAGTATCAGCGCATCCACTCGTGCTATTGATTCTTTGTGTTTCAGCCATGCGTTGCGGATATTGATGCGTATATGCTGTTTTTGTTGTTCTTCCGCGTTCTGGTGCAGTTCCACCTGCCTTAGAGCTTCGTTTAGACGATGTTTGTTGCGATAGAGCGATGACAGAGGATAAGAGAAGGATATACCGATGTTCCATGCATTGTTATACATGTCAGCCAGCGTACGCGAAACGGGACGTGCCAGTGTATTTGCTGCATAGAGAGAAAGTTGCGGCATCTGTTCCGAACGTATTACATGCACATTGTTGCGTGCCAGTTCGGTCTGTTTCATTATCAGCATCATGGACGGGTCTTCCATGTATGCTTCGCTGACATAAGTCTCATAGCTTTTCAGGGAAAACGCTTCATGTAGCAGGGTCGTGTCGGGACACAGCAGGAGCGTTTCATCCAGTCCGAGCAGGATGTCAAGCTGTTGCGAGGTGAGACGTATTTCGTTCTCCGCTTCAAGCAGTGACAGACGGTCGTTTGTGAGCTGCATTTCGCTCCTCAGCACATCGTTGTTGGTAATGAGTCCTTCTTTCTTCATCTGCCGGATGTCTTTCAGCCGGTGTTCAGATTCGTTGATATTGCGCATCAGTACCGTATGCTGTTTGTAGAGGCTGAACAGGTTCAGATATTGTCGCAGAAGAGACAGTTTGATATCCGCACGGTCTGTAGCGGTCTGTAGCACGGCAATTTCCTTTTCGATGTTTGCCTTCTTGACAGCATACTTGATTCGTCCTCCGTGATAAAGCGGCTGGCTGACGTTTATTGAGTAGTTCTGAGACCAGTCGGGCGTGTCAGGGTAAGTCGGATCCGAAAGTCCGTGTTCAAAGATTACCGGTTGTCCTACGAATCCTCCGTTCAGCCCGATTTCGATTTCCGGCAGTTTGTTTGTATTGGCCGTCTTGATCCGTTCCTCTGCCATTTTTTCCTGCAATTTGTCGGCCTGAATCTGCAGGTTTTGTTCCATGCCTCTTTCGAAAAGCTGGTTCAGACTAAGGTATAGCGAGTCTTCTTGGGCATAGACTTTCTGTGAAGATAAGAAAAAAAGCAGGCTTGTTATACCGAATATATAAACTTGTTTTATATACATAATTGAAAGCCTTTTTGGTTTGTATGGAAATGACATCCGGTTATTCAGTTATTATAACACGCCTTTGTCCAAATTAATGTTTTTCGATTTCCGGCTGCAAAGTTAATATTTTTTTCGTAGAATAACAGAGACGGCCTGTTAATTATGAAATATCCGGATAAATACTCGTACTGCCGATTTCTATATATGCTTGTGTATCTGTTTGTTTGAATGTCTGACTACGGCTGACGGACAATCTCGGGAGGTTATCGCTAAAACCTGCCGTAGTTTTCAGGCAAATGTCCGCAGGTTTTTGTGACAATCCTATGACGTTTTGTGACTGGCAGTTTTTTTCTTGCACCAACCGAATAAAATGCTTTATTTTGTGTGTTTTTACGGATGTAAGATGGAAGACTTTTTATCGACAACGGTACATGTTTCCGGTGAAAGAGAGAACAGTCTGTTGAACAGGAGGATGATTTACCGGATACTCGGCATCCTGCTTTTGCTGGAGGCGGTGTTGTTCCTGGTATGCATGGGCGTGTCGTTATATTACGGAGAGACGGATTACATCAGTTTCGTCTGTTCGGCATTGGTTAATGTCGGGGTGGGAGTGTTGCTGATTTTTATGGGACGACATGCAAGGAACACAGTGACGCGGAGAGACGGATATTGTATAGTGGCTTTCACGTGGGTACTGTTTACGGTTTTCGGAATGCTGCCTTTCTTAATCAGCGGATCCATTCCGTCTGTGACCGATGCATTTTTTGAAACGATGTCGGGATTTACCACCACAGGCGCCACTATCCTTGACGACATAGAGTCGCTTTCGCATGGGATGCTGTTCTGGCGGAGTCTTACCCACTGGATAGGCGGTCTGGGTATCGTGTTCTTCACGATTGTCGTGTTGCCGATTTTCGGTGTTGGCAATCAGGTGCTTTTCAGGGCAGAGGCTACAGGAGTGACACATGACAAGATTCATCCGAAAATCAGTGTGATGGCAAAATGGCTTTGGATAGTCTATCTTATACTGACCGTTGCGGAAACAGTGTTGCTGGCAGTGGGCGGCATGGGGTGGTTTGATGCTGTCTGTCATGCTTTCAGCACCACGGCCACCGGCGGATTTTCCACTAAGCAGATGAGTATATCTCATTGGAATTCTCAGTTTATAGAGTATGTCATTGCCGTTTTCATGATTCTTTCCGGAATTAACTTTTCACTTTATTTCATGTGTCTTAGAGGACGATGCAGACAGCTTTTCCGTGATGATGAAACAAAGTGGTTCGTTGCTTCCATCATGTTAGTGACAATATTGGTTGCCGTCTCATTGGTGGTTCACAACGGTTACAGCGTGGGAGAGGCTTTCCGGAAATCGTTTTTTCAGGTGGCTACGTTACAGACGTCAAGCGGTTTTGTCACGGATGATTACATGTGTTGGACACCGTTCACGTGGGTGTTGCTGATATATTGCATGATAGCAGGTGGATGTACAGGATCTACGAGCGGCGGAATAAAGATCATGCGTCTGCTCATCGTGATACGTAATGTCAAGAACGAATTCCGGCGTATGATGCATCCTCGTGCCGTGTTGCCTGTCAAGGTAAACCGTATGACGGTTCCACAATCAACCGTTTCCATGGCGAATACTTTCGTATTGCTTTATTTCGGATGCATTTTTGTGGGATGGCTGGTGTATATGTTTATGGGGCTGGAGATTGTCGAGGCTCTTGGTGTCACCATATCCAGTCTTGGCAATACAGGTCTGGCTTTAGGCACATTCGGTCCGACATGTTCGTGGAGCGGACTTCCTGAGGCCGGAAAATGGTTCTCGTCGTTTTTGATGCTGATAGGACGTCTGGAGTTGTTTGGCGTTCTGCTGATATTTTCTCCGGCTTTTTGGGAGAAGAGGTGATGAGTATCAGGGATTCAGATAACATTCCATTGGTATTACCGGACCTTTCATTATCTTTCAGTCATAACAATGGTTGCCTTATGCAAAGAAAAGAGGCCGACACCGTCCACACGGTGTCAGCCCTTTTGTCAGTCTCTTTATGAAAATATATCTTCCAACGGTTTCCTTTTTTTCTCAGGAATGACAGCTTCGGCTGCATATCCGACGGAAATCAATGCTATTGGTTCTATTTCCGGAGGAAGTGACAATATCTCGCTGCATCGTGATACGTCAAAATTGCATATCCAGCAGGTTCCCAATCCCACTTCGGTTGCAGCCAGACACAGATGTTCCGTTGCTATCGCTACATCAATGTCAGCATGGTCTTTGCCGTCCGACTGACGGTGCCATGATTCGTTGTGATTTGCACAAGCGACAATGATACACGGAACCGTTGCGATCCACTCGCGCGGATAAGACTTTTAATGTCTTTGAGCTTTTCATCGTCAGTGATGATAAAGAAACGCCATGGCTGGAAATTGACGGCCGACGGTGCCAGACGAACACACTCCATGATATAATCCAACTTGGACTGTTCCACAGGGTTCGGCAGATAATTCCGCACGGAATAGCGTGTCTTTACTAAATCCAACATTTTCATAATGGTAAACTCCTTCCGGTTATGCCGCTAACATCAAAATCAGCAATTGGGCGGTAAGAATACGTAAAAACATGGACAGCGGGTAAACCGTGGAATAACCTACAGCCGGAGCATCATTGCCGGATGTCTGGTTGGCATAAGCCAATGCAGGGGGGTCAGTCGTGCTTCCGGCGATAAGTCCCATAAGCGTATAGTAGTTGATTTTATAGTGCCAGCGTGCGATGCAACCGATAATCAGCAATGGAATAAATGTAATCAGGAAGCCTATTCCGACATACAGCAATCCGTCGCCTTCAACAACAGTCTGAACGAAGTTACCTCCTGCCTTGATTCCAACACTCGCGAGGAAGAGGACAAGTCCTATTTCCCGAAGCATCAGGTTGGCGCTCATGGTAGTATATGTGACCAGTTTCACTTTGTATCCGAAACGTCCTATAAGGATAGAGATAATCAGCGGTCCTCCTGCCAGACCGAATTTTACTGGTGTAGGGATTCCCGGAATGGCGATAGGCAGACTGCCGAAAATTATACCGCAAAGTATTCCGGCAAAAATGGTTACGATATTCGGATGGTCAAGACGTTTCAATTGGTTACCCAACATATTGGCTACACGTTCGATAGCATCTTGCGGCCCCACTACCATTACACGGTCGCCTACTTGCAGGCGAAGCTGGCGGGCTGCGAACAGGTCCATTCCCGAACGGTTGACACGTGTCACGTTTACACCGTACATGCTGCTGAAATGGATTTCTCCCAAGGTCTTTCCGTTTATCTCGGTTTTTGTGACCAAGATACGACGGGAAACCATTGTCTTGTCATACTGGTGGTTGGTTATACCCCATTCCTGTTCCACTTTCGGGCCGATAAACGCCACAATAGCTTCCGAATCGTCTTCTGCACACGTGATATACATTTTGTCTCCTATATGGAGTTCAGTCTTGGAATTGGGTATATACATCTGTCCGTCCTGAATGATGCGTGAGCATACAAAGTCACGTGCCAGAAAGTTCCGTACCTGTGACATCGTTTTTCCGCTTAATGCCTCGTTGTGCACTTCCAGTGAGATGGAGAAAGGCTTGAGATGTGGATTCGCCTCTTCCTGCATACGGATTTGTTCTTGTTCTTTGTCCAAGTTGACGCGGCACAGATACCGGATGACAATAGTGGAAAGGATGATACCCATGACACCTAACGGATAGGCGCAGGCATATCCCATGGCAATTTCCGGACCGTTGTAATGCAGCTGCTGGAGAGCCTCGTTCGCGGCACCGAGTCCGGGTGTGTTGGTTACTGCACCGCACAATATACCGACCATCATCGGAATTTCCACGCGGCCTTGCAATGCAAAATAGCATACAAGCGCTACTGCGATATTAAGCACTACCACACCTACAGCGAGCAGATTCAGTGTTACACCTCCCCGCTTGAACGAAGAAAAGAATGACGGACCTACCTGCAAGCCGATGCAGTAAACGAATAGGATCAGTCCGAAATCCTGTAGAAAAGATAGAATTGCAGTGTTACCGGTAAATCCGAAATGTCCGGCAAGGATTCCTGCAAACAAGACGAAGGTCACTCCGAGCGAGATGCCGAAGAACTTAATCTTTCCCAACAGCACGCCTAACGTGATGACAAATGCGTATAATACCACTATGTGGGCAATGGAGTCAGGATTTGTCAATAAACTTTGTAGCCAATTCATAATATTAAGTCAATCAAATTTTGGCGCAAATGTAGCTATTTTAGGGCAACACGGCAAACATTTCTCATATAAATGCGTAAAAAACGTCCCGATGCTTTGAAATGGCATCGGGACGTTATTACGGTAACTTCCTTATGTTTACCAGATGTTCATGCGGTTTTCAGGAGCCACGTACATAGAGTCGTTAGGAGTGATGTTGAAAGCGTCATACCATGCCTGAATGTGAGGCAGTGCACCGTTTACACGCCATTCGCCCAAAGAGTGGGGATCGGACTTGGTGTAGACGCGGATTTGTTCGTCACGGATATTGCCTGCCCACAATGTGGCGTAAGCAATGAAGAAACGCTGGTCGGGGGTAAAGCCGTCCTTCACTTCCTGCGGAGTGTCTTGTGTGGCATTCTTGAATGCCAGGTAAGCCACGTTCAGACCTCCGTGATCGGCAATGTTTTCACCTAAAGTCAGCTTTCCGTTTCCGTTAAGGCCTGGAAGCACTTCGATATTGTTGAAGAAATCAACCATCACCTGTGCGCGTTCGTTGAAGCGGTCAGAGTCGCCTTCATCCCACCAGTCGGTCATGTTGCCGTCCTTGTCAAACTTGCGTCCCTGATCATCGAATCCGTGTGTCATTTCATGTCCGATGACCACGCCGATCGCTCCATAGTTGGCAGCATCGTCCGCTTTCATGTTGAAGAAAGGAGGCTGCAGGATGGCAGCAGGGAAGCATATTTCGTTCGTGGATGGATTGTAGTATGCGTTTACGGTCTGCGGAGTCATCAGCCATTCGTCCTTGTCGACCGGTTTCCCAAGACGGCTCATCATGTCGTCAAATTCCCATACGTTCGCACGGCATATGTTTGCCCAATACGAGTCTTTCTTGATTTCCAGACTGGAATAGTCTTTCCATTTGTCGGGATAACCCACCTTTACATGGAAAGTGTTCAGCTTATCGTGTGCTTTCACTTTGGTGCTGTCGCTCATCCATTCCTGCACGTCTATACGTTCGCCCAAGGCAATCTGCAAGTTCTCCACCAATTTTATCATGCGTTCTTTGGCGGCAGCAGGAAAGTATTTTTCCACGTACATCTTGCCGACAAGCTCTCCCAGCAAAGAGTTTACATTATTGACGGCACGTTTCCAGCGCGGCTGGTTCATCTGCCGTCCGGAGAGCACTTTTCCGTAAAAGTCAAAATTTGCTGCAACAAAGTCATCGCTCAGTGCGGAAGCTGCTGCATCAAGCAGATTGTACTCCAGATAAGAGATGTGCTTTGAAAGAGGCATTGCATTGATCAGCCGTGCGACTTCCCGGATCGGTTCCACTTGCTCAACATTCAGTTCTTCCGGTGTTGTAGCAACTCCAAGACTGTTCATAAACGCATCCCAGTCGATACCAGGAATTTGTTTTTTAAGGTCGGCAAATGACATCTTGTGATAGTTGGCTTCCGGATTGCGCAATTCTGCTGCACTGAGTGAAACCTTGGCTATGCTTGTCTCTATTTCCATTACGTCCTTCACCTTCTTTTGAGCCTCGTCTTCAGAGAAGCCTGCCAGTGTGAACAGTTTTGCGATGTACTTCTTGTATTCTTCGCGGATGTTCTTGGTAATGCTGTCATTATCCAGATAATATTCTTTCTCGCCTAAGTTGATACCTCCCTGACACATTTGGAAGATGTTCAGTTCGCTGTTTTTCGGATCGGCATATACATAGCAGTTGAAATATGTTATCGTAGAATGGTAACGACGCATTTCTGCCGACATTTGAATGATCTGGCCTTTATCTGTCATGGAAGCGATTTTCTCAAGCATCGGTTTTATAGGTGCAACTCCCTGCTCGTTGCGTGTCACGCTGTCCATGGCCATGTTGTAGAGGTCGCCTATTTTCTGGGCGTCGGTGCCTTCCTCATTTTGTTGTGTGGCCAGGCCTTCAATCAGTCCGCGCAGTTGTTCCTGACTGTTTTCACGCAGCAGTTCGAATGTGCCGAACCGTGAATATTCGGCTGTCAGAGGGTGTGCATCGTTCCATCCTCCGCATGCGTAACGGAAAAAGTCCTGACCCGCAGATACCGTAGTATCCATGTTTGCCAGATCAATGCCGGAAGTGTTTTGGGCTTCCTTCTGTCCTCCGCAGCTTGTCAGCATGGCAAAAGCCATTGCAGCTGCAATAACATAATTTTTCTTGTTCATAATTCCGTAAAAATTTAAAGTTGTTGTAGTTTCAGGTTTTCCAGTTCAATCGAGGCGCTTTCCCACTCTTCCTCTATTGTAGCCATTTGCTGTTTCAGTTGCCTGTATTGTTCGTATAGGCTCTTGTCGGAGGCTCCTTCCGGGGTAGCCATCTTATTTTCTATTTCGGTCATTCTGCTTTCAAGCTTTTCTATCTGTTCTTCACAGTCGGTCACTTGTTTCTCGCATTTCCGGATCTTTCTGTTATGTTCCTTCCTCGATTCGTATGAAAATTTATTGTCACTGTCAGTTTCTTCTTTTTTATCATCTTGTATGGCGGATGGAGACTGTGACAGATGCAGCTCGTCAAGATTTTCTATTTTTTTCTTTTGTAGGAAGTCGTAAATGCCGCCTATATGTTCCTTCACTTCCCCTCCGCCAAACTCGTAAACTTTGGTGACCAGTCCGTCCAGAAACTCGCGGTCGTGCGATACCACAATAACTGTCCCGTCGAATCCCTTGATTGCTTCTTTCAGGACGTCTTTTGAACGCATGTCAAGATGGTTGGTGGGCTCGTCAAGTATCAGCAGATTGACAGGTTCCAGAAGCAGGCGTATCATTGCCAGACGGCTTCTTTCGCCTCCGGAAAGCACTTTCACCTTTTTGTCGGATGCTTCTCCACCAAACATGAAAGCTCCCAATATGTCCCGTATTTTCAGCCGGATGTCTCCTTTTGCAACCCTGTCAACGGTGTCGAACACTGTCTGATTTTCATCAAGTAGTTGAGCTTGGTTTTGGGCGAAATATCCTATTTGCACATTATGACCGACGGTCAGTTTCCCTTCATGAGGTATCTCTCCCATAATGCACTTTACCAATGTGGATTTTCCTTCTCCGTTTTTCCCTACGAAAGCCACCTTCTCACCCCTTCTGATTGTCAGGTTCACATCATGGAATACAACATGATTCCCGTAGGCTTTCTTCACGTTCTCACATATTATGGGATAAGTACCTGATCGGATTGAAGGAGGAAATTTCAGATGAAGGCTTGAGTTGTCCTCATCGTCAATTTCTATCGGGACAATTTTTTCCAGCTGCTTGATGCGGCTCTGCACCTGTACGGCTTTGGTCGCCTTATATCGGAAACGCTCTATAAACTCTTCTGTTTCTTTTATCTCTTTTTGCTGGTTCTCGTAGGCTCTCAACTGTTGTTCCCGGCGTTCTTTGCGCAACACTACATAATCATCATAACGAACTTTGTAGTCATATATGCGTCCGCAGGAAATTTCTATTGTGCGGTTGGTGGCATTATTGATGAACGCACGGTCGTGGCTTACCAACACGACAGCTCCCGGAGTTGCTTTCAGGAAAGCCTCCAGCCATTGTATGCTTTCTATGTCCAAGTGGTTTGTAGGCTCGTCAAGCAACAGCACGTCAGGACACCGTAGCAGAATCTTGGCAAGCTCGATACGCATACGCCATCCTCCGCTGAATTCGGATGTGGGACGTTTGAAATCGCTCCGGGCGAATCCTAAGCCCAATAATGTACGCTCCACTGTTCCCTTATAGTTGGTACCTCCCATCATCAGGAAGCGTTCGTTCTCATGTGTAAAGCGTTCTATCAGTTCATGGTAACTGTCCGAATCGTAATCAGTGCGTTCTATCAGTTCTTGATTCATCTGTTCCAGATTCTTCTGCATCTCAAAGATGTTGCTGAAAGATGTTTCAGCTTCTTCTTCCACAGTACGTGTATCGTTCAGCACCATGACTTGAGGTAGATATCCGATTGTCACTTCACGTTGTAATGCCACTGTACCGTCTGTCGGGTTCTGGAGTCCGGCAAGGATTTTCAGTAAAGTCGATTTTCCTGCTCCATTTTTGCCGACCAGAGCAATACGATCCTTCTTGTTTATTACGAATGATACGTCTTCAAACAGCGGAGTTGCTCCAAATTCCACTTTCAATCTGTTTACAGAAATCATAAGAATATATTATGCTTTACATAATACTAACAAAATTACGACATTTTTAGCCATGCCATGACAATCGTATCCTGTTTTATTGTTTTTTAGGAAATCTTTCTTTTACGGTAGAGCTGATAGGAATTGACGATATTGTGCCAAACGCTATAGAAACCGGCTGCAACGGACGTTACGGGGGTGAAGAAAGTGTAGCCTAACCATATTGCAAATACAGTGTTTTTCTGTCCAAGCGATTGTCCGGCACTGATAGCATCGTCATAGCTGAAACCGATTTTTCTTCCCATATAAAATTGTAAAATGCAGCATATCAGTGAAACGATTGCCAATCCAATTTGATACCAAGGAGATACCTCACTGTGTACGATACTCTTCACTGTAACCGCTATGGCAAGCATCAATGCCACTGTCCATAGATAAAATGAAAGATTTTGCAGAGAGGATAATCTGGCATGAATCTTCGGACACAGGTGACGAAGCAGAACAGCGACAATGAACGGGCATAGCAACATCGGAAATACCTTGCCTAAAATCTGAGAAAAAGAAACGCCGAAAGTTTGTCCGTCATTAGGATGAATCAAAGGGATCATCATGGGAACCAGGAAGGCGGCCAGAAAATTGATCAGAATGGTATATGTCGTAAGATGAGCGGAGTTTCCTCCCAATTTGTGCGTGATGACAGCTCCGGCTGTGGCGGTAGGACAGATAAGGCAAAGCATTGCTCCCTCTACCAATATGTGCGCCGGAATATCCGGAAAACAAATGAGTACCAGTCCCAATAGTGTGAAACTGCCTCCCTGAATCAGCAGGAGCCACAAATGCCATTTGCAGGGACGCAACTCGTGTACGCTGATGTGACAGAACGAAAGCAGGAGCATGGAGAAGATCAGTATGGGCTGTATGATGTCTATTGCCCTTAGGACAAATGGCTTTGTCGGTTCCAGAAATGGAATGTTTACATAAACAAAATAAAGGATCACTCCCATACTCATGGCGATGGGAAGAGCCCAGTTCTTACAGAAACGTAGAATGTTCATAGTCAAAAAATGGCGGGCTTTATAGCCCGCCTTATTGAAATTTTATTTGCAGCTGCCTGTGCAACGTGGTTTTATTTGTTTGAAGAAGTCATTTCCTTTGTTATCCACGAGGATAAATGCCGGGAAATCCTCGACTTCTATTTTCCAGATGGCTTCCATGCCCAATTCTGGATATTCTACGCATTCTATGCTCTTGATGTTATTCTGGGCTAAAATTGCCGCAGGTCCTCCGATTGAGCCGAGATAAAAGCCTCCGTGTTTCTTGCAGGCATCCGTAACAGCCTGACTGCGGTTACCTTTAGCCAGCATGATCATGCTGCCGCCATGACTTTGAAACAGGTCCACATACGGATCCATACGTCCGGCTGTTGTCGGTCCCATTGAGCCGCAAGCCATTCCTTTCGGGGTCTTGGCCGGTCCGGCATAATAAATCGGGTGGTCCTTGATATATTGCGGCAGGTCTTCACCGCGGTCAAGACGCTCTTTCAGCTTTGCGTGTGCAATATCACGTCCTACGATGATGGTACCGTTAAGGGAAAGACGTGTCGCTACCGGATATTTGTCAAGTTCGGCCAGGATTTCTTTCATCGGACGGTTCAGGTCTATTTTCACAGCATTGCCCTCTCCGGCCTGACGCAGTTCTTCCGGAATCAGTTCGCCCGGATTGGAATCCAGCTTTTCAATCCATATTCCGTCTTTGTTGATTTTACATTTGATGTTTCTGTCGGCAGAACATGAAACTCCGAGTCCTACCGGACAGGAAGCGCCGTGTCTCGGAAGACGGATTATACGCACGTCATGTGCATAATATTTGCCTCCGAACTGTGCACCCAGACCAATCTTATGCGCTTCTTCAAGCACTTGCTTTTCAAGTTCGATGTCGCGGAATGCACGTCCGTATTCATTTCCAGTAGTCGGCAGGTTATCATAGTAGTGAGTAGATGCCAGTTTTACTGTAAGCAGGTTCTTCTCGGCAGAAGTTCCGCCAATAACGAATGCAATGTGATAAGGAGGACATGCAGCGGTGCCCAATGTCTTCATCTTTTCCACAAGGAAAGGAACCAGAGTAGCCGGGTTCAGAATTGCCTTTGTTTCCTGGTACAAATAAGTTTTGTTTGCGGAACCTCCGCCTTTTGTAACGCACAGGAAGTTATACTCCATACCCTCTGTAGCTTCGAGGTCAATCTGTGCCGGCAGGTTGCAACGTGTGTTCACCTCTTCATACATGCTCAACGGTGCATTCTGGGAGTAACGCAGGTTGTTTTCCGTATATGTTTTGTAGACTCCCAGTGACAGAGCCTCTTCATCACAGTATCCTGTCCATACCTGTTGTCCTTTTTCTCCGTGTATGATGGCCGTGCCTGTGTCTTGACAGAAAGGAAGAACGCCTTTTGCAGCCACCTCCGCATTGCGCAGGAAAGTGAGTGCTACATATTTGTCGTTTTCGCTGGCTTCAGAATCATACAGGATTTTTGCTACTTGTTCGTTGTGTGAACGGCGCAACATGAAAGATACGTCATGAAAAGCCGCGTTAGCCATTGCCGTCAAACCTTCTTTTTCGATTTTCAGTACAGGTTTTCCTTCAAACTCGCTTACGGATACATAGTCTTTCGTAAGCAGATAGTATTCAGTCGTATCTTCACCATGCTCGAACATCGGCTGATACTTGAACTCGGGTGTTGCCATAATAGATTGAATTTATTGTTAGTTATCGTGAGGCAAAGTTACAAAGTATTGTTGAAATTTTTCCTTAATCGGGAAGAAAAAGATGGTTTCCGCACAATTTGGTTCTTGGTTATCAGAGCAGATGCTTCAGACGTCCAATCAGTTCGTTCCCCAGTTCCGTCTTTATCCCGATGTGCTCAAGTACCGCCGTTACGAACGGATTGCTTTCAAACGCTCCGCGAACCTCCTCAAAGTCGCGCATCTGCTCCTCTTTGCTTCCGTCCGCGCCGAACCCTGTCATGGATGTCAGTGAGAATTCTTTCTTCGCATCTTCGTAGACCATTTTGTCAAGTCCGACCACTGCTTCCTGCCATTTCTTGACTATGTCTGTCACATCCTTTGCCGTTATCGTTTCCGGAGTCAGGCCGTAAAAATCCATTATCTTTCCGTAGGCCCATGTCCATTCGTACGTGTAATAATTGGCGTGCATTTCGGCAAACCGTGAATTGATTTCATCAACGGTTGTCAGTTCTCCGTTTTCGATTTCTGTCATAAGACGTTCGATTTCGCTTTTCGGAGCAATCAGTCCTGAAATGTCCACCCACTCTCCCGTTCCGATCGGAGTATCCGGCTTCAGTCGTTGACGTATTTCTTCGTCACTTTTGAACTCTGTTATTTCAAGACGCTTTATGATGGAATTCCCAAGAAATTTATGTATGGCTGTCTCGTAAAACCTGATGCCATTGTTCAGTGAGGAATTCTTGATTTTAGCACTCTGATAGGAATAGATTTCTGAAGTCTCTCCCGAAACCGCTGCCAGTTTTTTTAATATTTCACGCCCTGCCATCATTTTCTGGATGGTGTATGGGCTAAGCAGGTTGTAGTTTATATGATCCAGTCTGTTCGGGTCTTTGCGCAGGTCACGTTTCGGCCATTTCTGTGCATCGCGTATTGTCCCTACGCTCCGGAGGTTCACCCCGGGCACCAGATATGTGGTGTTCTTGTCCTCAATCAGATAGGAGAAAGGCAGATTTGACGTATCCGGGTGGGTCACGTGCCGTCCCATCACCAGTGAAAAGGCTCCGACGCGTGCGGGCCACAGGATATAGGAATCCGAAGCGGTTTTCGCTCCGCGCTCAAGTGCGCCCTGATGTATCGGTCCAAGTTTGTACATGTGGTTGCTTTGGTTGGAACCGGAGCCGGCATTCATGAACGAGAACATTCCGGCGATGAGCAGGGTGGATTTGTGATGGGTCACCGTAAACGGTCCTGCAAATATCGCGCATGCCTCACCGTTTTCCTCCTGGCAATTGCTGAAGAACAGTGAATCGGAGGCGGAATATGTATGTCCCAGCCGGCAGGCCTGTCCCACGAAGCATCGTGTCAGCATTGTGCCATCCTCTACGTGCGATCCGCTTGATATGATGAAGTCATCGCATATTACTCCGTATCCGATATGGACGGGTGCATGGCGGTTGCTGTTTATGCTTCCGTCCTTCAACCGTCCGGCACCTTCTATCCGGCAGTAATCTCCGATACGTACATTCCTGATATGTCCGGAATTGACTATGGTCACATGGTTTCCGATGGTTCCTGTTTCAGAAACGTTCCTTTCCGCGTAGTCCTCTACTATGCGTTTCATCCTCTCGATCAGTTTCGGGCGGTGGCGGTATAGTGCCATAATGTATGCTTGATGTGCAGACAGGCAGTCGTGTATGTAAACTTCGCGTCCTCCGGTCTCGTTCAGCACTGACACTTCAACCCCGTTACCGAACCGGCTCTTTCCGTCCACTAAAATGATGTCAACATTCTCGATAAAAGTGTTTTCACCTATCTCGTAGTTGGCTATATAGTTCTTTACGTTCTCTATGCAACAGTTGTCGCCTACCGTTACATTGTAGAGGGTGGCATAATGCAGGCCGGAATGTTTGGTGATTCCTCCCGGCAGCTTGAAATCTTCATCGAAACGTCCCATGCGGACTGTTCCTGAAAAACGGATGTGGCTTATATGTTCGGTGCTGAATCCTTCTGCAACTTTCACACTGTTCCAGTCGGATGCCATGCAGTGCTGTGCTTCAAGCCGGGATATTTCTTCGCAAGTAAGGTTACGGTATTGTTTCATAACTGTTCTTCATCGTAAGTTTGGTATAGAAAATCATTGTATGGATACTTTTGTACGTGCAGCTGCTTCACCTTCTTGTATAGCATTGAACGCAATTCTTCCATATTGGTTTTTTCGCGTGCCGAGATGAAAATGCAGTTGTCGTTCAGTTTCGCCATCCATGTCTTCATAAGTTCTTCGAGAGTGATGTTTTCTTTCGTTTTTGGGGTAAGGTCATCTTCCGCTTTCTCCACATAGGTGTATGTGTCGATTTTGTTGAAAACAATGATTGTCGGTTTTCCTCCGGCGCCTATGTCGGCTATGGTCTTGTCGACCACCTGAATCTGTTCCTCAAAATCGGGATGGGAGATGTCGACCACGTGAACCAGCAGGTCGGCCTCACGCACCTCGTCCAGAGTGGATTTGAACGAATCCACCAGGTCGGTGGGCAGTTTGCGTATGAATCCTACCGTATCGGATAGCAGGAAAGGCAGATTCTCGATGATAACCTTGCGCACGGTAGTGTCCAGAGTGGCGAAAAGTTTGTTTTCGGCAAACACATCGCTCTTTGCCAGAAGATTCATCAAAGTCGATTTGCCCACGTTGGTATATCCCACAAGTGCCACACGAATCAGCCGTCCGCGGTTTTTGCGTTGGGTTGACTTTTGCGTGTCTATCTCCGCCAGACGTTGTTTGAGAAGTGACATGCGGTTAAGGATTATACGGCGGTCCATCTCCAACTGTGTCTCACCCGGGCCGCGTAGTCCCACAGAACCTTTTCCTCCTCCCGAACCGGAGCCTCCTCCCTGACGTTCAAGGTGGGTCCAAAGACGTTGCAGGCGTGGAAGCATGTATTTATACTGTGCCAGTTCCACCTGTGTCTTGGCATTGGCCGTCTGCGCCCGCATAGCAAAGATGTCAAGAATCAGCGAAGTCCTGTCAAGTATCTTTACGTTCAGTTCTTTTTCTATGTTTCTGATTTGTTTGGCGGATAGCTCGTCATCGAAAATCACCATTCCGATTTCTGTTTCCTCGTTTTCGTTCTGGGCAGACAGGTATTCTTTTATTTCCTGAAGTTTCCCCTTCCCGATGTATGATACGGAGTTGGGCATGTCGAGCTTTTGCGTGAACCGCTTTACGACTTCCGCGCCTGCCGTCTCAGCAAGGAATGCCAGTTCGTCCAGATATTCATTGGTCTTGCGCTCATCCTGAAGACGGGTAATCAGGCCTACAAGTACAGCTTTTTCGCTCTGTGTATCGGATATGACAAATTCTTTCATTCGGATTGTTCAAATTTTAAACACGCAAACTTAATAAAAAAATGATTTATTATGCAAAAAGGCTTGTTAATTTCAGTAGTAGATGTTGTGCTTTTCCGGCAAGATAGTACATTTGTGTAATTAACTGTCAATTTTATTAGTCGTGATTTATATTAAAAGAAAATTGTTATGCTTCCTGATCGTCATGCTGTCCGTGTTTCCCGTTTCGGACATGGCAGCGCAGACAGACGAGTTTGCTACGTGGAGCATTGTTAATGTCAGTTGTGGGTTAGCCCGCGACTGGAGTTTTGTGGGGTATGTGGAATATCGTGCCAAGGACAATCTGAAACATTCTGACCGTTGGACATTCAGTGCGATGGTCAACTATCGTCCTCTTTCTTTTCTTATGCTGGAGGGAGGCTATGAGATGCATTATCTTTACAATGGTAGCGGGGATTGGGGAATCCGGAACCGCTACGCATTGGGTGCTCAGGGGAGTGTCAAGTGGTGGAACCTCGCGTTTTCCTTGAGGGAACGTATTCAGAGGACGGTGACAAAAGGTGTGGCGGAAGACTGTCTGCGTTCCCGTCTTAAGATAAGCTATGCGCCCGGAGGATGGATTGTAAACCCTTATTTCTCAGCCGAACTGTTTCAGCCTATAGGAGGTGACGCTTTCTTTACTGTCGACAGGATGCGTTACCGTCCGGGTATTGCCGTCAAACTTTCAGACAGATGCTCGCTGGATATGTTCTATTGCCGGCAATACGAGCCGGAGAGTTGCCGTAACATATTTGGTGTGGAATTGGGTCTGAAGTTCTGATTTATGTGTTAAAATAAAACCGGATAAAAGTTGCAAGTTTGAAAAAGTTCAACCATTTTTGTAAAAATGACGGACAGAATGTTTGAACCAGAAATATATTCCGAGAAAGGAGCGGCAGCAGAAAAGAGACTGCCCTACAACCAAAGGGAACGCAAAGTCAGGAACGCTCCCTACCGGAATGTCATTCGTGCGGAACTTGCGGAAGAATTGTACCGGAAGATTTTGGATGAATTAGTCAGAAAGAAGAAATATAAGGATTCATCTTATTCGGCAAAAGAACTGGCAAAGGAGTTGCATACAAGTCCGAGATACATTTCGGCTGTCATCAATTCGCGTTTCGGAAAGAATTATTCATGTCTGCTGAATGAATACAGGATAAAAGATGCCTGTCGTCTGCTTCTCGACCAAAGATATGCAGACAGAAGCCTTGAGGAGATTGGTGTGATGGCCGGTTTTACCAGCCGTCAGTCGTTCTATGCTGCCTTCTACAAAAATGTCGGAAAAACGCCGGGAGATTATAGAAAAAGTCGAGGGAGGATGTAATGAAAACGAAAGGATAAAAAATGGAAAACAACGAATCATTTGAATATACGGTGGAACAGTTTGCCGATCTGCAACTTTTGCGTTACAGGGTGGAGGGTTTTGAGAAGTTGTCTGTCCGTCAGAAAACTTTGATATATTATTTGTCCGAAGCCGCTCTTGAAGGGCGTGACATTCTGTTTGACCAAAACGGGAAATACAATCTGCGGATACGCCGGCTGCTGGAGGCGGTATATACTGACTATCAGGGTGACCGGACGACAGAGGATTTCCGGGCGTTCGAGGTGTACCTCAAGCGGGTGTGGTTCTCTAACGGTATATATCATCATTATGCGTGTGACAAGCTTGTGCCGGGTTTTCCGGCCTCTTATCTGAAAAAGCTGGTCTGTTCTGTCAGTGCGGAACAGTTGCCGCTGGAGGATGGGGAAAGCGTCGAGTCGATGTGCGAAAAGCTTTTTCCGGTTATCTTTGATATGTCGGTGCTCCCCAAGCGTGTGAATCAGACAGACGGGGAGGATTTGGTGATGACGTCTGCTGCCAATTATTATGATGGTGTGACACAGGAGGAGGCAGAAGATTTTTATGCGTTGCAGAAGTCTCAGGGAGGCAGTGAACCGGTGATGTTCGGCATGAACAGTCGTCTTGTGAAGGAGAACGGACAGCTTAAGGAAGAGGTCTGGAAAGCGGACGGCATGTACGGTTCAGCCATCAGGAAAATCATTGGCTGGCTTGAAAAGGCTGAGAACGTGGCGGAAAATGATTCCCAGCGTGAGACCATACGTCTGCTTGTGGATTTTTACCGTACAGGTGACCTGAAATTGTTCGACGAATATTCCATCAGGTGGTTGCAGGATACGGAATCGCAGGTAGATTTTGTGAATGGATTCATCGAAAGTTACGGTGATCCTTTGGGACTGAAGGCAAGTTGGGAATCCATTGTGAATATCAAGGATGTTGAGGCAACACAGCGGACGGAAACCATCAGTGCACATGCCCAGTGGTTTGAGGATAATTCTCCGGTGGATTCCTGTTTCAAGAAAGAGAATGTGAAGGGAGTGTCAGCCAAGGTCATTACTGCCGCAATGTTGGGAGGTGACCTTTATCCGAGTACGGCTATCGGCATCAATTTGCCAAATTCCAATTGGATACGCAGCGTACACGGGTCGAAGTCGGTGACAATCGGCAATTTGATTGAAGCCTACAACAAGGCGGCACGCGGAAACGGTTTCCGTGACGAGTTCGTCTATGGCGACGAAGAAAAGAATCTGATTGACAAATATGCTGATTTGACCGACAGCCTTCATACAGACTTGCACGAATGTCTTGGACACGGTTCCGGAAAACTTCTTCCGGGTGTCGATCCGGATGCTCTGAAGGCCTATGGCTCTACAATCGAAGAAGCCCGTGCCGACCTGTTCGGACTGTATTACTTGCCCGATTCCAAGCTTACGGAGCTTGGCCTTACTCCGGATGGGGAGGCGTATAAGGCGGAATATTATCTGTATATGATGAACGGGCTGATGACACAGCTTGTTCGTATCGAGCCGGGATGCTGTGTGGAAGAAGCCCACATGCGCAACCGACAGTTGATTGCACGCTGGGCATTGGAGCATGGAGCTTCAGACAAGGTTGTTGAAATGGTGGAACGCGAAGGGAAAACTTTTGTCAGGATAAACGACTATCCCCGTCTGCGCACGCTGTTCGGCATGTTGCTGGCTGAGATACAGCGCATCAAGAGTGAAGGCGACTACGAGGCGGCGCGCAGTATGGTCGAAAGATACGGCGTGCAGGTAGATTCCCGGCTGCACGAAGAAGTGCTCGAGCGTTATCGCGCCTTGCATCTGGCTCCCTATAAAGGGTTTGTAAATCCTGTATATAAAGCTGTGACCGACAGCGAGGGGAATATTGTGGATGTAAGCGTTGACTATACTGAGGGATATGCGGAACAGATGCTTCGTTACAGCCGCGAATATTCGAATTTATAACGATGATGAAGGTATGGACGTACATGAAACAATAAAAGAAATAAAGTCGAATTTTCGTCTTTTCATGAACGGAAAGGTTTCGCAGAGCCTCCGGGACAAAGGTATGGGCTACAAGTTGATATTCGGCATCGAATATCCTCGTATAAAGGAGATAGCATCGGGTTATACACCAGACCATGAATTGGCTCAGGCATTGTGGAAAGAAGACATTCGCGAGTGCAAGATTATGGCGGGTCTGTTGCAGCCTGCTGATATGTTTTATCCGGAGATAGCCGAGATATGGATTGAAGGCATGCACTATCCGGAGCTTGCTGAATATACAGTCATGAATCTCTTCCAGCGTTTGCCTTATGCTCAGGAGGCGGCGTTTAGGTGGATGGCTGATGAAAGGGAGTATTTCCAGCTGTGCGGTTTCCTGCTGATGGCCCGGATGCTGATGAAAGGGATGAAGTTCAGTGAACGTGAGGAAACGGAATTTCTTGATCAGGCTTTTACGGCTGTCGAGGGCGGACCGCTCCAGGTCAGGAGGGCTGCTTCTTCTGCTTTGTGTAAATTTGCATTGCAAAGCCGTATGCATACAAGGAAACTGAACGGGCAGTTGGGCATCCTGTTGAAATCAGCAAGGCCTGAAGTGCGGGTTGCTGGCATGGAAATAAAAAATGAAATAGAATATAGTCTTTAATTAAGCGAAAAAGTTTAACTTTGAAACTGGAAACAGTTGAATAATGGAAGAAAATATCAAGGATAAGGTAAAGCAGATTCTTACAGACTATTTGCAGAAGAACGGGCACAGAAAGACTCCCGAACGTTATGCGATACTCGATACGATCTATTCTATCAAAGGACATTTTGATATCGATGCATTGTATGTCTATATGGCGGACAAGGAGAAATTCCGTGTCAGCCGTGCTACGCTTTATAACACCATTATCCTGCTGATTGATGCCGGTCTGGTCATTAAGCATCAGTTTGGCAATACTTCCCAGTATGAGCGTTCGTATAACAATGAAACCCATCATCACATGATCTGCACATGTTGCGGCAAAGTCTCGGAATTTGAGGACGAGAACTTGAAACAGGCCATTGCGGATACCAAGTTGAAGGGTTTTCATGCTTCACATTATTCGTTATACATTTATGGGATATGCAATAAATGTATGGGGATGAAGCGCAAGAAAAATAATGTAAAAATGCATAAAGCTGAAGAATCATGAAAGTAGATGTTTTATTAGGTTTGCAGTGGGGCGATGAGGGAAAAGGAAAAGTGGTCGATGTGCTGACTCCACGCTATGATGTTGTGGCACGTTTTCAGGGAGGGCCTAACGCCGGTCATACCCTTGAGTTTGAGGGACAGAAATATGTGTTGCGTTCAATTCCTTCCGGAATATTCCAGGGTGACAAGATAAATATAATCGGAAACGGAGTGGTGCTTGACCCGGCTCTGTTCAAGGCTGAGGCTGAAGCGCTTGAGAAAAGCGGCCATCCGTTGAAGGAGCGTCTGCATATCTCAAAGAAGGCGCATCTTATTCTGCCTACGCACCGCATTCTGGATGCAGCATACGAAGCTGCGAAAGGTAAGTCGAAAGTGGGTACTACGGGAAAGGGTATCGGTCCGACCTACACTGATAAGGTGAGCCGTAATGGTCTGCGCGTAGGTGACATACTTGATGGCCTGGAAGAAAAATATGCAGCTGCAAAGGCCCGTCATGAAATGATTCTGAAAAGCCTGAATTTTGATTATGACATTGCCGGGCTGGAAAAGGAATGGATGGAGGGTATTGACTATCTGCGCCAGTTCCATTTGGTGGATAGCGAGCATGAAGTGAACAATCTGCTGAAAGCAGGCAAGAGCATATTGTGTGAAGGTGCGCAGGGGACGATGCTGGACGTGGATTTCGGATCTTATCCGTTTGTGACGTCTTCCAATACCATCTGTGCAGGAGCATGTACCGGATTGGGACTTGGGCCGAACAAGATTGGTGATGTGTACGGCATCATGAAGGCGTATTGCACCAGGGTGGGAGCCGGGCCTTTCCCTACGGAACTGTTCGATGAGACCGGACAGATCATCAGGGATTTGGGACATGAATATGGAGCTGTGACAGGACGTGAGCGCAGATGCGGGTGGATAGACTTGGTGGCTCTTCGTTATGCCATCATGATAAACGGTGTTACCCAGCTGATCCTGATGAAAAGCGATGTGCTTGACGGGTTTGATGTGGTCAAGGCTTGTGTGGCTTATAATGTGGGTGGTGAGGAAATCGATTATTTCCCTTATGACATCAATGAAGGTATAGAGCCGGTGTATGTGGAATTCCCCGGATGGAAGACGGACATGACAAAGATGACAAGTGAAGATGAGTTCCCGGAAGAGTTCAATGCTTATATCACCTTTTTGGAGGAACAGCTTGAGACTCCTATCAAGATTGTTTCCGTAGGTCCTGATCGTGCGCAAACCATAGAGCGCTATATTGATTGATATCGCTATCTCTTTTGCTGTCATCGGCATAAAAACGGGTCGGCTTTCAATGTTGAAAAGCATTGGGAGCCGGCTTGCTTGTTTATAAATGCTAATGTCTTATTTCTGTTTCACATATATATTGTAAGTTTTTGTAGAAATTTCCTCCTCCCCAAAGCATTCTCTGTAAATGGTTGTGAATCAACGTGTTTCTAAATTAGTAAAGAGGAAAATTTTTATGCTTGTCCAATAATTGTTCTGATATGTCCAATTTGTTTTCTTGCTTTCGTAGTTTTATCTCTACATTTGAATACCTTTCTCGGCATAGAGAGGGTGCAAATGAAAAAAATGTAGTGTAAAACTTTAAATTTATTACCATGTTTAGAAAAATAAACATCTTAAGTCTTTGCGTGGTCAGGACTTTGTCGCTTGTCTTCTTCTTATTATGGCAATGCAACATGGTCGTTGGTCAACCGGGTGGCAAGACGATCACCGGTAAGGTGACCGATGAAACCAACGAGCCGCTTATTGGTGTGAATGTGCTTGTGGTGAGCACATCTGCGGGAACTGTTACGGACTTTAACGGAAATTATTCTTTATCTTTACCTGATGGTGCGGAAGAACTTCAGTTTTCTTACATCGGCTATTCTTCGCAGACAATCAGGATTACAGGAAGAGTGCTGAATGTGCAAATGAAATCCGACAGTCAGGTGTTGAGTGACGTGGTGGTTATCGGTTACGGTACTCAACGGAAAAGCGATCTGACCGGTGCCGTTACAAGCGTATCGACCGATGATTTCAACACGGGACTCATCAGTTCTCCCGAACAGCTTATCAACGGTAAGGTTTCCGGTGTGCAGATCATGTCGAACAGCGGTTCTCCTACAGCCGGAAGTACCATCCGTGTACGTGGAGGAGCCTCGCTCAATGCCAGCAATGACCCTCTGATCGTACTTGATGGCGTGCCTCTGGAGCAGGGAGGCATCAGTGGAAACGATGACAATTTCCTCAGCCTCATCAATCCGAACGATATCGAGAGCATGACCATCCTGAAGGATGCCTCGTCAACGGCGATTTATGGTTCTCGAGCATCAAACGGAGTCATTATAATCACTACTAAAAAAGGAAACTCGGAAAAGCTTAAAATATCATTCAGTACAACGCATTCCATTCAGACGCGGACGAAAATGGCCGATATGTTGAGCTATGATGAGTTTGTCAACGTGGTCAATACGCAAGGAAGTGCAGCGCAGCAGGCTTTGTTGGGAAGTGCCAATACCGATTGGAACGACCAGATTTATCATACTGCATACGGGACGGACAACAATTTGAGCCTTTCAGGGCAGATTGCACCGAACTGGCCTCTCCGTGTTTCTGTGGGATATTACAACCAGGACGGTTTGCTGAAGACTGACAATGCGGAACGCTGGACGGGTAGCGTATCGCTTTCTCCTTCTTTCTTTGATGACCATCTGAAACTTACTCTCAACGTGAAAGGTTCATTGAACAAGAATCAGTTTGCCAATACGTCTGCCATCTGGGGCGGTGCCACAATGAACCCTACGCTTCCGGTTTATTCAGGAAGTGACGCTTTCGGAGGTTATACCGAAGCTATCGGAAGTGACGGCAATCCGGTGACGGGAGCGGTGTTGAACCCGCTCGGACTGCTGGAACAGCATGATGCACATAGCAAGGTAACCCGTGTCATCGGAAACTTTGACATAGACTATCGTGTGCATTTTCTTCCTGAACTGAAACTGCATGCTACACTCGGCTATGACTATGCCAAAGGGAAAGGTTCTGAATATGTGAATGCTGAGGCAGCGGAATATTATACAAGCGGTGGATATTATTATCCTTACGGTCCGGAGAAGACTGTGAACAGGCTGCTGACTATCTATGCCAACTATAATAAGTTCTTTGATCAGATTAACAGTAGTTTCGATATTACCGGAGGTTATGATTACCAATACTGGAAGTCCTTTACTCCGACAACCTATGCGATGAATCTGGACAACGAGGTACAGGCTACATACAGTGCGAGTGACTACCGCCATACACTTCTGTCATATTATGGACGTCTCAATTATTCATACGGTTCTCGCTATATGCTGACAGCTACGGTTCGCCGCGATGCTACTTCTCGTTTTTCGTCCGACAACCGATGGGGTACTTTCCCGTCTGTGGCTGTGGGATGGAGACTGACCGAAGAAGAGTTCATGAAAAACCAGAAAGTGTTGAGTACACTGAAGTTGCGTGCCAGTTTTGGTGTGACCGGACAGCAGGACGGAATAGGGAACTACAATTACCTGCCTGTTTATACATTGAGTCAGGACGGGGCACAGAGCATTGTGGGAGGTACTCCTGTCTATACCTATCGTCCGGAAGCATATGTTTCCGACCTGAAATGGGAAACTACCCACTCATGGGACTTCGGATTTGATTTCGGATTCTTCAATGACCGACTCACGGGTAGTTTTGACTATTATACGCGTGAGACAAAAGATCTGATCGCTACGGTTCCTGCTGCTGCCGGAACTGCATTCGACAAGACAATCACAACCAATGTAGGCAATGTGGACAGTCATGGTATAGAGGTAACCCTGAATGCCACTCCCATACAGACCAAAGACTTCACATGGGATATCAGCTTCAACGTGACATGGCAGAAGATGAAGGTGAAGAACCTGTCAATAGTAGAGGGCGGCGAAGTTACAAACACTTCAGTGGGGCCGACAATTGACGGATATTACTTCCAGACATTGACAGAAGGTTACGAACCATACACGTTTTACGTTTACAAGCAGTTGTATGACGAGGAAACCGGAATGCCGATTGAAGGAGCGTATGCCGATCTGAACAACGACGGTGTCGTCAATTCTGATGACTTGTACCATTATCATTCGCCGTCGCCCGACGTTATCATGGGATTGAGCACATCGTTACGCTGGAAAAACTGGAATCTGGGAATGAGCTTCCGCTCGAACATCGGCAACTATGTCTACAACGGAACGGCAATGAACAGCGGTGCGTTTGAAACGATGAGTTACAACAGTTACCAGCTTAACAACCTGTCGGCGAGCTACCTGAAGACCAACTTCCAGACCCGTCAGTACTTGTCAGACTATTATGTGGAAAATGCTTCCTTCCTGAAGATGGATAATCTGTCGTTGAGCTACAATTTCGGAGAAATCTGCAAGGGATGTAGCCTCAATGTCAGCGTGATGGTTCAGAATGTGTTCTGTATCACGAAATACAGCGGAGTGGATCCGGAAGTGCCCGACGGTATGGACTACACCTTCTATCCGCGTCCGAGAACCTATTCTTTCAGTCTGGGATTCAACTTCTAACCATTAATACAATACAGTCATGAAAAATATATTATATACAGCGTTGATTTGCTGCACTGCGATAATGTCTCCATCCTGTGTAGACGATCTGAATCAGTATCCGCATACGGAGACCACATCCGAGAACCTATACCAAACCACAGAAGAGTACTATCAGGTTTTGGCCAAGATCTATACATCTATGGTCATAAGAGGACAGGAGAAAGACGGAGACGAAGACCTGTCATCCAACAACGGCCAGGATTATTCCCGCTGTTTCTTCAACCTTCAGGAGGTAGGGACGGATGAAGTGGCCTATACATGGCTTAGCGGGGAGAATCTGACCGATATCAGCAACCTGTCATGGGATTCGAACGACTCGTGGGTGTCCGACATGTATTACCGCATTTATTATAACATAGCGCTCTGCAACGAGTTCCTGCGCCATGCGACGGACTCGGAAATATCATCGTTCAGTGAAGATGACCAGACGGAAATCCTTCATTACCGTGCGGAGGCCCGTTTCCTGCGTGCATTGTTCTATTATCATGCTCTTGACTTCTTCCGTAACATTCCGTTCGTGTCTGAGGAAGACCCTGTGGGAAGCTATGTGCCACCGCGCTATACGGCAGACCAGATATTCGAGTTCATTGAGGATGAGCTGACTGACATTACTGAAGGCTCCAACTTGTTGCTCGACAAGTCTGAGTGTCCTTACGGACGTGCGTCAAAAGGTGCAGCCTATACCCTTCTGGCGAAGATGTATCTGAATGCGGAGATATATATAGAAGAATCCAAATATACCGAATGTATAACGGCATGCAACAACGCCATTGCACAGGGATATACACTGGAATCTGACTATCACAAGCTTTTCAATGCGGACAATGACCAGCGGACCAATGAAATCATTTTCACCCTCCCGATAGATGCTACCTATACGGTGTCATGGGGTGCCGGAACCTATATGGTCTGCGGTGCCATAAGCAACAGCTCTACGGCTGAAGGCTACGACCCTTCAAATTGGGGTGCCACCAGCGGATGGGGATCAATGAGAATACGCCAGGCCGCATCGGAGCTGTTCAGCACGAGCGACTTGAGAGGCCAGTTCTTTACAGACGGACAGACACAGACCGTGACAACGATGGATGACCAGTCGTCAGGCTGGCTGGTGACAAAGTGGACAAACCTGACCGATGCGGGCGAGCAGGCATCAAATACGGATTCTGACGGTGCCAATACCGATTATCCGCTGTTCCGTCTGGCTGACGTGTACCTGATGTACGGCGAAGCTGTCGCAAGGGGCGGACAGGGAGGAAACGTCGCAACGGCATTGAGCTATGTGAACCAGCTCCAGGAACGCGCAGGCCTTTCGGATTTGACGGAATCGGATCTTACGGTTGACTTCTATCTTGACGAACGTTGCCGCGAACTCTATTGGGAGAGTACCCGGCGCACAGATCTGATACGTTACGGTGAGTTCACCACGTCTGCCAAGCTTTGGGAATTCAAGGGTGGTTCGGCGAACGGAACAGCTGTGGACAGCAAGTACAACATCTATCCTATCCCGTACACTGAACTGACAGCCAACCCGAACCTGTACAACGAAGATTATTAACCGTATAAATCAAACATGCAATGAAAACAATGAAATGTATGCTCGCTGTGCTTGTGGCCTTGTTCATGTTCACATCATGCGAGGACGACGACAACAAGATATATATACAAAGTCTGACCGGCAGCGATTTGATAGTTTCCAGTACCGAAGTGGTGCTAAGTGTCGATGTGTCCCAACAGGTTGTCCTGTCCTTTGCATGGACAAGCCAGACAATCTCCATAAGTGACGAGAGCGTAGGGACAGACGTGACGGTTTCCACACATCTGGAGGCTTCGCTCTCTGAAGACTTTTCCGGTACGGTCTCTGAAACGGAGACATCATCCCTTTCCCACGCTTTCACCGGTGGCGAGCTGAACACCGTTGTCAATGCAATCGGTGGGGAGATAGGTCAGGCAAACACCGTTTATTTTCGTCTGGGAAGCACTACGGGTGACAATATCCCGTCGGCATATAGCAATGTCGTAAGTGTAAGCATCACTCCCTATGAGATGGATATGACTGTCGGAACTATTCTGGATTCAGACAAGGTGGCGACAGGTGAGACTCTTTATTCCGCCAATGCAGATGGCGTTTATACCGGCTTCAAGATTGCCAGTTCGTGGGAGAACTTCTATATGAAAGAGGGTGACGGTACCGTATGGGGAAACATCGGAGAAGACGGGTATCCATTCGTCATATCAAGCGAATCATCACAGTGGAACATGTGGTTCCCGGGACAAAGCGGATGCTACTATGTAATAATTGATACACAGGAAGAGGAGTGGAGCGCGCTCTACATTTCTTCACTTTCAGTCAGCGGACTTACTGACAGTGATGTGTCTCTGACGCTGGATACAGACAACAACAAGTGGCTTGCCACTTTCACGGCGAGTGCCGCAGGAAGCCGCACGATTACGATATCCGGTGCAGGTGTGCAGTATAATGCGACAACGGGTGACACATCCGGAGAATCTGTTTCCGTAGCTTTGGCGATGGACGGTGAGACTCTGTCTGTGGCAGATGTGGCAGGAAGCATAACTGTGGATGTCCCGCAGACGGGAACATGTACCGTATCCCTGGATCTGTCCGACCCGGCCAACAGTACGGTTACGGTGACGGCAGGAGAAGCCGATATACCTGTTACCTATCCTTCAGAGCTGAAGATGATAAGCAGTGACGGTACAGAACTGCTCACGTTGTCTGAGACAAGCACGGACGGGGTTTATTCCGCGACTTACACAGGATACGGAAGCGTCAACTTCAATTTCGTGGACGAGGAATCCAACACATGGTACGGATATACCTGGACTGACGGAGGTGAGAACAATGTTTATCAACTTGTCGTGAATGGCAATGCAAACCTTTATTTCGAGGACTGGACTGAGGAATTGGTGAACTATGTCATCACTGTGGATCTGACTACTATGACGTGGAAATACGAGGTGATTGTAACGTCCGAAGGCAGTATATCCATGTACAAGTTCGATTCAAGTTCCTGGAGTCTCGGAGATTATCTCATTTCGTTGGAAGAAACGGATGAAAACGTGTATACCGGAGTGTATAACGATTACTATGACTTTGATTTCGTATTTGTCGATGGAGACGGTACGTGGTATGGTACTACATGGAGTAATTCCAATGAAAACGGAACAGCACTTGAAGCAGACAGCTTTGGAAGCGCACTGTGGATTTATAATTACAGCTGGTATGTGACATTGGATATCACCATAACCGTTGATTTTAACACGATGACATGGAGTTATACAGAAAACTAATTCAAAAAACTAAGATAGTATGAAAAGGATAAATATTTTGTTGGTTAGTATCGCTCTTCTATGCTGCACGGCAACTTCCTCATGCAGCGATGATGACACTCTTACGTTCACGAGCCTGTCGGCGGCAACCGACTCCATTGTGTACGATATGACAGGCTTCGCACGCGGGGCAGATGTGAGCTGGCTTACCGAGATGGAGGATTACGGGAAGAAGTTTTATGATTCGACGGGAGCCGAACGCGAATGTATGGAGCTTCTTCGTGAGCTGGGCATGAATTCAATACGTCTCCGCGTATGGGTGGATCCTACTGACGGATGGTGCAACAAGGAGGATGTATTGGTGAAGGCATGGAGAGCAAGCAACCTGGGCTACCGGCTGATGATTGACTTCCATTACAGTGATACGTGGGCTGACCCGGCAAATCAGGAAAAGCCTGCGGCATGGAAGAACTATACGTTCGATGAGCTTGTGGAAGCTGTTTATGACCATACGTACGAAGTGCTTTCGCTGTTGAAGTCGAATAACATTGACGTGGAATGGGTTCAGGTGGGCAACGAAACCCGTTATGGAATGCTTTTCAGTGATGGCTTCACCGGATACGATTACAGCAACACCTCAAATTTTGCCGAGCTTGTCAATTCGGGTTACGATGCGGTCAAGGTCGTTTATCCCAAGGCACAGGTTATTGTTCATGTGGATAAAGGCAACTCCATCAGATATTACACAGGCCTTTTCGATGCCTTGGAGGATGCCGGAGGAAGATGGGACATCATAGGTATGTCGCTCTATCCGGGCGAGGATGACGATGACGGCTGGCAGGAGCTTGACAGTAACGGCGACAGCTGGCAGCAGCAGAACTACGACTGCATAGAGAACATGAAGACCCTTATCAGTAGGTACGGTAAGGATGTCATGATGTGTGAGATCGGTATTCCATGGAATTATGACGAGGCGGAAGCCTTCTATACTGATTTCGTGACCAAAGCCAAGCAGGTGGACGGCTGTCTGGGCGTGTTTACGTGGGAGCCTGAAAGCTACGGAAGCTGGGAGAGCTACCAGAAAGGAATGTTCGATGATGACGGCGTTCCGATGAGTTCGTTTAACGCATTTGCGAGAGATTGAGAACGGTGTCTGAAAAAAGTCCGCCCGTTTCGGTTGGAATGAACGCTTGTCTTCACCGGAACGGGCGGACTTTTTAAGTGTCGTTCCCCTCGGATTTTTCTGACTTAAATATAAACAAGTTATTCCTGTCAATTATTTGAAATCATGAAGTGCAAGAGATTAATATTTGCCGTAGCCTTATTGATGGGATGCGTGTGCGTTTCGTATGCGCAGCGTCACGAGCAGACGCTCGAAAAAGGCTGGAAATTTACGAAAGGAGATGTCGCCGATGCCTGGACTGTCGGGTTTGATGACAGCGGGTGGGAAAGTGTGACCGTGCCTCACGACTGGGCCATTTACGGTCCTTTCGACAGGGACAACGATTTGCAGAATGTGGCAGTGACACAGAATTTCGAGACGGAAGCGTCTGTCAAGACCGGACGTACCGGAGGACTTCCCTATGTGGGCGTTGGATGGTACCGGACGGTTTTCGATGTGGAGCCGGACAGACAGGTCACGCTGGTGTTTGACGGGGCGATGAGCGAAGCGCGTGTGTATGTGAACGGGAAAGAGGCCTGTTTCTGGCCATACGGTTACAACTCGTTCCATTGCGATGTGACCGGACTTCTCAACGGGGACGGCAAGGGCAATGTGCTGGCCGTCCGTCTGGAGAACCGTCCGCAGTCGTCACGCTGGTATCCCGGTGCCGGACTTTACCGTAACGTGCATGTGGTCACGACAGGCAAGGTTCATGTACCTGTGTGGGGAACGCAGGTTACTACGCCCCATGTGGCTGAGGACTATGCATCGGTCTGTCTGAAAACCACTGTTGACGGTGCCGGGAGCACGGAACTGACGGTCGTCACCGACATTGTATCGCCGGACGGACAGGTCGTCGCTTCCAAAAAGAACAGGGGATATATAAATCACGGACAGCCCTTTGTCCAGAATTTTCTGGTTGAGAAGCCCGGCTTGTGGTCGCCGGAATCGCCTTTGCTCTATCGGGCGGTTTCCAAGATTTACAGCGGTGATACACTGCTCGATACGTACACGACACGTTTCGGAATACGTTCCATTGAGTTCGTTGCCGACAAGGGATTCTTCCTGAACGGCAGGCACCGCAAGTTTCAGGGGGTGTGCAATCATCATGATCTTGGCCCGTTGGGGGCGGCGGTCAATGTTGCGGCGTTGCGTCATCAGCTTGTGTTGCTGAAAGATATGGGTTGCGATGCCATACGCACTACACACAATATGCCTGCTCCCGAACTGGTTGCCCTTTGCGATGAGATGGGTTTCATGGTGATGGTGGAGCCTTTTGACGAATGGGACATTGCCAAGTGCGAGAATGGTTATCATCGCTACTTCGGCGAATGGGCGGAAAAAGATATGGTGAACATGCTGCATCAGTACCGCAACAATCCAAGTGTGGTAATGTGGAGCATTGGAAACGAGGTGCCTACGCAGTGCAGTCCGGAAGGTTACAAGGTGGCGAAATTCTTGCAGGACATCTGTCACAGGGAAGATCCGACACGTCCCGTCACCTGCGGTATGGATCAGGTGAGCTGCGTGCTTGACAACGGTTTTGCCTCTATGATAGACATTCCGGGATTCAATTACCGTACCCACCGCTATCAGGAAGCTTATGACCGTCTGCCGCAGAATCTGGTGCTGGGTTCGGAAACGTCGTCAACGGTCAGTTCACGCGGTGTTTACAAGTTCCCGGCTGTGCGCAGGGCGGATGCCATGTACGATGACCATCAGTCGTCTTCATACGATCTGGAATACTGCTCGTGGTCAAACATACCTGATCTGGACTTTGCTCTGTCCGATGACTACGACTGGACATTGGGCCAGTTCGTGTGGACTGGGTTTGATTATTTGGGCGAGCCAAGTCCGTATGACACCGATGCCTGGCCTAACCACAGTTCCATGTTCGGTATCATTGACCTTGCATCAATCCCGAAAGACCGTTATTATCTGTATCGAAGCCAGTGGAACAGGGATGCCGGGACATTGCACATCCTGCCTCACTGGAACTGGGAGGGATACGAAGGAAAGGAAATCCCGGTATTCGTATATACGAGCTACCCTTCGGCCGAGTTGTTTGTGAACGGCAAGAGCTACGGTATGCAGTCAAAGAATGACAGCACTGTAGAAAACCGCTATCGTCTGATGTGGCACAATGTCGTGTATGAACCGGGCGAGGTGAAGGTGGTGGCATACGGCGTGGACGGTAATGCTGTAGCCGAAAAGGTTGTCCGTACAGCCGGAGAGCCTCATCATATAGAGTTGGTGACCGACCGTACGAGCTTGCAGGCCGATGGGAAAGATCTGGCTTACGTCACTTTGCGCATAGTGGACAAGGACGGGAATCTATGTCCCTCTGACGGACGGCTGGTAAGTTTCAAGGTGAAAGGAGCAGGGAAATACCGTGCTTCCGCAAATGGTGACCCGACCTGCCTCGACCTTTTCCACCTTCCCGAGATGCACGCCTTCAACGGAATGCTGACAATCATAGTCCAGTCGGGTGAAGAAGCGGGTATGATAGAACTTCAGGCAACGGCCAAGGGGATAAAGGCCGGGAAGATACATATCTCGGTAGGACAGTCATGTGACAGATGCCGGTAAATATTCACGGTATGCGGCATGACTTCAAAATGCTTGATAATATAAACCGATTAAGAATTAGATTTTCATGAAAAGACTTTCGTATCTGTTCGTTTGCATGACATGCTTCTTGGGCAGCATCCATGCACAGACCGACACCATATTTTATAAGGGAGCCGACATCAGCTGGACCACCCAGCTTGAGTCTGAGGGACACCGTTTCTACAATTCGCAGGGTGAGGAGCGTGAGTGTACGGCATTGATGAAGGAACTGGGGCTGAATGCCATCCGTCTGAGAGTGTGGGTGAACCCCAAGGAGGGGTGGAGCAGCAAGGAGGATATGCTCGTCCTCGCCAAAAGAGCCAAAGCGAACGGCATGGAACTGATGGTCGATTTCCATTATAGCGACTGGTGGGCGGATCCTGCCAAGCAGAACGTGCCCGAAGCATGGAAAGGCCTCTCTTATGATGATATGAAGACGGCGCTGGCTTCCCATACCCGGGATGTGCTTCAGATGCTCAAAGACAATGGCATCAAGCCGAAATGGGTGCAGATCGGCAATGAGACGAGTGACGGATTTCTGTGGGAGACAGGGCGCGCCAGCACGTGCATGGCGCAATATGCCGGTCTTACGGCAGCCGGTTATGATGCCGCCAAGTCTGTGTTCCCGGATATCATTGCCATTGTGCATCTGGACAACGGGTTCGACAATAATCTGTACAACTACATCTTCGACGGGCTGAAGGACAATGGTGGAAAGTGGGACATGATAGGCATGTCGCTTTATCCCTACTGGTCGATAATGTACAGGCATGTGGAGACAGCGGACGAGGCGATTTCACGCTGTATGGACAATATCCGTAAGTTGAGTGCCAAATACGGCTGCGATGTGATGATTGTCGAAACGGGAATGGAGTCGGCCAAGCCTGATGAGGGCAGGGAACTGCTGTCGCGCATAATCCGTGATGCAAGGACATTGACCGGCGGAAAGTGCAGGGGAGTGTTCTACTGGGAGCCGGAGTGCAGGCCTTCTCCCTATGTGCTTGGGGCTTTCACGGAGGACGGACGCCCGACAGCTATCATGGATGCTTTCAGGCAATGACATTATGGAGTATAAACGAAAAAAGGAGCGGCACAGGCTGCTCCTTTTTTCGTTTCCGTCTGAAAGATGCGGTGGCTTATTCCACGAACATTATTTTTCCGATATCACGCGGCTTGGCTGCCGGAGTCTCGTCCGGGTAGCCGAAAGCGATGCAGTAGAGCAGTTCGTATCCTTCGGGAATATCCAGACGTTTCAGGTATTCGGCCGCTTCGGGATCTGTCCGAATAAAATGTATTGGACCTCCAAGACAGCATGAGCCGATGCCCATTGACCATGCGGAAAGTATCATGTTCTCGCCAAGCAGCCCGCAGTCAATCTGCGACATGCCATACGATTTCTCGCCGGCGATGAACACCACTGTTGGAGCGTTGCGGAACATGTTCTTGAACGTGGGGTCTTCGGCCATTCTCGGATTTTTCTTCACAAAGATCTCCGTAATGCCGTTGATATATTCCGGATTGTCAACCACGCGGATTGCCCACGACTGTTTGTTCTGGCCGTTGGGGGCGTTGATGCCGCATTCCAGGATTATCTGCATCGTGTCGCGGCTGATGGGCTGCGGCTTGTACTGACGGATGCTCCTGCGCGACATGATGGTTTCGATAACCTGGTTGCCTGCATTGTCCTGCGCAGTGTCGGATGCAACCTGTGTCTGCTGGGCGGTTCCTCCACCGCATGCCGTCAGCGGCAGTAGCAGTGCGGTCATAATCATTGATCTCACTTTTTTCATAGGCTTGTAATTTTTAGATTTGTCCTTACAAATATATCCAATTTGCGGTATGTCGGAATACCGGGATGCAAAATTTATACTTTTACAACAAATAATAATCCGTTTCAGTGTCTGAATTCCTGTCACGTTGTGTCCTTTCTGTTCCGTTAGTATTAATCGTACATATTATAAAATGACAGTAAAATGATGCTTTCATGAACTATTAGTGATGGTGTACAAAAAGATACTTATGTCAGGATTTATGTGTCAAAAACGATAAAATAGGTAAGACATACGTGTTATTTGCGCTCGAAAATGCTATGTTTAAATTTTTATTTGGTCTTTTCTGTCATAAATATTGAATTTTCAAATGAAAAATTTGCAAGTTATTTTTATTCTTTTATAACTTTGCGCAAAATCTGCTATAAAACAGGTTAGAGAGTTTTTTCAGTATGTTAAATTAAACAGCGAATTATGAAAAGAAAATTAATGCTTATGATGGTCTGCTTCTTTACGGGGATAGGCCTGATGACGGCGCAGACGTCCACTGTGACGGGAGTGGTCACTTCCGATGAGGACGGCGAGCCTGTGGTGGGAGCATCCGTCTTGGTAGTCGGGACTTCGCAGGGAACGATTACCGGCATCGACGGAACGTTCTCTATTTCTAATGTGCCGGGGTCGGCAAAGACATTGCAGATTTCTTTCCTCGGAATGGAAACGCAGGAAGTGGCAATCAGGAATGGCAACATTAGGGTAGTGATGAAGACTGATGCGGAACTGCTGGATGAGGTAGTGGTGACCGCCATGGGAATCACCCGCTCGGAGAAGTCGTTGGGATATTCGGCAACGAAGGTTGACAACGAAGAGATTGTCAAGGCACGTACCACCAATGTGGCGGACGCTTTGGCAGGTAAGGTGGCCGGTGTTCAGGTCAGCTCTACTTCAGCCGACCCGGGATCAACCACCAACGTTGTAATTCGTGGTTACGGTTCAATCAACGGTGACAACCAGCCGCTGTACGTAGTGGACGGAGTGCCGATGGTAAACAGCACATTATCCGGATACGGCAAGAACGTCACTGTGGGCGGTATCAGCAACATTGCTTCTGATGACATCGAGAGCATGACGGTGCTGAAGGGTGCAGCCGCAACCGCACTTTACGGTAGCCGCGCCGCCAATGGTGTGATTGTCATCACCACCAAGAGCGGAAAGAAGGGTGACGGACGCAACTACTCCATCAGCTACAGCGGTAACGTGCAGGCACGTGTCATATCAACGTTGCCCGACATGCAGAATGAATTCGGACAGGGATGGAACGGCAAGCAGACTTACATCGAGAACGGTTCGTGGGGACCGCGTCTGGACGGTTCCACACAGGTGTATGGACCTATCTGGAACAACCAGCAGCTTATCCACACCTACAGTGCGAAGGAAGACAACGTGAAGGACTTCTTTGATACCGGATGGTCGCAGAACCATAATGTTGCCATCAGCGGCGTGTCCGACAACGAGAAGATGAACTATTACATTTCTTATTCATACGCCGGCGATGACGGTATCATGCCGGGTGACTACGACACCTACGAGCGTAACACCATTGCGATGCGCAACAGTTATGAGGCTGCAAGCTGGCTGAAGATTTCTTCTTCATTCAATTTCGCAAAGTCCAACAGTGACATGGTGGCATCATATCAGGGTGTGTCAGTGATCGACGGTCTGTACGAAATGCCGCGCGACGTGTCTATCGTGGATATGAAGGATCTGAGCAGTGCGTTCAATACTCCGGAAGCATACTATACGCCTTACGGTATCACCAATCCCTACTGGGCGTTGGCAAACAACTATTACCACACTGATTCCAAGCAGGTTTACGGTAAGGTTCAGATGGACATCAAGCCCATCAAGCAGTTGACGTTTACCTACCGTTTCGGATTCGACTATTCTGACTACGATGCGAAGATTGGCGAACCGCAAATCGATTTGGATGACGCCCTCATCAACGAGGACTATGGTTATGCGCCTTCCAACATGAATCAGGACGGATTGGTATACGCCCGTTACCAGCGCCGTTACGAGCTGAACCATGACTTCCTTGCCAATTATACGGACAGGTTCTTTAACAACCGTCTCGACCTGAATTTCAACGTGGGTGTGAACATGAATGAGCGTTATAGCACCTACATGTACGGCGAGTCTGACGGTCTGACGTTTGAAACCGGCTACTGGGATCTCAGCAACGGTTCTACATGGAGTTCGTTGAGCGAGGTACAAAGCAAGCGTCGCCTTGTGGGTCTGTTCGGTGACTTCACCTTCGGATGGGACGATATGGTATATCTGGACTTTACAGCCCGTAACGACTGGTCGTCAACACTGCCCATTAACAATAACAGCTACTTCTATCCGGGTGTTACATTGAGCTGGCTGTTCACACAGCTGATGGAGAAAAAAGACTGGCTGAGCTTCGGTAAGTTGCGTGTGGCATACGGAAAGACAGGTAATGATGCCGACCCGTATTACACCAGCACATCATACGTGCAAGGTTATTCCAGTGGATACTATATCGGCAGCTATACCACTTTCCCTATGAACGGCACAAACTCGTTCATGGCTTCAAGTACGATGGGTAGTACATCGCTGAAACCGGAGATGACTACGGAATTTGAAATAGGTGCCAACCTACAGTTCTTCCGCGGACGTTTCGGTGTCGATTTCGCTTATTACAACCGCCGCACCAGCGACCAGATATTCACTCTTCCTGCCGAGCCTGCAACAGGCTACAGCTATGTGGTGACCAACTTCGGTGAAGTGGAAAACAAGGGTGTGGAACTGTTGGTGAACTTCGTGCCCGTACAGACACGCGACTGGCGTTGGGAATTGAGCTTCAACTTTGCCAAGAACAAGAACAAGGTGCTTTCTCTGCCTGAAGGTCTTGACGGAGGAAAGGTTGCCATCTACAGCTACTCTGCAGGTAGCGATGCAGTCTATCTCTATGCTGAAGAAGGAAAACCTCTCGGTGAGTTCTATACCTACCTGCAGCAATATACCGAAGACGGTCAGATCATTGTAGGAAGCGACGGACTGCCGGTGGTGGGCACAGAACTGGAAGATACCGGAAAGAACATCAACCCCGACTGGACAGGTGGTGCCTCTACATCAATCAGTTACAAGAATTTTACCCTGAGCGCTTCGCTTGATATACGTAAGGGAGGTTACATGTTCTCACGTACCAAAAACTTGATGGTGTTCACAGGAAACGGTCTCATCACCACCTACAATGACCGTAATCCTTTCATCATTCCCAATTCGGTTGTGGACAATGGCGACGGCACATATTCTGAGAACACTACTCCAATATACCAGACTGACGGCAGTATGCAGGACTATTATGACGTTGGCTACGGTGAAGGCGGCGAATCATACCTGATAGACCGCTCATACGTGAAGCTGCGCAACCTGAGCCTTACGTGGAACGTGCCTAAGAAATGGGTTCGCACAATGCATCTGAGCGACCTTTCTGTTACGGCTTACTGCAACAACGTATTTACATGGACGGCTTCAGGCAACCGCTATGTCGATCCGGAGAGTACGACCATCTCACAAGGCAGTTACGGTGACCTTGCAACGCAGTTCGGTGAGCTTTATACCAACCCGTCCTGCCGTACGTTCGGTTTTAACCTCAGTGTCAAATTCTAATTCATAAAAAGAGAATACAATGAAAAAGATATTATTTATATCCATCCTTACGGCGGCATTCGGAGCAACCTCCTGCGACAGCTACTTGGACATCAACCAGGATCCCAACTCGCCGACAGAGGAGAACATTACGTCCGACATGCTTATGCCTGCGGCCGAAATGAATGTGGCGTCCAGCTACGGGGATTATCTCCGCATCACGGGCGGTTATTTCTCACAAATCTATTGCCAGCTTTTCGGTACCAGCAACTATCTGGACTATTCACAGTTTCAGATGTCAGCATCGCGCAGCAGCAGCAACTATAGACAGCTGATGGTGCGTGCTGGCAATAACCTGCAGAACATCCGTGAGTTGGCCGTTTCAGATGAAGACTGGGGGACATATCTTGCCGCCACTGTCTTGCGTGCGTTCTACTACCAGGTGTTGGTGGACTGCTACGGCGAAGTGCCTTACACCGAGGCGTATGATACGTCAAACCTAAGCCCGGCTTACGATGACGGATTGACAGTATATCAGGGTATCCTTGCTGAGCTGGATGAGGCACTCGAGAACGTGACCACAAGCAGTACGGTATGCACCAACTTCCTTTACAGCGGCGAGACTGCCGATTCGTGGATAAAGTTCGCCAATGCCTTGAAGCTGCGTATCCTCATGCGTATGTACAACCAGGGTGTGGAAGACGAAGTGGCTGAGCTTATCGCCGAAGACAACTTCCCGACGGAAGACGTGGCATACACCGACTGCTGGTCTGATGCGACCGGATCACGAAATCCTTTCTATGACGAAGAATTCGGACCGGATGCATCTCAGTTTAATCTCGCTCTGAACCAGGCCCTCCTCGGTTCCATGCAGTATGAGCTTAGTGACGGCAGCACCTACACTGACCCTCGTCTGGAGGCTTTCTTTGAGACTAATGACAACGGTGAATATTTCGGAGGTATATCAGGAACAAATATGAGTACCAGTGATGTTTACAGCTCCGGGTCATTCTGCCGTCCTGTGGCCACCGCGACTATGCCGCTCCACATGCTGACTGTCGCTGAGATTGAATTCTTCAAGGCTGAGTATTATGCACGTACCAACAACTCTACGCAGGCACAGGCACACTACGAAGCAGCTATCGAAGCCTCGTTCAATACGGCAGGCGTGGACGGCGCTGCCGAGAACATCGCCCTGAACCCGTACGATCAGAGCAACTATCTGGAGTGTATCGGTGTAGCCAAATGGATTGCCATGTCGGGAACAACGCCTTTCGAAGGCTATTGCGAACTGCGCCGTCTGGGTTATCCCGCTTTCAACACATCTGTTTCTGGTACGGATTTGTACGATGTCAGCTCGGATACGTATGATGTTTCTGACTATGTGCCCGGTACGCTCTATACACCTATATCCGTATTCAACCAGGTAGGAAGTAACCAACTGTTGATGCGTTGGCCTTATGCAGAAAGCTCTTCTGCCTCCAACTCCAACGTACCGACTTTCCCCGGATATACATCTCCAATCTTTTGGGCGGAATAAACAGTTTTAACCATTTAAATGAAAACAAACAATGAAAAGTAAGTTTATCAGTATCATATTGCTCGCGCTGATCGCTTTCCTGCCGGTGGGGTGCGAGAAAAGTACAGAAGGCTTGACTGACATCACCTATTATGCCACGCTGACCATTGAGGGAGAAACCACAATGATTGTGGACAAGGGCGATACGTATGAAGAACCGGGCTACTACGCCGAGATGAACGGTGAGGATGTGACAGACCAGGTGATTGTGGTTTCTGATGTGGATACTTCCACATCCGGTGTATATACTGTCACTTATACCATCACGAACAATGACGGCTTTTCGTCAAGCACCACTCGTACCGTGATTGTGCTTGACCCCAATGACGCGATCGAGGGCTACTGGTACACAGATGCCAACAGCTACCGCCTATATGACGGAGCGCAGACAGTGTACGGTGGCAGCTATGACATTCTGATCATCAATAACGGTGACGGAACATATTATGTCGATGATCTGCTGGGCGGCTGGTATCGCGACCGTGCAGGCTACGGAGACAGCTATGCCATGACTGGTAATATCGCCATCGACGGCAGTACTGTGGAGCTGGTCGACAGCTACGTTTCGGGATGGGGCGACGGTCTTGATTGGATGGAAGACGGCACCTACGATGCCGATTCCGGAATGCTCTCCTGGCATGTATGCTATGCGGGGTATCTGGAGTTCTATATAACAATGTATAAATGATGACGGAATATGAAAAAGGCGATATACTTATTGACAATATGTGCAGGTCTGGCATTCACCTCCTGCGAGAAAGATGAAGTGGGCGGCACTGCAACACAGGCGCTTGCCGGACAATGGTATGTGACGGTGGATGCTGTGGACGACAACGGCAGCACAGTGCTGGAGGATCCTTTCGGTCTTGGATATACATACGTGCTGACATACAATACGGCTGCCAACATATCTACAGAGATGTACGTGAGCGATCTTGGTTACTTCTGGGATTACACTGTGCGTGTCAACTCGGATGTGAACAACTTGACCTTCAGCACTGACGGAGAGGTTGAGAACGAGGCTTACGAAGACTGTATGGTTGAAATCGAGGACGGTAAACTGTTGACAGGTGCCGCTACCACTCCCAGCGGAATGGCTGCCGACAGTATCGTGTTCTACGTCTCGTTCAGCGATGACCCATATCCGGCAGCTTATGGCTATAGCAAATATAAGGTGTCCGGCTATCGCTATACCGGCCTTACGGCAGACGATTGACATAAACCTTGTGAAAGGTGAGTAAGTCCTCTTTCTAAATTCTCTCTTAATTTAACTTTGTAACAGAGGACTTAATCCGCTTTCCGGATTTCCGGGAAGCGGATTTTTTTCGCAGTTCTGTCAGGCATGAGGATGTGCGTGGCTTGGCTGCATAATGTGTATGTCGGTTCTGTAGGAAACAGTTCGAAGCGGTTCTTGCGTGCCTATCTATTTGAATAGGTAAAAAAGGGTAACAAAAAAGAGGGTGACCCAAAAGTCAGTAACGACTAACGGGTCGCCCTTTTT
>CAZSYY010000010.1:0-49897 GCA_964611375.1 uncultured Phocaeicola sp. | reverse complement strand
AGACAATGAAAAAGGGCGACCCGTTAGTCGTTACTGACTTTTGGGTCACCCTCACAACTCATGTTTTTTAACACAGAAAACCTGATAGCCGCGATGTCTGATCCATTGTCCTATTTGATGACGAGAATAGGTGTCTGAGTATGAAGTATCATTTTTCTGGCAATACTTGGATTAAAAAGCCTTACAAATACATTCCGCTTATAGTTGCTAATGCATAATACGTCGATACCATTGTCTTTCACGTACTCGTCAAGGTTAGCCAACAGATTGTCTTCCTGTATAACACTGTAGTCGATTGTTAGCTGTGGATATTGTTTCTTGAAATATTCTTTGATTCCCGCCAGCTTTATTTCATTCCATGTGCGTTTTTCTTCATTTCCGTTCAGGTGCAGGAATGAAATCTCGAAGTCATAATCCTTGAAAGTAGTTATCAGTGAGTCAAATGCTATCAGATCGCGCTGATCAAAATTGGTAATGAAAGCCACTTTGCGTATGTCCTTGAAATTCTTCTTTTGTGAATCCTTTGGAATAGCATATACGAATGTCGGACTTCGGTCAATTATTTCTGCCGTAACACTTCCTATCAAATCTATTTCCTTCTCGCCTTCACCGCGTGTCCCCATAATGATTATCAATGGCTTTTCCGTTCGTGCATAATGGAGAATTTCTTCTTCGGGAACACCCTCCCGCAACAGGCATGTATATTTGATGTCAGGAAACGTGGAGTCCGCTATCTTCGCCTTTATTGTTTCGGTAAACCCTTTCAATTGATTGTGAACCGTATCCAATATGTGCTTAATGCCCATTTCCGGTTCAACCGGCATACCGAATCCTTCTGTGGCATATTGCAGGCTCGGCATATATATTGGAGTGAAGTAAACATGCATAAGCACCACTTCCGCATCAATTTCCGCAGCAAAGTTGAATCCGAATTCACATGCTTTCATTGAGTAGTCGGAGAAATCGATTGGTACCAGAATCTTTTTGCTGCTATGTGATTTCTCTTCCTTTTGCATTTCACTTTCTTCCGCCAGCCATGAAGAATCTTCAACTATCTTCAAAGCCCGTGGCAAGTCACTTTCCCTGATCCTGACCCGCACTCCTGATGATATTACCGGCTGAATCAGGTTTACATTGTGAATGTACGCATCTATGCCCTCGTTCTCAAGTACGTTTTTAAGAATCTGTGCCTTTGAGTACGTAAGGATGGCTAAGGTAACAAGTTTTTCTTCCATAGCTTTATTTTTTTAAGGTTAGACACGAGAAACGGAGAAAAGGCTGAATGGCATAATATTATCCTTCCCGCCTTTATGTTGTCATGCGTTCTGTTCCTTCAGGATTGCAATGGCCCTGTCGAGTATTGTCGTGTCGTCAAGCGTAACCAATCCTCCGTCCGGTCCCGGTTCCCAATGGATACCTACACATTTCCCATCCTTGAAGTTGTGTCCGCCGAAGAAATTACGCACAGTCTCTACATTCATGTTGAGTTCGTCAGCAATGCGGTGCATGCTTCCTGTAGGCAGAGAATCTTTTATCTTACGGAGTTCGTTGAATGTCATAGTTCTGTTCATGGCAATAATTATAAGAGTTAAACAAACATGTTATCATTTCGACTGAAAGATAATAAAATAATATGAAAACTACAAGAATATGCCGCTTTTTTCTGAGAATATTTTATAAATACAGTGTTCTTGTCATGCACATCCCGGCTATGAGACTATATAAATAGGTAATTAGCAGTATTGCATGCAGCAAGACCAGATCGTCTTTTTTGTATCCTGTATTCGTATATTTTATGGACACGTATTGTTGTCTTGTGAATAATCTTTTTTGAAATGACAGAAAAAGCATATATACAAGTATGCCTACTATACATCCTTCCAATGCTCCGAACAGAATGTCTCCCGGATAATGTACGCCAAGATATATACGTGAATATGAAGGAATGGCTGCCCACAAAAACATCATGACGGCAAACGGTAAATTGCGAATTAGCAGGGATACGAATGTTGCGATGGCAAAAGTGTTGGCTGCATGACTTGATATGAATCCGTATCTTCCCCCTCTGTATCCGTTTACCACATTTACCAGATACATTATCTCCGGATCCTGTGTCGGCCTCATACGTGCAAAGTATGGTTTGCAGAGACTTGACGCGATCTGATCGGCCAATGTAATTGTCAATGCCAGCATGAGCAAAACAGCCAAAGCCTGCTTTATACTGTTGTTCCTGAAAATGACATAAAGCAACACTATGCTTGCGGGAATCCACGTTTTAGTGTTTGTCGCAATCCACATCACTCCATCCCACAGCAATGAGTCGCTGTCATTGAGGAACAGCAATAATGACCTGTCGATTTCTATAAACTGCTGTATGCTCATGGTTAACAATATATCTGTATGTCAGATGACTTCTATTGCCGAAGTCTTCACCCATCCCACGTTTCCGTCTTCCAGGCGGATTTCCTTCCATTCACGCATTGAGTCATCGTCTATATAAACTTTTGTCCCTTCATGAAGGACAAACAAGTCTGTCCCGTTTTCATCCGGCGTGCTTTTCACCGATACTGTGGGATCCATTATTATGGCACTTGTCCGGTTTACCAGTTCATCTTTCTGCTGGCTCGCAAACAGATTTGAACAGGCTGTTATCACCAGCAACACTACCGCTACGACAAATCCTGCTTTCTTTATCCATATTTTCTTTCCAAAGATATAAAAGGAAAGTGAAATCAGACATACAATAAAGGAAAAAATGCCTATATAACTCCATGACTTTTCATCCAATGTATTTATCAGGCTCTTATACCATGTCACAAAAAACACTTCAGCCGTAGGTGTTATCTGATCAACCGTTCTGCTTCTTGCCATTTCCAGATTGAACCGTATATCAGCATTTCCCGGACTCAACAGCAAGGCACGTTCGTAATTGACTACCGCTTTAGCAATGTTTTTTGTCTTGTAATAGGCATTACCTAAATTATAATAAATGACAGCCGATTCCCCCTCCGTGTCCAGAATCTCTTCATATTTGGCAATGGCTTCATCGAAATCGTTATCTTGATAGGCTTTGTCTGCCTTTTCTTTTGTTGAGGCCGCACATACAATTTGTGTAAAACCCATTGCAAGAAGCAGAATCATGAAAGAAATCTTTTTCATATCGGTGTCTCCTATCTGTTTTTTAGTGTTTGATACTGTTTTCCATTTTACTTATTATTCCGACTGCCGCGTTGTACACGTTGTCCATAGCTTCATTTTCATCACTCGGTGCGTAGCGCGCAAATTCGCATTCGTTCAGTGTCTTGAGAAACTCCTTTACCAATGCTTCAGGTACGCCATGATTGGACAGCTGCATTTCAATATTGTCTTTGGACAATTGGGAAACAGGAATATTCAGCTTGTCACTGATGTATCCCCACAAGGCCTTCAAAACCTCATCGTAAAATTCATTCTTCTTGTTCTCCGACAGAAGTCTGCCTGCCTGCTTCATGCGTCTTGTCGCCACTTTGTTGGCTTTCTTTGTTTTCATTTTCGTCACATTCGCATTTTCCTTAGCTTGCTTGCGATAGATTACTATGAACATGACAAACAAGATGAGCGGTATCACATACCACAGCCAGTATCCGAATGTCCCGAAGAAGAAAGTTCCTTTGGGCCGCAGGATCGTGTCTCCCAACTTGATGAAACGTATATCTTTGGCCAACAGTTTCACGCTTTCCTTGTTTGTGAAGTCAGAAATCACCTGCCCAGCGTTTCCATTGCCGTCACCTTTCTCTACATTGATCGTATATTCCTGCGTTTTCAGGGTCTGATAACTGTCCGATTTCAGGTCGAAATACGTGAATTCTACTGCCGGAATCTTGAATTCTCCCGCATGTCTTGGTATCGCAAGATACTCAAATATCTTCGTCCCGCTCAGTCCTGCGTTGGTCAGTTTTGTCCCGTCGGTCGTCTTCGGATCATACACTTCGAAATCTTGTGGGAACTTTACCTCCGGTGCACTGATAAGTTTCATGTTGCCGGTTCCTGTTAAAGTCAACTTGACTGTAATGGCATCATTCGCTTTCACTTCTGTGGAATTGATGGAAGAAGCCAGCTTGAACTCTCCAACTCCACCGGAGAAATTCGCAGGTTTTGCAGGAAGAGGCTGTACATCAATGGTTACCTTAGGAGTAACTATTTTTTTCTTAACCTCCACATATCCTCCTCCGTTGAAGAACGCGTCAAATGGGTCATCCGGAATAGTCTGTTGTGCCACAACCCCGTCAAATGTTATTGAAGGAATTTCCAACTTGCCTGTCTGTTGTGGAAACAATACATACTGACTCCATACGGTTGTGTTGTAGTTGCGTCCCTTATAATGTTCCAAAGTGAAGGTCTTCTGCTGTGGAAGTTCCACTTCCTGCGTATGGAAACCTTTCAGATCCGGCATCTTGCCAGCCAACTGGCGCAAATTCACTAAGGTGTACACTTTGTAGGTCAGAAGAATAGCCTCCTGTTCATGAACCTTTGTCTTGTTTACCGTAGCCGTAATGAACAAATCATCATCCGTTATACGGTTACCGGCTGTCTTCTGGCTTCTTGATGACGATGAAGTACCGCTGCCATTTCCTGAGTTGCTCGTTTTGTCAGGGGGAAGTACCTTGATCTGAGTCGCTTCGGAGAATATCTTTTTCCCGTTCGCTTCCACGCTGGCTGCCGGAATGGTATATGTACCTTCTTTGCCTGCCATCAGTATATAAGTGAAAGCGGTAGAACTGTTCGACGTTTGCTTCCCGTTAATAAACTGTATGCTGCTCTGTTGGGAACGGCTTGGCCCCATAAGCACGTCGAACCCCGAAAAGGATGGTGCCCTGAAATCTTTTATATCTTGGGTGTTGATGGTGAACACAAGTCTGAATTGGTCACCGCTGACCACCACATCAGGTGCGTCTACAGTGAACCGTACGTCTTCAGCCGCTTTTGCCCAACACGTAACAATCATTGTCAGCAGTAAGAAGAATTTCTTTCTCATTTGCATTTGTTTTATCGTTTTTATCATTACCAATCCTTTTCCAGTTTCCGGCCTTGAATCTGAATCTGTTTCTTTACCTTATCTTGAACGTCCTTTTCATCCTGCATTACAGCGTTAAGCAACTGTTCGGCATTTTCTTTTGACATTTGATTTTCGTTTTGTTGCTGCTGTTGCTGTTGATCCTCGTTGTTTTGTTGTTCCTGTTGTTGCTGCTGTTGGTCTTTATCCTTATTCTGATCCTGTTGTTCCTTGTCATTGTTTTGTTGTTCCTGTTGCTGCTGTTGTTGGTCTTTCAGCTGTTTTTGTGCCAACGCAAGGTTATAACGCGTCTCGTCATCGTGGGGATTATTCCGCAGTGCTTCCTTATAAGCTTCTATACATTGTGGAAGCTGCTTTGAGGACTGTAGAATCACTCCCATATTATGATAAATGTGCGATAGCTTTTCCTTGTCCTTTTCTATTTTTGCCGCAGCCTCAAACTGTTCCATCGCGTCTTTTGCTTTTTGCTGCATTATCAGTGTATTGCCAAGATTATACATTGCATCTCCCCATTGAGGATTCTGATCAATGGCTTTCCGATAGTCCACTTCCGCTTTGACGAACAGACTGTCGTTATAAAGTTTGTTTCCGCTGCGCAAATAATCACGGTCTGTTTTCTGGCTGTATGCTGCTACAGCCGTTCCCCCACACAAGACAAACAAAAGAAATCTTTTTCCTTTCATCTTATTAGTTTTGCTTAAAGAGTTTCACATTCTTGAAAAGCGGATTCTTACGGTTCATAATCATCGCTTCCACTGTCAACAGGATCAGTGCAAGCCATGCCAATACACGGAACTGCTCGTTGAACTCAGTGAATACTTGCGTTTCCACATCAGATTTCGCCAGTTTGTTGATTTCTGCATTCAGCGCCCTTTCCGCATTGTTCGTGTTGTCCACCCTTACATACATTCCTTTTCCGGCACGGGCAATTTCCTGACACATGGCTTCGTTCAGGCGCGTTATGACCACATTTCCGTCCTTGTCACGGCGGAATTCGTTGCCCCCGTTGACCGGAATCGGTGATCCGTCCGGTAGTCCGACTCCCAAGACAAATACGTGGATGCCTTTTTTTGCTGCCTCCTGTGCAGCTTCAATCACTCCGCCCTCATGGTTCTCACCATCAGTGATCAGGACAATGGCACGTCCTACGCCTTCGTTGGGCGTAAAGCTTTTCATTGCCAGATCAATCGCTGCACGAATATCCGTACCCTGCGTGGATATCAGAGAAGGACTGATGTTTTCCAGAAACATTTTGGCGGAAATGTAATCGCTCGTTATAGGAAGTTGGGTAAAAGCCTCTCCTGCAAATACTATCATCGCCACCTTGTCGTTGTTGAATGTATCCATCAGCCTTGATATCAGTTTTTTCGACTTGTCCAAACGGCTTGGGGTCACATCTTGTGCCAACATGGAGTTTGATATGTCCAGCGCTACCACAGTTTCTATCCCCTTTCGTTTTACTGTCTCCATCTTCGAACCAAATTGTGGCTGGGCCAGCGTAAAGATTATCAATGTCATTGCAGCAACAGTCAACCAGAACTTTACATCAGGACGATACATTGACACTTCCGGCATCAGTGACTGCAGAAGTTTCATGTCACCGTACTTGCGCAGCCGTTTTTTTCGCCTGTAATTGGAATAAAAGTAAAATATGACCAATACAGGTATGACAATCAGCAGATACAAATATGTAGGTTCTCCAAATCGAAACATGACTACTTTTTTTAAGGTATTTTCTTCAACACGGTATTTCGTAATATGACTTCAAGCAGGATGCACATGAAAGCGATCAGTGCGAACAGGTGATATGCTTCTTCACGTTTGCTGAATTCTTTCACGTTAAGTTTTGTTTTCTCCAGCTTGTCTATTTCCTGATAAACTTCCTTCAGCTTACTGTTGCTTGTGGCCCGGAAATAGTTGCCGTTGGTCGTGCCGGATATTTGGGCCAACACATTCTCGTCTATTTCCACCGGTACCTGCACGTATCTTACGCCTGTGTAGGTCGGCATAGGATAAGGAGCTGTCCCGTTTGTTCCCACACCGATGGTGTACACGCGCACACCGAACTGTTTGGCTATTTCCGCAGCCGTAAGCGGAGAGATATCACCTCTGTTGTTTACACCGTCTGTCAGGAGAATCACTACTTTTGACTTTGCCTTGCTTTCTTTCAGACGGCTTACCGCATTGGCCAGTCCCATGCCGATGGCTGTCCCGTCTTCAATCATACCTCTTTGGGCTATCTCGCAGTTGACGCTTTTGAACAGATTCAGCAATACACCGTGGTCAGTGGTCAGCGGGCATTGGGTAAATGCTTCTCCAGCAAAAATTGTCAGACCGATATTGTCGTTCGGGCGTCCGTTGATAAATTCGGATGCCACTTGTTTTGCGGCTTCAATGCGGTTCGGTCGCAGGTCTTCGGCCAGCATACTTGTTGAAACATCGACAACCAGCATGATGTCGATGCCTTCTATTTCTGTATTTTGCCAGTTGTCGGTGGTCTGTGGCCGTGCCAGTACCAATACGATCATGGTGAAAGCCACGAGGCGCAACACAAACGGAGCATGTACAAAATGCACCTTCCAACTTATAGGAGCATTCTTGTACATCCACGTTGTAGATATCTGCATGGACGGTTCTGACTTTCTGTGCCGCATTACATACCATACGATATATGGAATCAGCAGCAGAAGCAGGAACAGGTATTCAATATTCGCAAAAATCATAACTCCATTTTTATTTTAGAAGAAGAGATATATTATGTAACGTATTGCCATGTAAAGTGCGGCAGCCGCTGCTATTCCTGTAACGATTATGCTGCACAATAAGACGATACGTCCCTGTTTGGATCGTTTCTCCTCTATCTTGATTTCCTTTGGCTCCTCTTTTTTGTCGGCTGTCTCTTCAGGCTTCGTCTGATTGATGAAGTCGATGGCAGTGACCAGATTCATGTCATTTTCGTTGATCAGCGGCGAATGCTTTGCAAACTTTACCAGGTCGGCAGTTTCAAACAGCACCTTAAGATCATTTATTGATGCCTGATCTTTTTCTTCCTGCAGACGGCTGATAATCTCGTTTGATGTCATTTCCATAGCGTTGAATCCGAAACGGTCTTTGATGTATGTGCGGATGACTTCCGTCAAATCCGTATAATACTGCTTCGGATCTTCTTTCCGGTAATTCTTGTCTGCCTTGATGGTTTCGATCTTTTTCATCGCAGCCAGATGTGGAGGAATTTTCGGTTCAATCTTGATTATACGTATGATAGGTTTGTTGTCATGATAACGTATAGATAGGAATACCGCAACAGTTCCCAAAACCAGCAAGAACAGTATAGAATATATTAGAGGGGCAAGGTCACTCCATGTCAAAGGCACTTCGTGGATGCTCTTCGGACCGAAAAATGCGTCTGGGTGTAGCGTATCGACAGGGACAGAATACACTTTCAATGCCAGTTCCTTTGATTCATATACCTTGTCATCGACAAGCACCTGGAATGGCGGCAGGTAATACAGTGCCGAGTCGAATGAGGTAACGGTGTATTGTTGAGAGATTAGCCAGCGCTTGTTGTCATTCAGCAGTTGAGTGTCAGGCTTCGATACTTCGAGCACTTCCACTCCTCTCACCAATGTGTCCCTTACTATGGGGAGGCTGAATTTTTGGTTGGCGTTCATGCTCACCTCCAATTTTATTTTTGCCTGTTCTCCGATAAGCAGCTGCAGAGAATCTATGGTCGCATCCACCGACACCTGAGCATTCGCTGAGAATGATGCCACTGACAGCAGTGCGACACAACACACGATTCCCAGAAATCTATTGCCACAATATAAAAAGGTATGTTTCATTGTCAGTTTCGTTTTGCAAATAAATTCAGCAATGCCTTCACGTAATCCTGATCGGTGCGTACAGAAACAGAATCCACGTTGCTGTGTGTAAACACCTCATTCAGCTTCTGCCTGCATTCCATCCACCATGCGTGATGTGCATTGCGCAGAGCCTTTGACGATGTGTCAATCCACTGCTCATGTCCGGTCTCAGCATCGCGTACACGCATCAGACCGACATCTGGCAGTTCTTCCATTCGTCTGTCATATACTTGAATGGCCACTACGTCATGTTTGCGGTTTGCTATGGTCAGGGCATTCTGGAAGTCGTGATTGTCAATGAAGTCACTCAGGATAAAGGCCGTGCAACGTTTTTTCAGTACATTTGTCAGGTATTCCACCGCACATTTCACGTCAGTGCGTGTACTTTGCGGATGAAAATCAAGAAGTTCTCTGATAATATACAAGATATGCTTGCGCCCTTTCTTCGGCGGAATGAATTTTTCTATTCTGTCAGTGAAGAAAATGACTCCGATCTTGTCGTTGTTCTGTATTGCCGAGAACGCAATGGTTGCAGCTATCTCAGTCACCATCTCTTTCTTCATCTGTACAGCCGTGCCGAAATCCAGACTGTTCGACACATCGACCAGCAACATGACGGTCAGTTCACGCTCCTCCTCAAACACCTTCACGAATGGCTTGTCAAAGCGGGCTGTCACGTTCCAGTCTATGTCGCGTATGTCATCTCCATACTGGTATTCCCGCACTTCCGAGAAAGCCATTCCTCTGCCTTTAAATGCAGAATGATATTGCCCTGCAAATATGTTGCTCGAAAGGCCGCGAGTCTTGATCTCAATCTGACGAACCCGTTTTAATAGTTCACTTGTTTCCATTCTTTGTGAATTAAATAGTGGGAGGCGTATGTGATCACACCTCCGAAACTTCAATAAAAATCCCTGTTCCCGCTCACAAAAACATATCAGGGCACTTCCACCTTGTTAAGAATCTTGCTGACTATCTCGTCAGAAGTGAGATTGATGGCTTCGGCTTCGTATGTCAGACCGATACGGTGACGCAGTACGTCATGAGCTACCGCACGCACATCTTCCGGAATCACATAGCCGCGACGTTTTATAAAGGCATAGCTGCGTGCAGCCAAAGCCAGGTTGATGGATGCACGCGGGGAACCGCCGAATCCTATCAGTCCTTTCAGGTCTTTCAAATCGTACTTCTCCGGATAGCGTGTCGCAAACACGATGTCAGCAATATACTGTTCTATTTTTTCGTCGATATATACCATATGTACAATCTTGCGTGCCTCTATGATGTCATCTGCTTTGATGATCGGACGCACTTCATGCTTTTCGCCGGAAATGTTCTGACGGATGATCTTCTTTTCTTCTTCCAGCTTCGGATAGTCAATGATGACTTTCAGCATGAAACGGTCAACCTGTGCTTCCGGCAGCGGATAGGTACCTTCCTGTTCGATGGGGTTTTGCGTGGCCATCACAAGGAAAGGTTTCGGAAGGTCGAATGTTTCCTTACCTAAAGTTACCTGACGTTCCTGCATGGCTTCGAGCAATGCGCTCTGTACTTTTGCAGGAGCACGGTTGATTTCGTCCGCCAACACGAAATTGGCAAATATGGGACCTTTGTTTGCCACGAACCGTTCGTCTTTCTGACTGTAAATCATCGTACCTATGATATCGGCAGGCAACAAGTCAGGAGTAAACTGTACACGGCTGTATTTTGAGTCGATAAGAGATGCCAATGTTTTGATTGCCAGTGTTTTTGCAAGTCCGGGAACACCTTCCAGCAATATATGTCCGTCTGACAGCAGACCGATAAGCAGAGATTCTACCAGATGTTTCTGACCGACAATCACCTGATCCATCCCTGACATCAGGTTAGTCACAAACGCACTCTCGCGTTCGATACGTTCATTCAATTCGCGAATGTCAATAGCTCCAGCCATAATTTTCTTATTAATTTCTGTTTCTTCATCAAAAATGTTTACTCTATATAATTGAGCATTCAAAATTACGGCATTCTATTAACAGTAACAACTAATGTTTGTTAAAACATAGGTATGACGTTCTGCTTTTAAATCTTATTCAACTAAAAAAATCAAATGGCCATCTGCTTTCTTTCCATTCATACTGTTTAAAAGCGTCAGGACAGGACATTATCTGTGCTTTATTTACTTTTCTTTAGGTACAAGTACGGGGATATTTATGGTTGTTCCTACAGGAACACGGTCAGGGTCTGATAATATTGCCTGGTTATGTCGTACAAGATAGGGCCATAACTTTCTGTTGCCATAGAACATTTGTGCCACTTTTGCCAGTGACTCTCCTGGGCGGAGTGTATAAGAAGTCTTTGTACCACAGATTTCGTATTCTATCTTGTCTGACAGAATCTCTTTCTCATCATTGTAAGCCGGTGCTGGGTCCGGTTTTTCCTGATGCATGGGATCTGTGTCCGGGATTTCTCGTACAAAAGAATCCGGAAAGTTCTGTATGGCTGTGTCTTGTTGTTCCACAATGTATTGAGGTGCATCCTGACGGTTATGAACATATATCAATGATATTCCGCCTCCTGTTATAACACCTATAAGCAACACGGCGACAAACGTCCACCATGGGGTACGAGGCTTTTGTGGGTCCGGTTCGGAAATTTCCGGCTCCGGTACGGGACTCTGATCGGTAACCGTTTCAGGAATGGTGGCTGGCTTTTCTTCGGCTTCTTCCACCATATCGTCAAAGTGTACTCCGTCTTTCAACTGTACCGTCTCAAACTGGGAGAAAGGTTTGTTGATCATATCCCGTAATGCCGCATCCGGTTCAAAAGATATCTCTTTGCGCTCATTGCCTTCGTTACTGTTTCCTGCATTCATGCTTGACGGGCTGTGGAAATGCGCATCAAGCAACTTGAAAGTGCCGAAGCCTTTGATTCTTACATATCTGTCACATATCAGCATTCCCTCCGTAACGGTAAGGAAAGCCTTTATAAATGCTTCCGCATCCTCATGTTGTATATTTTGCCGTTCTGCAAGCAAAGCGGCTATTTCCTGTAAGGTCATTTTTTCACTCATGTTCCGGCTTGTTTAGTCTATTTTCCAGATTCGGATCTGGTGTGAACCTGAGGCTAAGTCTTGGAGGAACCAGAAACCTTTGTCCGGTAGAGTGGTTTACAAAAATACTCTCCATTTGTTTCTCGACTTCAAGTGTGCCGAAATCCTGCAATGCTACAGCTTCCCCTTCCTGCAACTTTTCTGTAATGACGTTTACGAGAGTGGCAACTAACTGTGCGACATCCTTTTCTGCATATCCTGTCCGCTGTGCCAGCTCATCAAGAAAATCTTTACCATTCATTTGTTAAACTATTGTCGCATACAAGTCAAAATCGTCGGCATCGGTTATTTTAACCGTATGGAAGGTTCCTGTACGCAACCGATGTCCATCTTCCTCTTTTATCAGTACCTCAGGATCAACTTCAGGCGAGTCATATTCTGTACGCCCTATATAATATCCGCCTTCTTTACGGTCGATGATGACCTTGAAAGTCTTGCCTATCTTTGCTTGGTTCAACTCTGCGGATATTTCCTGCTGAATGGCCATCAGTTCGTCAAGGCGCCGCTGTTTCACTTCTTGCGGTACATTGTCCGGGTAGTTCTCAGCCGAGTGAGTTCCCTCTTCTTCAGAATAAGCGAATGCACCCATCCTGTCAAACCGTGCTTTACGTACAAACTCTTTCAGCTCATCGAATTCCGCTTCCGTTTCTCCGGGATATCCCACCATCAGCGTTGTACGCAGATGGATGCCCGGTACTTCTTTCCGGAATCGTTCGAGCAAAGCGTATGTCTCGGCTTTCGTAACATGGCGGCGCATCCTTTGCAGAATGTTGTCGCTGATATGTTGAAGTGCAATGTCCATATACTTGCATACGTTATTGTTCTCACGCATCACGCGGAACAGATCTTCAGGGAAATGGGCAGGGTATGCGTAGTGCAGGCGGATCCATTCCACACCCGGAATCTTTGCCATGCGGTCAACCAGTTCCGGAAGCATCTGCCTTTTGTACAGGTCTATTCCGTAATAGGTTAATTCTTGAGCAATTACCTGAAACTCTTTCACGCCTTCGGAAACCAGCAAACGCACTTCGTCAAGAATCTCCTCCATAGGCCGTGAAACGTGGTGCCCGGTAATCAGAGGAATGGCACAATATGCACACTCACGGTCGCATCCTTCCGAAATCTTCAGGTATGCATAGTGTTTCGGAGTCGTGAGATGACGCTCGACGGCAAATTCCGAACGGTAGGACTTGCCCAGATCGGCAAGAAGGTCACTCCAGTTGAACTTCCCATAAAATTTGTCTACCTGTGGAATCTCAATCTGCAAATCCTTCAGATAACGTTCTGAAAGACATCCCATCACATACAGTTTTTTCAGTCTTCCTTCTTCTTTCGCCTGGCAGAACTCCAGAATCATGTTGATTGACTCTTCTTTTGCGTCACCAATAAATCCGCAAGTGTTAATTACGGCAATTTCGCCTTGCGGACGTTTGCTGTCATGGGTGACCCGGTAACCGTTCGCTTCGAGTTGTCTCATCAGCTTTTCAGAATCTACAAGATTCTTGGAACAGCCAAGTGTGATGATGTCTATTGTATCTTTTTTCATTTATCAGCAGATGTTCCAAACAACGAATCTACAAATTCCCTCCGTCGGAAGATCTGCAAATCATCAATTCCTTCTCCAAGCCCGATATACTTCACCGGAATCTTGAACTGGTCAGAAATGCCTATCACAACGCCGCCTTTTGCCGTCCCGTCCAGCTTGGTTATGGCCAGTGTGTTCACTTCCGTTGCCAGTGTGAATTGCTTGGCCTGCTCGAAAGCGTTCTGTCCTGTTGAGCCGTCGAGGACAAGAAGTACCTCTTGTGGGGCATCCGGAACGATTTTACGCATCACATTCTTGATTTTCGCAAGCTCGTTCATCAGTCCCACCTTGTTGTGCAGGCGTCCGGCCGTATCGATAATCACCACGTCGGCTCCGTTTGCTACAGCCGAGCTGAGTGTGTCGAAAGCCACCGATGCCGGATCAGCTCCCATCTTCTGCTTGATGACAGGTGCACCCACGCGCTCTCCCCAAATCATCAGCTGCTCCACTGCGGCTGCACGGAATGTGTCGGCTGCACCCAAATAAACGGACAATCCTGCCTTTTTGAACTGGTAAGCGAGTTTCCCGATGGTTGTCGTCTTGCCCACACCGTTCACGCCGACAACCATAATCACATACGGCTTTTTGTCTGACGGAACGCTGAAACCCTCAGCGTCTGCTGTGTTGCTTTCAGTCAGTAAGTCTGCAATTTCTTCACGAAGGATTTCGTTCAGCTCTTGCGTGTTTACGTATTTGTCCTTTGCCACTCTTGCCTCAATGCGCCTGATGATTTTCAGGGTCGTTTCCACACCGACATCGGAGGTTATAAGCACTTCTTCCAGATTGTCCAAAACCTCATCATCCACTTTGGATTTCCCTGCCACGGCACGGGCTATTTTCCCGAATACGCTTTCCTTTGTCTTCGACAATCCCTTGTCCAATGTCTCCTTTTTTTCCTTGGAGAAAAAACTAAAAAATCCCATAAGCCTTTTTGTTTCAATACGCAATGTATCCGTTTACAAAGATACGGTAAAATACTTAAGAACAAAAACAAATTTATGATGAAGTAAAATCTGAAAACAGGAAAGGCATGCCCATATGCGGGTATGCCTTTCTTGTATGCTGATATTTCAGAAATTTTTACTTTTTGAAGAATTCCTGTACTTTTTCGTTAGGAACCATTTGCTCATCGAAAACATAAGCTCCTGTTTTCGGAGACTTAACCATCTTGATGACTTTTGTATAAGAACGACCTTCCTTGCCTGTCTGGAGGGTTGCGACTGTTTTCTTTGCCATAGTCTCTTATTATTTAATTTCTTTATGAACTGTTACTCTCCTCAGAATGGGATTGTATTTTTTCAACTCCAATCTTTCCGTTGTGTTTTTTCTGTTCTTTGTTGTGATGTAACGAGAAGTTCCCGGCATGCCGCTGTTTTTCATTTCAGTGCATTCAAGTATAACCTGTACCCTATTACCTTTGACTTTCTTTGCCATAGTCTTTCTCTCCCTTTCTTAATTAACCAACAACCTTTATGTCTTTCCAATCACAATGACCTTTGGCAACAGCATCGTTAAGCGCTGCGTCAAGACCTTTCTTGTTAATGACTCTCAAACCATTGGCGCTAACCTTCAGGCTAATCCAACAGTCTTCTTCCGCGTAGTAAAATTTCTTTGTGAACAAGTTCACATTGAACATTCTTTTGGTTCTCCTCTTTGAATGTGAAACATTGTTTCCTACTGAGGCTTTTTTCCCGGTAATTTGACAAATTCTCGACATTTCTATATGTATTTTTAAGTTTTATCGGTTTGTAAAAATGGTGTGCAAAGTTATGGCTTTTATTTGTTTTATACAAGTTTTTCTATTGCGAAATGTACTTTTATCCCTCATTTTCTTGCTTTTGTACTAATTCAAGCAGCAGCATCAGGGTTTTTGTCGTTGCAGCCTGAACATTTTTTTCGCGTCCTTCGTCTTCGGAAAGCTTTGCGGTAAGCACCTTGCCTTTTGTTCCGGCTGCCACCCAAATCGTGCCTACAGGCTTGTCTGGAGTGCCTCCTCCGGGACCGGCGATGCCGGATGTTGCCACCGCATAGTCTGTATGCAGGGTCTCCATGGCTCCATATACCATCTCAGATACGGTTTCTTCGCTGACCGCTCCGTAGGTTTCAAGGGTTTCTTTCTTTACGTGCAAAAGGCTTTCCTTCACCTCGTTTGCATAAGCCACTATCCCTCCTTTATAGAATCGGGAACTTCCGGGAATGGCGGTGATGATGGCCGCCACGTTGCCAGCCGTACAGCTCTCAGCTGTGGCCAATGTGAAGCCTTCTCTCCAGAAGATTTCACTGATCAATTTGCTTAATGTTTTGGTTTCTACTGACATGATAATCTTATTTTCTAATGGTGTCACTTGATTTTTACTCGTGAATATGCAGGCATGTCCATAGAGCAAAAATCTTTGTCCTGATATTTGAAATAACCGGTTATGGCAATCATTGCCGCATTGTCGGTTGTATATCCGAATTTGGGGATGAAAATGTTCCATCCGTATTTCATGGCATGTTCGTGAAAGGCGTTGCGTAACCCGTTGTTGGCCGAAACACCACCGGCGACAGCTACATCATTGATGCCTGTGTCTCTCACGACCTTGCGCAGCTTGTCCATCAGAATATCGACAATGGTTTTCTCCAGTGAAGCAGCTAAGTTTTCCTTGTGATGCTCCACGAAATCTGGATCTTCCTTTACCCACTCACGCAGTGAATACAGGAACGATGTTTTCAGTCCGCTGAAGCTGTAGTCGTAACCCGGTATGTGAGGTTTGCTGAATGTGAAGGCATCTGCATTGCCCTGGCGTGCCAGCCTGTCGATTATGGGGCCTCCGGGATATCCCAGTCCCATCACTTTCGAACATTTGTCAATCGCCTCTCCCGCCGCATCGTCAATGGTCTGGCCCAGCACTTCCATGTCGTTGTATGCATTTACCTTTATGATCTGGGAGTTTCCGCCTGAAACGAGCAGGCATACAAACGGAAAAGCCGGCTGGTGGGGTTCTTCATCTTTCTCTCTGATGAAGTGGGCAAGCACGTGACCTTGCAGGTGGTTGACATCGATCATAGGAATGCCTAACGCACGTGAGAATCCTTTCGCAAACGAGACACCCACCAACAATGAACCCATCAGTCCGGGACCTCTCGTAAAGGCTACTGCACTCAGTTCCTCCTTTGTTACGCCAGCCCGCTTCAGTGCTTCATGAACCACGGGCACTATATTCTGCTGGTGAGCCCGCGATGCCAGTTCCGGCACCACGCCGCCATAAGCCTCATGCACAGACTGACTGGCAATCACGCTTGACAGGAGAATACCGTCCCTGACAACCGCTGCCGATGTGTCGTCGCATGATGATTCTATGCCTAATACAACAATACTCATGTCTTTCACTCACAATTAATGGGTCAATATTTCCAGCCCGTGTTCTGTCATAACGAAAGTGTGTTCCCACTGGGCTGAGGGAAGTTCGTCTTCCGTAACTACGGTCCAGCCGTCTTCCTCGTCAACAAACACCTCCCACGTACCCGTGTTTATCATTGGTTCGATGGTGAATACCATTCCCGGCACCAGCAGCATGCCTGTACCTTTTTTGCCGAAATGCTCAACGTCGGGCTCTTCATGGAACTCCAGTCCTACTCCGTGTCCGCAAAGGTCGCGTACAACCGAGAATCCGTTTTTCTTGGCATGTTTCTCTATTGCATTGCCTATGTCTCCCACAAAGCTGAAAGGTTTGGCCGCCTCCATTCCGATTTCCAGGCACTCCTTAGTCACTCTGACCAACTTTTCCTTCTCAGGTGTGGTCTTGCCTATTACAAACATTCGTGAAGCGTCTGCATAATAGCCGTCGAGTATGGTCGTACAGTCAACATTTATGATATCCCCCTCTTCCAGTATCTCCGTTTCGCTTGGTATTCCGTGACAGACCACTTCATTTATCGAAGTGCAGCAACTTTTCGGAAAGCCTTCGTATCCCAGAGTCGCGGGAACCGCACCGTGACTTACCGTGTAATCGTACACCAGTTTGTCGATTTCCGCCGTACTCATGCCTGCATGTATCTCTTTTTCCACCAAGTCAAGGACGCCGGTATTTATCACGCCGCTACGACGTATTCCTTCTATCTGTTCCGGAGTCTTTATCAGTTCCCGCGTAGGAACCAGATGCCCCCTGCTCTGATAATACAGTACCTTTTTGTCAAGTTCTGTTATTTCAGCTCCTTTGGGTATCCTCCAGTTTATTTTGTTCCTTCTCATATTTGCCTGTTGATGGTCAGTGCAAAGTTATAAGAAAAAAATGGAATATACGTCCTGCACAGTCAAAAAATACGGCACGTCACCCGTCCCTGAAAAATTGGAAATCAGTATCTGCCTGTTGTAATTTCATTGTGGCATGCTGTTTACTTGAATCGCCATTTTCTCATGTTTTTTTATCCTAAATGTATGGCAGGATACATACCGGAAATGTTTTTAAAAAATTCTTGCAATAAAGACAGAATATTTATATTTTTGTTCAGCCAATAATAATTTACCACGAACAACTAAATTATTGAACTTATGATGAACAAAAACAAAATCGGAGAAAATGCGGGTGTTGTCTGGAGAATCCTTTCAGATAACGGACAATGGGATTATGACAAGCTCAAGGAGGTCTCAGGGCTGAGTGACAGGGATTTGAATGCTGCCATTGGGTGGCTCGCACGTGAAGATAAAATAGATTTTGGTATTGACAGCGCTCAAGACAGGCTGTTCCTTCATGTGAATGTCTATATCGGGTAAATTTGCAAAAGTATGCCGTGATTCTGTCGCCGTATCACGGCATACTTTTGTTTATATGGGAAGATACGTCCTTACATTATTTTGTTTACGGTGATTCCGGGAAACTTGTGTAAAAGTTGCAGCAGTGCACTTTCTTCATTTATCCGTTTAGTCTTCACGACCAGCGTTACATGACATATTTCCTCTTCCTTTACTGCAACTTTGTTCATTTCATACGAAGAGAGACGGTAATTACCCCTGTTAAATTCAGACAGTACATCTTTCAGAACATTTTCGCTTTCGGCTGTGAATTCCACAATCATAGTGCGCATTCCGATGCTCTTGAAGCATTGACTTAACACCTCCAATCCTATCAGGGCCAGTACAGTGGCGGAAATCCCTATTCCGTACATGCCTGCCCCTATCGCAAGGCCGATCCCTGCAGTGGCCCATACTCCTGCCGCTGTTGTCAGTCCTTTCACAACCTGTTTCTGGAGCAGAATAATTGTACCGGCTCCTATAAAACCGATTCCGCTCACCACTTGTGCTGCGATACGGCTCGGATCAAGTCTGACAAGGTCTTTTTCGAGCACCTCCGAGAAGCCGTATTGTGATACGATCATCATCAGGGCACTGCCCAAAGCCACCAGAAAATGTGTGCGGTAACCTGCTTCCTTCGCACGGTATTCGCGTTCCAGTCCGATTACGACACCCATCAGCCCGGCAACAAACAGCCGGAGGACAAAATCCAAGTTCAGATTCATAAGCCGGAATTTTTTTTTTGTCCCAAAAGTTACTAAAAATCAGTGAAACTGACAATTTTTGTCGTCTAAGATTCAGACAAACGCATCTAATTTTTCAGGATTTTCGAGAGATATTCATTGTCCCATCCGGCTTTGAGTCTTTTTCCCTTCACACCAACTTTGGCAGACCTCTCGTTATTTTGAGCAGATTCAATGCGATTCTGTTGATTAACGAGAAGTTTTGTGCCGCATATTATGCCCTCTTTCTGCTATTACTTCATTGCCTGTCAGTTCTGCAGCGTAACGGGTCCATGAAATAAAAGAAGACTCCAGTTCATCCGGATTAAGGGCGGAGAATACGCTGTTGAACGTAACGTGTGACGGGATGCCTTCAGGCAGACGAAGGAAAGTGCAGAGCCATTCCTGCTTGGTCCTGCCGAAGTTCTCCATGTCATTCCAGCTTTCCACACCGCAGATGACGGAAGCTATGGCAATGAATAGAATGTCTTCCCAAAGATGAGCTTTGGTACGTTCTACACGAGGATCTGTCAATTCAGAAAAGAAGGGAAAGGGACTATTATTCCGTCCCCATTTGCCTACAAAATGACTCGTAAAATATCTGCGGATTCACCTCCAATTTTATAGCATATTTTGGCGAAATAAATTCCCCTAAACGGAATGTATCGAGGTTTGCATGGATGTTTTCCCTTTTTTCCACTGTTTGGAGGGAGCCGATGAGAAGTTTGTATCCATAATATTATGGTTAGATAAGATCTGCCTACAAACCTAAATTAAGAATACAATCAAACAGAATGCTGTAATACAACGCATAATCTCAAGAAAAAATTCTATATTTGTAGAATAAACTGTAATTACTCCTAACCCCATGCAGGAGAGCCCCATATCGAACAGTCTGCCCAAAACGGATTCCAACGAGGTATCGAATCCGACACGAGGTTTCATGTCCTTCCGGTATGGGGCGTTGCGTTATGCGATTGTGGACGTTGAGATCGGGCTGACCGACCATCGAATCCACGACATCGGGGCACTTCGCTACGATGGGGCCATCTTCCACAAAGCCTCAAAAGAGGAGCTGGAGTCCTTCCTCCAGCGTGTGGAGTATCTATGCGGTCACAACATCATCCACCACGACGCCAAATACCTCTTTGAGGATCGACAAATTTCTTGGCGGTTGGTTGACACGCTCTATCTCTCGCCCCTGCTCTTTCCCGAACGTCCCTACCATCGGCTCGTAAAGGATGATAAGTTGGTCAGCGACCAGATGAACAACCCGGTCAATGACTGCGAAAAGGCCCGCAATTTGCTTCTGGACGAGATGGCCCGTTGGAATGTGTGGCCCGAGCAAAAACGGAGACTCTTCACTGCGCTGCTGAGAGGTCAGCCGGAGTTCGACGGATTTCTCGATCTGATGGGAGCCGGCCCGAAGAATTGCAACCTGCGCGAACAAATCGCAACCGTCTACCAAGGCCGCATCTGCCAAAACGTAGATCTCGAACTGTTGATCGGACACTATCCCTGCGAACTGGCCTATGCGCTGGCGCTGATTGACACGACCGATCATCGATCCATCACGCCGGGATGGGTACTACACAACTATCCAAGCGTGGAGTTAGTCATCAAGAAACTGCGCCACACTCCCTGTCTTGCAGGCTGTACCTACTGCAACTCCCAGCTCGATGTCCACCGCAGCCTTAAGTCGCTGTTCGGCTACGATGCTTTCCGTACCTACGAAGGTGAACCACTCCAGGAGCGGGCGGCGCAGGCGGCCGTCGAGGGGCGTTCGCTGCTGGCGATCTTCCCGACCGGTGGTGGAAAGTCGCTTACCTTCCAACTGCCGGCTCTTATGGCAGGGCACTCAGTCCACGGAATCACGGTGGTGATCTCACCCCTGCAATCGCTAATGAAAGACCAGGTGGATAACCTCGCCGAGCGGGGTATCACTGAGGCCGTCACCATCAACGGTATGCTGGATCCCATTACGCGGTCACTGGCCATCGAGAAAGTGCAGGATGGAACGGCTGCGCTGCTCTACATCTCTCCCGAGATGCTCCGCTCGGCAACGATCGAACGCATTCTCCTTACACGCAACGTTGTCCGTTTCGTCATCGACGAGGCCCACTGCTTTTCGTCGTGGGGACAGGATTTCCGAGTCGACTACCTCTATATCGGCCACTTCATCCGCAAATACCGGCAGAAAAAGGGGAGCAAACTCCCGATTCCGGTCTCTTGCTTCACGGCCACGGCCAAACAGAAGGTAATCCAGGACATCCGTGACTACTTCAAACAGACGCTGGATCTGAATCTGGAGCTCTTCGCCTCGAAGACCACACGCACGAACCTGAGCTATTCAGTGCTACACGTCGACAACGACGAAGAGAAATACCAGCGACTGCGCGAGCTCATTGCCGACTCACAATGCCCGACCATTGTCTATGTCTCGCGGACCCGCCGAACCCAGGAGTTGGCTTCACGCCTCACCCGCGACGGCTTCCGGGCCCTTCCCTTCAACGGCAAGATGGATTCCGACGAGAAGATCACCAACCAGGAGGCCTTCATGAACGACCAGGTGCGCATCATCGTCGCCACGTCGGCCTTCGGCATGGGCGTGGACAAGAGCAACGTGGGGCTGGTGATCCATTACGACATCTCCGATTCGCTGGAGAACTACGTGCAGGAGGCGGGGCGCGCCGGCCGTAATCCCCATCTACATGCCCACTGTTACGTCCTCTACGGCGACAACGATCTGGACAAGCATTTCATAATGCTGAACCAGACGAAGCTGAGCATCAGTGAAATTCAGCAGGTATGGAAGGCCGTAAAGGAGCTTACACGCCAGCGCATGCGGGTCAATTCGTCGGCGCTGGAAATTGCGCGCCAGGCCGGTTGGGATGGTTCGGGCTCTGACATCGAGACCCGGGTACGAACTGCGTTGGCAGCACTCGAACAGGCTGGCTACCTCGAACGGGGTAACAACGTTCCCCACGTCTATGCCACGGGCATCACCGTTCGGAATCTCGATGAAGCCCGGCGACGGCTGACGGCCTCACCACTGTTCGACGGCAAGGAGACAGAACAGGCGGTCCGCATCATCAAGTCACTCATCTCGAAAAAGTATATCGTCAAGGCGCAGGACTCGGAGGCCGAATCGAGGATTGACTATCTGGCTGACATTCTGGGTATGAGCAAGCGCGAGGTTATTTCTGCAGTGGAACGTATGCGCCAAGAGGGAATTCTGGCCGACAGCAAGGACCTGTCGGCCTACCTGCTGGGAGCGGGTGATTCGGAACGCAAGTCGCAGCAGCTGCTCGAACGCTTCATTCAGCTTGAACGCTATCTGCTCCACCGCATCCCGGAGGAGGGGCTCTGCATCTCCTGCAAGCAACTAAACGAGGACGCCATCCAGGAGGGAATCGGCATCTCGAAGGAGAAAGACATCCGGACCTTGCTCTATTTCCTTACGGTCAAAGGATACCTCCGCAAGCAGGAGGATACGGACCATAACCTGCAGCTTCGGCGACAGACCGACCTACAGTCGACGGAGGACCGGTTCGATAAACGGGTCGAAATCTGCCGTTTCACCATCGGATGGCTCTACCGGCAGGCCGCCGAGCTGACGCGTACACTCGCGCAACCCAACGCCACCGGGCAGGAGCATACAGTCGCGGACAATGCCGTGCAGTTCTCGATCGTCGAGTTGCTGAACCAATTCAAATCCGATAACCGGTCGATACTCTTCGGACAGAACGATCTGCAGCTGGGTGAGATCGAGGAGGCGCTCCTTTATCTCTCGAAGATCGGGGCGCTGAAGCTCGAAGGGGGCTTTCTGGTTCTCTACAACGCGATGGACATCCGTCGAATCAAGGACAACAAGTCGCGCTACAAGGTCGACGACTACCGGTTGCTCAATGCCTTCTACAAACAGAAGATCCAGCAGGTTCACATCGTGGGCGAGTATGCCAATCTGATGGTCAAGGACTACAACGCGGCGTTGCAGTTCGTGCAGGACTACTTCCAGATGGACTACCGGCGCTTCATCGCGAAATACTTCCGCGGCGAGCGCATCGATGAGATCCAGCGCAACCTGACGTCCCAGAAATACGAACAGCTCTTCGGGTCGCTCTCCCCGCGACAGATGGAGATCATCTCCGACAAGGAGTCCCACTGCATCGTGGTTGCGGCCGGACCGGGCAGTGGCAAGACCCGTGTGCTGGTCCACAAACTGGCATCGCTGCTCCTGCTCGAAGATGTCAAGCATGAACAGCTGCTGATGCTCACCTTCTCGCGTGCGGCGGCCACGGAGTTCAAACAGCGCCTGATGGCGTTGATCGGCAATGCGGCCCACTTCGTCGAGATCAAGACCTTCCACTCCTATTGTTTCGACCTGCTGGGGCGTATCGGCAACCTCGAAGATGCCCAGGACATCGTCTCCCGGGCAGCCCATGTGATCGAACAGGGGGAGGTCGAACCCAACAAGATCGGCAAGACGGTGCTCGTCATCGACGAAGCGCAGGACATGACCGCCGACGAGTATGCCCTCGTAACGGCGCTGATGGCCCGCAACGAGGAGATGCGCGTCATCGCCGTGGGTGACGACGACCAGAACATCTACGAATTCCGGGGATCTAACTCCGGCTACATGTTCCAACTGACCCAACGACCCGAAGCGCGCCTCATCGAGATGACTGACAATTTCCGCAGTACCCGCCATCCTGTTACCTTTGCCAACGAGTTCGTCCAATCGATCCCAGGACGTATGAAACATACATCGATCCAATCGATGCGTAACGAAAAGGGATGGGTCGGCGTCACTTACCACTCCTCGGCAATCATGTACCGCCCACTGGTCGATGAACTGCTCCGTAACCGTCATGCGGGTACTTCATGCATCCTCACCCAGACGAACGACGAGGCAGTCATTCTGACCGGACTTCTGAGCAAGGAGGGCGTCCCGTGCAAACTGATCCAGTCGATGAACGGCTTCCGCTTTTGGAACCTCTCCGAGATGCGATACTTTCTCCGATATCTGGACAAGCGAGTGACAACACCCGTGATTCTGGATGAGCTTTGGGAGGCGGCAAAGCATGACATCAGCAAGACCTACACGCGGAGTCAGAATCTTGATCTTGTAAAGCGCTGCTTCGAGCAGTTCGAGCGTCTCAATCAGACAAAATACATCAGTGATTTCAAGGAGTTCGTATTCGAATCGTCAATGGAGGATTTCTGCGATGTGTCGGGCTTCGAGGTGGTGGTATCAACCATCCACAAGGCCAAAGGACGCGAGTTCGACGATGTCTACATGCTCCTGAACGACAACTACGCCAAGAATGCGGAGCTGATGCGCCGCTACTACGTGGGGATTACCCGAGCCAAGAACCGACTGTTCATTCATACCAACGGACATAGTTTTGACCGTTTAACGGCTGACCGGCACGATCGCGACGATCGGAACTATACCTTGCCCGAAGAGATCGTCCTGCAACTCTCCCACCGGGACGTCTATCTGGAGTTCTTCAAGGGGATAAAACGCGAAGTGCTGGCACTGCAGAGCGGTGATTCGCTGCAATACCGCGACTTCACGCTATATACCGAGAAGACGGACCTTCCCGTGGCCAAACTCTCGACACGGATGCAGAAGACGCTCACTGATTGGTTTGCAAAAGGTTATCGGGTCAAATCCGCAGCCGTTAGTTTCATCGTGGCCTGGAAACCCAAAGATGCCCCGAAGGAGGAGTCGGAGACGGCCGTCCTGCTGGCCGACCTTACCCTCACTCGCTGATCGAAAACCCAACAAAAGTCGGGGTTCCAGCAGGGCAAACGCATCTAATTCGTCCGTGACCGCAATCAGCATCTTCGAAAACGGAGACGGCGGGCAAAAACGGAAGCTATGGCAATGAACAGGATGTCTTCCAAAAGATGGGCTTTGGTACCTTCTACACTAAAGTCTGTCAATTCAGAAAAGAAGGGATAGGGACTGTTCATCATTTTTTCAAAAATAGTGGACTTGAACTTTTACGCAAAATTAGATACGTTTGCCCTGGTCTAAGATTATGATGGGACAATGTAGTGTGTTGCTTTTAAAGTGTGCGTCCGTTTTCTGAAAGCAAAGGGATATTGAGTGTTACTGAATTTCCTTGTTTCGTTATAAGATATTCGTCTCTCCCTTTAGTCTTGTGGCGGCATGCATGAACCGCACTGTCCGCCGGGTTGCTGCTGGGGCTGGGGCATACCGTGTGGTGCCTCATCTTTTTTACCGTTCTTTTTCATCGGGTGCGGTTGGCCTTTGAAGTTCTGAGGACGTGGAGCAAATACCTTTTCCAGTTGCTGTGCGTTCAGAATCTTCTTGAATGACTCGAAGTATTTCTTTTTCGTGTCAAGTGCCTTCTGCTGACGTTCGAAGTTGGCTTCGATGGCCTTGATTATCTCGCTGTCACTCAGTTCGACAGGCTCTTCTTTCTCTCCACATTCTTTCTTGTCGCCTTTGTCCATTTTCTTGTCGCCCATCAGAGCCTCCAGGTATTCTTTGTACAGAGACATGAACTTCGCTTCAGTTGCATCGTCCAAAAGCAGTTCCTTTGCCATTCGTTTTACCTGTGAATCCATCATCTGCTCGGGTGTCGGACGCTTGCACTGTTCGGGAGCCGGTGACTTTTTGTCCTGCGGTTCGTTGCCTTGTGCGAATACATTGCTTCCGCCCAGTACGAGTGCGAAAGCCAACGCCATAAATAAACGGTTTGTTCTCATTCTTGTCATAAATTTAAAAGTTAAAATGTTTCTTCTTGTTTTAGCGCGCTTTTATTGTTTGACAAGAAGGCCGGAAAAAGGTTTATCGATAAAATATAATTTAACCTTGACAAATATCTGTTCAGACTTTTAATGTTTAACTTTGTAAAACGATCATTTGAGTTTTGTGCCATGAAACAGAGACATGCGGAAGAACAGGCGGACCCGATGAAGGTTATTTTTAACTATAACAATGTGTTTGTCAGTTTCTTTTATGACAGCAGCGTATCTTGTGTACATCGTTCGCGTGAGTATGCAATGAATTATGTATATTCAGGGGAGATGGTTCTCGACAACGGTAAGGAAGATATTCATGTTGGAAAGGGGGAGTGTGTTTTCATCCCGCGTGATCATCACATTACATTGTATAAGAAACCTTACGGAGATGAGCGTTATTGCGGGATTTTCATGAGTTTTACACGCAATTTCCTGCGGGAAATGTATGGCAAGTTCGGCAGCCTGGATGTATCTGGCATGCCCAAGCTCACTCCTAAAGCAGTTAAACTTCCGAATACTCCGGAGATTGCGAGTCTTTTCTCCTCGATGACACCGTATTTTAACGCCGATGCGAAGCCTCAGGATGATTTTATGCATCTGAAACTTCAGGAAGGGCTTATAGCTCTGCTTCACGTTGACAAGCGTTTCGCTACGATGCTTTTTGATTTCAATGAATCCTGGAAAATAGATATCATTGAGTTTATGAATGAGAACTATATGTATGAGTTTACAATAGAGGAACTGGCTCACTATACGGGACGCAGCCTTGCCACTTTCAAGCGTGACTTCAAAAAACTCAGCAGTCTTACTCCGGAGAAGTGGCTGATCCGCAAACGTTTGGAAGTAGCTTATGACATGATTGGAAAAGGGGGAAAAAAGATTACGGATATATGTACGGAAGTTGGTTTCAAGAATCCGTCGCACTTTTCTACTGCTTTCAAAAAGCAGTACGGGGTTCCTCCCACGGCATTAATTGTGTGATGCCTGTGTATGATGAACTTTTCAGAAAGATTATTTGAGCCTTACAGTAACGGATGCGTAAAATATTTGCACTACTTTTATTTTGGTAACAGAGAACGAATGCGAAATCTTATTTGCTTGTGTATGAAGAATATTTCCAAACTTTTATGCTTGGTTTTGATGTGCTTGTACGGCACGGAAGGTCTGTATGCGGAGGACAATCATTTAAATACTGATACTGTTATGGACGAGAATCTTAATCTGACACATGAATGGGACAAGGTGTTCCCAAAAAGTGATAAGGTGAATCACAACAAAGTGACTTTTCACAACCGTTACGGAATTACATTGGCAGCCGACCTGTACGTGCCGATGAATGCTGAGGGAAAGATGGCGGCGATAGCTGTAAGCGGCCCGTTCGGTGCCGTGAAAGAACAGGCTTCGGGCTTGTATGCCCAGACATTGGCGGAACGGGGCTTCCTGACCATTGCCTTTGATCCTTCCTACTCTGGCGAAAGCGGTGGAGAACCTCGATATGTGGCTTCTCCTGACATAAACACTGAGGATTTCTGCGCAGCAGTCGATTATCTTTCCACACGAGACGATGTTGATCCGGAGCGTATCGGCATTCTCGGTATTTGCGGATGGGGAGGTCTGGCAATCAATGCTGCGGCCATAGACACGCGCATCAAAGTGACGGTGGCATCTACTATGTATGACATGAGTCGTGTCACTGCCAACGGATATTTTGATGCTATGGATGCAGATGCGCGTTATGAACTGCGCAGACAGTTGAATGCTCAGCGTACGGAGGATTACAGGAACGGCAGTTATGCGCTGGCAGGCGGGGTGGTTGATCCTTTGCCAGAAGATGCTCCTCAGTTCGTGAAGGATTATTATGCGTACTACAAGACTCCGCGCGGGTACCACAAGCGTTCTCTCAACTCAAACAACGGATGGAACAAGACCTCCTCTTTGTCGTTTCTCAATATGCCTATCCTGAATTACAGCGATGAAATCCGTAGTGCGGTACTTGTCGTCCACGGAGAAAAGGCTCATTCACGGTATTTCAGTGAGGATGCGTTCAAAAAGTTGAAGGGAGACAACAAGGAACTTCTAATCGTTCCGGAAGCGAGCCATACAGACCTTTATGATAATCTTGGGAAAATTCCGTTTGACAAGATAGAACAATTCTTCCGCACTCATATGTAAGGTCTGGAAACAAAAGATGGTATGCCAACAAGATCGGCATACCATCTTTTTCATTATTGCTGTGTCGTAAATTCCAGATGGAACATTATCACCGCTTCAATGCCTTTTCGGAAGATGTCAAGCGGAAAGTTTTCGTTGGGGGAGTGTATTGCATCACTTTCCAGCCCGAAGCCCATAAGTATGGTCTTGATTCCGAGAATCCTTTCAAAGTCGCTTATGATTGGAATGCTGCCTCCGCGCCGCACAGCGAGCGGACGTCTGCCGAAAGCCTGTGTGAAACCTTTTTCTGCAGCCCGGTAAGCCGGCAGGTCAATGGGACAGACGTATCCTTCGCCTCCATGTGTTGGGGTTACTTTCACTTCAACGCAGTCTGGTGCAATCGTGCGGATATATTGAATAAACATTTGCGAAATTTTTTCGTGGTTCTGGTGGGGTACCAAACGGCATGATACTTTGGCACAGGCTTTCGACGGAAGTACGGTTTTCGAGCCTTGACCTGTATAACCTCCCCAGATGCCGCATACGTCAAATGACGGACGGCAACTGTTACGCTCCAATGTTGAATAACCTTTTTCACCTTTCAGAGCCTTTACTCCGATGGCTTCCATATATTTTTTCTCATCGAACGGGATGTCTGCGATCATCTTGCGCTCGGCTGCCGAGATTTCCTCTACGTCATCATAAAAATGTGGGACTGTTATTCGTTCGTTCTCATCCGTTATTTTTGCAATCAGTTCGCAGAGAATGTTTATGGGGTTTGCTACAGCTCCTCCGAAATGTCCTGAATGCAGATCCCTGTTTGGCCCTGTCACTTCAATTTCCCAATAGGCAAGTCCCCTCAGCCCGGTAGTGAGTGACGGCATGTCGGCACCTAACATGCTTGTATCCGACACTAAAATCACATCTGCTTTCAGCAATTCTTTGTGCTCCTGAAGAAATGCATTAAGGCTTGGAGAACCTATTTCCTCTTCTCCCTCGAATATGAATTTTACATTGTGGCGCAACTTGCGTTCACGTACCAGATATTCAAAAGCCTTTACCTGAATCATTGACTGTCCTTTGTCGTCATCCGCACCGCGTGCCCAGATGCGCCCGTCACGCACTTCCGGCTCGAAAGGACGGCTTGTCCATTTTTCAAGCGGTTCTGCCGGCATCACGTCATAGTGGCCGTAGATGAGTACGGTAGGAGCATTGTCGCTGATCCGTTTTTCTGCATATACCAGTGGATTACCCTTTGAGGGCATGATCATGGCTTCATCTGCTCCGGCTTCAATCAGAAGCTGTTTCCAGCGTGCGGCACAGGCAAGCATATCGTCTTTGTGTTGCGGCTCTGCGCTGATGCTTGGTATGCGGATAAGGCTGAAGAGTTCGTCCAGGAACCGGCTTTCGTTTGATTTGATGTATTCTTTGATGTCCATAATTGCTAAGTTATAAGTGGGTTGTCTTGTCCATCAGATAGAAGTCGAGCATAGTCATGGCTGCCATTGCCTCTACGATAGGTACCGCCCGTGGAAGCACACAAGGATCGTGTCGTCCGCGCGCTTTCAGGACAGTCTCGTTGCCGTGTATGTCCACTGTTGGCTGTTCCATAAGTACAGTAGCCACCGGCTTGAACGCTACGCTGAAATAAATGTCTTGTCCGTTGCTGATGCCACCCTGAATTCCCCCAGAGCGGTTCGTTTTCAGGGCGATATGTCCGTCACGATTATAGAATATATCGTTCTGTTCACTTCCTTTCGTTCCCATGGAATGGAATCCCTGCCCGTATTCAAACCCTTTTGCTGCGTTGATGCTCAGCATTGCGCTACCCAGTGCCGCATGGAGCTTTCCGAATACGGGCTGTCCCAGTCCCACAGGACAGCCTTGTACCACGCAACTTACAACTCCGCCGACTGAATCTCCGTCTTTTTTGACCTGAAGAATATAGTCGCTGATTTGCTTGGCCAGTTCCATGTCGGGACAGCGTACAGGATTCTTTTCTATGAGACTCAGGTCGTATGCGGTATAATCTTTTTCGAGCTTATAAGGTCCGACTTGAGATGTGAATGCCGCAATGCTTATACCCACTTGTCTGAGAGCCAGTTTTGCCAGTGCACCGCCCACTACACGGGCAATGGTCTCGCGTGCCGACGAACGTCCTCCTCCGCGATGGTCGCGTATACCGTATTTCTGCATATATGTGTAGTCTGCATGCGAGGGGCGGAACACGTCTTTCATGTTGTCGTAATCGCCGGAGTGCTGGTTGGTGTTCCATACCACAAAACCTATCGGACACCCGGTGGTCATGCCGTCATAGATCCCTGACAGAAATTCCACCGAATCAGCCTCTTTGCGGGCAGTGGTAAGCGCCGACTGACCGGGACGGCGGCGGTTGAGTTCTGTTTGGACGAACTCCATATCAACGTGTATTCCAGCCGGAAACCCGTCAATGACACCACCGATGGCTTTCCCGTGCGATTCGCCGAAGCTTGTCAGGCGAAATATGTTCCCGAATGTGTTGTTGTACATGATTTAACAGATATGTCGATTTTAATCAGAATTTGCTTCCGGCTCCTCCGCCTCCGAAGCTGCCTCCTCCAAAACTTCCTCCGCTGAATCCTCCTCCACGTCCGCCTCCGAATCCTCCGAAGAACGGACCACCGATGAACGGACCTCCTCCACGGTGTCCGATGTCGTTGTCATCGCTTTCCTGATGCCGAACCTTATGTTCGTGTCCGCAGTGCGAACAGCGGAGTATGGTCTCTACGGTACGTATTCCGCCACTCCGTGACACCGTATAGGATGAAACCGGATGTAAGGTGTGTTTGTGGCAGTTAGGGCATCTTTTCCGCTGGCGTACTGCGTACCACATCATAACCGGTACAACGATGACACAAAGCGTCAGAATAATCCATAGCAGCAGGAAATCTGAATCTTCTTGATCGGAAACCGGATCACCTTTCTCTCCGGAGAGTACCTGGCGGATAGCTCGCACTCCGGCCATCATGCCTTCATCCCACTTGTTTTCGCCGAGCAGGGGATTCATATAACGTTGCTGGATGCGTTTGCACAGAGCATCTGGGAGTACCCCCTCCAGGCCGTATCCGGTGACAAACTGGATGCAGCGTTCCCCAGTGACCAGAAGTATCACAAGCCCGTTGTCTTTCTCTTTCTGTCCCACACCGTTGTTTTCTCCCAACCGATATGCAAAGTCGAAGCAGTCGCCTCCGGCAATCTGTTCTACGGCCACTACCAGCACCTGTATGCCCGTCTGTTGTTCAAGTGCATAGAGGGTGGTGTCCATTACGGCTACTGCCATGTCCGACAAAATACGGTCTGGATTGCTGACATAGCGTGTCTTGTTCTGCAGATGTACCATCGGCACCTCCTCTACCGTATATTCTTTCGCGGAAAGTGAAACGGCAGATATCAGGCATATTCCGCACAGCAGAGTGACAAATGACAGGCGTTTCATCTTAGAATTGTACTTCGGGAGCCTTTTCACTGCCTTCTTCAGCTTCAAAATAAGGATGCTTCTCGAAACCAAACATGCCGGCGATGATGTTTTTCGGGAAACGGCGTATGGAGGTGTTGAATTCGCGCACCGCTTCGTTGAATTTCCGGCGTTCTGTTCCGATACGGTTTTCCGTTCCTTCCAGTTGCGCCTGAAGTTCCATGAAGTTCTCGTTGGCTTTCAGCTCTGGATAGTTTTCTGTGATGGCAAGCAGGCGGCTCAGTGCACTTCCCACTTCTCCCTGTGCACGCTGATAGGCCTCCATCTTTTCTGGGGTGAGATCATCGATGTCTATATGCGTCTGGCTTGCTTTCGCACGTGCCGACACTACTGCATCGAATGTCTCCTTTTCGTGTGCGGCATATCCTTTCACCGTGTTCACCAAGTTTGGTATCAGGTCCGAACGCCGCTGATATTGGTTTTCCACGTTGCTCCATGCTGTGTTGACACCTTCTTCCTGGGTCACGAGTGCATTATATGATGATACGCAATAAGCAATCAGCATTATTATGACCGCTACGACAATGACAGTGGTGATCCATTTTTTTTTCATACGTTGATAATGACTGTTTAAGTGTTTATTGGGCAAACATACAAAAAAACTATGGAAAAACCTCCGAATTTCAGTATATGTTTTCCAAGGCGGATGGTGACAGGTTTTTTTCTGGTCGTAATCCTGTAAGCAGGGTAGGTACTGTGCCTTTTTCTTCGCTATGATAGCTTGGCTTGCTTTAAAAAAATGTCAGGAGGCTTTGTCTGTAACTTACGGATGTTTTGACATGAACGCCATGACATTTTTTAGCTTACAGTAGAGACGCTTCTATTTTATGAAGACTATAACATTCTTGTCAGATTGATTCAGAATTGTTCCAAACTTTAATATTTTGTAAATCTAATTCTCAATATCTCAATATTACCGTTTTTTTTACTTTGCAACGAACAAATTTCCAAGATGTTAAATTCAAAATGCTAATGAAGATGAAACAGATTGCCATATTTTTATTGGTAGCACAATATTCAGTATACGTAATTGCGCAGAATAAAGAAAATGCGTTGTCACAAGCCGAATTTGAATAATGACATGAATCCCGTATAATGTTTACTTTACAAATTTTAATGAGGATTTCTTCGTTAACGTTACCGGAGATGTAAATTTTATGTTACATTTGTTCCCACGCAGCATAGTGAAAGAAAAATGGCTGAAAAAGTAAGACATTCTGGCATTGTAGAAAGCATAGACGGTCCTTATCTGAAAGTAAGAATCGAGCAGGCTTCCGCATGTTCATCGTGTAGCGTCAAATCACATTGCCGTGCGACGGACTCAAAAGAGAAGCTGATCGATGTCCATAACAGCCGGCATATTGATTGTCGGGTAGGACAGCGGGTCGTGATTGAAGGGGCATCATCGTTAGGAATGAGAGCGGTGATGTGGGCTTTTGCATTTCCCTTTGCTGTGATACTGTTTTCGCTTTTTGTGGCCATGTTCCTTAGCGGAAACAATGAACCTCTGTCGGCCGTTGTTTCTCTTTGTATGCTGATACCTTATTACGTGATAATGTATTTATGCCGTAATCGTTTTAAAAGGACTTTTGTGTTTACTGTTAAATCTATAAATAACTAATAAACTATCTATGAATCCGATTTTAGTGGCAGTGATTTCACTGGGAACCATAGGACTGGTCTCTGCCGTCATACTGTATGTGACTTCCAAGAAATTCGCCGTGTATGAGGATCCCCGTATCGGACAGGTGACGGAAGTGCTTCCTCAGGCCAACTGTGGCGGATGCGGCTATCCGGGTTGCTCCGGCTTTGCATCGGCATGCGTCAAAGCAGGCTCGCTGAATGGCAAGTCGTGTCCGGTGGGCGGACAGGCTACAATGGAAAAGGTGGCTGCCATACTGGGATTGGAAGCTTCGTCCGTAGAGCCTAAGGTGGCGGTGATAAGATGCAACGGCATATGCGCCAATCGTCCGAGGCTGACACTGTACGACGGGGTGCGTTCCTGTGCGGTTGCCGGCTCCACTTATGGCGGTGAGACGGGATGTGCGTTCGGTTGTCTGGGCTGTGGCGACTGTGTGTCGGCTTGTTCGTTTGGTGCCGTCCGTATGAATCATGACACCGGGTTGCCGGAGGTGGACGAAGGGAAATGTACTGCCTGCGGAGCATGTGCCAAAGCCTGCCCGCGCAACGTCATTGAACTTCGTCAGAAGGGAAAGAACGGGCGCCGCGTATATGTGCAGTGTGTCAATAAGGAGAAGGGCGCTGTGGCCCGCAGGTCATGTGCCGCAGCTTGCATAGGTTGCGGAAAATGTGCTAAGGTCTGTCCGTTTGGTGCCGTTACGATTGAGTGCAATCTTGCCTATATCGATCCGGCAAAATGCAAATCGTGCCGTAAGTGTGAGACGGAATGTCCTCAGCATGCGATTGTCGCCGTGAATTTTCCTCCCAGAAAGGCGGAACTTTCATCCGGAACCAGATCCTCAATGGTTGTGTGATCATACCCGAATCATGAATTAAAATATATCGACCGTGAAAACATTTAGAATAGGTGGAGTTCATCCGGAGGAAAACAAATTGTCGGCAGGGAAGGCTGTAGAGGTCCTGGCACTTCCTAAGCAGGCTGTATTCCCCCTCTCACAGCATATCGGTGCTCCGGCCATACCGGTGGTCATAAAGGGTGACAAGGTGAAGGTGGGAACAAAGATAGCCGAAGAGGGCGGATATGTTTCGGCTCCTGTATTTTCATCCGTTTCGGGAAAGGTGAGGATGATAGACAGCGTGGTCGATGCGAGCGGATACCGCAAGCCGGCTATCTTCATAGATGTGGAAGGTGATGAATGGGAAGAGTGCATAGACCGCAGTCCCGCGCTGGTAAAGGAGTGCAAACTTTCTCCGGAAGAGATTGTGGCCAAAATAAGGGCTGCCGGAGTGGTAGGACTGGGAGGCGCATGCTTTCCGACCCATGTGAAACTTACACCTCCGCCGGGATGTAAGGCCGATTGCGTCATAATAAACGGCGTGGAATGTGAGCCTTATCTTACCGCAGACCATAGGCTGATGCTTGAAAAAACCGATGAGGTACTGGTGGGGACAACCATACTCATGAAGGCGGCGAAGGTCAGCAAGGCGTATATCGGCATCGAAAACAACAAGGCCGATGCCATACGCCTGATGACGGAGAAGGCTTCGGCTTATGCAGGCATAGAGGTGGTCCCGCTGAAGGTAAAGTATCCGCAGGGTGGAGAGAAGCAGCTCATAGATGCCATTATTCGCCGTCAGGTGCCCGCACCTCCTGCCATTCCTGTCGCTGTGGGGGCAGTGGTGCAGAATGTCGGCACCGCCTATGCGGTATATGAGGCAGTGCAGAAGAACAAGCCTTTGCTGGAGCGTGTGGTTACCGTGACAGGCAAATCGCTGAAAAATCCGTCTAACTTCCTCACGAGGTTAGGTACGCCTGTAAGCCAACTGATTGATGCGGCGGGAGGATTGCCCGAAGACACAGGGAAAGTGATATGCGGTGGACCGATGATGGGAAAGGCCTTGTCCACGACTGGGATTCCTATATGCAAGGGGAGTTCAGGGGTGTTGCTGATGGACAGGAAAGAGGCAAAGCGTATGGAGCCTCAGCCGTGCATCCGTTGTGCGAAGTGTGTCAATGTGTGTGCGATGGGACTTGAACCGTATCTTCTGGCCACGTGCTCGGCACATGGAGACTGGGAACGTGTGGAGCGTGAAAACATTATGTCATGCATCGAATGCGGATCATGTCAGTTTACATGCCCTTCACACCGTCCGATGTTGGATTATGTTCGTTTGGGTAAGAGCAAGGTCGGTGGAATAATACGTGCACGTAATGCAAAAAAATAATGAATACTTTATATGGCAAATAAGTTGATCGTATCTTTGTCTCCGCATGTACATGGCGGCGACAGTGTGCAGAAGAATATGTATGGCGTGCTGATCGCCCTCGTGCCGGCTCTGTTGGTGTCGTTCTGTATGTTCGGATTGGGGGCTGTAATTGTCACACTTACATCTGTGGCGGCATGTGTGTTTTTTGAATGGGCAATCACGAAGTTCATACTGAGACGTGAACGTACTACCATTATGGACGGGTCGGCAGCGGTGACGGGTGTGCTTCTGGCTTTCAACCTCCCGTCGAATATTCCCGTTTGGATTGTCATCATCGGTGCATTGGTGGCTATCGGCATCGCTAAGATGACCTTCGGCGGACTAGGGTGCAATCCGTTCAATCCTGCATTGGCGGGACGTATTTTTCTGCTGATCTCCTTTCCTGTGCAGATGACTTCATGGCCGGTAACAGGTCAGTTGACAAGCTATACTGACGCTGAGACGGCAGCCACCCCACTCTCGTTGATGAAACAGGCCGTTCACGGTAATGCCGCTGCATTGAGCCAGTTGCCGAGTAACTTTGAGCTGTTTCTTGGAAACAATCCCGGCTGTATTGGTGAAATCAGTGCATTGGCTGTCATTTTGGGACTGGTATATATGCTTTGGAAGAAAATCATTAGCTGGCACATACCGGTGTCGATTATAGCCACCGTGTTCGTGTTTTCCGGACTTATGCATCTGTCCGCTCCCACAGTTTACGCTTCGCCTGTTACACATCTCTTTACGGGAGGACTGATGTTGGGTGCTGTTTTTATGGCGACTGACTATGTGACATCGCCGATGACACACAAGGGTATGATAATATATGGAGTGGCAATCGGCTTCCTGACAGTTGTCATCCGTGTGTTCGGCTCTTATCCTGAGGGAATGTCGTTCGCGATTTTTATCATGAACGCTTTTACACCGCTTATCAATACATTCTGCAAACCAAAACGTTTTGGGGAGGTCGTCAAAAAATGAAAAAGCTGGATTCATCATTAAAGAATATGTTTCTGTCACTGACAGGATTCTCGGTTGTGGCAGGTGCTTTGCTTGGCTGGGTCAATAGCGTGACAGCAGGTCCGATAGCACGGGCCGATGCAAAGACGTTAAGTGATGCGATTGCACTTGTCGTCCCTGGTTTTGACAACAACCCGACAGAATCGCCTGAAGAAGTGAAATCGGGCAGCGTGACATACAAAGTGTACCGTGCCACTAAAAACGGTAAGTTTATCGGTGCAGCAGTGGAAACATCTGCTAACGGCTTCGGTGGAACGCTTACGGTGCTTGTGGGCTTCGATGCCGGAGGCAACATCATTGACTATTCTCTGTTGAACCATTCCGAAACGCCGGGGTTGGGTTCAAAGGCTGACGAATGGTTCAAAAAAGGTGCCAAAGGAGATATTATCGGAAAGAATCCCGGAAAGGCTCCGCTGGCTGTAAGCAAGGACGGCGGGGAAGTCGATGCCATTACCGCATCGACCATTACTTCGCGTGCCTTTCTGCAGGCTGTAAACAATGCATATTCTGTATATATGAAACAGGAGGTGGATGCTTCAAGTGGGGCTTCACAACAGGTGGAAATATCTGAAGAGAATGCAGACCGGACGGATGCCTTGAGTGGTGCTTCTGCGTATGCGGAACCTGATGAAGGTGACTCAACTGATAATATCGGACAAAATTGACATGGAGGAACTGCTATGAATAATTTTAGGATTCTGGTTAACGGGATTATCAAGGAAAATCCTACGTTCGTGCTTTTGCTGGGTATGTGTCCCACGCTCGGGACAACCTCATCAGCCATTAACGGCATGGGTATGGGACTTGCCACAATGTTCGTGCTGATATGTTCAAATGTCGTTATCTCTGCCATCAAGAATCTTGTGCCGGACATGGTGCGCATCCCTGTCTTTGTGGTGGTGATAGCTTCTTTCGTGACGGTACTCCAGATGGTTATGCAAGCATACGTCCCGGAACTTTATGCCACTTTGGGATTGTTCATCCCACTGATTGTGGTGAACTGCATACTTCTGGGACGTGCCGAGGCATTTGCCTGCAAGAACGGGCCTGTACCTTCGTTCTTTGACGGACTGGGCATCGGTCTTGGCTTTACTATTGCACTTACGTTGTTGGGATGCGTGCGCGAATTTCTTGGTACAGGGAAAGTGTTCGGCGTCACGGTAATGCCCGAAGATTGCGGCATGCTCGTGTTTGTGCTGGCTCCGGGAGCATTCATCGTACTGGGATATCTGATTGCTATTGTTAACCGCCTCAGAAGGCTTAACTCATAAAAGAAGATATGGAATATGTATTGATATTTATCACGGCCATATTTGTGAACAACATTGTGTTGTCACAGTTTCTCGGCATATGCCCGTTCCTGGGAGTATCGAAAAAGGTGGAGACTGCCATGGGTATGGGTGCCGCTGTAACCTTCGTGCTGACATTGTCGACAATTGTGACTTATGTCATACAGAAGTACGTGCTCGACGTTTTCGGACTTGCTTATCTCCAGACAATAGCATTCATTCTGGTGATTGCAGCTCTGGTGCAAATGGTAGAAATTATTCTGAAAAAAATCTCTCCGGCCTTGTATCAGGCATTGGGCGTATTCCTTCCTCTGATTACTACAAACTGCTGTATCCTTGGTGTGGCAATTCTGGTAATCCAGAAAGATTACGACCTGCTAACGGGAGTCATTTACGCTTTTTCCACTGCTTTGGGATTTGCATTGGCTCTGATTGTGTTTGCGGGCATACGCGAACAGCTCAGTATGGCAAATATTCCGAAAGGTATGCAGGGAATGTCTATCGCATTGATTACGGCGGGGCTTCTGGCCATGGCTTTCATGGGCTTTTCCGGTGTGGACAAAGGTCTGGCTGTCCTGTTCGGGTTGAACTGATTGCTATTGGAACGGGAAAGGGGATAGAGGAATATCTGATTCCTGGTTTTATCCTGAATGAAGATGGATTTTTCCGATCCTTTTTCTTATATTTGCTCAACTATTATGTAAAACTTTATCAGACAATAACAGAAATACCTTTAAGTTATGAAAAAGAAAATTCTTGTGACAGGCGGAACCGGGTATATCGGTTCACATACCGTAGTCGAACTTCAGAATAGTGGTTATGAAGTGGTGATTGTAGATAATCTCTCAAACTCACGTGCGGATGTTGTGGACAGTATTGAAGAAATTACAGGAATCCGGCCTGCCTTTGAGAAGGTGGACTGCCTTGACTATGAAGGCTTGGACAAAGTGTTCGCCAGATATCCAGGTATAGAGGGCATTATCCATTTTGCTGCAAGCAAGGCTGTGGGAGAGTCCGTGCAGAAACCTCTGCTGTATTACCGGAACAATATCGTGTCATTAATCAATTTGCTGGAGCTGATGCCTAAACACGGTGTCAAGGGGATTATCTTTTCTTCCTCATGCACTGTTTACGGCCAGCCGGACAAGCTCCCTGTGACAGAAGACGCTCCTATCAAGAAGGCTGAATCCCCTTACGGAAACACCAAACAGATAAATGAGGAAATCATTTGTGATACAGTGGCTTCTGGCAGTCCGATTAATGCAATAATGCTCCGATACTTCAATCCTATCGGTGCACATCCGACAGCTCTGATAGGTGAGTTGCCCAACGGCGTTCCGCAGAATCTTATTCCTTATCTTACTCAGACTGCAATGGGAATCCGTGAGAAACTTAGCGTATTCGGTGATGACTATGACACTCCCGACGGTTCTTGCATCCGTGATTACATTTATGTGGTCGATCTGGCAAAGGCTCATGTGGTTGCGATGGACCGTATCCTTGAGGACAGACAAAAAAACAAGGTGGAAGTTTTCAACATTGGTACCGGCAGGGGAGTCTCTGTGCTTGAACTCATCAACAACTTCGAGGCTGCGACAGGCGTGAAGCTGAACTACCAGATAACGGGACATCGTGCGGGAGATATCGTAAAAGTATGGGCTGACCCGACTTATGCCAATAATGAACTCGGATGGAAGGCTGAAACTTCTCTTGAGGACACTCTGCGCTCAGCGTGGGAGTGGCAGGTCAATTTACGCAAAAAAGGAATCATGTAAAAAAACATGTATCAAAAGACGGGAAAACCACAGAATTTGATACATTTGTGAATGCGACGCATCTGATTACATACGGGTGTGTGAACATACGGAATGTGAGTTCAGGCTGTCTTGAAAGTGCGTTGCATAAATAGTAGTTTTGTCGTGTTTTATTTTGTGTTTGTGTTGTGGCTGTTCTTCGACGCGAGTCGGGGAACAGTTCTTATTAATATTTTCAGATGTGGACTTTCCACTGGTTCCCTGCTTGTTAAGAATCAATTTTGGACAGATTTGAGTTAGGCTTGTATGCTGAAAACACTATGGACTAAGCAATAATATGGAAAGGAAAAAACAGGTTGTATTCATAGTCAACCCCGTCTCCGGGACTCAAAATAAGGATACCATTCTCAGGCTGATCAAGGAATTGCTGGATACTTCAAAATATGATTACATGGTCAGAAAGACTGAGTATGCGGGGCATGCTTCGGAAATAGCGACTGAAGCCTCGGCAGAAGGTGTCGACATAGTTGTAGCTATCGGAGGAGACGGTACAGTTAACGAAATAGGACGCTCACTGATCCGGACAGACACATGTATGGGGATAATTCCTTGCGGTTCGGGGAACGGTCTTGCACGACATCTGCACATCCCGATGGATCCTAAGGGAGCGATACGGTTGCTCAATGAAGGGTCGCAGAAAATCATGGACTATGGGGTGATAGACGGTCATCCGTTCTTTTGCACGTGCGGAGTGGGATTTGATGCTTTCATTAGCCTGAAATTTGCCGATTCGGGGCGTAGGGGGCCGCTTGGGTACATAGAGAACACGCTTCACGAGGCTCTGAACTATCGTCCGGAAACTTACGAAATAGAAAATTCCTCCGGAACCATTCGTCACAAGGCTTTTCTTATAGCATGTGCCAACGCATCCCAATATGGTAACAATGCATACATCGCTCCTCAGGCTTCGCTGACTGACGGAATGATGGACATAACAATACTGGAACCGTTTACTGTGCTTGACGTGCCTCAGCTTGCGTTCCAGCTTTTCAACAAGACGCTTGATCAGAACAGCAGGATCAAGGCCATGAGAGACAAGAGTATCATCATCCGACGGGCAAAGGAAGGGGTGTTCCATTTTGACGGAGATCCGATGATGGGTGGCAAGGAGTTGAAGGTGGAAACAGTGCATCAGGGCCTCCATGTCATTGCTCCTCTCTGTCATAGATATACGTCTGCTCCTCCTTTTAACATACTGCAGCACTTCAGCGACTTGGCGGGCAGAAGTCCAATCGTTGCGGCGTTCTCCGAAAAGCACAGGCAGTTTCTGGAAATAAACCAGCAGATTTTAAGAAAACTGTCAAAGGATTAGTCACAGTGCCAGATAGAACGGGCGCAGCATATCAGTAAATTCTTCACTATACTTCCCGGGCTGTACCTCTACAGTGATATGACGGATGTCTGCATGAAGAGGAATATTCCTTACAAAAGCCATCAGCACCCTTTTGGGTGGCGTATCAGGTTTGGTATGTACCCATGTTTGGCGTGAGAGATGAAGATTCTCGTCCAAAGCCAGTGCAATGAAGTCGGATGCTGAACCGGCGGGCAGGATCACGGAAAAGACGCCGTCGGAAGACAGTGCTTTGCCTGCACTGTGGAGCAAAGCGGCAAAGTCAAGTTCGTCAGTATGACGTGCCCGGTTGCGGCAAATGGAAGGTGATTTCAGTTCTTCCGTAAAATATGGGGGATTGGATACGATGGCATCAAAAGCACTTGTCCATTTGTCCGGCAGATTCTTTGCATCGATCCTTTCCACATTTATGCGTCCTTTCCACGGTGAGCGTTCGACGTTCTCTCGCGCCTGTATCACAGCATTTTCATCCACATCAATGCCTGTCACTTCTGCCCGGCTTCGCTGGGCGGACATCAGCGCGACAAGCCCTGTTCCCGTCCCAATATCAAGTATCCGGCGGGCGTTTTCCACTTCTGCCCATGCTCCCAGCATAACGCCGTCTGTCCCGACTTTCATTGCACATTTATCGTGGAATACCGTAAATTGCTTGAATTTGAAATAAGGATTAGACATAATCGGAGTGTTTTTCGGGCAAAATTATAGAAAAACGTTTTCTTCCCGTATCATTCGTCTTTTTATTTATGTTTATTATATGTATTTGAACGGATTGTTTTTCCAAATTCAATGCGGAATGATTAACTTTGCTCCGTTTTTGAATAATAGTTTCTAATTTAAGTTCACGGGAACAACAATACCATGGCAAGAAGAAAAAAAGATGAATGTCTTATGACTCCAGAGCATGACATGTCAGTAATTACCGAAATCGAAACTCTTCCTTTTGATGACGGTGGCAATGTGGATGAACTCAGCAATGAACTTCCGGTGATGCCACTGAGGAATATGTTCATATTCCCATCGGTCGTCATGCCGGTGACAGTGGGACGCCGTTCCACACTGAAGCTCGTCAATATGGCTTTGAGACAAAAGGCATCCATCGTAATTGCCACCCAAAAGGTGAGCGAGGTGGAATCGCCGGAATACAAGGATCTTTATCCGGTGGCTGTCGTCGGAAAGGTACTGCGTGTATTCGACATGCCTACGGGCAACACTACTGTGGTCCTTCAGGCTATGGGGCCTAAAGTACATATAGATGAGATTACCTCCACGCAACCGTATCTGAAGGGAAAGGTTACTCCGATCCGGGAAGATATGGGTGAAGAAAACTCAGACGAGTTCAAGGCTCTGACGGATACCTGTAAGGAGCTTGGAAACAAATATATCGAGCTTTCCGATCGTATGGCGCCCGATACGTCTTTCGCCATCAAGAATTTGGACGACAATGAAATAATGATAAATTTCATATGTGCCAACTTCCCGTTTTCCATTGCCGATAAGTATGAGCTGCTCCGTATCAATACGTTGAAAGGGCGTCTCTACCGGTTGATCCAGGTGTTGGACAAGGAGGTACAGCTGGCAACACTGAAGCAGAGCATCCAGATGCGTACCCGTGAAGACCTCGATCGCCAGCAACGCGAGTATTTTCTTCAGCAGCAGATCAAGAATATACAGGATGAATTGGGAAACGGGCAAGATGATGAAATAGACGAACTCCGCACCAAGGCCAAGAAAAAGAAATGGAACAAGGAGGTTGCGGACGTATTTGAACGTGAGGTGACAAAGCTGGAACGTATCAATCCCCAGTCGCCTGATTATAATGTGCAGTTCTCCTATTTGCAGACTCTTCTCTCATTACCGTGGAATGTATGTTCTGCTGACCGTATTGACATATCAAATGCAAAGAAGGTGCTCGACAAGGATCACTACGGACTGGATAAGGTGAAAGAACGCATCCTTGAGCATTTGGCGGTACTTAAGCTGAAAGGAGATCTGAAGGCGCCAATACTCTGTCTGTACGGGCCTCCGGGAGTAGGTAAAACCTCATTGGGACGTTCCATAGCTGCATCACTGAAACGGAAATACGTGCGTATGTCGCTCGGAGGAGTCCATGATGAGGCTGAAATACGTGGACACCGCAAAACCTATATAGGAGCAATGCCCGGTCGGATCATAAAGAGTCTGGTCAAGGCGGAAACGTCGAACCCTGTCATCATACTCGATGAAATAGACAAGCTTGGCCACGATTCCCATGGTGACCCTGCATCGGCTATGCTTGAAGTGCTTGATCCGGAACAGAACAATGCCTTCCATGACAATTACATTGATATGGATTATGATCTTTCGAAGGTTATGTTTATCGCTACAGCCAACAATCTGGCTACGATTCCCGCTCCTTTGCTTGACCGTATGGAGATAATTGAAGTGAGCGGATATATCACAGAGGAGAAGATTGAAATAGCGCGCCGTCATCTCATACCGAAAGAAATGAAGGCTAACGGGCTGAAAAAAGAACACCTGAAATTCTCGAAGGATGCCATAGAATATATCATAGAAAACTATACACGGGAAAGCGGTGTGCGCGAGCTGGAAAAGAAAATCGGAAAGGTGATGAGAAGGATTGCGCTCGAAATAGCCAGTGACCAGTTTACGGGTACCCATGAACTGAAGGCAAAGGACATACCCCAGTATCTTGGCGCAGCCGAATACTCACGCGACAAATATCAGGGGAACGAATATGCCGGAGTGGTGACAGGCTTGGCATGGACTGCTGTTGGGGGAGAAATACTTTTTGTGGAAACCAGCCTGAGCCGTGGAAAGGGACAGCTCACGCTGACGGGCAATTTGGGTGCGGTAATGAAAGAATCGGCTATGTTGGCTCTCGAGTATTTGAAGGCACACAGCCAGAATCTTGATTTGCCGGAAGGTATCTTTGACAATTGGAATATCCACATCCACGTTCCCGAAGGTGCTATCCCGAAAGACGGGCCGTCGGCGGGAATTACCATGGTCACATCACTGGCTTCCGCCTTCACCCAGCGCAAGGTTAAGCCAAATCTCGCTATGACTGGTGAAATCACCCTTCGCGGAAGAGTACTTCCGGTTGGTGGCATAAAGGAAAAAATTCTTGCTGCAAAGCGGGCAGGAATAAAAGATATAATCCTATGCGAAGACAACCGTAAAGATATTGATGAGATACAGGCTATCTACTTACAGGGAGTAACCTTCCATTATGTGAAAGACATCAAGGAGGTACTCCAGCTGGCGCTTACGGATGAAAAGGTTGCCGATCCCATCGACTTTACCATAAAGAAAGACAACGTACAAGGAGAATCAAGCCATACGAAATGAAGTTTGAACTGCAACATACGGACCCGAAATCCAACGCACGCGCCGGACTGATCACCACTGATCATGGAAAGATAGAGACTCCTATATTCATGCCGGTAGGTACCGTCGGGAGCGTGAAAGGTGTGCATCTTCACGAGTTGAAAAACGACATCAAGGCCCAAATCATTTTGGGTAATACATACCATCTTTTTCTTCGTCCGGGACTGGATATCATCGAGCGTGCCGGAGGGCTTCACAAATTCAATGGGGTCGACCGTCCCATGCTTACAGATAGCGGTGGGTTTCAGGTGTTCTCGCTGTCCGGCATACGCAAGATGAAGGAGATCGGTGTGGAGTTTCGCTCGCACATCGACGGCTCGAAACACCTGTTCACACCGGAAAGGGTGATGGATATCGAACGTGTTATCGGGGCGGACATCATGATGGCATTTGACGAATGTACTCCCGGCACTTCTGATTATGAATATGCGAAAAAATCGATGGAACTCACGCACCGTTGGCTTGACCGTTGCATTGCGCGTTTCAATGAAACAGAACCGAAATACGGATATAGCCAATCGCTCTTCCCTATTGTACAAGGGTGTGTGTACAGTGACCTGCGTAGGCAGTCTGCCGAATACATAGCATCAAAAGAAGCGGACGGAAATGCCATAGGCGGACTGGCCGTAGGGGAGCCGACCGAAAAGATGTATGAAATGGTGGAATTGGTCAACGGAATCCTTCCTGCTGACAAACCACGTTATCTGATGGGGGTCGGCACACCGGTGAACATTCTTGAAGGGATAGAGCGTGGAGTGGATATGTTTGACTGCGTGATGCCTACAAGAAACGGACGCAACGGAATGTTGTTCACCAAAGACGGCATCATGAACATGCGCAACAAGAAATGGGAGAACGACCATTCGCTCATCGAACCGGACGGAGCGTCATATGTGGATACAATGTACACAAAAGCCTATCTGCGCCATCTTTTCCATGCACAAGAGCTGCTGGCTCTTCAGATAGCTTCCATACACAATCTTGCATTCTATGTATGGCTGTCTGGCGAAGCACGCAGACATATCATCGAAGGTGACTTTTCCACATGGAAACCGAAGATGGTGGAACGTATATCCACGAGACTTTAAAAAAATTAGCCCGACAGATATATGGAACAGAACATCGGCACATCGCTCCGCCTGCGCTTTTCCGTGGCAGGAAAACAGCTGAAAAAATTCTTCAAAGGTAATCCTTTCAGGAAGAAATGGCTGAAAAGGCTTGACAGATACATTATCATAAAGTTTCTGGGTACGTACTTTTTTGCCATTGCACTTATCATATCCATTGCCGTAGTGTTCGACATCAACGAGAACATTGATGACTTCATCAACAACAAGGCTCCTTTGAAGGCCATTATGTTCGACTACTATCTGAACTTCATTCCTTACTATACTAACCTGTTCAGTCCGCTGTTTGTGTTTATCGCCGTGATTTTCTTCACATCGAAACTGGCGGAAAACTCGGAGATAATTGCCATGTTCTCCACCGGGATGAGTTTCCGGCGGCTCATGGTTCCTTACATGATTTCGGCGGCCATAATCGCATTGGTCACATACGTACTGAGTACGGAGGTAATACCCACCGGAAGTGTCACACGACTGAAGTTTGAAGAGGTCTATAAGAACAAACGACAGACAGATTATGCGCGTAATATTCAACTTGAGGTCGATACGGGAATCATCGCATACATAGAGCGTTATGAGAGATTCAACAAGACCGGCTACCGCTTTTCACTCGACAAGTTCGAGGATCATAAGCTGGTGTCTCATCTTACGGCAAGACGTATCACTTATGATACTGCCGCTACCCACCGCTGGATTATTAAAGACTACATAATAAGGGAGATGAAAGGAATGCGTGAAACCATAACACGGGGCGATAGGATAGACTCGATAATCAATATGGAACCGCAGGACTTTCTCATCACGCGCGGCCAGCAGGAGACAATGACCAGCCGTCAGCTCCGACAGTACATAGACAACCAGAAGCAGCGCGGGTTTGCCAATATCAAGGTGTTTGAGGTAGAATACTACCGACGAATTGCCACATCGTTTGCCGCCTTTATCCTGACTATTATCGGCTTGTCGCTGTCTTCGCAAAAGAGGAAAGGAGGGATGGGGCTTCATCTGGGAATCGGAATAGGACTTAGCTTCTCGTATATTCTGTTTCAAACCATTTCGTCCACTTTCGCCATTAACGGGAATACTCCTCCCAGCATTGCGGTGTGGATCCCGAATTTCATCTACCTGTTTATTGCAATTTATCTGTACAGAAAAGCTCCCAAATAATCTTCAGGACGTTTCAACCGAAACCCTGAGAGATTTCATTCAAAACGTGCGCAGATTTTTTAATGGACGGCTGTTTGCATAAGTTTCAAGCCCTAAAAGACGGTTGAAAGCTATGCAGTCTGGTGGTTATGTAGGTACCTTTCAGATACATTCGTACAGACGGTGTGAGGTTGCACTTCTAACTTGACAGTAATGACTCTGCCGTGTGTCGGCATGACAATTTTTCCGACAATGTTCGCATATTCGGATATTATTTGTAATTTTGTCATGATAATGAATGTATAATATGTTGAGTGCAGATATACAGAATGTGAAGCAGCGGTTCGGCATCATAGGCAATTCGGAAGGTCTGAACCGTGCCATAGACATAGCCGTCCAGGTAGCCCCTACCGACCTGTCGGTTCTTGTAACGGGTGAGAGCGGTGTCGGTAAGGAGAGCTTTCCTCAGATCATCCACCAGTTCAGTCGCAGACGCCACGGCCCCTATATAGCGGTGAACTGCGGTGCTATCCCAGAGGGAACTATCGATTCCGAGCTTTTCGGCCACGAGAAGGGTTCCTTCACGGGCGCTATCAGTGACCGCAACGGCTATTTCGCGGAGGCCGACGGCGGGACGATATTCCTTGACGAGGTGGGTGAGCTCCCCCTGTCCACTCAGGCACGCCTGCTTCGCGTGCTCGAGAGCGGTGAATATATAAAGGTGGGTTCCTCCAAAGTCCGCAAGACCGATGTCCGCATTGTCGCGGCCACGAACGTCAGCTTTCCCGATGCCATATCCAGTGGCAGGTTCCGCGAAGACCTGTATTATCGTCTGAACACCGTTCCCGTGAGGGTTCCTCCCTTGCGCGAGCGTCCCGACGACATAATCCTCCTGTTCCGTAAGTTTGCATCCGATTTTGCGGAGCGTTACCGTATGCCCGCAGTTCGTCTTTCCGATGATGCCCGTCAGCTTCTGTCGTCTTATTCCTGGCCCGGCAACATCCGTCAACTCAAGAATATAACAGAACAGATATCCGTCATAGAGACAAGTCGCGACATCAGTGCCGATATCCTGAAGAACTACCTCCCTTCAGAACCTGTTCCAAATTTTCCGGCGCTTTCGGGCAGTCTGGATTCCGGAGGAAGGAGGTTCGGCAGCGAGAGGGAGATCCTGTATCAGGTGCTTTTCGACATGAGGCGCGATGTGACTGAGCTTAAGCGGCTTGTCCACGGTATCATCTCGGAGCGTGATGGAGTCTCCCCGCCGTCCGGCAGTGTTTCCGTCGGTTTCCTGCGCGATGATCCTCCCACCGTTATGGAAGGACGCAGTCGCATAGTCGTCGGTGCCCCTCCGGTCACTTCCGTCCCGTCAGTATCTTCCGGCACGCTGGAGGTTTCTCCTGCGGCGTCCGATGTCAGGGACACTGATGAATATGCGGATGAGAATCTCTCTTTGGACGAGGTTGAGAAGGAGATGATCCGCAAGGCTCTCGAGCGCCGTCACGGAAAGCGCAAGAGCGCGGCAAGTGACCTTAAGATATCAGAACGTACCCTTTACAGAAAAATCAAGGAATATGGACTTGACAAGCAGAATTATTAGGAGACCTTTCTCCTTATTGGCATGTACAGCGCTTCTCGTGCTGTCATCATGCACCGTATCATATAAGTTCAACGGTTCTTCAATCAATTACGACAAGGTGAAGACCATATCGTTTGCTAACTTCCCGAACCGTTCTGCAGGTTTCGTGTGGGGCCCCATGGAGTCGATGTTCAATACAGCCCTTCAGGACATCTACATGCAGCAGACCCGTCTGAAACAGGTCCGTCAGGACGGCGACCTTCAGCTTTCCGGCGAGATCACAAACTATAACGCTTACAACAAGGGTGTCGGTTCGGACGGTTATTCCACGATGGCCGAACTTCGTATGACCGTCAATGTCCGTTTTGTGAATAATTCCAACCATTCGGAGGATTTCGACAACCAGCAGTTCACCGCCAGCCGTGAGTACGATTCCAGCCAGCAGCTGTCGTCTGTTCAGGAGGAGCTTGTTGATCAGATGATTGACGAGATAGTTGAGCAGATATTCAATGCGACGGTGGCTAACTGGTAATATGTTGTTGCAGTATGTATCGTCAGTGTTTGCATGAATGGATCAGACGTCCGGACTTGTTGGATGTGGAGAGTCTTGGCGAACTTAAGGCTTTACTGTCGAAGTACCCATATTTTCAGACGGCGCGGCTTCTTTATGTGAAAAATCTGTATCTGTTGGGACATCCGGACTTTGAGTCTGAGCTTGGCAGGTGTGCTTTGTTTGCGGCTGATCCCGCTGTGCTGTTCAATTTCATAGAGGGGGATAGGTTTGAACTGAAGAAAGTCTGTTCCGTGCAGGAAGACGGATTGTCCGAAAGCGGTGACCGTACTCTCGACCTTATCAACGGCTTTCTGTCCGGTTCGCCTTCGGATGCGTCAGGCGGGTTGTTGCCGTTGTCTCTTCCGACGAGTGTGGATTATACTCCGGTTCTGTCAGAAGATGATGAATATACGCCTTCACCTCCCATGCAAGGACAGGAGCTGATAGACCGATTTATTGAAGGTGCGGATACGGCCGCTGAGGTATTTCCGGAATCTTCCGACGAAACGGTCGGAAGTGACGAAGTTTCGCGGGAGGAGATTTCTCAGGAGAACGACGAGCAGTTCTTTACCGAGACATTGGCCAAAATCTATGTCAGACAGCATCGTTATGAAAAGGCATTGGACATTATTAAAAAATTAGATTTGAAATATCAAAAAAAAAATGCTTACTTTGCAGACCAAATCAGATTTCTGGAAAGGTTGATTATTAACGCTAAATCAAAATAGAAAATGTATTTATTATTGGTAGTATTATTGGTGCTTGCAGCTGTTCTGATGTGTTTCGTAGTGTTGGTGCAGAATTCCAAAGGGGGAGGGCTTTCTTCCGCGTTTGCGTCTTCAAACCAGATAATGGGGGTGCGTAAGACGACTGATTTCATTGAGAAACTGACGTGGGGGCTCGCTGCATTTATGGTGGTGGCAAGTGTTGCCGCTTCGTATGTGATTCCTACTCAGTCGGTTGGCTCTTCCGTTATTATGGAACGTGCGGTGCAGGAGCAGTCTACTAATCCGCTTAACGCACCTGCCGGATTTGCCGCTCCTCAGAGCAGTGATGCTGATACGGCATCAAATTGAGTAAAGAATAGAAAAGATTTTATAATCGAAAGGACAGTGAACTCGTTTCATTGTCCTTTTTTATTTTATTCCATTTATGTTTCTGTTTCCTGACTTCGTCAATGCGTACCCCAAAAATCATCCGAGAATAATGGTGCGAT
>CAZSYY010000009.1:0-53448 GCA_964611375.1 uncultured Phocaeicola sp. | reverse complement strand
TGGTGCAACCAATCATTATACAAAACCGTTGGTACAATAAAGTATATAGTTGCGTCTTTTTTTTATTTTCATGGGATTTTTTCTGTTCTAATGTGTTTTAATTCAGAATTTTTGTTTATTTTTGTATTCGTAATCCGTTTCTTTGCAGGAAACGGATATTTTCTTTAAATACTATAATATTATAAATCCTTAATAATAAGCTCATTGGCCTTGTCAATGGTTGTAGTGTCAATTGATGCAAGGTATATTTGTGTGGTTGAGATTGAATCATGACCAAGAGCGTCTGATATTACATTGACTGGTATGTTTTTACTTTTTGCAATCGTGGCCCAAGCGTGGCGGCTGACATATGTGGTCAGTTTGACAGGTAAGCCAATCATTTCCGCTATGGTTTTAAGCGATTTGTTCACGCCATGTAATGTCGATTCGTATTGTTTGCGTTCTTCTTCTTTGTTCGGAACAGTTATAATCGGAAGTAAATATGGAGAGTCATTGATTGAATAGTATTCAATCAATTCACTGATTTGTTTTATGACTTTTATGTGAAGCATTTGTCCTGTCTTATGCCGACGGTAGGTCAGTACTTCGTTTTGGATATCCGTTTTCTTCAGAAATGCCGCATCAATGAATGACATTCCCCTGCAAAGGAAAAGAAACAGAAATATGTCACGGGCAAATTCAAGATTTGGTTTATGCGATAGATTAAGATTCTTGATACGTCTGATGTCACTAATTGAAATAGCCCGTTTAATAGTTTTCTCTGTTCCAGTGAACACTGTACGGAAAGGTTTACGATCTTTAGTCAACTCCCGTTCAACTGCACGATTGTAGACTGCCCGAAGAATACGCATATAAAAGGATATGGAATTGGGGGTAAGACCTGCCGATTTCAGGTATGCCTGATAATCTTCCATTATAATATGATCTATTGCTTCCATCATAATATCTTCGTTATTCCGAAACCGCTTAAAACTGTTCAATGTAGCGCAGTAGTTCTTGGCTGTTCCAAAATGTTTTAACCGACGTAACCGTTCGATTACACTCTCCATGAACATAAAAAGGCTGTTCCCATTTCCGATACGTCGGAACTCAATAATTATATCATCACACGAATAACCATAGTTAGAGCGGCTGAATTTTTCTATGATTCTGTTTAAACGCCCGATATCCTTTCTTAATTCCTGGATTATCGATTGAATAATGTAAGTACGTTCATGGTTGCCTGTTATCAAGGGTATTGATTGTTTCTCGTCCCATTCGTAGGGGAATACCTTATATCCCGTCGTTATTTGTCTGACGATACGATGATGTGTTACAAGAATAACGATAGTGCCCGGACGACCTGTGACTGTTGATGGGCGAAATTTAGCTTTTACTGTTGCCATAACTGTCTTTTTAATATTTCTGTATATAGAATAAATGTGATGGTAACCAGTGTTTAGAAAAAAAGCATTTTTTTTCTAATGAACGATTTTGAGTTTAATGTAATACATTATGAGTCTTAATCCTTAATTTTATTGGAAGTATCTATCAAACTATACGAAATGTCAGAAGTGAAACGTGATTTTTGCAATCAGGCAACTAATAATGTAATCAGTTTGTCTTTTTTGATGATTTCTGCATAACTACTCAGACTGAATTTTATTGTATATCAAGAAGTTGACTAATTGTTTCCGGAAACTTCAATTTTGCTGTCAACTTACTTCGATTTTATTTTGTCAATACAAAAAACATCTTTAGCTTTGCAGTAATATACAATTTATAACATGGAAAGGAAAACATACAGTTTCGATGAGGCGTATAACGCAACACTGGAGTATTTCAAAGGAGATGAATTGGCGGCACGTGTTTGGGTGAACAAATATGCAATGAAGGACTCTTTTGGAAACATCTATGAAAAGACTCCGTCGGACATGCATTGGCGGATTGCCAATGAAGTGGCACGAATCGAAGCCAAGTATCCAAATGCGCTTGACGCCCGGGAGGTGTTCGAGCTAATGGATCATTTCAGGTATATTATCCCCCAGGGAAGTCCGATGACAGGCATAGGAAATAACTTTCAGGTTGCCTCCCTCTCCAATTGTTTCGTGATCGGGTTGGATGGATCGGCCGATTCCTATGGCGCGATAATCCGCATTGACGAGGAGCAGGTGCAGCTGATGAAACGGCGTGGAGGTGTGGGACACGACCTCTCGCATATTCGCCCGAAAGGTTCTCCTGTGAAGAACTCTGCACTCACATCCACAGGTCTTGTGCCGTTCATGGAACGTTATTCCAATTCCACCCGCGAGGTGGCACAAGACGGACGGCGCGGCGCGCTGATGCTCACCGTGTCCATCAAACACCCGGATTCGGAAGCGTTCATCGACGCAAAGATGACGGAGGGGAAAGTGACAGGGGCTAATGTTTCAGTGCGTCTAAGCGACGAGTTCATGCAGGCCGCCATTGACGGACGTCCGTACATGCAGCAATACCCTGTTGATTCTGATCGGCCGATGGTGACAAAGGAAATCGATGCCAGTGCACTTTGGAAGAAAATCGTTCACAACGCATGGAAATCGGCTGAACCCGGAGTGCTTTTCTGGGATACCATTATCCGGGAGTCTGTGCCGGACTGTTATGCCGATTTGGGATTCCGCACCATCTCTACCAATCCATGCGGAGAGATACCTCTATGTCCGTACGACTCTTGCCGTCTGCTGGCCATCAACCTGTATTCATACGTTGTCAATCCGTTCACTCCGGAGGCTTACTTCGACTTCGATCTGTTCAGAAAACATGTGGCATTGGCTCAACGGATCATGGACGACATTATTGATCTTGAACTTGAAAAGATAGAGCGTATTTTCGAGAAAATAGACTCCGATCCTGAAAGTGATGAAATCAAGGGGACGGAGCGCCACTTGTGGGAAAAAATCTACCACAAGTCGGGACTGGGACGTCGCACCGGCGTAGGAATAACTGCGGAGGGTGACATGCTGGCAGCCATGGGCCTGAGGTATGGGACGGAAGTGGCCACCGACTTCTCTGAAAAGGTGCATAAGACCATCGCCATCGAAGCTTACCGGTCATCGGTCAATATGGCGAAGGAGAGGGGGGCATTTGAAATATATGATGCAGAACGGGAAAAGAACAATCCGTTTGTGAGCCGCATCCGGGAGGCTGACCCAGGTCTCTACGAGGAGATGGTGAAATACGGAAGACGAAACATCGCCTGTCTTACCATCGCCCCTACAGGAACGACGAGCCTGATGACACAGACCACTTCAGGGATAGAGCCGGTGTTCATGCCCATATACAAACGTCGCAGGAAGGTGAACCCGAGCGATGAGAACGTACACATTGATTTTGTGGACGAGGTGGGAGATGCTTTTGAAGAATATATCGTGTTCCACCACAAGTTCCTTACGTGGATGGAAGCGAAAGGATACGACCCGAACAAACGCTACACTCAGAATGAGATTGACGAACTCGTGAAGAAATCGCCTTATTACAAGGCAACTTCCAACGATGTTGACTGGCTGATGAAAGTGAAGATGCAAGGACGTATCCAGAAGTGGGTGGATCATTCGATAAGTGTCACCATCAACCTTCCGAGCAATGTGGATGAGGATTTGGTGAACCGTCTGTACGTGGAGGCATGGCGCTCGGGGTGCAAGGGCTGTACGGTGTATCGTGACGGCTCACGTACCGGCGTATTGATTTCAGCCCAGAAAGAGAGCAAGAAGGGAGAACAGGAAGAATGTCGCTGCAAACCGCCTCAGGTGGTGGAGGTAAGGCCGAAAGTACTCGAAGCAGATGTGGTACGTTTCCAGAACAACAAGGAAAAATGGGTGGCTTTCGTCGGGCTTCTCAACGGGCATCCGTATGAAATCTTCACCGGATTGCAGGATGACGAGGAAGGCATCGTTTTGCCGAAGTCTGTCACACACGGTAAGATAATAAAGAACTATGACGAAGCGGGTGTCAAGCACTACGACTTCCAGTTCGAGAACAAGCGCGGCTACAAGATGACTGTAGAGGGGCTGTCGGAACGCTTCAACAAGGAATACTGGAATTATGCAAAACTGATTTCAGGAGTCTTGCGCTGGAGAATGCCGATAGAGCAAGTCATAAAACTGGTAAGTTCTCTCCAATTCGACAATGAGAATATCAACACGTGGAAGAGTGGGGTGGAACGTGCCCTGAAAAAATATGTGCAGGACGGTACGGAAGCCAAAGGCATAAAATGTCCCAATTGCGGACACGAAACGCTTGTATATCAGGAAGGATGCCTGATATGCAAGACCTGCGGATCTTCACGTTGCGGCTAAAAGAAATGACAAATCTGGAATACAGGACACGGACTACACGAAGGTGACGCTTGATGCGTGCAATGTGTATTCCGTGTCTGTTTTATCATATAAGAATGAAAGTAAAAGACATGTATATCCACCTTAAAGGTTTGAAAGTCTTCGCATACCACGGCGTACTGCCTCTTGAAAACAAGGTGGGAGCGGAATACACCATTGATTTGAGTCTGAAGACGGATTTCAGCATGGCAGCCGAAAATGACTGTCTTGAAAGGACTGTTGACTATGCTGCGGTGTTTCATGCAGTGCGTGAGGAAATGGCCGTCGCCTCCAAACTGCTGGAACATGCGGCATTCCGTATCGCACAGCGGATTTTTGCGGACTTCCCGGCAATAGATGAAGTGTGTATAGGTCTGTACAAACAGAATCCCCCTATGGGTGCCGAGTGCGCCCGTACGGGAATCGAATCAACATACACAAGAGAGAACAGGATATGAAACAGCTGGCAATATTTGACCTGGACGGAACATTGCTCGACACAATTGCCGATCTTGCATCGGCAACGAATTATGCGCTGGAACAATGCGGATACCCTGGACACACAGTCGACGAATACCGCTACTTTGTTGGTAACGGGATAAACAAGCTGTTTGAAAGGGCATTGCCGGAGGGTGAGCGGACATCGGAAAACATATTGAGAATGAGGAGTTGGTTCATACCTTACTACGACCTCCATAATGCTGACTTGAGTCGTCCTTATCCAGGCATAAGAAAAATGCTCGGCATACTCAATGCAAGGGGGATGAAGTTGGCTGTAGCCTCCAACAAGTACCAGGAAGCGACCTCGAAGCTTGTCAGTCAATATTTCCCCGACATACCATTTGTTGCCGTGTTCGGACAGCGTGAGGGGATTCCTCCAAAGCCCGATCCTCATGTAGTTGAGGAGATAATGCTTATGACAGGAGCAAAAAAGGATACAACGGTCTATGTGGGAGACTCGTGCGTGGATATGCAAACAGGGATGAACGCCGGTGTGATGACCATAGGTGTGAGTTGGGGATTCCGTCCGCGCATTGAACTGGAAGCGTATCGCCCTGCGCTCATCGCAGATAGTTGCGAGGATATTATGCATTTTCTTCTCGCTGCAGAATCCCAAGTCTGATTATAAGACAAGAGGGACTGAAACAGGTCGTATTCAGTCTCTCTTGTCTTATTTGTGTAAACAGTATTACTTTGCAAAGCTGACCGCCCGTGTCTCGCGGATAACTGTAATCTTCACCTGGCCCGGATAAGTCATTTCGTCCTGTATCTTCTTTGCTATCTCTGACGAAAGTTTTTCGGTCTGCTTGTCATCAATCTTGTCTGCACCTACGATGACACGCAGTTCACGTCCGGCTTGTATAGCATATGTCTTGGTTACTCCCGGATATGACATGGCAAGCTGTTCAAGGTCGTTCAGACGTTTGATGTACGCTTCTACGATTTCACGACGCGCTCCAGGACGTGCTCCGGAAATGGCATCGCATACCTGTACTATCGGAGCCAGCAGGCTGGTCATCTCAATTTCGTCATGATGAGCACCGATTGCATTGCAGATGTCCGGTTTTTCCTTGTATTTTTCTGCCAGTTTCATTCCGAGCAGTGCGTGCGGAAGTTCCGGCTCTTCATCCGGTACCTTACCGATGTCGTGAAGCAGGCCTGCACGTTTGGCCTTCTTTGGATTCAATCCCAGTTCAGAAGCCATGACTGCACAGAGATTGGCCGTCTCCCTTGCGTGCTGGAGCAGGTTCTGGCCGTAGGATGAACGGTATTTCATCTTTCCAACAATACGAATCAATTCTGGATGAAGTCCATGAATACCCAAGTCGATGGTGGTGCGTTTACCTGTTTCGATTATCTCGTCTTCCACCTGCTTGCGTACTTTTGCCACTACCTCCTCTATACGCGCAGGATGGATACGGCCGTCGGTGACGAGCTGATGCAGGGCGAGGCGGGCTATCTCGCGGCGCACCGGATCGAAAGCGGAAAGAACGATTGCTTCCGGTGTATCGTCAACTACGATTTCCACTCCCGTGGCTGCCTCCAATGCACGTATGTTTCTTCCTTCACGGCCGATGATGCGTCCCTTGATTTCATCCGACTCTATGTGAAACACTGTCACCGAATTTTCGATAGCCGTTTCTGTGGCCACCCTCTGAATGGACTGTATGACGATGCGCTTCGCTTCACGGTTGGCTGTGAGTTTCGCATCAGCCATGATATCGTTGATATATGATTGCGCCTGCGTCTTGGCTTCCTCCTTGAGTGATTCCACGAGACGGTTTTTAGCTTCTTCGGCAGAGAGACCGGAAATGGTTTCTAATTTTTCACGTTCCTGTGCCTGAAGTTGGTCAAGCTCCTCTTTCTTCTTCTCTACCGCTCCGAGCTGGGCTTCCAAATTCTCTTTGGCAGCCTCCATTTCGTTGCGTTTGCGCTGCAGTTCCTCGTTTTTCTGTCCCAGCACCATTTCACGCTGCTTCAGTTTGGTTTCTGCCTGCTGGATCTTCTGGTTGCGTAGGGCCACCTCCTTTTCCAGTTCGGATTTTTTGTTGAGGAACTTCTCCTTCACTTCAAGGAGCTTGTTTTTCTTTATGACTTCAGCCTCTGTTTCGGCCTCTTTGATTATAGTGTCATATCTGTTTTTCAGACCGTACCTGAAAAACAGATATGACAATGCCCCTCCTACGAGAAAGGCTGCCACCGTAAATATTACCGTCTCTATCATCACTTTTTTGTTTAAAATAAATAAAAACGCACAATCCTTCCTTGGATTTCTCCGTTGGAAAGCTTGTGCGCATGATCTCTTCTTTCGTTCGAAAACGGCTATACACCCACATTACTGCCGGAAGGACGTGTATATTCCTCCACTTCTCTCGACAACTCTCTCAGTTTGTCGATATATGGCTGCGTGTCGTTCCTTTTTTCAAGCCTTACATTTTCGTATGCCAGTTCAACAGCTACCATCAGCCAGTGTTTTTCAGCGTTAAGATTCGGGAAAACTCTACGGTATTTATTCAGCTTGCTGTCTATCCTTCTTGCCGCCGCACGATAGTCTTCTTCTTCGCAACGTCGGATGGTCATCGGATATTCTTCATTGTCTATCTTCAGCCTTATCTTAAATTTGTCGTCCATAAGTCTTCTCCACTGCCTTTATATCGTCGCATTATCACTCACTGAGCAAAGCGATGCACTTGTCGACCTCACGCACAAGTCTCGTCAGTCGCTGTTTCGTATCCCGGAGTTCACTGTCATGAACGCTGATGATACGGGCCGACTTCAGAGCGGCGTATCTGACTTCCAAATCGGACAGTTCCGCGTCTTTTTCTGAAAGATCTTTCCGAAGTAAAGCATTTTCCTCCTGCAATTTCCCGTAAAGGAACAACAGATACCTCACTTCTTTTTCAAGAGAGTCCAACAGCTTTTTGCCTTCTTCTGTCATTGATACACCAAAAACTTACACAAATATAGCTTATTTTCCCGAGTTTTCAAATATATGGAGGGAATATTTTACTAATTTTTAGGAAATATGCGTTTGTCGGAAGAGTGAGCTTTACATTCAGAAAAGTTTATGGAAAAAGTAGAGGTTTTTCTTTTTTTATTCTGATAAAACGCGTATCTTAGAATGTCAAAAAATTACGTATATGGACATGCGCATTTTTCAGGTGAAGGCAAATAAGACACTTCCCGTTATTGGAAGCATTCTTATCGCTTCCCCGTTATTGTCTGATTATCAGTTTGCGCGTACTGTTATTTTGCTGGTAACCCATAACGAGGAAGGTAGTATGGGGCTTGTGATGAACAGGGAATTTCATTATCATGTCACATTGAACCAGCTGGTTCCGGAGTTTGATCCCGTTCCCGGCATTCCTGTATTCAAGGGTGGACCTATCGGGCGGGACACGATTTTTTTCCTTCATACAATCAACACGCTTGACGGGGCACTGAAGATTGGCAAGGAACTTTATCTTAACGGAGATTTTGAGAAGCTGAAGGAGTATATTCTGGATGGGAACCCGGTGGAGGGGCATATACGCTTTTTCGCCGGATATGCTGGATGGGGCAATGGACAGCTTCAGAAAGAGATTCAGGACGACTGTTGGATGGTTGGAAAAAGCCGTTGCAACCAGTTGTTGGACTACCACAATCCCTGTCTGTGGAATGAGAGCATGAATGCTCTCGGACAGAGATACCGTATCTGGGCAAAATATCCGATATATCCCTCTTTCAACTAATGTTCATGCGGATTCTTTTTCTGGAACAGGAGTACGTCTTTATATTCCGTTCCTGTCCGTATCCAGTCTTTCAGGCGTGCTGTCTCTTCAAAGCCGGCGGAGCGGAAAAGATTCAGGCAGGGAAGATTGTCTGAAAGCACATACGCATAGAGCTGATGTATTCCGAGGAACGTGAAGCAATGGCGTTCAAGCTGTTGTACCGCTTCATGAGCGATGCCTTGTCTGCGCATATCTTCACGAACCACCACACCCACCTCCGCACGGTTATTACTGGGATCGAAAAGGGAAAGGTCGATGATCCCCACCACTTCTCCACTTTCATGCTGGATCATCAGTCTCAGTTGCCTGTCGGCATAAATGTCATTCTGTACCTCTGCGAGGTATTGTCTCAGATGATAGCGCGAGTAGGGACCGGTGGCGGTACCTACCGTCCATAGATGCGGATCGTTCTCTATGGCAAGCATCACATCCAGGTCTTCCGGCTCGGGTGCGCGCAAGATAATCTTTCCAATTGATTTCATGCCCACTTCCTGTTATCTGTTTCCTCGTTCTCCAGATCCAGTTCCTCCAATAGCCGTTTTCTTCCCGGTACGCAGAAAAGAGATGCCAGCAACACCATACCTGTACACAAAAGACCTGTTACGTTCAATGTGGTGTAGTAAACCGTCATGTTGAACAGCGATGGAGCTAGAAGCATTGACAGCCGTACTTCGTTCCAACGGCGGTAGCTTACCAAAGCTGCCGGAAGTGACAGCTGTCTGACATAGCGCGTGAGTGAAAGATGAAACATGCGCAGCGATAAGGGGATAAGGCACACGGCCAGCAGAATTCCAACAGTCTGCATCACGTATTCCATCTGTACATCGTCCACGAAGACACCCTGAGGTAGAATGTCCGTTTCGTATAGTGCCGCGAGTCCTGCATTCACTACCCACATCAGTGCGAATTCCATCCGCAGCAGGCATAACAGCCGTTTTATTTTCTTTTCCATTATTGTCACGGATTACATTGTTCCCGTAAAAACGGTACGGTTCAATATGGAACGCCCCAAAGTCACCTCATCGGTATATTCCAGTTCATCGCCCACGGATATGCCGCGTGCGATCACTGTCAGCTTCACATCCAGCCCGCTCAGCTTGCGGAAAATGTAAAAGTTGGTCGTGTCGCCTTCCATCGTGGGGCTCAGTGCAAAAATCACCTCTTTTATTCCGTTCTCCTTGACACGTTCCACCAGACTGTCGATTTCCAGGTCTGACGGCCCTATGCCATCCATGGGCGAGATGACACCACCCAGCACATGGTACAGCCCCCTATACTGTTGGGTGCTTTCCACTGCCATAACATCGCGGATGTTCTCCACCACGCACACTGTGGAAGCGTCGCGCGAAGGATTGCCGCAGATACGGCATATGTCAGTGTCGGATATGTTGTGGCACACCTTGCAGTATTTCACCTCGTGCTTCAGCGTGAGCATCGCATTGCTGAAAGCCTCCACCGACGACGTATCCTGTCTCAAGAGATGGAGTACGAGCCGCATGGCGGTCTTCCTGCCGATGCCCGGAAGCCTGGCAAATTCTCCCACCGCCCTTTCCAGCAAGACTGAAGGATATTGTTGGTTCATGCTTATCTTCTGCTTTCTGTTATACGGACAGCAAAATTACGAAAATATGGATGAAAATCTTCGTTAAGGTGAAAATTAATGCTTTTATTTTTTCCCGAACTCAGAGTCGATTTTCAACAAAGCTGTAACGGCGAAAGTGACCAGCGTACATACCATGATCCATATAAAGAACAGGCGGTAGCCCAGCATCTCCTGAAGCCATCCGGCAATCATGCCGGGGAGCATCATTCCCAATGCCATGAACGCCGTGCAGATGGCATAGTGAGCCGTCTTATGGTTTCCGTCACTGCAGAAGTATATCATATACAGCATGTAGGCCGTGAAGCCGAATCCGTACCCGAACTGTTCTATAAAAATGCATCCGTTGATGATCCATAGGTTGGATGGCAGCGTATAGCTCATGTACACATACACTATGTCGGGTAGTGATATTGCCCACACCATCGGCCACAGCCACCGGCGCAGCCCGTGCCTTGATACGGCGATGCCTCCGATAATTCCTCCCAATGTCAGTCCGATGATACCGAGAGTCCCTTGCGAAAAGCCGATTTGTGCAGTGGTCATTCCCAATCCCCCTTCATCTGTCGGATCAAGCAGAAAGGGTATTCCCATCTTTGCCAGTTGTGCTTCCGGCAGCCGGTACAGCAACATGAAAAGGATGGCGGCAAAAGCCTGCTTCTTGCGGAAGAAGGAAACGATGGTCTCGACGAATCCGTGCAGGATGTTCCCTGCCTGCACACCGGTATGCGAGGGGCGGTCATCGGCGGGACAGGGCAGGACGAACGAATGGTATATCCATAGAAGCAGGATAGTTCCGGAAAGGATGAAGAACGTAATGCTCCAGGCATAGTCGATCTTCCCGCTCGATTTTTCAAGCATGCCGGCCAGCATGATGAGCAGTCCCTGTCCGGCTATGGTGGCAAAGCGGTAAAATGTACTGCGTATGCCGACAAACAGTGCCTGCTGGTGTGCGGTAAGTCCGAGCATATAGAATCCGTCAGCGGCTATGTCGTGAGTGGCCGAGCTGAAGGCGATGAGCCAGAATATTGCCAAGGTGGTCTGAAAAAAGCAATCTGTGGGTATGGTGAAGGCTATTCCTGCCAGCCCTGCACCCAGCAACACCTGCATGCTGACAATCCACCACCGTTTGGTCTTAAGCAAATCGATGAACGGACTCCATAGCGGTTTGATCACCCACGGCAGGTTGAGCCAGCTGGTGTAGAGGGCAACTTCGGCATTCGATATTCCCATCCTCTTGTACATGACCAGTGACAGTGTCATTACGGTCACGTATGGCAGTCCTTCAGCGAAATACAATGTAGGCACCCAAGCCCATGGGGATAATTTTTTCATACTAATAAAGTTTTCTTATGTCCGCTCCCTTATAGTAATGAAGCAGGATCTCGTTGTATGTATATCCTTGTTCTCCCATTACGGCGGCACCTATCTGGCAGAGACCGACACCGTGCCCCCATCCGGCTCCGGTCAGTCCAAACCATTCGGGCGCACCTTCTTTCTCCGGTCCTTTTTCTATTACGAAGGCTGAGCTGAACAGATGCGTTTTGGATAGTATTCTTCTGATTTCCAGTTCTTTCCCAACTGTCAGCGTTTTCTTCGTACCGACTATTTTCAGTTTGCTGATCCTTCCGGATTTCCCTCTTTCTTCCGGAATCAGGTCGATGATTTGTCCGCAGTCGTCCTGCAGATTTTGTCGTATCAGCCCGGCAAATTCTTCTTGTGTGTAGTGCACTTTCCACCGGTAGAAATTGTCTGTACTCTGGTCGTAACTGTTCAGTATCTGTGATATGATGCGCCTGTCGCGGGTGTTGCAGAACGAATCAGGCTCTGTCCTAATCCAGCGTTCGGCAGCCTTCTCTTCGGTAAGGTCTGGCAGATCCTGTCCTTCAGACGTGTCACGCACCGCACTCAGATACGGGTAGGTCTTGTCCTCCCAGCAGTAGTTGAACTCCTCGCTGACGCCTCCGCAGCATTTCGAGAAGCGTGCGTCGCAGATGGTATCCTGGTACATCAGAATCTGTCCGCGTGTTGCTTTTACAGCTTTCGCAACATTTTTGTTGGATGCTCTTGTAATACCCTGATAACGTTGGCAATGATCATCTGCACACACATCGAAAAAGGTATGATCCTCACGGTCGTACCAGCGGATGTGTTCAGTTTCGGACTTTGTGGATGAAAGGGAAGAGTCACGATGATTTCCAGGCGCTCCCCGCTTGTTGATTTGAGCCAGCAGCCAGCTGCGTGAAATCACGGCATGGGCTTTCAGAAACTCCGGGGATGAGGCCGCGCTCATCTCTGACGAGATGACGCTGACGAGATAGTCTTCGACTGGAAGCCGGTTGATGGCCGTTATTTTCCCATCGTTTGCCATCAGTTGCAACGTGCCTGAGAAAGTCTGTGTCTCACGTTGCTCCCAATGAAAGTTGATACCGATGGTGACATCATGCAGCGAGAACGAGGCGTTCGCTTCCGATGGCGTGAACGTGATTTCCTTATGCCTGTTCCCGTTCCAGAGGATTTCCCCTTTATCGTAAACCGCTTTCTGTTCTCCTCCGACGGTTTCTCCTCCCGCCGTGAATATGGCGTTCAGCGTGAATCTTATTTCAGTGGCGTTGAGTATTCCTACATTTATTTCCGGTTCTTCCATGACATTGTTAGAATGTGACTTCATGATAGATGCGAAGCAGTTTTTCTTCATTTATATTCTCAAAGTCCTCCTTTCGGGCTGTAACGACGATACCTCCCATGTCAAGGGCTCCCGGACTGACAAGCATTTGCGCCTCTCCCTCTGCCGTGTAGCATGCCGGGCGGTGCCGTGTACGCGGAAAGTAGGCGAGCGTCAAGCCTCCCGTTTCGTTTTTCCATGCAAAAAGGTTGTAGCGAGGTTCCGTCTCTCCCTCGTGCAGTGGAAGGCTTTTCAGATAGTCTGTCACTATGCGCACTCCTGTTTCCGCCCCTTTGTCTGTCACAAAAGCCCTGATGGGGCATACATAGTCGCGGATATTGTAGGCTATGCACGAACTTCCGTCCGCAAGACGTTCGTATCCGCATTGCTCCGCTCCCTCCAACAGGCGTTTCCATTGACGTATGAAAGGCACGTCCTCCTGACGCACACCTTGGAAATGTAGATGGTCGGGAGCAGACGCCCCACATTTCGCCCCGTTATAAAACACTGTATATCCTTTCTCAAAATTATTGTCCAGCCAGTCCGCCAGACGTCCCGGCAACTGTCCGGCTTCTTTTCCCGCCAAGGTCTGCCATTCATGTCGTTCGCTCGAAATGGTAATATGTCCGGGTAGAATAGGATAGGGGTTTATACGCAGGCTGAACGGTTTGTCAAGTTCTATGCGTATGCTGTCCTGTTCTGCCGGCTTGTTGCTCAAGCAAAGAAAACAGGGACGTTTTTCGATTGAGCTTCTGTCAACTTTCGCACAGATGGAAACCGCTCTTGAAGGATTGAACTGCACCTGGATCTCGTTTCCGTTCAGACAGAAACTGCGGACTTCGATATGGCGGAGTGCCTCATGATTCTTGCGCGCCATTTCCCATTTGTCAAGCTGTGCCGCAAGGAAGGCCTCTCCCGATATTGAAGGTGAGGGATAGACGTATGATAGTGGATGGAGCACCTTGTCTTTTCTCCGACGTATCTCGAGCGTGCGAAGACTGTCCTTGTAGCTGTTGTTGCGGTTGATTTTTACGATGTCCAGCGCGGCGTCGGAATTTCCTTCCCACCGGCGGCAGAGGTATAGCACGTCATAAATACGGCCGATGTGGTAGTCGCGTGAAAATGCCAGTCCCAGCGCGTAGTCCTCCCCGTAACTGGTGTCCGGTATCCGTATTTCTCTGAGCAGAGGCGTATAGAATGCACGCGGTGCGCCAAGCCCGTTGATACGAAGCGCGTTGTTGTGGCCGTTGGTGTCGCTCCACTCACGATGGTCTATTGTTCCCGGCGGCAGCGTGTTCAGATCGAAATCAGTCATGCGGTATGAACCGATAACCATGGCGCAGCGTTCCTGTCGGAACTTGTCGACGATGCGCTGCAGGGTGTCCGGTGTGCTGTACAGGTCGTCGCTGTCCAGCTGGACAGCAAAACGTCCGCACAGCGGATGTCGGATGCCGGCATTCCAGCATCCTCCGATGCCCAGATCTTTGCGTTCCGGAACCAGATGGATCACTTTCGGGTTGTCAGCAAACTCGTCCACACATTCGGATGTCCCGTCGGTGGAATGGTTGTCTATTACGATGATATTATATGGAAAGTTTGTCTTCTGGTCGAGTGCGGAGTGGATGGCATCCTTTATTGTACGGACACGGTTGCGCACCGGAATAATGACAGAGGCCTCGTATTCAAACGTCCCGTCGTCAAGCGAAATCGTCCTTTCGTTTGGAGGAAGATATGCGTTGATTTTTTTCAGGTAACAGGTGAAAGCCATTTCACGTTCCAACTGTACTGTCCGGTTCTTGGGGTCAACATAGTCAAACTGCTTTTCGCCCGATTTGCGCAGGTCATGCTCCGTACATGTATAAAGAAATTCGCGGATATGAGTCAGTTCGCCTTGTTGCGACATGGCAAGCCGCAAGGCATACAGTGCTGAATACCGGTACTCGGGTTGCATGGACAATGTGTCGAGCGCTTGCCTCATCGCTTCGGTCTTGAGCATTATCAAAGGGCCGAAATCGAAATCATCGCGCACACTTCCCGGCTGATAGTCAATCACGGGATGAGGACATATCCGTCCGTCCTCCGACTGATACCGGTCTGCATATACCATCACGCTTTCCGGTGCCGACAGATAGTCGCACATCCTCTTTACGGAGTCTTCCTGCAGATCCAACGGTTGCAGTGATATATATAATAATGTGTATGGAGTTCGCGAAAGTTCAGCAACCTTCCGGAGTGTTTCTGTTTTTTGAAATGAATCCGGATGCAGAGAATGACAGTTGGAGGGGAAGTTACGCGTGATATCCGAATCATCCGAAAGTAGAAATATCTGGTCTGTATAAGAATGTCCGGATAATATTCTTATGCTTTTATCTGTTTGTGGATCAGGAATATATAAAAAGAAGCAAGTGATTGTTTTTTTCATTTCCGTTACATTTTATATGACAAAGATAGGTAATTATCTTATTTTTTCTCTAACTTTGTACGCTAATTGTATGAATAAAAGTGTAATAACTATGGTAAAGGCTCCTTTGTTGGGTAAGACGCTGGAAGAGTTGAAAGAAATTGTACTCACATTGGGTATGCCTCAGTTTACGGCAGGGCAGATAGCCTCATGGATATACGGGAAGAAGGTGTCTTCGATAGATGAAATGACCAATCTTTCGGTGAAAAACCGTGAACTGCTGAAGGAGTCTTATGAGATAGGGTGCAGTGCTCCTGTACATGAGATGCGTTCATCAGACGGGACGGTGAAATACTTGTTTCGTACGCCTGACGGTAACTACGTTGAGTCAGTCTATATCCCTGATGCAGACCGTGCCACTCTTTGTGTGTCATCACAAGTGGGTTGTAAGATGAACTGTAAGTTCTGCATGACAGGGAGACAAGGTTTTTCAGCCGATTTGACTGCATCCCAGATCTTGAATCAGATTTACTCCCTGCCGGAGCGCGACACACTTACGAATGTGGTGTTTATGGGAATGGGCGAGCCGTTTGACAACATAGACGAAGTGCTTCGCGCATTGGATATACTTACTGCCGATTACGCTTACGGATGGAGTCCCAGACGTATAACGGTATCGTCGGTCGGCTTGCGCAAGGGACTGGAATATTTTTTGAGGGCAAGCGAATGCCATCTGGCTATCAGCCTCCATTCTCCGTTCCCGGCACAGCGCGGAAGCCTGATGCCTGCAGAGAAATCTTATTCCATCACGGAAATACTGGAAACGCTGAGGCGGTATGATTTCAGCGGGCAACGCAGGCTGTCGTTCGAATACATTATGTTCAAGAACTTTAACGACAGTAAGGTGTATGCAAGAGAGATCGTGAAATTGCTTCGTGGGATGGATTGCCGCGTGAATCTGATACGTTTCCACTCTATTCCTGATGCAGACCTGGAAGGCAGCGATATGGAAACCATGCTCGCTTTTCGCAACTATCTCACCTCGCACGGACTGTTTTCCACTATCCGCGCCTCAAGAGGGGAGGATATATTCGCTGCTTGCGGGATGCTTTCGACAGCCAGGCAGCAGGCCGGAAACATTGACGTAAACGAATAAAGAGCTTTAGATATGGAAGGTAAGAAAATAAAGGTGGGTATCACCCACGGAGATATTAACGGAATCGGCTATGAGGTGATTCTGAAGGCATTTGCCGATCCGATGATGCTGGATCTGTGTACGCCGGTTGTTTATGGCTCGCCAAAGGTGGCTGCCTATCACCGGAAGGCGATGGACATACCCACGAATTTCAGCATCGTCAGCTCTGCAGCAGAAGCTCAGGACGGACGTCTGAACGTGGTCAGCTGCATTGATGAGGAACTGAAGGTGGAGCTGTCAAAGCCGACCGCAGAGGCCGGCAGAGTTGCTTTGACAGCACTTGACAGGGCTATGGATGAATACGGGGAAGGACTGTTTGATGTATTGGTCACTGCACCGGCAAATAGGCAGACCGTTCCGTCGGACAATTTTATTTTCTTGGGTCATTCGGGATATTTGCAGGAAAAGGTCGGCGGAGGGGAAAATGCTCTGACGATTCTGGTGAAGGACGATCTCCGTATAGCCTTGGCGACCGGCTGCATTCCCGTACGCAACATTTCTGATGCTCTGACTAAAGATCTTCTGATGGAAAAGATTGCCGCATTCCACCGCTCCCTGAAGGTGGATTTCCGGGTGGACAATCCGCGTATCGCTGTATTGGGCCTGAATCCCAATGTGGAAGAAGGCATACTGGCCGGTACTGAAGAAGAACAAATCATAGCTCCTGCCATGAAGGAAATGATAGCCAAAGGAATACAGTGCTTTGGCCCGTACTCTGCCGATGACTTCATAAGTTCGGGCAATTACACGCACTTTGACGGTATTGTTGCCATGTATTATGATCAGGGGATGATTCCTTTCAAGACTTTGGCGATGGATGACGGGGTGAACTTCACTGCCGGATTGCCTATTGTGTGTGCTTCTCCCATTCACGGGACAGCGTACGACATTGCCGGTAAGGGAGTCGCTTCGGAAAGTTCTTTCCGGCAGTCCGTATATTTGGTTATGGACGTTTTCCGTAACCGCTGTGTCGAGAAAGAGATTTCGGCACGTCCGCTGCGCAAGCAGTATTATGAGAGAAAAGATGACAGCGACAAGTTGAAACTGGATACTACGGAAGAGGACTGATCATGAAATATGCAATTATATCGGCAGGAGAGGGTTCCAGGCTCCGGGAGGAAGGAGTGCAGTTGCCCAAGCCTTTGGTGCGCCTGAACGGGGTGGCCATGATTGACCGTCTGATTCACATCTTTGCAGATAATGGGGCAGACGAAGTGGTAGTCATAATCAATAATGAAGTGTCCTTGACAAAAGAACACCTTGCCGGACTGGAAAAGACTTCTCCGATTCCTCTGAAGGTGATTGTCAAGACCACACCCAGCTCAATGCACAGCTTTTATGAATTGAGTCCTTACCTGAAAGATGACCGTTTCTGCCTGACTACGGTTGACACAGTTTTCCGTGAGGATGAGTTTGCAGGTTTTATCGAGGCTTTCAAGTCATCAGACAAGGACGGGATGATGGCTGTAACCGACTATATCGACGATGAGAAGCCGTTGTATATCGGAACAGACGAACATCTGGATATCACAGGCTTTTATGATACGGCGATGCCCGATACTAAATATATTTCGGGAGGGATCTACTGTCTGACCCCAAAGGCGATTGATACGCTGGATTACTGTATCGGCCACGGCATGTCGCGTATGCGTAATTTTCAGCGTCAGCTGGTGGCTGACGGACTGAGGCTGGAAGCCTATCCTTTTTCCAAGATATTCGATGTGGACCATGCCGGCGATATCACGAAGGCCGAAGTATTTTTGAATGAAAAAGGATTGGCCGAATTGTAAAATATAGAACGAGAATACATGCAGGAAAATATAAAAAAGATTGTTGCTGTCGGTGTGAGCCGGGGTAACGAGTTCTCACCTAATCATGTGGGGAATGATGCAGCCATTTTCAGGAGAACTGCAGAAGAGTTAGAAAAAATAGGCTGTGAAGTGGTTTTGTTTCCCGAAAAAGAATTTGTCACCAGAGACATAAAGGCCGATTTTATTTTCAATATGGCCCGTGACAGGGCTACTGTCAGCCGTCTGAAGGAATTGGAAGATGAGGGGGCAATGGTCGTCAACTCAGGTTATGGCATCGACAACTGTGTCCGGCAGGCGATGACAGAACTTCTGATAGCAGGGGGAATACCTCACCCGAAAAGTTACATCATCAGGACGGACGAAGAATTTGTGCCGGACATATTCCCGTGCTGGATAAAAAGAGGAGACTCACATGCGATGGTCAAGGAAGATGTCGTGTATGTGGAATGCAGGAGTGAGGCCGAAGTGGTGATGGCTGATTTTCGCAGACGCAACATCTCGGTGGCGGTAGTCAACGAACATTTGGTTGGTGACCTTGTGAAGTTCTACGGTGTCCGGGGTACTGATTTCTTCTATGCATTCTATCCTACGGAACAGTCACACAGCAAATTCGGTCTGGAGGCAATTAACGGAAAGGCCAGAGGATTCCCGTTTGACGTGGACACATTGCGGAGACATGCCGACCGTGCGGCAGATGTGTTGAATGTTCCTGTTTATGGGGGTGACTGTGTGGTGTCATCATGCGGCGAGGTCCGTATCATCGATTTCAACGACTGGCCAAGCTTTGCCCGCTGCCGCGATGAGGCGGCTCCAAAGATTGCCGAATGTATCTATAAACGTATTATGTCTAAACTGAACAGTAAGTAAATGGCGACAGAAAAAAGGGGACTTGAAGCGTCTTTCAAGTCTATGGACACCGAAGAGTTTCTGGACATTCATTTCAATCGTCCTGTGGGTTACGTCTGGGCTTTGTTTTTCAACCGTTTCGGAGTGCATCCCAATGTGGTTACTGTCTTTTCTATCATTCTTGGCGCGATGGCAGGGGTGATGTTTTATTTTCCTGACATGAAACACACTGTTGCAGGCATCATCTTGCTTGTATGGGCAAACCATTATGACAGTTGCGACGGACAGCTGGCACGTATCTCAGGAAAAAAGACCTGTTGGGGACGTATTCTTGACGGTTTTGCAGGCGATGTATGGTTCTTTGTCATTTATGCGGCCATTTGCCTGCGGCTCACATTACGGCCGCTTCCTTTAGGCATCGGCGGTGAAGACGGAATGGTGTGGGGCATTTACATCTGGATTCTTGGATTTGTGTCGGGGATATTATGCCATAGCCGTCAGTGTGCCCTGGCAGATTATTATCGTAATATTCATCTTTTTTACCTGAAAGGGAAGGCCGGGAGTGAACTTGATAGTTTCAGACAGCAGCGCGAACTATTCCGCAGCTTACCGTGGAAAGACAGTTTCTGGTGGAAGATGTTCCTGTATTCTTATGGCAACTATACTCGCGGACAGGAACGCATGACTCCCGCCTTTCAGCGTTTCCATGCGTTTGTCTGTCAAAAATATGGGGACAATATACCACAGGAGCTGAGAGATGAATTCTGCCGCATGAGCCTGCCTCTGATGAAATATGCCAATATCCTGACTTTCAATACACGTGCTATTGTGCTTTACGTATCGTTGCTCATTGGCGAACCGTGGCTGTACTTTATATTTGAGATTACTGTATTGACCGCCATATTCATATATATGCGTCATCGTCATGAGGCATTGAGCGATAGTCTTTATCACAAATATTCTGGACAATGAAAGAAAAATTCCGCAATATATTCTGGTTTTTCGGCATCTTCGCCATTGTGGTGATGCTGTTTACGTTCGATATGGACTATGACGAGCTGTTGGCCAATATCAGAAAGGCAGGAATATGGCTTCCTGCAGTTATCCTGCTGTGGGTGTTCATATATTATATGAATGCATTGTCGTGGTATGTCATTATCCGTGACGGGAAAAGCGCGAAGGTACCTTTCTGGAAAATCTACAAGCTTACTGTATCAGGATTCGCCCTCAACTATGCTACTCCTGTGGGACTGATGGGAGGGGAACCTTATCGTATCATGGAACTTAGTCAGTATGTTGGAACAAGCAAGGCCACATCGTCGGTCATCCTTTACGTGATGATGCATATATTCTCGCATTTCTGGTTCTGGCTGTCATCTGTCGTGTTGTATATATTTCTCGAACCGGTGAACTGGTGGATGGGCATTATGCTTGCCAGTGTGACGGCGGTTTGTTCTTTGGCTATCTATTTTTTCATGAAGGGATATAAGAACGGTATGGCCGTGCGGACGCTGAAGATGCTTTGTCACGTGCCTTTCGTCAAGAAATGGGCAAGGAGGTTCAGCGTTGAGAAAAAGGATGCTTTGGAGCGCGTCGATGCCCAGATCGCCGAACTTCACAGGCAACGCAAAAGTACATTCTACATTTCGTTGGGACTGGAGTATACCGCGCGGATTGTAGGCTGTCTTGAGGTGTACTTCATTTTGAATATCCTGACCTCCAGCGTAAGTTTTTTGGCCTGCATTCTGATAATGGCTTTCACCTCACTGTTTGCCAATATATTATTCTTTTCACCTATGCAGTTGGGCACGCGTGAGGGAGGCTTTGCATTGGCTACGGGAGGGCTGGCTATACCGAGCGCGTTCGGCATTTATACCGGACTGATAACCCGCGTTCGGGAATTGTTTTGGATTGTTATGGGAGTGTTGCTGATGAAGGTCGGCAACGGTACCGATAAAAAGGAAAATAAAAAATGAACAAGAAATTGACTGATATTCGAGGGGTGATCTTCGATTATGGAGGTACGATCGATACCAACAGCCGGCATTGGGCGGAGGTGTTGTGGAGCAAGTATGAGGAGTTTCACGTTCCGGTTGACAAGGCGAGTTTCCGCGAGGCTTATGTTCATGGAGAACGTACATTGGCGCGTGAGCCTTTGGTAAAGGCGGATCATAATTTTCACGATGTCTTGTCTCTGAAGACCCGTATCGAGATAGATTATCTGGTTAAGGAAGGTAAATTGTCACGTGAGGAATCGGATGCAAAAGAATATGCCGGGCACGTGGCCGACAGCTGTTATGAGTATGTACAAAAGGTTCTCATGCATACACGCCCTGTCGTCAGCACATTATCCGAACATTACAGGCTGGTGTTGGTGTCAAACTTTTATGGCAATATACGAACTGTCCTACAGGATTTCGGATTGCTTGGATATTTCTCAGACATTGTCGAGTCATCTGTTGTCGGCGTTCGCAAGCCGGATCCGGCCATTTACCGTTTGGGCGTAGAGGCTATGGGGTTCCCTGCCGGAAATGTGTTGGTGGTGGGCGATTCGTTTTCAAAGGATGTGGTTCCTGCCAAGGAAGTAGGATGCAAGGTAGCGTGGCTCAAAGGTGAAGGTTGGGGTAGTGAAGAAGTTGACGAGTCGTTGCCCGACATTGTTATGACGGATCTGACAGAGTTGCTGCCGTATTTGTCATGAGTGGGCCGGATATGAGTAAGCAACGTACTGCATTGGTCGACAAGCGGTATCTTCTGCCTTTTGTCCTGCTGACCTCGCTCTTTTTCCTTTGGGGATTTGCACACGCCATTCTTGATGTGTTGAACAAGCATTTTCAGGAACTTCTTGAAATCACCAAGACTCATTCGGCGATGATTCAGGCTACCATGTATATGGGATATTTCATCATGGCTATCCCTGCCGGGCTGTTCATTACGCGTTTCGGATACCGTCGGGGAGTCGTTTTCGGTCTGTTGCTTTATGGCATAGGTTCCCTTCTGTTCATCCCGGGACAGCATTGGCTGTCGTTCAATTTCTTTCTGTTTTCACTGTTCGTCATAGGTTGCGGACTGACGTTCCTTGAAACTGCGGCCAATCCTTACATCACCGAACTTGGAGCGAAGGAAACGGCAGCGAGCCGTTTGAATTTTGCCCAGTCTTTCAATGGGCTGGGGTGTATATTTGCCCCTGTTCTTACAGGACTGCTGTTGTTTTCAGACGACAGTACGATGAAGTCGGGTAATGTGGCGCTTCCGTACACAGTAATGGGAATCATCGTATTGTTGGTGGCTGCGGCATTTTCAAGGGTGAAGTTACCGGAAATCAGTCATGATGTGAAGTCGGATGAGGCTGGCAACAGAGATGTCCTGTGGTCACACAAGATTTTCGTGTTCGGCTTGATCGCATTGTTTTTCTATGAGATATCCGAAATATCCATAAACAGCTTCTTTATCAATTATGTGACGGACAAGGACTGGATGGATTCAAGAAGAGCGTCATTGGTACTTTCTTTCGGCGGATTGAGCCTGTTCATGGTGGGACGCTTTGCTGGAAGCTGGATAATGAGCCGTGTACGTGCCGAAAAAATGCTTTTCTGGTGCGCTTCGGGTACTGTCGTCACCACAGCTCTGGTATTGTTTGATGTGGGGTATGTGTCTTTGGTCGCTTTGCTTTGCGGCTATGCGTTCGAGGCCATTATGTTCCCAACTATATTCGCTCTTTCACTGAAAGGACTGGGCAACCATACCAAGCGCGCGTCGTCATTTCTGATGATGTCACCGGTAGGCGGGGCAATAGGGCCGTTGTTGATGGGGTGGGTTGGTGACCATGCTGCCATGCACTGGGCTTTCATCATTCCGTTTGTCGGATATGTGGCTGTATGGATGTTTGCACGATATGCTATGATAACGTCAAAAAAATAGATACTAAAATGAAACATGCTTCAGACAATGCTGCCCCTGTACATTCATCCGAACGGTACATCATACTGGATGCCTTGCGGGGCTTTGCCTTGCTGGGAATAGCCCTTGCAAACTTCCCTGAATTTTCGCTTTATACCTTCCTTCATGCGGACGTGGTGGAAGCCATGCCTACGTACAAGGCAGACAGCACGGTGCGCTTTCTGCAATACATCTTTATCGATGGCAAGTTCTATACAATCTTCTCCCTGTTGTTCGGCATAGGCTTTTCCATTATCCTGTCGAATGCGGCAAAGAAAGGAGCGGACGGCTTCCGCATATTTTATCGCAGGATGGGGATATTGGCCGTTATCGGTTTCATGCATCTGATGTTTGTCTGGAGCGGTGACATATTGTTGCTTTATGCCCTGCTGGGATTGTTACTGCCGTTGTTTCGTGGTGTGTCCGACAGAGGGCTGCTTGCGTGGGCCTTTTTACTGCTGTTATTGCCGGTGGCGGCAGACTTTGTACAGGAAGTGACTCATGTCTCGTTGTCGGCTCCGGTTGTCCGCTGGCAGCAATACTGGTGTGCGGAGTACGGAATTACCGATGACAATTTCGCCTATTGGCTGCGTGATGCCAAAGATTATGGCACGGTGTTCCAGTTCCTGATTCAGGGAGCGCTGGTCCGTGTTCAGGAGTTTGTTGACGGAAACAGGTATTTCAAAGTGATGGGACTGTTTCTATTAGGCTATTACATAGGCAGGAGAATACTGTATGCAGACCTGGAAAGCCACAGACCGTTGCTTCGGAAAATATTGATATACGGGGTGTGTATCGGACTTCCATTTTCCTTGCTTTATGCGTGGAGTGGCACGAATGGCCATTTGTGGGGAGCTACGGTGCATTCTTTCCTCTATCTTGTCAGCGTATTTCCGCTCGGCTTCGCATATGTGGCAGGAGGATGCCTGCTTTATCTCCGTCATCCCAAACAACGTGTTTTCACGTATCTTTCTGCACCCGGACGTATGGCCCTTACAAACTATATCGGACAGTCGGTAATCGGCATGCTGCTATTTTATGGCATAGGAATGGGGTGGGGTGCCGGCGTGGGACTTGCCCAGACTGAGGTTATCGTGTTGGCTGTGTTCTTTTTTCAAATATTGTTCAGTCGTGCATGGCTTTCTGTATTCCGCTTCGGTGCGTTGGAGTGGATATGGAGAATGCTTACCTACGGAAAGTTTTTTCCACTCAGAAAATCCTGTCATCGTAGTTAGGGATATCAAGCATATGAAAAAACCGTAAAACAAACAAGCATTATAGAATATTGGTGAATACGAAATATTCTATAATGCCTGCATATATTGGCGGTAAAATGTTACTCGTCTTCTTTTTCCTTAAAGTCCGTTTCCCCGTTGGCAACAAGCAGGTTGTACCATTGAATCAGTTTTTTGATGTCACTTGTGCGTACACGATCCCGATCATAGTTAGGCAGCACTTCTGCCATGAAAGCATTCAATTCATCGGCAGAAGCCTTTCTGTAATCAATGGAAACAAGGCCTCCGTTCTCCTTTTCCTTGACAGACTCGAACACATTGCCCAGCGGCACCTCGTCATCATCCGTGTACATCGCTATGTCACCCAATGAAATCACTTTGTCGTTTCCATAAACGGGCATTCTTTTCTTTTCAGCGCTGACAGACTCCACGATCAGCATATTTCTTGCCTGCGAGATTAACTTATACAAACCGGGTTTACCGGAAATTGACAAAATAGTCTTTAACATAATTCAATAGTTCAATAAGTTGTAGTGTAAAAAATTGGTTCATTTTTCTTGAGACAAAAATACAATGCCTGAATGACATACACAAGCTATACGATATCTTTTCTGCCTACAAGCGACAGAAGAACACGGTCAATCTGCTCGCCGAGCGGTGAAACGCCATCATTGACAATTACAAAATCCGCTCTTTTGCATTTTTCCTTTTCATCCATTTGTGCCCTCATTCTTGTACGGACCTGTGCTTCTGTGATTCCGTCGCGTGTCATCACACGCTGTATTCTCAAAGGTTCAGGAGCATAAACCATCACTATCCTGTCAACGATTCTGTCGAAGCCCGATTCGAAAAGAATGGCACTCTCCATAGCTGTCAAAGGATGGTTGTTGCGTTCCATGTCTGCTGCCCAACGCAAAAAATCCTCATATACGCGGGGATGTATAATGGAATTGACCTTACGGGCGTTTTCCTCGTTTGCGAAAAGATAAGAAGCAAGGACAGGTTTGTTGAGATTCCCGTCAGGCATATAAACCTGACAGCCCAACAGTGCGGTCAGTCCATTACGTATTGAACAGTCTGACACTGTCAGTCTTTTTGCCTGGCTATCCGTATCGTACAGTGGGATACCCCTCTTATTAAGGATAGAAGATACATAGGATTTGCCACTGCCGATTCCTCCCGTTATGCCTAATTTAATCATATATCGAATCCTTTTTTTCCTCTTCCGGCTGTTGTTCGATCAGATAATCCACCGAAGTGGGATTGATACGTATGTGGTTGACAAAATCCGGAGACTCCTTGACTGTAAGTTCAATTTTGTCCGATTTGTTTTTCATCAATTCTTCATAGGATACACAGACAGAGAAATCATCGGCAGTCACTTGTTTGAAACTCTTCAGTCCTACTTGAAATGTCACCTGCACCTTCGACGGGAATGTCCTGAGGATTTTTCCCGAAGGAAAATTCAGTCCGGTGATCGGTACTTCAAGTGTTTTTTCGGAATACATGTCTGTATATACTGTAAGATCTGTCGCGGATGGAACAAACTTCACTCCCTTGACTTGCTGGAGAAGCAGATGGCACTTTACGGTATCCGTAACTCCCTCCAGATTGAACGGCTGTGTATAAGCTGCGGAAAGAGATTCAAGCAGGTTCTTCGGGGCATAAACGGTCACTGAGTCAGGGAAAAGATTCGTCTTGCTTACATAATACTGACGTTCTGCAATAATGTTTCCGTTGATGGCAACCGGTATTTTTTTCGCCTCTCCATGAGAGAACATGAAATCAATGGTGTCCGGACTTATTGAAACCAGTTGCGTAGTGTTGTTGAGCTGGGAGGTAACCTTTTTTTTCACTTCGTCCGCAGAAATGTACACATGTCCGTCTTCATCATTACAGTCATTGAAACTGAATGTGATTGGAAAGAATTTGCGCCCCGTCATATAATTCAGGAGTACGGTTCCCCTGTCTTCTACTTTTACGCATATCTCCGGTGGCATTTCAGAAGTCACCACCACTTCTTTCGGTACGTCTTTCAGGCGTAAAGGAATCTTGAACGTAGCCTGGTACTTGTCGTTCAATGTTTGCAGAATCCAGAAGCAGAATGCCACAAAGACAAAAAACAAGAAAATCAGGAATTCCCTGCTTTTGTCACTGAGCAGAAAATCCCTGATTTGTTTGCATACAATGATGTAATATTTTTTTATGTTCTTGTTTTCGAACATAATTCCAAGACTTTATTTCCCTGCCTGAGCCTGTGCATCAGGATAGATCGAATTCTTGTCAACCTTGATTTTTACGCTCGGAGCTATTTCAACGATCACAGCATTGTCCTCTAATTCTTTGATTTTTCCGTAAATACCGCCAGCAGTGACTATTGACTGTCCCACCTCAAGACTTTTGCGGAAATTCTGTATTTGTTTTTGCTTTTTGTTTTGCGGACGAATCATGAAGAAGTACATAATGACAAAAATGGCCACCATCATAATCAGGAAAGTCCAATCGCCCCCTCCCTGTGTCTGTAATAATACAGTTGATAAATTCATACTTTTTTGGATTTAGATTAATAAATATCTCAATTCTTTGTCAGTTTCTCTTCTTTTTTCAGACGCTTGACTATCCCGTCCAATGTCCCGTTGATGAAACCTCCGCTTTTCGGAGTGCTGTACAATTTGGCTATTTCCACATATTCGTTCAGCGATACGCTTATTGGAATATTCTGGAAGCTCAGAATTTCGGCAAGTGCGATCTGCATGATTACCATATCCATTACAGCCACACGGCTCAGATCCCAGTTCCTCGCATTTTCGCTGATAAGGTGGCGGTAATAGTCTGCATTCAGGATGGTGCGGCGGAACAGACGACGGGCAAAATCCTGGTCCTCTTCATCCTTGAACTCTGGCAGAAGTTCTTGGTTCTCACCATTCTCAGGATCAAAACGTTTGATGGTTTTCAGTACGAACGTGTCCACAATCTCCTTGTCATCATTCCAGTACAGGCTTTGGTCTTCAAGCACCTCATCCAATGACTGATTGTTGAATATAAGTTTCTTGTAAAGTTTTCTCCACAGTTCGCGGTCTTCGTCATAAGACGAGGTCTCACTGTCCATATATTCTTTATATATGTCGCTTGCCACGATCCGCTCGTATAGACTCTTGATGAAATCGCCTTCATTCTCCCATGTCTTTTTCTGGGAAACGGAAAAGTTGAGCAGCTGCTTGTTGGTGCCGAGTTGGGCTATGAAACGGTTGTCTGCAAACTTCGTGTTCGGGAACAAGTCTTCTTTGGTAGGAGCCAGTTTATGTTTGGCTGCATCGATACGTCTGGCTGCATAGCGTGTCACTTCCACCATCAGGAGCAACAGATAGTTATACAAATCATACGCCTTTGACAAGCTGAAAAACAATTCTTTTTCTGCCGTATCCAAGTTTTTTCCGCCATTTTGATAATATGCATATATTATCTGAACTATCTTAAGACGAATAAGAACTCTATTTATCATGCTAAATTAAATATAAATTCAGGTTTGCAAAAGTACATAAATTTCCTTCATGAGCCATAACGTAAGGACATATTTTTTCTTTTTTTAGATATTTGAGTTTTTTAGCCGGAATACGTTTTGCACTTATCGAAAAAATGAGCAATTTTGAACCGTTTTAATTTGGATATTTAAGCGTTGAGAATTATGGAAGAATTAAGGAAAAAATCTACAGGCAGCGAAACAGACAGGGAAATTGTATTCTCAAGAGCAATCAAGGCCGGTAAGAGAATCTACTATCTTGATGTTAAAAAGAACAGGAAGGACGAAATGTTTCTGGCGATTACAGAAAGCAAAAAAATCATACTCAATGAAGGAAATGACTCACAGGTCAATTTTGAGAAGCATAAGATATTTCTTTATAAGGAGGATTTTGAAAAATTCATGAACGGGTTGAATGAAGCCATTCATTATATCCAGCAGGAACAGGAACCGGTATTGGACGGGATTTGCACGACTGATGGCGGGAGAACAGATGAAAATGTGTCCCCTGTAGTTGAAAATGAAATTAAAATAGATATAGATTTTTAAATTTCCGGCAGAACATGCTTGATGAATGAAAATAAAAAGCTACCTTTGCCCCGCTTTTTTAGAATCATCATGTGCATGTCACATCGTGTGTGATGGTGAATTAAGCGATGAGAGAACTTAATTTAGAGTAACACAAAAAATTAGAAGAAATGAAATCGATTGAAGTAAATGGTTCCCTGAGAACTGAAATGGGGAAAAAAGCAACCCGTGAACTGCGTAAAAGCGATGCTGTACCATGTATTCTGTACGGATCACGTAAAGATGAGAACGGTAATGTCGTAGTCACTCATTTTTCAGTAACAAATGAAGGTCTTCGCAAACTGGTGTACACTCCACATATTTATACAGTGAATTTGACCATTGACGGAGTGACTACAAAAGCGGTCATGAAAGATATACAGTTCCACCCTGTAACCGACAAAATCCTGCATATTGATTTTTATCAGATTGATGAGGAGTGTCCTATCGTAATGGATGTTCCGGTTCAGTTGAACGGTTTGGCTGAAGGTGTTAAAGCCGGTGGTAAGATGTCACTGCAGATGCGTAAACTGAAAGTGAAAGCACTTTACAACGTAATTCCTGAACAAATTGTTGTTGACGTGACCAACTTGGGATTGGGCAAGACTATCAAGGTAGGTGAGCTTAGCTACGAAGGACTGGAGTTGTTGAATGCAAAGGATGCTGTAGTATGTGCTGTCAAGTTGACACGTGCAGCCCGTGGTGCACAAGCTGCAGCCGGAAAGTAATCCGTAATCAAAGCCGCATCCTTATTCAATGAAATATTTGATAGCAGGGTTGGGGAATATCGGTGATGAATACCGAAATACTCGCCATAATATTGGTTTTATGGTATTGGACGCTCTTGCAAAGGCGTCCAATATTGTTTTTAACGACATGCGTTACGGAGCTGTGGCGCGTATGTCGCTAAAAGGGCGGCAACTTATATTGCTCAAGCCGTCCACTTACATGAATCTGAGCGGAAACGCCGTAAGATATTGGATGCAGCAGGAAAAGATTCCTTTGGAAAACCTTCTTGTCGTCGTTGACGATCTGGCATTGCCTTTCGGAACAATACGTTTGAAAGGAAAAGGTAGCGATGCCGGACATAATGGGCTGAAGCATATTGCAATGACATTGGGGACTCAAGCCTATGCTCGGCTGCGTTTCGGAATCGGGAACGATTTTCCCAAAGGCGGACAGATTGATTATGTGCTTGGGAATTTCAGCGATGACGATATGAAACTTATGCCGGATCGTTTGGAAGTGGCTGGAGAGGTAGTCAAGACTTTCTGTCTGGCAGGGATAAATAATGCGATGAATCAATTCAACAACAAATAAATTCTGTAGAAATGATATGCCTGAAGCGAGAATAGACAAATGGATGTGGGCAGCACGCATTTTTAAAACACGTACCATTGCAGCAGAAGCATGTAAGAAAGGAAGGGTTTCAATCAACGGGGCACAGGCTAAACCTGCGAGAATGATAAAGCCGGGAGATATCATTCAGATAAGGAAACCGCCGGTTACGTATTCGTTCAAGGTATTGCAGGCAATAGAAAAACGTGTGGGTGCAAAATTAGTACCTGAAATTCTGGAAAATGTGACGACTCCCGACCAATACGAATTGTTGGAAATGACAAGAATCAGCGGATTTGTCAATCGTGCAAAAGGCACGGGCAGGCCGACAAAAAAGGACAGGCGTGACTTGGACGAGTTTCTTGCTCCGGAATATTCCGATGATTTTGATTTCGATTTTGATGACGAAAGCAAGGACTAAGTTTTCGTAAGATGTGTTGCCTCTTGGTGTAGCGAACACTGTTCTTTTTACATGAGATCAGCATGAACCCGCATAAATCCATAAAAAAAACATTTCCTGTGCTTGAAATGAGCTGTGCAGCTTGTGCAGCCCGTGTAAACAAGACTCTGAACAGGCAGCCGGGAGTATGCCAGGCGAGCGTTAACTATGCGGCGGCTACAGCTACTGTGGAGTACGAGCCCGACTTGTGTTCTCCGGAGGTTTTGAGAGAGGCTGTAAAGGCGGCTGGCTATGATCTTGTAATCGAAGTTGACAAGGACAAAAGTGAACGTGAAACGGAAGATGCACATGAGAAAAAATACCGGAATCTGAAATCCCGTACACTGTGGTCTGTCATTCTGTCGGTACCTGTTGCCGTTATCGGAATGTTTTTCATGGACATGCCATGTTCAGGTCATGTCATGTGGGTACTGTCCACCCCGGTGGTGTTCTGGTTCGGGCGGGATTTCTACATCAATGCATGGAAACAGTTGAAACACCGTACGTCAAACATGGATACACTGGTAGCCAACAGTACCGGCATTGCCTATCTGTTCAGCCTTTTCAATCTGTTCTTCCCTGATTTCTGGCTCTGTAGAGGTATTGAGCCGCATGTATATTTCGAGGCCTCCAGCGTCATTATTGCCTTTATTCTGTTGGGACGCTTGCTTGAAGAACGCGCCAAAGGAAATACTTCGGTCGCCATAAAAAAATTGATGGGACTGCAACCGAAGACCGTCACTGTGGTAGCAAAGGACGGCATTGCTAAAGAAGTTCCCATAGATCGGATACAGGCAGGTGATCTTATTCAAGTGAAGCCGGGAGAACGGATCGCTGTCGACGGTACGGTGCATGATGGCAGCTCGTATGTCGACGAGAGTATGCTCAGCGGTGAATATGTGCCCGTATCCAAACAGCGGGGTGAAAAAGTGTTTGCCGGAACAATCAACCAGAGAGGCAGTTTCCGCTTCATCGCCGACAAAGTAGGGAATGATACAATGTTGGCTCATATCATCCGGATGGTACAGGATGCACAAGGGAGCAAGGCACCTGTGGAGAAACTTGTTGACCGCATTGCGGCGGTTTTTGTTCCTACTGTCATTGGTATTGCTTTGCTTTCATTCATATTGTGGATAGTATTCGCACGTACAGACGGATTCACTCACGGACTTTTGGCTGCCGTAACAGTGTTGATCATTGCCTGTCCGTGTGCGCTGGGATTGGCTACCCCGACTGCCATTATGGTGGGGATAGGGAAAGGAGCCGAATCGGGCATACTGATAAAGGATGCGGAAAGTCTGGAGACGGCACGAAAAGTGAATGCCATCATACTCGACAAGACCGGAACTGTTACTGAAGGAAGACCGGTCGTGACCGATATGTTCATACCGGATGATATGCAGAAAGATGTATTTTACAGTCTTGAGAGGATGTCTGAACATCCGCTGGCCGAAGCCGTAATCGAAAGATTGAACGGACGGTTGCTCCCGGTAGAAAATTTCAGGAGCATTACGGGAAAAGGAATCTGCGGAACTGTGAAAGGGAAAACCTATTACGTAGGGAATCTGCGCTTGATGGAAGAAAATGGTATCAGTCTGTCCGAAGTGCAGAAAAACGAGGCGGAACGGTTGGAAGCAGACTCGAAAACAGTTGTATGGTTTGCTGACTCAACGCATGCACTTGGAATGGCAGCCGTAACTGACCAAATCAAGGAAACATCGCGCAGGGCAGTAGAGCAGTTGCAGGAAATGGGTATAGAGGTATATATGCTGACCTGAGACAATGAAAGTTCCGCACGTCATATCGCACGCGAGGCAGGCATAGCCCGGTTCAAGGCCGGAGTGCTTCCTGAGCAGAAGGCTCTGTTCGTTAAGTCGCTTCAGAGCGAAGGAAAAACGGTGGCAATGGCGGGTGACGGCATCAATGACAGTGCAGCACTGGCCCAGTCAGATCTCAGTATCGCAATGGGGCGGGGTAGCGACATAGCTATGGATGTTGCAAAAATGACCATCATTTCATCAGATCTCAACAAGGTGGCCGATGCCATCCGTCTGTCACGAATGACGGTACGAACCATCCGCCAAAATCTGTTCTGGGCATTCATATATAACCTTATCGGAATACCCGTAGCCGCAGGCTTGCTTTATCCTGTCAACGGTTTTTTGCTTAATCCGATGATAGCAGGAGCTGCTATGGCTCTGAGCAGCGTGAGCGTGGTTACGAACAGTCTGCGACTGCGGAAAAAGAAAATTGCAGCATAGCGATACGGCAAATATACAAAGGACGGGCTGTTGTTCCATTTGGAATGACAGTTCGTTTTTTATTTCTTGATATTTTGACGTTATAAATAAAAAGTTGTACTTTTGAATAATTGCAAACGAAAGATATATGAATATGAAAACAACATTTGTTATTGCCGTCCTTGCGGTGGCATCCGTCACATTATTTTCATGCAAGGATGATGACTATAATCCCATTCGTCTGGTAAAGGCTGATACCCAGACCGAACTTGAAGGCAATGAACTTTCTATCTCGATATTCAGCGAGGGGGAAAAGTTCCTCATACAGGGAGGAGAAGGCAGCTATACGATAGCTATAAGTGACGAGAGTATAGCAGACTTCGACTATGACGGCGATACGCTGACTTTCCTGCCTGTAAGCACCGGCAGCACGCAATCCGTCATTGCAGATCACTCGGGAAACAGCTATATATTGAGTATCAGCGTCTCAAATCCCCAAAAGCAATATGATGTGACGGAAGTCTGGGCGAAAGTGATAGGAAGCGAACTGACACAAGGGGAAACGGAAAGTCTTCAGAGTATCATCGTGCAGGAAGGGGCTACACAGGCAGGAGGTCGCTTTGTTCTTACATATTCTGAAAAAAATTACAGTGCCGGCGACATAAAAATCTATCCATCAAGCACGGGCACATATTCTGTGGGTACCTTCCTGCAGACGCAGATGTATGATGCAAATACAGGAGAAACATACCAATATATACAGGTGCGGATGACAGATTCGTCAACCTATACTTTCATGTTGTTTGAAGATACATCATCTGATAGCGTGTTGACAAGTCAGGATGCGGCAGGTACGGCGCATATTCGTGAGGACGTAACCGATACATACAGTAGCTGGTATCCCCAACTGTCTGAGGCATACCGTATTTATGAGGTATCTGTGGAACAATAGGCTGTGCGGCTTTGGATAATCTTCATATCAGACTTCAGTCTTTCGACCTGTATGACCGGATAACCCGCATACACTGCTGTCCTCCGGCAAATATCGAAAATATACAGTCCAAGTATGTCCTGCTGTACAAGGTATTGGAAGATGCGGCATACGAATTGACGTCGCATACGGCCCTGTCTTTTTCAAATCTGTTTTCACGGCTCGACTTCATCGGAAAGGTAAAGAAGATGACCCCTTCCGACCGTTATGCCATACAGACCATGCGCCGTAACTGTAACCTTGCGACGGGAAAAGGATTCCGGGCGGACATGGATGACTACCTGTATGATTTGCGTGCACTGCTACGTTTCGTGTCATCGGGCTTCGATGCTGAAATCCCGGCTTCGCTGTTGTCAGCCATTCCGGTTTCCAACCGTCCTTATCCGGAAAGAAGATTGTCGCATATACCTTACGTGAGGGGATATGTCACAAGCTGGAACGACTCTCTGATTTTTGCTTCGTGCGAGAATGGGGAAGAGCCTTTTATAGTCATCGACTATCGGAATGGGGGCTATGACGGCGATCTGCTTTACATAAGGGAGCTACTGAAAGAAAATATGCCGGTCAACCTGCTTGATGTAAAGGTGGACGAAGAGGGGAACTACATTCCGAAACTGATCGTGGCATACCCTGACTATCTGATTGATATCAGTTCGTTGGCAGCGTGTTTCAGGGAATACGGACACCATCCGCTCAACTATTTCGTGAACAGGCTCAAGCCGAAGGCCAATACACACCATATACTGATGGGAAATCTTGCAGGCAGGTTTTTGGATGATTTCGTCAATGAGTCCGACGGCAAGCCTGTCAGTTATGCCGCTACGGTCAACAATTTTTTCGCATCGTCGGCTCTCGAATTTTGTGCCTGCAATCTTCCCGACGATTTCCATGCTTCCGCACGAAGCCAGATGGAAAACATACGTTCGTTTATTCATAAGGTCATGCCTGATGCTGTCTCCGGTTTTGACAGACGGAACACATTGCTTGAAGCATCACTCATCTGTGAGAAACTTGGCCTGCAGGGACGTGCCGATATGTTGCAGAAAGATTTCAAGGTATTGGTAGAGCAGAAGTCAGGAAAAAGGGACGAGTGGAACCGTCGCCACAAGGAAGATCATTTCGTTCAGATGATGCTTTATCAGGGGGCTTTGATGTATAATTTCGGACAAAAGACAAAGGACATGCAGACTTTCCTGCTCTATTCCAAATATGCAGACGGCCTTATGATGGAACATTTTTCAGAGAAACTGTTTCGCGAAAGCATCTGTTTGAGGAACCGTATAGTGGCACAGGAGATGGATTTCGCCGAGGGGAACATCGGGAGGACAGTCGAGACTCTGACTGTGGACCTTTTCAACGAACGGCATGTACGCAACAGGTTGTGGAATGACTTCCAAAGGCCGGAGTTGCAGACTGTCATCGATACCCTGAAACAATGCAGCCCGATTGAGAAAGCCTACTTCAACCGTTTTTACACCTTCGTGTCCAAGGAAATGCTGCTTAACAAGGTAGGCGGGAATACTGATCCGTCAAAAGGGTTTGCGGGGACGTGGCACAATACCTTGAGAGAAAAGGTGGAGTCGGGAAACATCTTGGCAGGACTGACCGTAATCAGCAAAGAGATGAGTGCACCGGGGAAAGGCTACGACCTTATAGAGCTGGCTATGCCGCAGCAGGAAAACGATTTCCTTCCTAATTTCCGTACGGGGGACATAGTGATTTTTTATCCATACTGCAACGAGCCTGACGTGCGCGACCAGATTCTTATGAAAGGAAATATCGTGTCACTGCATACTGACCACCTCACTTTGCAGTTGCGCAACGGACAACAGAATAAGGACATTATAGGCGGTGAAGGCGAGACATTCTGTATCGAGCACGACTCGTCAGACATTTCATCAGCGAATGCCATCAGGGGACTTTATTCGTTTCTGGGAGCAACAGCCGGACGAAGGGAGCTTTTGCTGGGACAACGCACGCCTTGCCGAAATACGGAGCGTACACTGAACGGTGAATACGGAAGTTTCAACGAAATGGTACTGAAAGAAAAGCAGGCGGACGACTATTTCCTGCTGGTAGGTCCTCCGGGTACTGGAAAGACTTCGTGTGCACTGAGATATATGCTGGAAGAGGCATTGACGGAACCGGATGTCTCGATACTGCTCCTGTCATATACCAACCGGGCTGTAGATGAAATATGTCAGATGTTGACTGATTCCGGCATTGCGGCACGGACACCGTTCATACGCATCGGCCACGAGATGTCGTGCGACAAGCGTTTCCGCCGGTATCTGCTCAAGAACAGTCTGTCAGACTGTCCCAAACTGTCGGATATCAGACGTAAGATATCGGAAACACGCATTTTCACAGGCACCACCACGGCAATCAGCAACCGTATGTATCTCTTGGGTATGAAGCGGTTTGACATGGCTTTCATTGACGAGGCTTCACAAATTCTGGAGCCGGATCTTGTCGGTATTCTTTCCGCACGGAACGGTGATGGAAATGCTGTCGGCAAATTCGTCCTGATCGGCGACTACAAACAGCTTCCGGCCATCGCGCTGCAGAGCAGGGAGGAGGCGACCGTAACCGACCCCATATTGCGGGCCATCGGATTGTATGACTGTCGTAATTCACTGTTTGAACGGCTCTGCAGGCAATGCCCACAGGAGTTCCGCAGTGTACTCCGCAGGCAAGGCCGTATGCATCCGGAAATAGCGGACTTCCCGAACCATGCGTTTTATCCCGACGAACATTTGGTGCCGGTGCCGCTTGCGCATCAGGAAGAACGCTTCCCGTATAGCGTGGATGATGCGCATGACAACATAGACCGTCTGCTGCTGAACCGCAGGATGGTGTTTGTCACGGCGGAAACGCCGGAAGACTCTGCCGCACTGTCGGACAAGACCAACATAAACGAGGCACGTATCGTGGCCTCACTGTTGGAACATATATATAGGCTCACCGCCGATTCGTTCGATCCGAACAGGACAGTGGGAGTGATAGTGCCTTACCGTAACCAGATTGCCATGATACGCAGGGAAACGTCTCAGCTTGGCATCTCTGCTCTGAATGACATCTCCATAGATACGGTGGAACGGTATCAAGGTAGCCAAAGAGACGTGATAATCTATTCGTTTACAGTACGTAACCTCAGCCAATTGAATTTTCTTACGGAGAGCACGTTCCGTGAAGGGAATCTGGTGATTGACAGAAAACTGAATGTCGCTATCACCAGGGCGCGAAAGCAGCTTCTGCTGACAGGAAATCCGCAAGTGCTGGCTACCAACTTCACGTTCTATAAGCTTATGGAACATATTCGTGCACATAACGGCTATATCGAGTCCACGACTGATAAGTTCTGCCGTGGTGAGTTTGCCATACCTGAGTACGGAATTGGATGGGAACTGAAGGGTGGCACATACTGCCTTCCGGAAACGTTCTCCGCAATCTTCGGAAAGCTTGTGGAAGAGCCGTCGGAGAACGCCGGCGGGAGTCTTACGGAAACTGATACGGAATGCCGGGAGCTGACGGGTTACGGACGCATGGATTTCCACTACGTTACGGAGAACGAAGCAGAGCATTGTGTCCGTACATACAACCGATATTTCATGAGAAAACAATTCATGTCGGCAAGGGCTGCATTTGAAATATGCGGAAACCGGTTTCGCCGGGAGATACGAAGTGTGTCGGGACGGGTGTCGTTCTGTGACTTTTCTTGTGAATCGGGAGTCTCAGCACTGGCTTTCGCCGAGACTTTCCGCGACATATTGCATACAGACTTCACAGTGACGGGAATTTATCCGATGAAAGAACTTGCGGAGGTTTCAAGGAAAATCTTCAAAGGCTTGTTCCCGAACCTGCGGACGTTTTTTTCGCAGGACTTGCAGGCTGTGGAACAGCGTTTACGCACTTCGCGTCTGGCACTTCCTGAACTGGTCGTGTTCCATTTCGGCAACCTGTTCGGTCTGCTTTCAGACGCAGAAGCGGGCAGTCTGGCAATGGGAATCAACAGAGTGGTGCGTGCCTGTCCGACAAACCGATATGCCGTCTTCTTCCGGGATGACAATGGAGAGCGCGCCTGTACACATTCGTATAGGGTGTTCTGCAAGTATCTTGCTCCGGAACTGCGTCCTCTGCATGATGGGATGCCTTTCGCCGGAAAGGTCTATTTTAATTGCGGTGACGGACAAAATTGTCCGCCTTATGACTGCTTTTTGTATGAAATGCGTACCGACAAAAAAATTACTGATATATGAAACTGTCAAATGTTACACGTGCCGTTATCGTGGGAGCAACTTCCGGCATCGGTTATGAAACGGCTGTATGTCTTTTGGAGAAAGGGTGGAGGATAGGAATAGCCGGCCGGCGGACGGAGAAACTGAAGGAATTGCAGGCTATGGCACCCGACAGGATTGTTTTCCGGCGTATTGATGTATGTCAGGATAATGCCGTCACAGAATTATATGCACTCATCGAGGAGCTGGGAGGTATGGATGTTTTCATCCATTGTGCCGGGATTGGATTCCAGAACATGTCGCTCAACCCGGATGTCGAACTTGGCATTGTTGCCACAAACGTAGATGGGTTTGTCCGTATGCTGGATGCTGCATTCAGTTATTTCGGAAAGAAGGGCGAGGGACATATCTGTGCTGTCAGCTCCATTGCCGGTACCAAAGGATTGGGGACAGCTCCCGCATATTCCGCATCGAAACGTTTTCAGAATATCTATATGGACAGTCTGGAACAACTGGCTTATATGCGCAGGCTCCGTATCCGTTTCACGGATATCCGTCCGGGATTCGTGGCGACAGACTTTCTGAACGATGAAAAAAGCTATCCTATGCTGATGAAGCCTGAAATGGTGGCGCGGCAGATCGTATCCGCCATCGTACATCGCAGACGGACGGTCATCATCGACTGGCGTTACAGGGTTCTGGTATCCTTATGGAGATTGATTCCGCATTGTCTGTGGAAACGCCTTCCCGTGAAAAACTGATTCATGCGGCTGCACGTTCTTTCTTCACTATCACGTGGAGACGGTTGTAGACGTATATGAATGCCGGAACAAGGAACAGGTTGGCGAACAACCACGCGGTCGGGTCTCCGAAACATACCCCCCAGAATCCCCACATAGGCACGGCAATCACACTCACCAGCACACGGGCCACCATCTCGGACACACCTGAAAACATGGCAAACTTCGTATATCCCGCTCCCTGTATGGTATAGCGCAGAATGCTCAATAACCCCAGCAGGGTGAAGAAAGACACGTTGATGTGAAGGAACAGGGCGGTATCGGCAATGATTTCTGTTTCATTCGGGGAGATGAAAATAAGGGCGAACTTTTCCGCTCCGGTCCATATCACTATGGCTGCAGCAAGTGAATAGAGTATCATCATCAGTGCGGCCGACTTGACACCCGACAAGATGCGGTCGGGCTTCCCCGCACCGTAGTTCTGACCGGAATAGGTGGCCATGGCCATCCCCAAGCTGTCCAGCGGGCACATTACGAACATCTTGATTCGCATGGCAGCAGTAAAGGCTGCCACACAAGCTGTCCCGAGTGCGTTGTTGGCACTCTGAAGCATGATGCTTCCGATGGCAGTGATGGAAAACTGTAGTCCCATAGGGACACCGATGCCAAGCAGTTGCCTGGCTAATTCGGTACGGAAACGGCGGTCGGCAGGCTGTGTCTTCAGTATGTCAAACTTACGGTACATATACAGGTAACACAACACAGCGGAAACGCCTTGCGAGAAGACTGTGGCTATGGCGGCACCCGCCACTCCCCATTTCAGTACAAGAATGCAGAAAAGGTCGAGCAATATGTTAAGGACTGCGGCAAACAGCAGAAACCAGAACGGTGTCTTGCTGTCGCCCAATGCCCGGATAATGCTTGAAAGCAGATTGTAGAAAAAAGTGCACGGCACCCCGATGAACGTAATCAGCAGATATTGGTAGGCACCTTCAAAGATATTGTCGGGGGTCTGCATGGAACGCAGGATGAAAGCGCACAACAGACTTGTGACGAGAGCAATAGCCACCGACATTATTCCTGCCAGTTTCAGGCTGACCGATACGTACCGGCGCATGGTGACATAATCGTGCGCCCCGAATTTCTGTGCGACAGGAATGCTGAATCCCCCGCAACACCCGTTGCAGAAACCGAGTATCAGAAAGACCACCGAAGTACTTGCACCTACTGAAGCCAGAGCGTCAATACCCAGAAACTTTCCGACTATGGCAGCATCGACTAAGGAATAGGTCTGTTGCAAAATGTTTCCTAACAGTAACGGAAACGTAAAATTCAGAATCAGTGGCAGGCTGGATCCTGACGTCATTTCTTTTGTTGTCTGAGCCATAAGACTTTTTTCAAAAAAACCGGCAAAATTACGGCAAAGTACCCGAAAAGTGGATGATAACAAATGTTAAATCATTCAATCGGAAGTCTTTTTTTGCTTTATATCAAGTGTACAATTATGAAAAAAGCCGTTTTTGCTTGTGGAGAATCAGACATCAAGTCTTGCTACTCTGTGCTGAAGCCTTTATTATTGTCCGGTAATTGTAAACGGTATCAACGTATGGCCGCTATTCGGTTATATAAAAAAAAGAGACTGCTGGGGAAATGCAGTCTCTTCCAGACAAACGCTTTTGTCTCCAGCCGATACTTTCACAAGCATCAGACTGTTTCTATACTATGAAAAACATTATTATACTGCGAAAATACAGATAAAGTTCTTTGTAGATACGTAAAAAGCCAGAACCTTAACTTTATTTGACTTTTGACCTATTTCTTGCATATTTTTTTGAAATCGCAGAATTCACAATTTTCTTCTATTTCTGTCTGAGTAAATGATATATTGATGTTGAATATTTCTTCAAGCAGAATTTGCAGGTGCTGCCTGAACTCGTCTTCATACACGCTGAAATCTTCCACACGGACCTTTTGTCTGTATTTCCCGATTTCGATGAAAGGAGAATAATTGTCCGACGCCGCATGATGAATGTACAGCAGTGACGGAGCTACATGCAGCCCGTCTTTGGCTGTACTGGCTTTTTTTGACATGATCGACGCATATAGAAATGTCTGGAAGATATAACCCGAACGTTTTTTGTCCGGAACGAACAGTGCCTTCACATTTTCCGGACAGCCGGGATGCCCTCCCGTCTTGTAGTCAACGATACGCAATGTATTGTCTTTTCTGTCTATACGGTCGATTATTCCTCCTATACATGTCCTTATGTTGCCTGTAGGAGTATTGATGCTTATTTCCTCGCGTACTTTTTGTTCGGAATTGACAAAGGTGAATGGTGCATAGTTAAGGTCTGTTCTCAGCAACTGTTTGACATAACGGAGTATAACCTCGAAATTAAGTGTCTGTATGCCGTTGTATTCCGGAGTACTGTCACCTTTGACATGAAAGAACAGTTCTTTGAAACCGTTGTTTACATAATCCTGCAGACGTTTTTCCTTTTTAGGGTCCAACAGATCTTCCAGCATCTCCTTGCTCACCGTCTTCTGTCGCACGGTCAGATCCTTATATATGTGTTCGGCTGCATAGTGGAATATGCTGCCGAATTTTGCCGGATCAATGTCTGCACTTATTTCATCCGGTGCATTCAGTTTTGCCACGTATTTGTAATAGAACTTTAGCGGACAGTCAAGATAGGTGTTCAGGGCGGACGGTGAAAGCATAGCCTTGCTGTCATGTTGTACGTCGAAAGTATGCCACATGATATTCAGAATCTCCGGAGTCTTGCTGACGGCTACAGGTTCGGAGGCCATAGGCGCCTGTTCCGTTTCTATCTGCCCTTGTTTTATGGTATGGTTCCACTCTATCAGAAATTGGAGCATGAAGCGCGACATCTCTCCGCGGTTCATACCATCGGTCGCAGTGTTGTAGAGTAGGGTCACTTTTTCGGCACGCTGCAGCAGACGGTAGAAGTAATAGGCATATACTGCTATCTTATGGTCGATTGTGGTCATTCCGAACGCTTTTCGCAGGTTATATGGGATAAATGACGAATCGCCTCCCGACTGGGGAAGTTTCCCTTCGTTGACCGACAGAAGTATCAGATGCCGGAAATCAAGGTTCCTGGTTTCCAGCACACCCATTACCTGCATTCCTATAGCCGGTTCGCCGTGAAAAGGGATGCTTGAGGCAGATGTGACACGTGTAAAAAGTCGTCTGAATGTGGCAGGCTTCACATCTAGGTCTCCGCTTTCCATCAGTGCATGGATGCGGTTTGTCAGCGTGAATGTCTTGAACAAAGCCTCACGGTAAAGCTGTCCGAAAGCGTCTTTTTCCGATTCACCCTGTTCCCTGTGTATGACTGCGATTCTTTTCAGCAGTCCCGACAGACGCTCGCAAAGTTCCTTATTGCCGGTGCATGGAAAGAACACAAGCCGTAGCGTTTCATCGGCTGATAGCTCGGAAGGAAGCGGGTAGAAGCGGTTCAGTTCTGCAAGTTCTTTCAGTAGAGGGTCTGTCTTGTCTGACAGCAGTCTCATGTACGGATGCTTGAGCATTCCGGTGACGTATGAGAATATGAACCTGCCGCTTTGCGGATTGTATCCTTCGGTATGCAGTTCCACGAAAGTCTTTGCAAAGCTGTAGGCCGGAGTCTGCGAGAGAGGGAATCCCATTGTGATGTTGGTGTGCCGGATGTTTTCCGGCAGCGAGTGGAGAACGGGCTGGAGCAGAGTTTCGTCGCATAGCACTACGGCGGTTTCCTTTTCTGTCTCTGTCAGGTTTTCCCTGATCCACTGCGGAAGAAAGCGTGCCTGTCCGTTTTCAGTGGGCGAGGCTATGTAGCGTATATCTTTCGGGCGGCTAAGGTTGTCATAACACGACGGCGGAAGTTCCGACGGGAAGTCTCTCAGGTTACGACGTATAAACTCGCCTGCCTCGTGCGGATGCTTTTCTATGTAGAATTTGTCATAGTCCCAGTAGAACATTGCTTTCCCAGCCTCATTCAGCCTGCTGAACAACGTATGTTCCACTCTGTTCAGCACATTGAACCCAACAAATACATAGCGCTTATATGGCAACCGACTTACATCGAGTTCATTGATTACGTTGCGATAGAGCATCCCTTCGTAGGCTATATCCTGTCCGGCAAGCAGTTTTTTGTAGCGGATATAAATCTCGCCCAGCGTATCCCATAAAGAAATGAACCGGTGTTTCAATTCCGTCACATGGTCGATGGCGAAATTACGGAAAAACTGGCTTATCGCTTCTTTCTGGCCGTATTCCAGAAAGTTGTAGTTGTCAGTCATTGCATTCAGGTCTTTCAGGTTGCTGAACAGCGTGTCGGTGTCGACCATATTCTTGTCTGCATCGTCAAAGTCGCTGATGAGCATCTCTCCCCAAAAGTAGAATTCGTCTAGCGACTCTTTGCTTCCGGTGACGTCCTTGAAAATCCGGTACAGGTCGCACACCAGCTTTATGGGATCGGCGACAGACAGATTCGATGAATGCCTGAACAGTTCACTGATGCTAAGGTAGGCGGGGGACCAAAGTGGAGAAGTGGTCTCACTTGTCAGATATTCGTTGAAAAAAAGTCCCGCACGTTTGTTTGGAAACACCACGGCGGTTTGTGTGAAGTCTCCTTTGGTTTTCTTATAAAGATCGTGTGCCACCTGTTTGAGAAATGTTTCCATGTCAGTTCCGTCCAGATTTAGTTTACAAAACAGTTTCAATCTCGTTGGCTGTCACATACCACAGATATCCTTCCATGCGCTGAGTATATCCCATTGCTTTCAGCAATTCCATGTACTCGTGTACCTGCCTTTGATGTTCCTTGTTTTTCTTTCCGAATTTGAAGTCGACCACTACTATTCGTCCGTCCTTCATCATGACCCGGTCGGGGCGGCGTGTCTGTGTGTTGCCGTCAGGACCGGCAAAGATGATGCTGCATTCGTTGTACAACTTCCAATTTCCGTCAAACCATTCCTGTACTTTTGGGTTTTCCAGTGCGGACATTACCAGTGTCACGATTTCATTTTCCGACTCTGCGCTTTCAAATACTCCCTCGAACCGCAGAGCCTCGATTGCTTGTGGCAGGTCGTCTTTCTTTTGTATGGATGCAAATACGCGGTGAAGAAGCTGTCCTCTGCGGATATAGTCCGACGGGCTGTCATTTTCGTCACCTCTTATGAAGTCTGCCGACTGGTTTGACTGCCTGAACACTATCTCTGTTTCTATGCTTTCTATTTTGACCGGAATACTCTCCGGCTGTACGGCCAAGCGGTTGTCTGTCGTCTTCTGCTTGGAATCCCTGTCTGCACAGAAACTGCCGTATTCGAAAGTCTCCAGTGTGTCGTCAGACTCGTCCCCCTCTTCCGTCTTGAGCATATCCAACTGCAGTTCTTTGACTGAGTCATAAAGAAGGCCTGACACAGTGCCTGCCTGGTTCTTTCTGGCAAAGACAATCAGATTCTTGCATGCACGGGTAAAGGCTACGTATAGCAGGTTCAGGTTGTCCACCCACAGTTGCAGCCGTTCTTCCCAATAACTGTGGGAATAGACCGAATCGGCCATCGTCTTCGAATAGTTTATCGGGATAATGTCCAGTTCGTTGAAAGGAGGAACGCCGGCCTCCGGGTTTTCTGTCACCGGACACCATATCAGGTGGTTGTTTGTCTCGTTTTCCATCTTCCAGTCGCAGAACGGCAGTAACACGGTGTGGTATTCCAGTCCTTTCGACTTGTGTATCGACAATATTCTGATGCCTTCCACTTCTCCTGAGGGAATCGTCTTTTCATGCATAGTCTCGTCCCAATGCTGTATGAAGGCAGCAAAATCGGAAGAGTTGTTCTGTATGTATTCGGTCACGGCATCGAAGAAAGCGCATATATAGGCATCCTGTCGTCCGACTTTGTGCAGTTCGAAAGCGATGAACAGTCTTTCCAGCACTTCATACAGCGGCATGAAGCGGAGTTCATCCTGCTGCTCCAGAAACTTCTCCGGAAGGTATTTGTCTGTTTCATCAAGCAGTACCGTGTTCAGGCCTATGTCCTCATGCAGTATTTCCTTTCTGTAGGCGAGGGCAAGCCTTGCCTGTGAAATAAGGTCTTCAGGCGAAGCGAGATAACGCAGCCCGTCCATCATCATGTTGACTGCCAATGACGCATCAAGCCGGAACGCCTCGTCCGATACTACACGGTAGGAAGTGTTCTCCTCAAAATAATCGGCAATGGTGGAGATCATCCTGTTCTTGCGTACAAGAATGGCTATGTCATTGGTCTTCAGACCTTGTGCAATCAGTCTGTCAACTTCTTCGGCAAGACATGCCAGTGTGGTCTCCTTATATGAATATTCCTTGTTGTCGGGCAGAAAGGAGATTTTTACATATCCTTTTTCTTCCTTCTTTGCCCATTTCTGTTCTATGTCACTGTAGGCATTGACGAGCTGGGTGCATGAGTTTCCAGTTTCATTGGTGTATCTGATGTCGAGCAGACGGCAGGCAGTCCTGAAGATTTCATTGTTGAACCGTACAATGTTGGTCTCGCTCCTCCAGTTTGTGTCGAGCGTGCATTCTTTTGTGCGGAATCCCGAATCGTCCGTCAGGTTGGCCAGAATTTTCCAGTCGCCGTTCCGCCAGCGGTATATGCTCTGTTTTATGTCGCCGACTATCAGACTTCCTTCCTTTTGTGAGAGACATTCGTCAAGAAGAATATGAAAGTTTTCCCATTGCATACGTGATGTGTCCTGAAACTCATCAATCATCACGGTATCAAGTGATGTCCCGATCTTTTCATATACAAAAGAGGCGTCCCCTTCGCTGATCAGACCGTGAAGCAGTGCATTTGTGTCGGAGAGCAAGAAGCGGTTATGTTCCTCATTCTGCAAACGAACTTCCCTGTCTATGTCAGCCAGCAGCCTCAGATTGTTCAGGTATTTCAACGAAAGTTCGCACGAGTTGACAATCGTGCTGTTTTTCCGGCGGATATCTTCTGCTTCTTCCAGCAATGGCATGAGATGTGACACTGCCAGCGAAACAATCAACTCACGGTTAGGGGAGGTCCTTGATGCCCAGTTCGTTTCACTGTCCAGGCAACTCTCTACAGTGGCGTTTCGTATTTCATTACCTAATGTTCCGACGGCCAATTTCCTGAAGTAGCTTCCTATTCCGTTCTTGCCGTTCTTCAAATCGTCTGGGTGCAGATTGTGTTGCCGAAGGATCTCCGTGAAGCGGGCACTAATGTCGGCCATCTGTTTGTGCGCTTCCTTTCTTATGTCTTGCAGCTCTTTGCGGTATGATGGTATAAAGTGCGGATCGGTTAACTTTTTCCGTAAGGCAGCTCCTTTTTCTATGTAGATTTCATTGAAGATGTTCCAGCCGAATTTTTTGATTTCGTGTGATACGTTCCAGTGCTTGTCATCGGCAATCCGTTCTTCAATGTATTCCAGCAGCCATGCCAGAAGCGGTGAGCGTCGCGTCAGTTTTTCTGTCATTGCATCCACCGCATCATCAAGTACGTCCCCGTTGTTCAGTTCTATGTTAAGGCTTGTTCCTATTTCGAGTTCCCTTGACAAACTTTTCATGACCGACTGAAAAAAAGAGTCGATGGTCTCAATCCGGAAACGGCTGTAGTCATGTATGATATTGTCAAGCGCATTTTGTGCTGCATTCCGGATTTCTTCAACAGTCTTTGACGAGTGTTTCCGTATTTCTTTCAGATAGTTTTCCGAATCGGGGTCGCCGGATGCTATTCCGTACAGCTGCTCCAGAATGCGTTTCTTCATCTCCGTAGTAGCCTTGTTGGTGAATGTGACTGCCAGAATGCGGCGGTAGGCTGTCGGGTCTTCTATAAGCAGACTGATGTAATGGACTGCTAGGGTAAAGGTCTTTCCGGAACCTGCGGATGCTCTGTACACTAAAAGTTGCGGATGCGAAGAAGACATACGCTATTGATATAAGAACCGTTTGATACTCTTTTTAGCTGTCTTTTCAAATTCTTCCGGATAAAGTCTGACGTGTGCAATCTGCGAATATGACGGCAACAGCTTGTTCAGCTCCACCCTGTTTGTCTCGATGGCTTCTTCCAACTGGTGTTTGTCCAGTTTTTTCGCAAACACTTCTTCATTGTCGGGATAGATGAGCGCCACGAGCTTGTTTTCTTTCAGGATAACCAGCGATTCATTGACAAACGGCATATTATTCAGGCGCGCCTCAATCTCTTCCGGATAGATATTTTGTCCGGAGGCCGTAAGCAACATGTTCTTGCATCGTCCTTTGATGTAAATATTCCCTTCCGCATCCTTTATAGCCATGTCGCCTGTATGCAGCCATCCGTCCTTGTCTATCGTGCTTTCGGTGGCTCCAGGATTCTTGTAGTACCCTAACATTACGTTCATCCCCCGACACAGCAGTTCTCCGGGTATGTTCTCCGGATCGGACGAGTCAACCTTTGTCTCCATGTTGGAAACCGTTTTACCGCATGACGTATAGGATATCTCATCCCAACGGCTGTGGCAGATGAGCGGTGCGCACTCCGTCATGCCGTATGCGATGGTATACGGAAAATTGATTTTACGCAGGAATGCCTCTACTTCCGCATTGAAAGGTGCTCCTCCGATTACAATCTCGATAAAGTTTCCTCCGAATACCTCCATGGCCTGTTTGCGGATTTGGTCTTTGATCTTGTCGCTGACAATAGGTATTTTCAGCAGCAGTTTGCCCAGCGTGCTGTCCACTTGCGGGAGGATATTCTTCTTGAATATCTTTTCTACAATAAGTGGGACGCAGGCTATGATGCGCGGGCGGATGACGGAGAACGATTCGGCGATGATTTTCGGGCTCGGCATACGGGTGAGGAACCACAGATGCGCTCCGACGGTAATTCCGTAGAGGAAATCGAACACCAGTCCGAAAATATGTCCTAACGGTAACATTGACACGATACTGTCGCCCGCCTGTAGACCAACCTTAGAATCGATATGTACAATGTTCGAAACTATACTCCTGTAAGGAATCATCACTCCCTTTGAGTATCCGGTCGTGCCAGAGGTGTAGTTGATTATAGCAAGTTCTTCCGGATCCTCCCGGCGGTATGAGACTTGCTCCGCGCGGAACCGGCAGGGATATTTTTTTCCGAACTCCTCGTTAAGGTGTTCGCGTGCATAGGTGAGCTGTTTTGAACGTGATACCACCAGATCGTAATTCTTCAGTTCGATGATGCCTTCAAGATTGGGCATGGCGTGTTCGTTAAAGTTTTCCCATACCTGATCGCCGACAAAAAGCATTCGTGCTTCAGAGTGGTTGACAACGTGGTGCACGTTGTCTGCCTTAAACTCATGCAGGATGGGCACTGCCACCGCTCCATAGGTCACTGTCCCGAGAAAGGCCGCCGTCCAGTTTGCACTGTTCCGTCCGCACAGCGCAATCTTGTCACCTTTTTTGATTCCCGCACGTTTGAACAGAATATGTATTTTCTCTATCTTTCTGGCTACATCGCGATATTGCAAAGTAACACCTTTATAATCTGTCAAAGCATCCAGATTCCAGTTTTTGCGGATGCTTTGTTCTATCAATTGTATAAAGCTGTCTTGGATTTCCATCTATAATTGCACATTTTTTCATATAATGTGCGCAAATGTAGTAAAAGTTTGCCTAATCTTACTTACTTTTATTCTTTAAAATGAATCTACGTAAAAAAAAGCCTGCCCGTAGCCGCAATCTGTTTGTTCAGACAACGGTGCGGGCAGAAACCTGTTAGATAATTTTCGTATGTGGAGGAATTCTGATTCCTATCCACGTGCTTTTCTGTGTGTACGCCTCCACCACAAGTAATAACCGCTCCAGGGAAGGATGGCACCGGAAATCGCGGCAATGAAATAAAGGATTTTTGTCACTACACCGCCCCAGCTGCCGGTATGGAAGGCATAAAACCATCCTCTCAGGGTCTGCGAACGGGGAGTATCGGCATACAGACGGATGTCCTTGATATCTCCTGTGCGGGAATCGAACATGACGGTATCAACCTTACGCATGGTACTATGCGGGTCGGGAGCTATTTGTACGTTACGTTCTCCCAATGTCAATGACTTATACACTGGATAGCTCTCCCGCAGGTTGGATACCACCTTATCCCATACATTATAGTCAAATGCGGCTCTGCGTCCCCTCTCATGACCGCCGTCCTGCCGGGAAGTATGGGCAGAGGCTTGTGTGGCAGGAGACTCTACTCCTCCGAAGAGGGAATAGGCAGCCGTACGATACCAGCCAAATGACCATGTAAGTCCCGTAAGTGCCATAACAAGCAGGAAAATAGTACAATAGAATCCTATGGTCACATGGCTGTCATACCAGAAGCGGAACCATCCCTTGGAACACGACACGCGGAGACGATCTTTCAGTGCCTTACGGGTACGCGGTATCCAGACTACAAGGCCGCTGATCAGGATGGGTACTAACACCAGCGTGGTTATCCCTACGATGACCTTTCCTACCGACTTTTCTCCCCTCGATGCAGGCGGATTCATCAGCCACCGGTGTAATTTGCGCATGGTCTGGAAAAACGGATACGATTCCGTCCAACCCAACACTTCTCCAGTATAAGGATTTACGCTGAGTTGTTTCCTTCCTGTCTCACGGAAGGAAGCAAAGGCTGTCCCATTCGGATCCCCAGAAAGCTGAAGCGAGGTGAGATGCAATGTGTCGGGCACCTGGCTACAGATGTGCGACACCAATTCGGAAGGAGACTGTACGGCTTTCCCAACAGGAGGGTTTACACGATAAAGCGTACGCTGGAGAGCCTGGGTGATTTCACTTTCGAACACCAGCGTTGCCCCCGAAAGGCAAATGACACTGATGACAATGCCAAACGGGAGCGAAAGCCAAAGATGTATATTCCTGAACAGTTTCTTCATCACATTTATAAATGTTTTTCTGATGCAAGTATCATTCTACGGTGGTAGAAAGTTTTCCCACTGCACTGATCTCGTCAGCGGATGTAACTGTCAGCCCTGCCGTAGCGAAACCTGTAGCCGGATCGATGCGGTAGATGGTGGGAGAGGCTCCGTCGGTGGTCACAACAGGAATATATGCATAACCGTTATCGCTGCACGGAACACCAAAGCTGGAAAGTACATTAGTATCGGGGAGGCCGGTCACTACGGTCAGCGTACCTTCTTCACCCTTGAATACCGCCAGTTCGTTGCGTGGTGCAGTGGTACCGCTCATATTGTCAGCTCCCTCGCTGTACATCTGGAGCAGGAAATAGTCTTCGGTGATGTGCCAGCAGCGGAACATGGGATTGCCGCTGCCCAATTCTTCAAGGTTCACCACACCGTATGAGGAATCGAATTCCGTTTCACCCGCCTTGATGCGCATCACGCTTGATGGCAATTTTCCCTGTACACGGTAGAAGGTGTTGCCATTGCTATCTGTAACCTCCGGGTCTGTGGTACGTCCGTATCCCGGAGAGAACGCATACACGTCACCGTTGTCAGCTGCCCAGATGGTCTGGTAGTACTGCGAACGGTAGCGTCCGCTGGCAAAACCCATTTGGTTCGTGCTGGCAATAACCGGAGTTTCGTCGAAGTTGTCGCCGCTGTAGATGGCCACGAAAGCACAGTCAGGATACTGTGTGGAAGGAACCGAGCCTGCGGAATAGGAAGCCGAGTTGCTGCCTCCGCTGGCTGTTGCTATATAACCTTCGTCCAAAACACACTCCGGGTAGGTGTTCACTCCATAGACGCTCATGCCCATAGGCACCACGGAGGTGTACAAGTAACCGTTAGCCTCTACAAAACCGGAGAAGGTGACGTACTCGCCATTGCCCAGAAAGTTCTCTGCGATACGGCTGCCGGTGGTCGTACTGCCGTCCAACACGCTCAGGTAGTTGAAGTACAGGTAGTAAGCATAGTTACCATCTTCGTCTTGCTCGGAGTCACCCGCACTGGTGGACGAAGTGATTACGTAGTCACCCCACGTACCGTAAGAGGTAGTGCGGTTGTAGGTATACTGCCTGTCTTCCGACATTGTGCCCGAGGAATTGAGCTTGTAGGAGAATCCGGTACCAGCGTTGCCCTGATTGTACTGAAAGTTGAATAGATAGCTTTCATTGTAGAATATCCAGTTGGCACCGCTTTCGGTCTCCAGCCCGTTTCCTGAAATGCTGAGGGTGCCTTCATCAAGTGTTTCGGATGTAGCAAGATAAGAGGCATCTCCCGCATCCGCCACAATAACAAAACGGGAAATGGTTTCGCCTGGCGTTCCGGTTGCGGAATCATTCGTACCATTATTGTCAGAATCGTCATCACTGCAGGCTGCCATAAAGGTACAGCCGAAAGAAAGGGCAGCCATGAGCGCCCATGAGAAGTAGTTTTTCTTCATAAGTGTAATGTAAAATTATTAAGTTGATTATTATCATCCTCCGAAATACACGCGGAACTTGCCGTAGAAGGCACGTCCTGCCTTTTGGAGACTGAAGTTGTCATATAGTTTTTCGTCGGTAAAGTTCTTACACTCAAAAGAGATGTTGTAACGTCCGTTCTTTATGGAGTATCCGATACTCAGATTGTGCGAAAGCTGGTTTGGCACTCGGCTTTTCGTAGTCGGGTCACCCAAATCTTCCCAATAGAGCGGGAATTCATGCTGGTAATACCCGTCATAGGTAACCGTAAGCACATTTCCTTCCGCAAAGAGGTCGTGCCACGTAAATCCCATATCGAAGTTAGCATATGTATATGGCAAGTTCGGGATGCGTTGCTTATATGTGACACTTTCCTGCAGGGTGCTTTCCGCACGGTAGCGTTCATCGTCACGCGCATTGATATTGTTGAACGTACACCCGACGGTAAGCCACCGCGAATAATTGTAGCGTGCAGAGATGTTGAATCCTTTTGTCTTCACCCGTCCATGATTCTCGTATATACCGTAGCTCATGCCACTCACAGTGCTTAGTCCGCGCCGGATGTAATCCTTCGTATAACGGTATATCAGGGCGCCTTCCAAATACAGGGCATGCTTGCCGAATTGTGCTGAGTAGCTGAGGTTGAAATTCACGTTGTCGCTCTTTTCCGGATTAAGGTCGGTGCGTCCCGCTTCCAAATCCTCGTCACCGAACAGTTCGTCGGTGGAAGGCAGACGAATGGCTTTCTCGTAGGAAAGCTTTGCCTGCAGCCCTTTGATGATGAAATAAGTGCCTGCGGCACCGTAACCGAACGAATTGGTGTGGCGCGTCATTTCTATGTAGTTTCCCACTCCGTCACTGCTTTGCGAGACAGGTCCCTGGTTGTACTGGTTATAGTATTTTCCGAAAGCTGATATATTCCATTTATCCGTAGGCATAAGTCGGTAAGACAGGCCGGTAATGTTTTTCCGTGTAATCTTTGGTATGTCGAAGTCGGAGATTGACGAACTTCCGTCCACATACGAACGGGTGGTTCGTTTGAACGTACTCGTCACATGGTTCAGCGTGAACGAATGTGCTTGCCCGATGCGGTAATTTGCCGTAAATGTAACGTTCCAGTTGGTATTTTTCGATTCGTTATCCTGATACGACTGCTCGCCGTGGCTTCCCGTGTACTTGCTTTCGCCTAACCAGTTGTATTTGTAAGAAGCGGTATCGATGTTCTGCGTGATGTTGTAGTTGTAGTTGGCAGACAGCATCACATCCAATCCTTTGGTGAAAAGATTACGCTTGCTGTATTCCAGCGAAGGGACAAACGAATGCCCTTTGCGATGCTTCTCTCCGAAGACAATATACTGATACACACCAGTCTGTATTTCTTTGTAGAACTGCGACCAGGAGAAGCCAAACATCAGACGGTCTGCCCAGCTTTTGTCCGTCACACCTATCTTGCCCAGAACCGCTTCGTTATGGAACTGGTCGTTGAAACGCTTTACATGGTAAATCTTGTTGCGGTCGGTGTTTTCCGTCACGCCGTCCTCACCGAACTCCGTAATATAATTGTCGATGTAATAATCGTTGTCCGAAAAATTCTGAAATGCATTGATTTCATACGTCAGTCCGTTCTTGAAAGTCTGCCCGAAGTTGACATACGACTTATGTGTGTTGAACGATCCATAAGAATATGAGGCATCCACGTACCAGTGGCGGCGTTCCTTGTTGGTCACAATGTTGATGACCCCTCCAAGAGCATCGGTACCGAATCCTACCGGAACAACTCCCTTGTACACTTCTATGCGCTCGGCAAAATTTACGGGGATGTTATTCAAATCGAATGCTGTGCCAGCCCCTTCTTGGGGAATGCCATCGATAAATACCTTCACATGCTTGCCCGAAAATCCATCCAATACTAACTGCATATCCGAACCCACGCCTCCCGACTCGCGCAATTTCACACCGGGAAGTTGTGCCAGTGCATCACTCAAGGTCTTTGTCGAATTGTGTAACTCAGTGGCATCCAAGGCAACCGCATTAAAAGCCGACTTCTGTATCCGGCTTACCCCATTGGCCACTACAACCACTTCGTCTAACTTTTGGTCTTCAGGCCGAAGGACGACAGTCTGTCGCACACGTCGTTCTCCATTGTCCACAAGCGTGATTTGTTTTCTGTAAGTCTCGAATCCGATGGCGGATACAGTCAATATGTAAGTCCCAGCAGGAGCTTTTATATGATAAATTCCTCTTTCATCGGTCGTTCCACCATAGTTTGTATCTTCCAGCCAAACCGTAGCAAAATCAATGATACTCTTGTCTGTAGAAACGACTTTTCCTGACAATAATACTTCCTTTTGTGATATTACCCGTTTTTGTGCTGAAACAGAGTGTAAACATATTAACGTATCCAACAATAATAAGATGCAATATCTAACCATTTAACTGTTTTTGATTGTGTCGCAAAATTATTTTGAATTTTGCCGATGCACAATAACAATTATTAGGTAATTCGTAGAGTGGATTTCATTGGATTTTGTTAATTTGTAATTATTTTTTTGTATTCAGAAATGAATCATGGGCAATAAATATTCTGGTGGCCCAATTTTTGTTCATGTAAATATTACCCGCAGACTTACCGAAAGAAAAAAGAGGCCGACTCAAAAGAGATTTTGAAGTTGGCCTCTTGCTGTTTCTAAA